>JAZPYL010000038.1:0-15435 GCA_045544175.1 Acutalibacteraceae bacterium | reverse complement strand
TCTTTTTTATTTTTTGTTTTGTGGAGGGAAAGTTGTGCTTAAAAAAATAGGTGGGGGGGGGGGGCGGCGGCGAGCCGCGAAAATGCCCGACGAGGTCGGAGCATTTTCCAAATGTGTGGCACAGCCACACATTTGACCTGTGCACTGCTTCGCAGGCACAGGTGCGGCTCGCCGCCGCCCCTCTACCGCCCCCCTAAAAGTAAAAGTACAACCTCCCCTCCACGAAGCCAAGAACCACATATCTCTAAAGCACCGCATACCCGGCTGTCTTGCGACCTGCCACGGTCGCACCCCGAGGGAAAGTAGCCGATAAACAAAGCCTTATTGAAAGGCAGAACTTTTCTCTAAAGCATACCCAAAGAAACTGCACTCTCTTTTCCCGACGTAGAACTAATAAGACATTGAGCAAAAAATAATAAACCACCCATTCCTCTCCACGAAGCTGAGAACCACATACCTATAAAGCACCGCATACCCGATTGTCTTGCGACCTGCCACGGTCGCACCCTGAGGGAAAGTAGCCGATAGTAGTGCCTTATTGAAAGGCAGAGCTTTTCGTCAAAGCATACTCAAAGAAACAGCACTCTCTTTTCCCGACCAAAAAAGAAGGGCATTTTGTTTCCTTTGGTGCTCGTCTGAGCCAAAGGAAAAGCCCGAGCGGCTCGAGCGGAGTAGAACTTGGAAGAGACATCCGTATAAATATCAAAAGTACGACCTTAAAGTTAGCACCAAAAAACCGAAGATTCTTCGCAAAGCTCAGAATGACAAAGGATTGCATTAAGAATGATAGTAGAAATACAATCGACGGATTTCCCCGTTACAACTCCATTCTTCTGTGGAAAAGAGCAAAAAAGAAAGGTCACGGAAAATCCGCGACCACAATTCTGCATTCTGCACTCTGCATTCTGCACTCTGCATTCTGCATTTAAAAGAGCTTTAGCTCTTTTACAGGTATCTCATCATTGCAACAGCCTTGCCGAGAATAATCAGCTCGTTGACAATAATCGGCTCAAAAGCATCATTTTCAGGCTGAAGACGGAAATGACCGTTTTCTTTGTAAAAGGTCTTGACCGTTGCCTCGTCTTCAATAAGAGCAACAACAATATCCCCGTTGCGTGCAGTGGGGGTCTTTTCAACAAAAAGAATGTCCCCGTCATAAATACCTGCATTAATCATACTTTCACCCTTGACACGCAGAGCAAAAAGATCCTTGTCCTTTGAGAGATGACCGCCGGTGAATGGCAGATAGCATTCAACCTGCTCAACGGCAAGAATAGGCAGACCTGCAGTAACCGTACCGAGAAGGGGAACATGACGGACGTTTTCAGCCTGACCTACAATACGGATTGACCTTTTGAGCATAGGGTCACGGACAATATAGCCCTTTTCTTCAAGGGCATCAAGATTAGCCTGAACGGAGGAGGTTGATCGCAGACCCACAGCCTGACAGATTTCTCGGACTGAGGGAGGAACGCCGTCACTCATTCGCTCTTTTAAATATTCAAGAATTCGGTGTTGGTTTTCGCTTAAGGACTTCATAAAACTACCTCTTTTCTTTAAAAATCATATTATAAAAACATTGCGGAAAAAATGATACAAATGTTCGCTAAAGGTAGTATAACACATAATTTCATAAAATGCAAACATTTGTTCTGATTTTTTGTAAAATTTTTTCGGCTTTTTTCTGCCGTATAAAAAGAACATTCTTTATCCATAATAAAGGTGAAGAAAAATTTTAGGAAATGAGGAAATACAATGAAAAAGAAGAGCTTTATGTCGAAGCTGTATACAGGCAAAGGTTTTTATATTACGGCAGCAGTGTGTCTGGGCCTTATGGCAGTTGCAATAGGTGTGATTTACCGTGCTTCAAGTAATCTTATTTCTGAGATTGCCTATGACGGTCAGCAGACGGAATATATTATTACCGAAGAGGCTCAGGCTGAAAAGACTGACGAAGCTGATCCCCGACTGACTGAAGATATGCCTACCGAGGAGGCAGAGAAAACTACAACAGAAGCTGTTACAACAACAGAGCCTGCAACGACTGAAGAGATAACAACCGAGCTGCAGGTCGCAAACTACGGTAATACAAGCTATATCTTGCCTGTAACGGAGGATATACTCAAGGACTATTCTGAATCTCCCGTATATGACGAGACAATGGGAGACTGGCGTGTCCATAAGGCAATTGATTTTGTCTGTGAAAAAGGAACACCGACTTATGCTGCAGGTAACGGCAAGGTGACCAAGGTTTATTCGGATACATCCTACGGCTACTGTATTGAGGTTGATTTCGGTGAATTTACGGGCAGATACTGCGGACTTGAGCAGGGAACAACGGTGAAGATTGACGCAGAGGTTAAGAAAGGCGATCTTATAGGTAATACGGGAGCCTTGCCCTGTGAAAGTGAGCAGGAAGCACATTTTCATTTTGAGACGCTTAAGGACGGCAAGAATATCGATCCTCTGAAGGCTCTTAAAAGATAAAAAAATAAAGGTAGCAAAAGTTGATTTTTGCTACCTTGCTTTTTTACATATTTTCTTTATTTCTGCTCACCGTAGTGAATGCCTGTTTCCTGAGGCCTTGTGGGCTGAGGCTGAACGGGCTGCTGAGGATAAACATATACGGGAGGCTGCTGTGAGAATACTGCGGGACCGCCCTGAAGAGGAACCTGAGTATATACAGGCTGGTAAACAGGCTGACCCTGAGGCTGAATATGTACCTGAGGATAAACCGGTGCTGCCTGAGGCTGAGCCTGAACCTGAACTTTAGCTGCTTTGGGTGCTGATTTCGGCTGGGGAGGAACAGCGCCCTCGGGCTTCTGATTGGGCTTTTCGTCGATAATCTGCTGAAGGAGTCTGATTACCTCTGAAAGACTCTTGAATATAACTGCAAGGACAAGTCCTGCAATAATGCAGAGTGTGAAATAAACAAAATTGAGGTTTTCTGCAAGGGCTGCAATAACACTGCCTGAAACCGCACCGACACCGACAGCAATATAAGCCAGAACGGTGAGAACCTTTGAATAGGTATTTCTGCCTACTCTGTCAACACCGCTTGAAGCCTTGATAAGTGCTTCGTATTCTTCGTCGGTTACGATAATGGGTGTTACCTTATTTCCTTCAGTTTTATGAGTAAGACCCCATGCCTGAAGGTCAGCATCCTTTTTTTTGTAATACTCTTCAGCCTGAAGCTTTTTGAGCTCAAGAATTTTATTTTCAACCTGTTCTAACATTATACATTCTCCCTTTCGGTAAGTTGATTCTTTTTATTCCTTAATAGATTACCATATTTTTTTAAAATGTTCAATAGCTAAATCAAAAAATGAGTGGGCTTTTTGATTAAGTTTTTTTGAAGAAACACCCTTTACCTGTGATATAATTTATGTTATTATATAATATAATGAAAAATATGACGAAAAAGGAGATAAAAATATGGACACATTAATTACTATGGCGAAGGAGCTTTTCTTCACAAATATTCCTGCATCGGTTGCAGTTATAGGTCTTGCAGGCTACTTTTTCTGTATGGGTATTGTGTTTATTATAAGTCCCGTAAAGAACGCACAGAGCTTTGCAATAAAGCCCGTTGACAATGCAGGTATTACGGAAATCAGAGTTTATTACGGCGGTATATCAATCGCTCTCGGTGCATTTCTTGTATATCTTACAATAGCTCTCGGCACACCCGTTTATTCTCTTGCAGGCGGACTTTTCTTTGCAACAACAGTATTTACAACAAGAACAATTTTCCTCTTTGTTGATAAAGGCTGGAAATGCCCCTACACAAAGCTTGCAATTCCCGCAGAAGCACTTTTTGTAGTGGCATTGTGGACCTGCTTTGTTCTTTCAAAGATACTCTATTAATTAAATAGCCATGAACTATCCCATTATACCTAAGCCACAGAGTATTACGGCAGGCGACAGACCTGTTTTTACACTTACAAGACTTTGTGAAATCGAAGGGGAACAGAAATTTCCCAAAGCTGTAGCAGCCCTTAAGAAATTCCTTGAGGAAAGCTTTGATATTTCGCTTCTGGGAACGGGCAGAGAAAAAATTTCTCTTTCTCTCAGTGAAGAAATACCTCGCGAAGAAGGCTACACTCTTTCTGTAAAGGAAGATGAGGTCATAATTAAGGGCAGAACCGAAAAAGGCATCTTTTACGGCATACAGACTCTTAAGCAGATGCTTATGTACGGAGAACTGACCTTGTGTGAGACAGAAATTACCGATGAGCCCAATATGGACTACCGTGGTTTTTTGCTTGACTGCGGAAGATATTTCTTCGCGAAAGAGGCGGTTTTCGTTTTTCTGGAAATTATGGCTTTACATAAGCTCAATCGCTTTCACTGGCACCTTACCGATGACCAGGGGTGGAGGTTTTACAGTGAAAAGCATCTTCTTCTGACGGAAATCGGCTCCTACAGAACCCATACCAATTTCAACTCTGTTCCTCACGGCGGATATTATACTAAAGAGGATATGAAAGAGATTGTGGACTATGCTCATTCTCTTTTTATAAAGGTTATACCTGAAATTGATACACCGGGACACACAGTCAGCGCAATAGCTGCTTATCCCTTCCTTTCCTGCTTTGACAGAGAGCTTGTGACGGAAACAAAATGGGGTGTAAAGTATGATGTTCTGTGTGTAGGTAAAGAAAGCACATTTGACTTTGTCTTTTCTCTTTTCGATGAGGCACTTGAAATATTCACTGACGGTATTATACATATAGGCGGTGATGAGGTTCCTACCGAAAGATGGAAGCTCTGCCCTCAATGTCAGAGACGTATGAAGGAAGAGGGCCTGAAAAAAGAAGAGGAGCTTCATACCTATTATCTCAACCGTATCGGTAATTACCTTAAAGATAAAGGCATCGAGGTAATTATGTGGAATGACAGAGTCAAGGAATATATGACTGACAGCTTTATTTTATGGCAATTGTGGAATGGTGATATGAAGGAGGAAGAGGTCGCAGGTGAAATAAACAAGGGACGATCCTTTATCCTTTCACCTTCAGAGGCCTATTATCTTGATCTTCCCTACGGACAGACAAGTCTTGAAAAATGCTATAAATACAATCCTGTTCCCGACGGCGTCAGAGAAGAAAATCTGCACCGTATAAAAGGTGTGGAGGCTTGTCTGTGGACGGAGTTTGTACCAACGATGGAAAAGGCAGGGTACTGTACCTTTCCGCGTTTAGGTGCCTTTGCCGAAACTGCATGGACAAAGGAAGAGAATAAGGACTATGACAGCTTCCTTTCAAGACTGGACGGATATTATAAGCATCTTAAAGCAATAAATCTTGACTTTGCCTCATATAAAAAGGCTCAGCCGAATGCCATAAGAAAGGGCGCGTCCCTTCTTTATTGGGAAAGAAGAAAATTCTGCTGGGGCGGAATTTATAATCTTATAAATAACAGACAAATTGAGAAAAAATACGGAAAGAAGGATAACAAAAATGATTAAGCTTATTCCTATGCCTAACAATCTCATCATCAAAGAGGGTGACTGCTTCCTTTATAAGAAGAGAGTAATCCTTAAGGTAGCACAGGAGCTTCAGACAATCAGACCTCTTGTAAAAGAATATCTCCCCATAGAAACAAGAGAGTCAGAGGATGCCGCACATATCGAATATATCTACGACTCCGATCTCGGTGAGGAAACATATTCTCTTATTGCCGAAGCCTGTTGCGTAAAAGTTTTTGCAGGTACATACAGCGGCGCGTTCTACGGCCTTATGACTCTCCGTCAGCTTTTCCTTACGGATGAGATCGACGAAGAAACCTTTATCTGTCCTCAGCTTGAAATAAGAGAGGACAGCCCTGAAAATAAATGGAGAGGCTTACATCTTGATGAAAGCCGCCATTTCTTCGGTAAGGATACGGTAAAGAAATATCTTGACTATATGGCTTTATATAAACTCAACCGTTTTCACTGGCATCTTACTGACGATCAGGGCTGGAGAATTGAGATCGAAAAATATCCCCGTCTTACTGAAGTCGGTTCTTACAGAAAGGGCAGTCAGCTTCATGCGTGGGATTGCAAGGAAATGGACCATACTCCGCATTTCGGATATTATACCAAAGAGGATATAAAAGAGATTATTGCCTACGCTAAGGAAAGATGTATTGAAATCATTCCTGAAATTGATTTTCCTGCACACAGTGCAGCTGCTATTGCGGCATATAATGAGCTGGCTTGCCGTAATATTGAGTGTGAAGTTTTTGATTTCTTCGGTGCCGTTATCCCGCAAGGCAGAGGTAATAAAAACTGGAACAGAACTCTATGCCTCGGTAAAAATGATGTTATTGATTTTGTCAAGGATGTAATCGGTGAGGTTGCCGATCTGTTTCCCTTTGAGTATTTCCATGTAGGCGGTGATGAGGCTCCCACAAACGAATGGAAGAAATGTCCCGAATGTCAGAAGAGAATCAAGGCCGAAAAGCTTAAGGATGAGGTTGATCTTCAGCGCTGGTTTACTAATGAAATAAATGCTTTCCTCAAGAGCAAGGGTAAAATAATGGTAGGCTGGAATGAGGTTCTTGCATCAAATAAAACAGAACCCGATGTTGTAGCTCAGTACTGGACACCGAAGGATGACAAGAATGTTATCAGACACCTCAAAAAAGGCGGCAAGGTAATTCTTTCAAATCATAAAAATTTCTATTTTGATATGTACTATGCCTACTGTACTGTTGAGGATACATATAAGTTCAAGCCCGAAAAGCTGAAAATAAAAAATGAGCTTAAAGATAATATTCTCGGTGTAGAAGCTGAGCTCTGGACTGAGTGGATTGTAAATGAAAAGCAGTTATTCTTTATGCTCTTTAACCGTGGCCTTGCACTCAGCGAAAATGCCTGGAGTAAAAATAAGAACTTCAAGTCCTTTAAAAACCGACTTGAAGCACACAAGGCAATAATGGATAAAATGGGTATTTACTACGGTGAGAATATCCTTACTATGAAAAAGAGCAAGAAATTCAGAAAGAAAATGGCAAAGAAAAACGGTTTTACCCATAAGCATTACGATTCGGATTTCCGTATCAGTGAAATCTACGATTCAAAGCTTAAGAGAGAAGCCGAAGAAAAAAGAAGAAGAGAAAAGCTTGAAGAAGAGTATGAAAGGAACGCTCTTGATTTAGACGGATTGATTGATAAAGCAATCGCCAAAGCGAAGGATATTATTTTCGAAAAGGAAGAAGTAACTGAATAATAAAAAGGACAGGCATCAATGGTGTCTGTCCTTTAAATTTATAACGGAATTCAGTTTTACGGCAAGAATTGCCGAGACTATGCATTTAAGAATATCTCCTGCAAGGAAGGGCAGAGAAATGCTGCTGAAGGCGGCAGGAATATTGAAGCTGTTATGAACACACATAACAAATACGGCAAGTGTGTGCTCAATCAGTATACCGGTTAGAGTAACGGCCAGATATCTTTTGAAGCTGATACCTTTACCTTTAAGAGAGCTCATAACCGGTGCAGCTATAAGAAAGCCCCAATAAAAGCCTCCCGTAATACCGAAAAGCTTGCCAAGGCCTCCGCCACCTGAAAATACCGGAAGACCGACAGCACCCATAAGAAGCCATATACCGACGGCAGCAAGGCTTTCAAGCGGCGAAAGCATAAGTGCAGTGAGGTTTATTACAACGGTTTGGAGAGACAGGACACTCACTGAGGGCATGGGGATATAAATATAAGATGAAAGGATAATAAGAGATATAAGAAGTGCGATTTTAATGTAGGTATAAAGATTATCTTTTTGCTTCATTACTCACTCTTTCCTTTCGTGATTTTTGTGCAGGTAATGATAACACAGATACAGAAGAAAATCAAGGAGACTCAATACAGGAATTTATGAATGGAGAAAGAAAAATGCGGTCGCGGTTTTTTGTGTGAGATATTTTCTCTGTCCGCTGCCGCAATGGTATAAAGCTGCTTTGGGAAAATCCGTCGATTGTAAGTGGAGGGGAAGAGGGTGCTGAAAGGTTTATGGGGCGGTAACGGGGTGCGGCTCGCCGCCCCCGTTACCACCCTATAAACCCAAAAGCAGAACTTTCCTTTTTCGGTCGGCGAAGCCGACGGCTCCCTTTTAAGGGAGCCGAAGTCTTCCTCTTTGAGGAAGGTGTCACGCAGTGACAGAAGGAATCCTCTCCCTTCGCAACACCGCACAAAAAAGGTCGCAGCTCTCTGCGACAAAAATCTCTGTGGGGCGGGCAGAACTTATCTTTTATTACTCTTCAGAGCGCGATTGCGCATTGCGAATTGTGAATTGCGCATTTAAAAAGGCTGTCTCCCGACAGCCTTTTTTTATCAAAGATGTTCTTTTACATTGTTGTCATAATGACCTGTGTTCTGGAAGCCTGTCTGAGTGTTAAGCTTTTCTGCACTCCATGCGGCAGCAATATCTTCATAGGTTCCGTTGAAGATTTTAGCTCTCCAGAAGCCGTCCTTAGCACCGTACATACACCAGTCAGATGACCACATGCCGTGGCCGGTGGCCTTGTATGTCCAGCACATCCAGCTGTAATTGAGCTTGTTCATTGTGCTGAAGCAGTTTTCCCATGTTGTAGCCTTATGAGGATAGAATTCACCGACCATAAGAGGTACATTGGGATGAATTGCCATGGTAAGAATGAGGAAGAAATTGAAGATAAAGTCAGAGTTGTTATAGAAATGCACCTGATATACAATGTTATCCCAGCCCTTGAAGAAGGTGTGGGGAAGTGCGAAGCCTGTCCAGATAGCTTCCATAGTAATTATATGATCTTTATCGACAGCGCGTACTGTATCATAAAGACGGGTGTAGATAGCTTCGTTGTTGATTCTTCTCATAAGCTCACCGCACTGAACATCGCACATAGGCTCGTTGAGAAGGTCATACATAGCAACGGCAGGGTTGCCGTTGAATCTTGAAGCGATAGCTGTCCAGAGCTCATCGGTAAGCTCACGGTATCTTTCGCCTCTTTCACTGTTTTCCATAAGCTGTGCGCCCTGAAAAGCACGTCCGCTGTGAGGAGCATCACTCTGGGAGCCTACTGCACCGTGCATATCAAGGATAACATAGAGCTCTCTCTTTGAGCATTCCTCAACTACCCAGTCGAGACGGGAGAAATCCCATTCGCCGTTTTCGTCAAGGATTTTTGTGCCCTTGTCATCGTAATAAAAATTTCTGTACCAGAAGGGAACACGTACACAGTTGAAGCCCATAGCCTTGATGTTGTCAAGGTCCCATTCGGTGAACCAGTTATCATAGAACAGGTTAAGAAGCTCCTGAGCCTTTTCTCTGCCGAAACGGGTTTCCAAAACATCATAAATCATTTCGCCGTCATATTTTTTGCCGTGATAGGGGTCATAAACTTTTTTCTGTTCTTCGGTGAGCTCGTGGTAATAAACGCCGGTGTATTCAGCTATCTCTTTTTCTGTCATTTCTTCAATTTTTTTGACAGTTGCATCGTCGGGATTAAGCCAATCCTCACGGACAAGCCATGCACCGATATTTACACCCTTGAGCTGAACCTCTTCGCCCTTCTGATTGAACATTTTTCTGCCCTTGACTGTAAGAAAGTCCTCGTCTGTGAAGCCTGTAACCTCATCAGCAGGTGCTGCATCTTCGGCTGAGGCAAAAATGCATACAGAAAAAGCCATTAAAAGAGCAAGAACTATTGAGAGTGATTTCTTTAAGGTTTTCATAGTTTTCTTTCCTTTCAATATAAACATAAATTTTTATCGGGTTAATTATACCTTAACATATTTGAAAGGTCAATAAGACACTCTGAAGAGCCTTCTAACTTTGTATTATCCCACAAAAAACAAGACGGTATTTTGTGCAACATTTTGTTTTGTTTTGCCCTGATTTTTGCCTTTTTTAAAAGCTCGAATTCCTACTGAAACAGGGGCTTTTCAATAAAAAATTGTCTATTTTATATTAAAAAAATAATTGTTTTTTGTCAAAAACCTAAAAACCATATTTTGATAGATTAATTTTGCTAAATCAGTAGATTTTTTTGGTTTTTTATGTTATGATTTAACAGTATGGAATACTGTGGGGTTATTGTATAATTCTTGGCCTTGCAGCTTACAAAATTTTAACGGTGAACCCGTTTAAAAGGAGGACAAAAGTTAATGCTTAAGAAAATCAGCACACTCCCGTTCAAGGACACACCTGAACAGGCAGCAAAACTTGATGCAGTAATTGCTGAATGCACAGGAGACCTCAGCCAGCTTATGCACGTAATGCAGGTTGCACAGGATATTTACGGCTATCTCCCCTTTGAAGTTCAGCAGAAGATTGCAGAAGGTATGAACGTACCCCTTGAAAAAGTGTACGGCGTTGCAACATTCTACGCTCAGTTTGCTCTTTCTCCCAAGGGTAAATACGCTATCTCAGTTTGCCTCGGTACTGCTTGTTATGTTAAGGCTGCTCAGGAAATTTTTGACGAGATTTCAGCACAGCTCGGTATCGGTGCAGATGAATGCACTGAAGACGGTAAATTCTCACTTACAGCCTGCCGCTGTATCGGTGCTTGCGGTCTTGCTCCCGTTATCACAATAAACGATGATGTTTACGGCAAGATTACCGCTAAAGATGTTAAGGGCATTCTTGACAAATATATGAACTGATGAGAGAGCTTTCTCTGAATGTGCTTGATATAGCTCAGAACTCCATAAGAGCAGAAGCCTCTCTGGTGACAATTGAGCTTACGGAAAGCACGAAGACCAATGAGCTTATTATCGCTGTCAGTGATGACGGCAAGGGTATGAGCCCTGAACAGCTTGAGAGCGTAAGGGACCCCTTCTTTACAACACGCACCACAAGAAAGGTGGGAATGGGTATTCCTCTTTTCCGAATGGCTGCTGAGATGACGGGCGGATCCTTTGATATTGAAAGTCAGCTCGGTGTGGGCACAAAGACTACGGCACGTTTTAAAACTGATCATCTTGATTTTACGCCGATAGGGGATATGTGCTCAACGGTTATTACTCTTATAACGATGAATCTTCATATCGACTTTGTCTATAAAAGGCAGATTGACGAAAGGGAATTCACAGTTGATACAAGACAGCTCAAGGAAATTCTCGGCGATGTTCCTCTCAATGAACCGAGCATAGCAGCTTGGATAAAAGAATACATTACAGAAAACACGAAACAACTTACGGAGGTGTAAACAAATGAAAACTCTTGAAGAGCTTATGGCGTTAAGAGATGCTGCTAAGGCTAACCTTACAGCCCGTGACGACTCTACCGAACTTACCAGAGTTGTTGTTGGTATGGCTACTTGCGGTATCGCAGCAGGTGCAAGACCTGTTATGAATAAATTTGTTGAAGAAACAGCTAAGCGCAACCTTACAAATGTTACCGTTGCACAGACAGGCTGTATCGGTATGTGCCAGTACGAACCTATCGCAGAGGTTACAGTACCCGGCCAGGAAAAGGTAACTTATGTTCAGCTTACTGAAGAAAAGGTTGCCAGAATCGTTGTTGACCATCTTGTAAACGGCAACCCCGTTGTTGAATACACAGTTGGCGCTATTACAAAATAAGGAGGAAGTATAAATGTATCGTTCACATGTGCTCGTTTGCGGCGGTACCGGTTGTACCTCTTCAAATTCTCAGAAAATCATCGAAACGATGGAAGCAGAGCTCAAGGCAAAGGGCCTTGAAAAGGAAGTACAGGTAATCCGCACCGGTTGCTTCGGCCTTTGCGCACTCGGCCCCATCATGATCGTATATCCCGAAGGCTGCTTCTATTCAGAGGTTAAGGTTGAAGATGTTCCCGAAATCGTTGAAGAGCATCTTCTCAAGGGCCGTATGGTTACAAGACTTCTCTACAAAGAAACAGTTACTCCCGAAAAAATCAAGGGCCTTAACGACACCAACTTCTACAAGAAGCAGAAGAGAGTTGCTCTTGGCAACTGCGGTGTTATCAACCCCGAGGATATCAATGAATATATCGCTTATGACGGCTATCAGGCTCTTGCAAAGTGTCTTACCGAATTGACACCTGAGCAGGTTATCCAGATTGTTAAGGATTCAGGTCTTCGCGGCAGAGGCGGCGGCGGCTTCCCCACAGGTCTTAAGTGGAGCTTCACAGCTGCTAACAAGGCTGACCAGAAATATGTTGTATGTAACGCTGACGAAGGTGACCCCGGCGCATTCATGGACCGTTCAGTTCTTGAAGGTGACCCCCACTGTATTATTGAAGCTATGGCTATCTGCGGTTATGCTACCGGTGCAACAGAGGGTTATATCTATGTTCGTGCTGAGTATCCCATCGCTGTTGCACGTCTTCAGATTGCTATCAATCAGGCTAAGGAATTAGGCCTTCTCGGCAAGAATATCTTCGGCTCAGGCTTTGACTTTGATCTTCACGTTAAGCTTGGTGCAGGTGCATTCGTTTGCGGTGAAGAAACAGCTCTTATGACCTCAATCGAGGGTAACAGAGGTGAGCCCAGACCCCGTCCTCCTTATCCCGCAGTAAAGGGTCTTTTCGCAAAGCCCACAACTGAAAATAACGTTGAAACCTTCGCAAACATTCCTGCTATTATCCGTAACGGTGCAGATTGGTTTGCTTCAATGGGTACCGAAAAGTCAAAGGGTACCAAGGTATTCGCTCTCGGCGGTAAAATCACAAACACAGGTCTTGTTGAAGTTCCTATGGGTACAACTCTCCGTGACGTTATCTACGAAATCGGCGGCGGCATTCCCAACGGTAAGAAATTCAAGGCTGCTCAGACAGGCGGTCCCTCAGGCGGTTGTATTCCTGCTGACCTTATGGACACTCCCATTGACTACGACAACCTTACAGCTATCGGCTGTATGATGGGTTCAGGCGGACTTATCGTAATGGACGAAGACAACTGTATGGTTGACATCGCAAAGTTCTTCCTTGACTTCACAGTTGATGAATCCTGCGGTAAGTGTACTCCCTGCCGTGTAGGTACAAGAAGACTTCTCGAAATTCTCGACAAGATTACATCAGGTAAGGGTACTCTTGAGGACATCGACAAGCTCGAAGAGCTCTGCTACTACATTAAAGAAAACTCACTCTGCGGTCTCGGTCAGACAGCTCCCAACCCCGTTCTTTCTACTCTTCGCTTCTTCCGTGACGAGTATGTAGCACACGTTGTTGATAAGAAGTGTCCCGCAGGCGTATGTAAGGATCTCCTTTCATTCTCCATCGAGGCTGACAAGTGTAAGGGCTGTACTCTCTGTGCTAAGAAGTGCCCCGTCGGTGCTATCTCCGGCTCAGTCAAGGAAGCTCACACAATCGATACATCAAAGTGCATCAAGTGCGGCGTATGTATGGATTCATGTAAATTTAAGGCTATTATTAAGAAATAAGGAGGTACGCAATAATGGAAAATATGCTTAATATTAAAATTAACGGTATGCCTTGCAGCGTACCTTACGGTACAACAATCCTCGAAGCAGCAAGACAGGTTGGTATCGAAATCCCCACTCTCTGCTTCCTTAAGGAAATCAATGAAATCGGTGCTTGCCGTTTCTGCGTAGTTGAAGTTAAGGGTGCAAGAAGCCTTGTTGCTGCTTGTGTATTCCCCATCGAAAGAGAAGGCACAGAAATCTTCACTAACAGCGAAAAGGTTCGTAAGGCAAGAAAGACAACTCTTGAGCTTATCCTTTCAACTCACGAAAGAAAGTGCCTTAGCTGTATCAGAAGCGGTAACTGTGAACTCCAGAAGCTCTGCAAAGAGTACGGTGTTGACGAAGAAGACAGATTTGACGGCTTCAAGCCCGTTTACGAGCTCGACTATTCAGCAGCTCACATGGTAAGAGATAACAACAAGTGTATCCTTTGCCGTCGCTGCGTAGCTGCTTGTAACAATCAGGCTATCGGCGTTATCGGTGCAAACGCACGTGGTATCGACACACACATCGGCTCACCCTTCGAGCTTGGTCTTGATACAACATCATGTATCTCCTGCGGTCAGTGTATCGTAAACTGCCCCGTAGGTGCTATCTACGAAAAGGATGACACAGCAAAGGTATTCGAAGCTCTCAACGATGAAAGCAAGTACGTTGTTGTTCAGGCTGCTCCTGCAATCCGTGCAACTCTCGGTGAATGCTTCGGTATGCCCGTTGGTACAGACGTAACAGGTAAGATGTTTGCTGCTCTTCGCCGTCTCGGCTTTGATAAGGTATTTGACACCAACTTCGGTGCTGACCTTACAATTATGGAAGAAGCAACAGAGCTCCTTTCAAGAGTAAAGAACGGCGGCGTTCTTCCCATGATTACATCCTGCTCACCCGGCTGGATCAAATACTGTGAACACTACTATGCTTCAGAGCTTGATCATCTTTCAACCTGTAAGTCTCCCATGCAGATGCAGGGTGCAGTAACAAAGACTTACTTCGCTGAAAAGAACGGCATCGATCCCAAGGATATCGTTTCCGTTGCAATTATGCCCTGTACAGCTAAGAAGTTCGAATGCGGCAGAGAAACAATGGATGCAAGCGGCTTTGCTGATGTAGACTATGTTCTTACCACAAGAGAGCTCGGCAGAATGATCAACACTGCAGGTATCAACTTCCATCTTCTTCCCGACGAAGGCTGCGATGCACCTCTCGGTCAGGGTACAGGTGCTGCTGTTATCTTCGGTGCAACAGGCGGTGTTATGGAAGCTGCTCTTCGTACAGCTGCTGAGGTTATCACAGGCAAGGAGCTCGAAAAGGTAGAATTCCACGATGTACGCGGTATGGAAGGTATCAAGGAAGCTACTTACAAGCTTGGTGACCTTGATGTTAAGGTTGCTATCGTAAGCGGCACAAAGAATGCTAAGGTTATTATGGATAAGGTTAAGGCAGGTACTGCTGATTACACCTTCATCGAAATTATGGGTTGTCCCGGCGGTTGTATCAACGGTGGCGGTCAGCCTGTTCAGGATGCTACTACACGTAACTTTACAGACCTTAAGGCTCTTCGTGCAGCTGCTCTTTATGAGAACGATTCAAAGCGTCCTTCAAGAAAGAGCCACGAAAGCGAAGATGTAAAGACAATCTACGCTGAATTCCTTGGCGAGCCCAACAGCCACAAGGCTCACGAGCTTCTCCACACATCATACAAGGCAAGACCTATGTATAAGAAATAATGCAATTTTCAATTGCAGGGCCGAGGGCCAAGTGTCCAGGGCCAAGGACGCCTGAAAGAGCGGCATAGGCTAAGTTCTGTCCGCCCCGTAAGGTCGGTTAAATGAATAGTTTAAAGGTCGCAGGTCAACTGCGGCCTTTATTTTTTTTGTGTAGTTCCGCGAAGGGAAGGGGAGCAAAAGGAGTGGTCCGTCGATTATATGTGGAGGGGAAGGGGTGCTGAAGGGTTTATAGGGCGGTGGGGGGCGGGGGCGAGCCGCACCTGTGGGCTGTGAAGCAGCGCACAGGGGATTTGTGTGGCGGAGCCACACAAAAGGAAAAA
>JAZPYL010000037.1:0-19684 GCA_045544175.1 Acutalibacteraceae bacterium | reverse complement strand
AGGAAGTCAATAAAGCTTTGCGACTCCTGGGCTCACAGAACGACATGGCTACGATCCGACTTCACATTTGGAAAATGCGCCGACTTCGTCGGGCATTTTCGCGGCTCGCCGCCGCCCCGTTTCCGCCCACATAAACCCTTCACCACCCACTTCCCCTTTGCCTTCCCTGAAAGGGAAGGTGTCAGCTGTGCTGACGGATGGGTTACAATCGACGGACGTCCCCGTCACTCCCCTACCCTTCGCAGCGCACACAAAAAAAGAAAGTCGCAGTTTACCTGCGACCACACCTATTCCTTTTTCACTATTACTTTTTACCTAAATAAAAAGGCTGCCGCATTTTACTGCAACAGCCTTAAATTTATTTGATTCTAAACCTGACGGGGCGGGCAGAACTTATCCTTCACCACTCCCGCCGGGCGCAATTCTGCATTCTGCACTCTGCATTCTGCATTTTTATTACTGCTTAGCTCCTGCGTCAAACATCTCAAGAACCTTAACGCTTGCTGCGAAGCAATCTGCAAGACAGCCTGCGTTTAAAGCTTCGGGAGTATCAAGTCTTGTGTGATAGAAATCGGGAAGTGCGTGGTTAAGAGCAGTGATACCTGTTGCTCGCATACCTGCCTGAGCAAAAGCAGCTGAGTCTGTTGCACCGCCAAGAGGAGGAACCATACCCTTTCCGCAGGGAATGTCAAGTGCTTCACAAGCTTCAACAAAAAGGTCAGAAACATCCTTGTCAACCTTGACAGTACCGTTAAGGTCACGGTAGTTTACACTGAGGTGCTCAGACTGTGCGATGGTGTCGTAAGCATAAACGAAGGTGGGAACATCATTCATTTCGTCCTTGTGAGCTTCACACCATGCCTTTGCACCGCGAAGACCTGCTTCTTCAGAGCCTGAGAAAATAACGCCTACCTCTGTATTTTCGAATTCAATACCTTCATCCTTGAGGAACTTGAGAATAGCCATACCCATATAGCAGCCGGTAAGGTTGTCATTTGCACCATCAACAACTCTCTTCTTGTTCCAGAGGAAATAAAGACCAAACCAGAAGGGAGCAAAAACAAGAGCAATAAGACCAAGAGTTGTTGCAAGCTGACCTTCAACTACACCTGCAACGCGAAGAATTGAAATAATAAGTGTGTAGAATGCACCGATAAAGCCGATAATCATATGAATATCAAAGCCGAGATATGTAAACTTGTACTTAACAGGCCATTCCCAAGCAGCGTCAGGGTGACCGTTGAAGATAATTCTACGCTTAACTTCACCTGTGGGCTTTTTGAAGCCTGTTACGTTGTGTCCTGTCTCTTCTTTAAAAAACTTGTCAACTGTCTTTTTGTAAAGACCGAACTGAAGCACGCAAAGTGTAAGTCCTGCTACGATAAGTACTGCCGATAAAACGGGTACAAAGAAATATGCAGCTAATGCAAGGAAGCAGCAAGTCATGGTAAAGTAAAGCCAGCCGTAGAATGAATCGGGATTTTCCTTGAACTCATCAATAAAAACTCGGTCACAGCCGTATTCCTTCATCTGCTCTGCAGCGTATTCGCAAGCCTGTAATTCGCCCTTTGAACCGGGAGCTCTCTTTTCAAATTTTGTGCAGATATGAGTGATTTCGTCAATCATATATTTTGCAGCGAGGTCTTTTTTGTCAATGATTTTCTGTAAGTCCATATATTTTTCCTCCTAAAAAAATTATGTAAATATATTAACATAATGTACATTTACAATTATTAACAAAATGTAAATCATAGCGTTTGGTGTTCATTTTTTTCTATAAAACTTTTAAACTTTCTGCTCTTGTACAGATAAATGATAATAAGAGGTATATCTGCAAGAAGCCATGCGGCAGGACCTGCATAGCAGACAGCATCAAAGCCCAGAGAAGGAGTAAGAACAAAAGCAATGGCAAGTCTTCCGAAAAATTCACCGATGCCGGCAATAGAATTGGCATAGGTAAAGCCAAGTCCCTGAAGAGTGTTACGCATTACAAAAAGTATTGCAACAAGGCTGTAGCACTGAGCAATGGCAAGGATATATCTGTTTGCCGCCGCCATAATTTCGGGATTTTTCTCCGTCATAAAGAGAGATACTACGGGCTCGCCGATTGTGTAAAGAATAATACTCATTGCCACTGAAACACAGATATCAAGAAGGAATATCTTTTTAACGGAAGAGAGAATTCTCTTGTAGTTTTTCGCTCCGTAATTCTGACCCACAAAGGTCTGATTTGCTACCCCCAGGCCCGACATGGGAATATTTGTCAGCTGTTCGACTCTGCCTGCAGCAGTAAAGCCGGCAATAACCGATGTTCCGAAGGAGTTGACCACACTCTGAAGACACATTGAGCCTATAGACGTAACCGTAAATTGCAGAGACACGGGAAGCCCCAGCTTTATCTGTCTTATTGAAGCGTTTTTTTCTATTTTCAGATCCTTCTTTGTTATCTGAACCTCTTTATTGAATTTAAGGATATAAATACCGTTGAGCGTACAGGCAACTATGTGAGAAATAAGAGTTGCCGCAGCTGCACCTTCAACGCCCCAGCTGAAGGTCTTGACAAAAAGAAGGTCAAGGAAGAAATTCACCACCACACTGACGCAGAAAAAATAAAGAGGCTTTTTACTTTCTCCCACACTTCTCGAAATAGCCGTAAAGTTGTTTGAAAGCATCTGGAAAGGTATACCATAGTAAAGGATATTTACATAAGCGGATGAAAGGCCGATAATATCTTCGGGTGTACCGATAAGTCTGAGTAAAGGGCCGGAAAGAATATGGGAGGTCACTACAAGCACAAGGCCCAGCACAAAGGCAAGACTTATACTGTTGCCTGCATAATGAGACAGCTTTTCTTTGTTTCTCTCTCCGTAAGCGTGTGCGACGGGAATTGAAAATCCGCTTGTAAGCCCTAAAGCCGCGCCGACGATAAATGAGCCGATAGGCCCTACCGAGCCCACAGCCGCAAGTGCCTCTGAGCTGACATATCTGCCCACAATAATATTATCAACAAGGCTGTAATTATACTGAAGCATCGACGACGCCATTATGGGAAGAGCAAAGCGGATTACACTTTTAAGAGGACTCCCCGTCAGCATATCAGTTTTACTTTTTTTCATTTGTTTTTCCCTCTTGGTTTCTTGCTTTTTCTGCCGTGAAAGAGACAGGAAACAAATTTTTAGATGATTATACTCCCCTTGTGTAAACTGTCAATATATTTGCAAAAAAATACTGCATAAAAAAATAAAAAGGCTGTCCCTTTCGCCGAGCGTCCAGACAGCCTTTGTTATGATGTTCAATTATTCTTCGTCCTTCTTGAGAATTTCTCCGAAATCAACACCGAGTTCAGTTTCAAGATTTGCTATAAACTCCTTGAGTGTTCTGATAATTTCAAGAAATGTTGAAAGTACAGTCTTAAGTGCATCCATTATTCTACACCTCCTCAACAAGATTTACAGGTAAAAAACTCCTGCGGTCAGGGGAATTATTCTTCTTCGCCCTTTAAAATTTTTGCGATGTTTTCAAAGAATTCTTTGAAAGATTTTATGAACTCTAAAATTGTGTTAAGTACGTTCTGGAATGCTTCCATTACTTACACCTCCTCATTTATTTTTTACACTTAAATAGTAACAAATTATGAACACTTTGTCAACAGAAAAAAGCGAGATTTATAATTGTTAATAAATACGGATAAATATTGCAATTATTTTTATTTTTTAACTGTTTTTACGGTTTTTTTAATCTTTTGTTATTGTTTGGTTAATCTGTTGTTTTAAATAAACAAAAAAGACTTTTTTATTTGGGCATAAAATACAATTGACAGCATTTGCTAAATACTGTATAATATTATTGTAAAAAAAGTGAGCGGTGACTCACTCAAAACTATTATACATAGGAGATGTAAAGATGGACACAAGATTTGCAA
This sequence comes from Acutalibacteraceae bacterium, assembly GCA_045544175.1. Lineage (GTDB taxonomy): Bacteria > Bacillota > Clostridia > Oscillospirales > Acutalibacteraceae > UBA6857. The sequence goes on along the minus strand of JAZPYL010000037.1, from coordinate 15,762 downwards.
TTTCAAATTATCCTGATGCAAAAGCTGTTTGCGAAAAGCTCGACAAGCTCATTGCACAGCCCATTCACTCAATTAAGCCCGATGTTCTTAAGGCTTATGAAGAAAACTACTTCGAAGCAAAGTGCCAGAAGTCAAAGGAAATGATTTCTGAAGCTAAGCAGATTATCCCCGGCGGCGTTCAGCACAACCTTGCTTTCAACTACCCGTTCCCCCTTGTTTTCACAAAGGCTGACGGTGCAAAGCTCTATGACATCGACGGCAACGAATACTATGACTTCCTTCAGGCAGGCGGCCCCACAGTTCTCGGCTCAAACCCGAAGATTGTTCGTGACCAGGTTATCGACCTTCTTAACACCTGCGGTCCTTCAACAGGTCTTTTCCACGAGTTCGAATACAAGCTTGCTAAAAAGATTGCTGATTCAATGCCCACAGTAGATATGTTCCGTATGCTCGGTTCAGGTACTGAGGCTTGTATGGTAGCTTGCCGTGTTGCAAGACTTGCTACAAAGAAAAAGTATATTCTTAAAATGGGCGGCGCATATCACGGCTGGTCCGATCAGCTCGGTTACGGTATCCGTGTTCCCGGTTCAAAGTTCACTCAGGCAAGCGGTGTTCCCATCCGTCTTATGAGAGATACTCAGGAATTCTTCCCCGGTGACCTTAATGACCTTGAAAAGAAGCTTCGCAGAAATCAGCTTTGCGGCGGTACTGCAGCTGTATTTATGGAGCCCATCGGCCCCGAAAGCGGCACACGTCCTCTTGACAAGGAATTCAACAAGGGCGTTGAAAGACTCTGCCGTAAGTATGGCGCACTCCTTATCTTTGATGAGGTTGTTACAGGCTTCCGTATCGGTATGTCAGGTGCTCAGGGCTACTACGGTGTTGAACCCGACCTTACAATCTTCGGTAAGGTTATCGCAGGCGGTTATCCCGGCGCAGGCGGTATCGGCGGTAAGAGAGAATATATGCAGTACATGGGTGCAGGTCTTGATGCAAGCGGCATGAAGATCAAGAAGGCATTCTGCGGCGGTACAATGGCTGCTACTCCCATCTCCTGCGTTGCAGGTTACTACACACTTGAAGAAATCGACAAGCAGAACGCATGTCAGAAGGCTGGCCTTATGGGTGACAGAATCACTGCAGGTCTCAACCAGATTATCGACAAGTACAATCTTCCCTTCGTAGCATTCAACCAGGGTTCAGTATGCCACCTTGAAACAGTTGGTACAATGCACTTCTCAATTGACTGGAGCAAGCCTTGGGGTATTCCTACTGTTCTTAAGGAAACAAGTGCACGTAAGGAAGCTATGACTCACATGGGTGCTGCTTATATGGCAGAAGGTCTTGTAACTCTTGCAGGCTCAAGACTTTACACATCAGCTGCTTACAATGAAGAAATGATTGACGATGCACTCACTCGCTTCGACAAGGTTCTTTCAAACATCACCTGTGTCGGCTAATTAAATCAACTTATCTGCAAGGCAGGCGATTTGCCTGCCTTGTACTGACAATTCTTAAAAAACGAGGTGCTAAAAATGGACATCTTAAAAGCAAAAGAAATTGTTGTTGAAGCTGGTAAGCAGCTTGTTTCAACAGGACTTATTGCACGTACCTGGGGTAACGTCAGCTGCCGTATCGACGACAAGCAGTTCGTTATTACTCCCAGCGGCAAGGCTTATGAAGGCCTTACTCCCGACGATATTATTCTCGTTCAGCTTGAAGACCTTTCCTACGAAGGCGACATTAAGCCCTCAAGTGAAAAGGGACTTCATGCACAGTGCTATATTAACCGCCCCGATGTAAACTTTGTTATCCACACTCATCAGGCCAACGCATCTATCGTTTCTGCTCTGGGCTGTGATATCAATAACATCGAAGGCTACAGCAAGGAGCTCATCGGTGACAACATTCCCGTAAGCACATACGGTCTTCCCGGCACAGGCAAGCTCCGTGACGGTGTTGTTGCTGCTCTTCAGCGCTCAAACTCCAAGGCTGTTATTATGAAGCATCACGGTGCAGTCTGTCTCGGCACAGACTATGATGATGCATTCAAGGTAGCCAACGAGGTTGAAAAGGTATGCGAAGAATTCATCGCAAAGAAATACAACGAGGTTACAAACAAGGTTGCCGGCGGCTTCAGCGATGTTTATAACTATATTGTTGAAACAAAGGCTAAGGCAGAAATGCCTGCACCTAAGCTCACTGCTTATGACAGCGTAAGAATCGACGATGCAATCGTTCTTTCTGACAAGGAAGGCAACAAGGTTTCTGTTGTGGGTCTCTGCCCCTGCTGTGACGAGCTTATTGAAGGCGACAAGTATCCCTCTGAGGCAGATATGCACAAGGCTATCTACAACAAGCGTGAGGATATCGGTGCAATTATTCATTCAGAGAAGGAAGCTATCACTGCCGCTTCAAAAATAGGCAATACAGTCAAGCCCTTCCTTGATGACTTTGCTCAGATTGTAGGTATTACAGTTAAGTGTGCAACCTTCAACCCCGGTGATACAATGAAATCCTCAAAGAAGGTCGCAAAGGCTCTCGGCGGTAAGACCAGAAACGCTGTATTCCTTAAGGACAACGGCGCTATCTGCTGCGGTCCCAACAAGGACGAGGCAGGCGCAACCGAAATGGTTATGGAAAAGAACTGCAAGACATATATCGCAAACGAGCTCTTCGGCGGTACAAAGTCAATCGGCAAGTTCGACTCCGTACTTATGAATCTTGTTTACAGACTCAAGTATTCAAAACAGAAATAAAATATCAGGAGCTGACATAAATGAAAAAGATTTTATGTCTTCTGCTGACTTTGGTTATGATTTTAAGCAGCGTTACTTTTATAAGTAGCGCTGTTTTTGAAAATGAACCGAAGCTTCAGTTCGGTGAAGACGGTAAATTCACTATTCTGCAGATTTCAGATATTCAGGACACCATCATTTTCCGTCCTCTTACAAAGAGGTTTATTATTGGTCTTCTCGACAATGTAAAGCCCGATCTTGTTGTTCTTACCGGTGACAATGTGGGACCGCGCAATGCACATTTCAGTTGGTCCAACAAGCTGCTCATTGACAGATTTATGTCTGTCTTTGAAGAAAGAGAAATAAAGGTCGCCGCCGTTTTCGGTAATCACGATTCAGAAAACCACTTCGGCAAGGACGAGCAGTTCGAAATCTACAAGACTTACTCCTGCTTTATCGGTAATGAAACAGAAGAAGAAAAGAAGCTTACAGGCTGCGGCACATATAATATTCCCATTATGTCAAGTGAAGACAGCACAAAAAAAGCCTTTAACCTCTGGTTCTTCGACTCTCAGGAATATAACACGGAAAACGACCTTGGCGGCTACGGCTGTGTAGCAAAGGATCAGATTGAGTGGTACGAAAAAACAGAAGCCGCCCTCACTGAAGAAAACGGCGGCACTCCTCTCCCCTCCTTCGCCTTCCAGCACATTATAATCCCCGAGGTTTTTAAGGCTTTCGAAAAAATTCCCGAAATAAGAAACGAGCACACTGAATACTCTTTCGAAAAGGACGGAGAGTTCTATCTGCTCCCCGAGGAATACAGAAATGAGGATACCTTTGTGGGCGAAGCCTGCTGTCCTCCCGAATACTCCAACGGTCAGGCTGATTCTCTCGTTGAAAACGGCAACGTGCTCGGTATTGCCGTAGGTCACGACCATAAAAACAGCTTTGTTGTTCCCTATAAGACCCTTGATATCCTTCAGACTCCCACAGTAGGACTCGGTGCTTACGGAAACATAAACAGAGGTGCAAGAGTCATTACTCTCAGTGAAGAAAATCTTTCAGAGTACGAAACCGATGTAATCTTTTTCAGAGAATACTATGACCTTAGTGAGCCTGCCCTTTATAACCGATTTGTCTTTAACAGTGAGGATGACACCTTTTCAGCTTTTGACAGAATTGCAGCTATGTTCAAGTGGGGATACCACTCTGCAATCAACGGAATAGAGTCATTGCTCGGTAAGCTCGGCATAGAGGCAAAGCTCAACTGAAAAAAAGAATATAATAGCAAAACCATTGTAAAGGCTGAAAAGCCGATACAATGGTTTTTGTTTATGAAGAATACGTGGTTGGCAAAAAACAAGGACGCCCGATGGGCGCCCCTACCAAACATATATTATTTTTCATCCTGACGGTGCGGGTAGTCCTTTTCTTTTGCCACACCACCGGGCGCATCCTTGGCCCCGGGCCCTCGGCTCTTGGCCCTATCCTTATACTTTATTTTCATCAAGGTCGATAATTATCTTATCCTTAATGGGTGAGAGCTTTGTAAGCTTGACACCTGCGGCTGTGAGCATTCTTTTTGATGCTCTTGTTCCCATAGTGTCGGCATACTTGTCGGAAAGATAAACAACCTCCTTGATACCGCACTGAATTATTGCCTTGGCACATTCGTTGCAGGGGAAAAGTGCAACATAAATTCTGCAGCCTTCAAGATTTACTCCGCGGCAGTTGAGGATTGCATTGAGCTCTGCGTGGCACACATAAGGATACTTTGTGTCATAAGAATCGCCTGTTCTCTCCCATGGGAATTCGTCATCACTGCAGCCCATAGGGAAGCCGTTATAACCAACAGACATAATTCTGTTTTTATCGTTTACAATACAGGCTCCTACCTGAGTGTTAGGGTCCTTACTTCTGTAGGAAGAGAGCATTGCAATTCCTAAAAAGTATTCATCCCATGATAAGTAATCAGCTCTTTTTGCCATAATAATTTTCCTTTCTTTTATCCCTCAAGTCCACGGTAATAAAGACCTCGGGTGTACTCTCCTTTTACTCCTCTGCCCTTGCGGTATGCCTCAAGTATCGCATCGCAGATTTCCTTTTTCTCCTTGGTGAAATAGAAGGTTATAAAATCAACATTTTCTATTTCATCCATTCTGTCGCCTAAATATACAGGCTGAGAATTAAGCACCTCACTGACACCGAAGGAGCAGACAACGGGGAATTTCATATTCTTTCTGTCGGTGAGATATTTATTGCTTTTACAGTCCTTGCAGTCCGTTCCGTTTTTGACGGGACAGTTTCTTGTGAGCATAAGCGGCAGTCTTCCGTATCCGATTATACCTCTTTTTACCCTTCCGCCGATTTTGGCAATCTGCTTAAGGGTAAGCTCAGGTGACAAGGTTACAGCCTTTACACCTTCACCCTCTAAAACGCCCACTGAAGCACTGTTGAAAACATTCATTGAAAAGCCCGTATGAATTTCAAAGCCGTACTTTTCAGCCAGTGCAAGACCGTCAATAGTGGAGCAATATGCAATAATTATTCCGCATTTCTTTGCTCTCTGAAGGTACTTTTCAACAATGCTTTCGTTGCCGAAAATACCTCTGGGCACCTCAATTCCCACAGAAACAGGGAGTTTCTTCACGTTTTCCACTAAATTTTCCTCAAAATTAAGGGGAATGTATAAGTTTTCCACATTATCTAAATTATCGGGAATCTGGCTGAGTCTTGCAACTCTTACATTATATTTAATGCCCTCTGTCGCTTTGTATTCGGGGTATTTTACTTCCACATCTGTAAAGTTATGTACCTTTACACCTTTAATGGCATTTTCAAGGTCTGAAAGGACATTTCTTCTGAGATTGTTTATCACGCTTGCAGGAACAATCAGTCCTTCATCAAGGTCGATTTCTACCTTTTCGGCATAGAACTGTGTTCCGCCGCATTTTGAAATTCTTTCCGTAAGTCCTTCTTTAGTCAGAGGCTTATTGATTGCCTTTTCGGGAATATACTCATCTTCACAGAAAACAGTTTTACCCATCGCCGAAGCTGAAAGTGAAACCTTTTCATTCTGAAGAACAGTAAGAAGAAAGCTTACGGGAATTGCACCCGACTCTTTTTCATAAAGTCTTGACAAACTTTTGAGCACCTGATTGGTTGCCGCCGTTACGTCTTCCTTCTGTCTTACGCCGAACATCTCTCTGCCACGGTTATCGGTAAAATATCCGTCAGTGAAACCCGACCTTGAAAAGACAGCTCTGAGCTTTGAAAGGATATCTTCCTTAAGGTCACCCTCAAGACTGCTTCTCAGTGCAGTCACTGCCGCCGCAACATATTCGGGCCGTTTGAGTCTTCCCTCGATTTTAAGTGAGTCCACGCCCAGCTCTTTTATATCCTCTGCTTTTTCAATAAGAGACAAATCCTTAAGGCTCAGATCATTGCCCGTTCCGTTTTCAGCTGCAAAAGGCAGGCGGCAGGGCTGTGCGCAAAGACCTCTGTTACCGCTTCTTCCGCCGAACATACTGCTCATATAGCACTGTCCCGAAACACACATACACTGTGCGCCGTGAACAAATATTTCTATTTCGATATCCGTGTTTTCTTTTATGTTTCTGATTTCTTCCTTGGTCATCTCCCTTGGAAGAACAACTCTTGTATAGCCCTGCTTTTCAAGAAGCTTTACACCGCTTACTGTCTGCACCGACATCTGAGTTGAAGCGTGCCGTTCAATAGTGGGTGCCGCCTTCTTAATAAGAGCTGCAAGGCCCAAATCCTGAAGAATAAGCACGTCTGCACCCCACTGACAAAGCTTCTTCACCGTTTCAAGTGCTTCGGGAATTTCGCTGTCACTGACAAGAGTATTAAGTGTTATATTGACTTTTAATCCGTGAGAATGACAGTAATCAATAGCGTTTCTGATATCCTCGTCACCGAAATTATCTGCCTTTATTCTCGCGTTAAAATTTTTACACCCCATATAAACGGCATCGGCACCTGTACGCACAGCGGCGTAAAGTGCCTCTTGAGAGCCGACGGGGGCTAATATTTCAATTTTTTTCATCTTTTATTTTGCCGCACTGTCCATAATAGCCTTCAGCTCTGCCTTAAGTCTTGATACCTCAAGTCTTGCGTTTTCGAGCTCTTTTTTAAGAGTTTCTGCTTCATGTCTCGCCCAATCTGCCTTACTCTTGGCATCGGAAGCATCGTCAAGGTAATCCTTGATCTGCTCACGGAGTCTGTCTGCGGTTGCAGTTGCCTTTCTGGATTCATCGGCATAATCAAGAGCAAGTAAAACAGCTGCCTGAGTGGTGGAGATTGTCTTATTAGCCTTCATAATGTTTGCAAAGCTTCTGTCAAGCTCTCTGCCGAGCTCCTTGACGTAAGCCACATCGTCTTCAGCTAAGATAGAATATTCTGTTCCACCGATTGAAAGCTTAACCTTATTCACTGCCATATAAATCATCCTTTCCGGCTTTCAAAAGTATCTTATTCATTATTATACATTATTGGTTCCCGATAATCAAGAACAAATTTAAAATGTAAGAAATATAAATTAATTTGATTTTTCTGCATAAAAGTGATATAATAGTATATTATCAAAGGAGGTGGAACACTTGGAAGCAATTAAAGCTTTTCTTACGGAGATATACGGTAACTCAAGTGTTCAGTTTGCTGTCGATGCAGTTATAAAGCTTACCCTTACGGTAGTTTTCAGCGGACTTATCGGCTTTGAAAGAGAGCATTCCCACCGACCTGCAGGCTTCAGAACCCACATCCTCGTTGCCGTAGGCTCTACCCTTGTAATGATGACCTCGGGCTTTGTTTTTAAAGAATATGAGGGACTTACTAACTTTGACCCGACGAGACTCGGTGCTCAGGTTATCAGCGGTATCGGTTTCCTCGGTGCAGGTACGATTCTCAGAGAAGGCTTCAGCGTTAAGGGACTTACCACAGCCGCATCTCTGTGGGCAGTTTCGTGTATCGGTCTTGCCGTCGGTGCAGGCTATTATATAGGCGCACTTGTAACAACCCTTTTCATCTACATCACCCTTAACACCTTAAAGAGATTTATCGCAAAGGGACACCCCTCAAAGAACCTTTATATTGAAGCAGAAAATCTTTCCCGTCAGGCATCTGACATTGGGGAGATTATCAAAAGGTACGGCGGAAGTCTCCACACACTTGAGGTTCTTTATGCCGACAGTATGTCTACAAAGCGAAAAAGCGACTCTATCGTAATGAAGGCAGTTATCTTCCCGAAAGATGAGGAAGGCCTTAATATGACCGTTTCGGCAATAAGAGCCTTGGACGGTATAAGAGATCTGTATATTGATTAAGGGAGATATTTCTCCTTGCCACAAAAAAAGCAAAGAGGTAATACGGATTTTGACCGTGTTGCCTCTTTTAATGTTTAACTCTGAACCCGATTGTCATTCTGAACCTTTTCCCTGTCATTCTGAACGCAGTGAAGAATCTTTCGCTCCTTCGCACAGTTCAGGATGACCTTTTGCAATTTCGGGGACTGGCACCTTGTTAGCACTCGTACAAGATATCTGTCCCCTGCGTTCACTTCAGATTGATTTTTTAGATTTAAAATAGTATAATTGACACAAAGCATATCTGTGAGGTGATTTTTTTGAGCGATTTAAGATTCCGTTGTCTGATTGACAATTATTTATGTGATATTACGCCTTTTGACGCTTATATAGAAAAAGGTGCTCCTGACATAGGGTTAGTGCTTATAGCTTTCAATGAAAATGAACTTGACACAATCCGCAGGATTTTCAAAGAAAATGTCCGTGACATGTATGAAGCCTACTTAAACAGAATTCAGCTTGAGGGCAGTGACGGCTACCTCTACATTATGTCGCAGGAATCTGTTGAAAAGAAAGAAAAAATGCCTCACTCAATTATGCGTTCATACAGATATTATTACAAATATAAGAAAAAAGAGAATAAAAGCAAGGAATGGATAAAAAATAACAACAGGAAAGCTGATGGTATAATAAGGCTTTCAAGCGGGAGATTGTCCGCTTATAAGTACAATGAAAAAGAAAATAAAATGTGTTTTCCCTTCAGACTCCGTACAAGCAAAGAAAAGAACAAGCCCTTGTTTGTACTGTTTCACGGTGCAGGAGCATTAGGCCACGACAACATAAAGCAATTATTTGATCATATACCCTTATATAAGCAAATTATAAAAGAAGATTGCAACCTTCTTTTACCTCAGGCTCCCTTCGGCTCAATCCGTGGCGACGAATTGATACAAAGCTATCTGAAATCTGTGAAAAAGCTTATTGACGAATTACCGGTAGATTTTGACAAAAAAAGAATATATGTTATAGGCACCTCTTTTGGCGGCTTCTGTGTGTGGCATATTACATATCTTTTTCCCGAATATTTTGCAGCTGCGGTGCCTGTAATGGGTGGCTTATCCTTCGATTACGATTTTGAAAAGTACGATGTTCAAAGATTGGTTAAAACTCCTCTTTGGGTTGCACATTCATCCGACGATACAAATGTCAGAATTGACAGTGATGATTATTATGCCAATGAGCTTCAAAAGCTCGGTGCAGATATAAAATACACCCGTTGGAATAAATACGGACATTCGATGTACAAAAAATTCTATAAAACAGAAAAGTGGGCAGAATGGTGTCTCGGTAAAAATTTAAAATAAAAGCTTCTACTTCCTTAATATCGGAGGTCTGATTAATTTAAAAGGACAGGTTTTGTACCTGTCCTTTTTTGTGTCTTATTTTATTTTTATACTCTTAACCTTACTCCAGCTGCTGTAAACTGTTCCGCTGTCGGTCTTTTTGTAAGCTCTTACCTTAAAGTAATACTTTTTACCGCTCTTAAGCTTACTCTTTGAGCCCTTGACAACGTTTGCTTTATAGCTCTTTACCTTCTTGTAGCCACTATCCTTTTTAGTTGAATAGTAAACCTGATAGCCGCTCTCACCGCTGACATTTGACCATGCAAGGCTTGCCTTACCCTTGGTTGTCGTAAGCTTTGTGATTTTCGGAGTCTTGCACTTTGTTGCGGTTTCAAATACATCGGAATAACTGCCCCAGATTGTGCCGTCATCCTTGGTATAGGCTCTTACTTTATACTTATATACAGTACCTGCCTTAAGGTCTGATATCTTAAGGGTAGTCTTTGTTACATCCTTAAGCTTTTCGTATTTCTTTTTCTTTGTGTTGTACTTATAAACTCTGTAACCGTCAGCGCCTGTCACTGCAGTCCATTTAAGAGTAATTGTTGTAGTTGTCTGCGATGCAGTGATTTTTGATGTCACCCTCGGCTTGATTGTAAAATAAAGTCTTTTCACACCGCTATACTTACCCTTAAAGGTAATTTTTACGGTATATTTGCCGGGGAGCTTTCTGCCCTTTTCATAGGATACGGTATAGTCCGTATCTTTTTTCAGGGTATTGCCCTTCGAGTCCTTAACCGTTACAGTGGGAGTTTTTGTCTTTTTGTTATAAGTATAGCTTGCAGCTGAAAGCTTAAAGGTCTTGGGATAGTAAACTGTAGTTGTCTTTGAAATATATGAGCAGACAGAACACTTTCTTTCAGTCTTACCGTTTTCAGAAAGAGTTGCCTTGGCGGTTACATTCTTATATGTATGGCCGAGTGCCTTGCCCGATGTTGTCTTACATACTGAACAGGTCTTCGCCTTTGTACAGGTTGCTGCTGTCCACTTGTGAGCGGCAGGTGTACGGGTTGCCTCACATACATTACAGCTCTTGTCGCAGGCATTTGAATAGGTATGCTTGATTGTCCTTTTCGCAGAGCACTCATTACAGGTTGTATCGCAGGAATTACTGTACTTATGAGCGGGAACTGTGCGACTCTCACCGCAGGTATTGCACTCCTTGTCGCAAGCATTACTGTAGCTGTGAACGTGTAAAGCCGCTACACCCTTATCACGACCCGAAAAGCCGTTTTTATCTATTTCAATTTCTCCGTCGCCGCTTCCGAGTGTAACCGTAGCGAACTGGTCAAAAGCCCAGTCTGAAGGCAGTCTGAAGCCCAGATTACCGCTGAAGCCCGTAGACATATCGCTGACGAAGCTGCTGCAGGTATAGCCTTTTTCTGCCGTACTGATGCAGACATTTCGCGTACCGTATACACCCGTCCTGTAAACGCTCTTATTCATTACCTCGCTGACTTTTTCAAAATATGGCAAAATCCTTGAGCTTATATGCGACGCCGTAGCATCAAAGTCAACGGCAAAATAAATAATCGTATCCTTCGGTATGCCCAGCTTCTGTGCCGCTTCTATGGCCGCTTTTGCATCCTCGGTACCCTGAGATTCGGTAAAATATGACTCTAAACGGGCAGAGGTCTGATATATAGGGAAAAATCTGAGTCCCGCATCAAAAATTATCTCTGCCTCTTCTTTTGTAATAGCCTTGCTCACTCCGCCGTTATATGTGCCCGTAAGATATCTTCCGATATAACGGTAGCCGTTACTGTACAGAGTTTTCGCCTTTTCTGCCGTCAGAATAGTGGCGCAGTCTGCGGCAACTGCCGGACGTGAGGTGTCTCCGCTGCTTGTGAGAAGAGACATCCAGGTTCCCTTATCTGCCTTTCCCGTAGCGGAAAGTCCATAGGCTGTCTGAAATTCTTTGATTTTGTCTCTGAGCTCATCATCATACACTCCGTCAGCTTCTCCTGTGTCAAATCCGTTGACAGTGAGTGCATACTGAAGTATTTTTGTGAATTCGGTAATCTGCGGCTGAGTATAAGCACTGCCCTCTGCCGTACCGGGATAGCTTTTCGCCCCGTTTTCATCATAAGGAATCTCCGGACAGCAAAGCTTTGTAGTTGCACCGAAGTTTCCGTTAGCTGTTCCTATGGGCAGTTTCTCCTCAGCCTGAAGAGCATAAATCAGAGCTTTGTTAGTGTTTCTGCCGTAAATACCGTCGCAGGGATTAAGGCCCGTATATGCCTCATATTTACGGTTAAGCTCCTGCTGAATCTTTCTTATTTTTTCTGTTTCGCCATAATTGCCGAGCAGCTTAAAGCTGTCCATAGACAGTAAAGCCTTCATAACATTGACGGTGACCACTCCGTCAGGCTCGGTAAAGCCTGCATCAGTTTTCATAAGCTTTACGGCATATTCGACCTCATAGTCAAAGACTGCATCAATAATTACCTTGCCGTCTTTTTCGGTAATCTTATATCCGGGGTTATAGCCCTTACACCAGAGCGCACATTGAAGAATAGCATATTTTTTGTCTTTAACACCGTCTTGTCTTTTAAGAATATTCTGCTCGTATGCAGACACGGTGGCAGAGCCGAATGAATTTGCCAGCTCGGTGATACCGAGCTCATGCTGTAAAGCTCTTAACAAACCGTATACTGTATCCCAGCCCGTTTTACCGTTTTCTGTCACAGAACCGAAATCTTCAACATCGCCGTATTCCTGATTAAGCCACCTTTGTGTCAGATACACCATTTCGTCGCCGACATACTTACTTTCACCGCTATCTGCAGCAAAAGCAGATACAGATACTACGGAAATGCAGACTAATAGCGTAATTATGATTGAAATGATTTTATTTGAAACAGTTTTCATACAATTACCTCTGAAAAATATCGTTACTATGGATTTTTACCGTCATTACAATTTTACTTTATCATAAAATACGGTTTTACGCAAGAGGGTTGATTGTATCTTAAGAATAATGTAAAGCTAAAAAAGAGCAGAGATTTTTTCTCTGCCCTTTTTCTCTTATAAAACAGTTTGATTATTTAATCTTTATACTCTTAACCTTACTCCAGCTGCTGTAAACTGTTCCGCTGTCGGTCTTTTTGTAAGCTCTTACCTTAAAGTAATACTTTTTACCGCTCTTAAGCTTACTCTTTGAGCCCTTGACAACGTTTGCTTTGTAGCTCTTTACCTTCTTGTAGCCGCTATCCTTTTTAGTTGAATAGTAAACCTGATATCCGCTCTCACCGCTGACATTTGACCATACAAGGCTTGCCTTGCCCTTGGTTGTTGAGAGCTTTGTGATTTTCGGAGTCTTGCATTTGGTTGCAGTTTCAAATACCTTTGAATAATCGCCCCAGATTGTGCCGTCATCCTTGGTATAGGCTCTTACTTTATACTTATACACAGTTCCTGCCTTAAGGTCTGATATCTTAAGAGTAGTCTTTGTTACATCCTTAAGCTTTTCGTATTTCTTTTTCTTTGTGTTGTACTTGTATACTCTGTATCCGTCAGCACCTGTCACCTTGTTCCATTTGAGAGTAACGGTTGTTGTGGTCTGTGTTGCAGTGATTTTGCTTGTTGCCTTGGGAGCTATGGTGTAGGTTAGCTTCTTTGTGCCACTATACTTACCCTTGAAAGTAATTGTTACTGTATATTTGCCGGGTAGTTTTCTGCCTTTTTCGTAAGAAACTGTATAATGGGTATCTTTCTTAAGAGTGTTGCCCTTACTATCCTTAACAATTACGGAAGGAGTCTGCACCTTGCCGTTATAGGTGTAAGCAGTCTTTGAAAGTTCGATTGTTTTGGGGTAATAAACTGTAGTTGTTGATTTTACTTTACCGCAGGCGGAGCATTTTGTTACGGTTTTTCCGTCTTGGGTGAGGGTTGCTTTGGTTGTGGTTGATTTGTATGAATGTGTCTGAGGCTTTGCTACCTTTATATATTTAACATCTACTTTTTGTCTTGCATCTTTATTGTTATACGGCACAGCGTAAACAGTAATTTTATATTCTCCTTCGGTGTCAGCAGTGAATGATAAGGTGTTTTTGGTAACATCACCGGCATTACCTGTAGCACCACTATAATAGCTTTTTCCTGTAGTCATATTCTTAACAATAACCCAATACTGATAAAAATCAGTGTTTGCCTCTGTCTTTGCCCATGAAAAACTAACCTTATCACCTACGGTATATGAATTTTCATCAATCGTTATTGTAGGATAAGTCATTTCACCTACACTTGGTGGTTCTACCTGAACAACATTAAATAACTGAGCGTTATGTCCTGTTTTTGTATTAATACAAATATTTGTCCCGTCATCATATTTAGCATCAGCAACATCCAAAACAGCTGAATTGCATTCAGCAGAAACAAACATATAGGGAGCGTCACCATAAAAGCTCCACTTTTGAGCACTCGTATCATTGCTCTCGAATGTCCATACATTAGCCCAACCTGAATTTGTACCATTATACACATCAAGTGCCAGTCCGTTACTACAATTTAATATTTTATATGAATCGTCATTACATTTGGTAAAACACCATATCTGATTAGCTGCACCTGTATACGTATACATAGCAACATTGTTATTAGCTTCAACTGTTAGCGCCTTATTTCTTTCTGTGTTTATAATCGCTGCATAAAAGTTATCTCCTAAATCAACTTTTGTAGTAATGGTTGATTCATCCCTCAAAGAATATCTCCAGAACCAATAGCTACTTTCAGGCAATATAAGTTTCCGATTAACTGTAGCGTGAGTATATGCTGTATTCCATGCATTTTGTTCAATAAGTGTAACGGTATTTCCAGAAACCTCTTTCACTATTGCCCAATGCCCCGAGCTTGCTGCAATATCACCTACGGCAGGTGAACTTGTTTTATAAAAAAATCCACTACCGGAATATACATTGGGTGTTCTGCCGGGATATAGGTTATTCACACCGATACCATATACATGACTGTAAAACTTTTTTACAAAAGCCGCACAACAGAAAGTAGTATCCTCATCATAATTTGAAACTTGATTTCTAGGAGCATAAACAGAATTAACGGTGACACCATTATATGTAATCGAATTAACAACCTGTCCATAGTTTGAAATGTAAACACTTGTGCCCCAATTAATCGCCGCATTAGCTTTCGGTGATGTCATTGCTACGCCACATAAGATTATAGTAGTTAACAATACTAAAAATACTTTCTTAATTTTTTTCATTTTTACATACTCCTTTCATTACATATGACACAAACATCATAATTTAAGCGTATTATAATATAAAATTTTAATTTTGTCAATTTGTGGCATCATTTTGATAATGTAATATCTGACAGATTATTTTACTATACTGATTAAGGAGTTGGTAAAATGATTGCAGAAAGAATTAAGATATTACGTGAACAAAAACACATAACACAATCAGAATTAGCAAAGCACTTCGGTATAACTCGTTCAAGTGTCAACGCTTGGGAAATGGGAATTTCCGTACCCTCAACTCAGTATTTAGTCTTATTGGCTGAATTTTTCGGTGTATCCGCTGATTATCTTTTAGGAATCAATGCAACTTCAACAGTAAATGTGTCTGGTTTAAACGATGAAGATATAGAATTAGTAAACTCACTAGTTGAACATCTGCGGAATATAAATAGACATAAATAATAAAAAAATCTCTCTTGCCTTAATGAACAAGGGAGATTTTTGTTTTTCAATTATTTAACTTTAACACTACGCTATGCACTACAAGATTAAATGACACAAATACAAATTTAAACAATATATGAATATACATCCAAACAAAAAAACCACTCATTACTGAGTAGTTTCATCCATGTACCTTCAAAACCGAACAAAGGAGAGTAAAGCAAGGATTGTAGTAGGTTTGAACCAAGGAATTTATGGTCAAGCCCTCGACCTATTAGTATTGCCTAGCTGAACGTGTCACCACGCTTACACATGCAACCTATCAACCTCATAGTCCTTGAGGGGTCTTACTAGCTTATGCTATGGGATATCTTATCTTGGAGATGGCTTCACGCTTAGATGCTTTCAGCGTTTATCCAATCCGCACTTAGTTGCCCAGCTGTACCATTGGCATGATAACTGGTGCGCCAGCGGTGCGTCCATCCCGGTCCTCTCGTACTAGGGACAGCGCTCCTCAAATATCCTACGCCCACGACAGATAGGGACCGAACTGTCTCACGACGTTCTGAACCCAGCTCGCGTACCACTTTAATCGGCGAACAGCCGAACCCTTGGGACCGAATTCAGCCCCAGGATGTGATGAGCCGACA
>JAZPYL010000036.1:0-8521 GCA_045544175.1 Acutalibacteraceae bacterium | reverse complement strand
ACATTGAGGAAGGTGAAGATATCATTCACAAGGGAAATAAGCTCAGCGTCAGCGGCAGGTGAAGCCGTACCGAGACATTCGCAGCCGAACTGATGGAACTCACGGAGTCTGCCTGCCTGAGGCTTTTCGTAACGGTAGCAGGAAACAAGATAGCACATCTTCATAGGCTGAGGCTCGTTGAAAAGTCCGTGCTCAATATATGAACGGACAACGCCTGCAGTACCTTCGGGACGGAGAGTTATGCTTCTTCCGCCCTTATCCTCGAAGGTGTACATCTCCTTCTGTACAACGTCGGTGGTGTCGCCTACACCTCTCTGGAAAAGCTCTGTGTGCTCGAAAACGGGCACTCTGATTTCCTTGTATCCGTAATTGCCCGCAGTTTCAAGGACAGTATTTTCAATAAACTGCACCTTGTAGCTTTCATTGGGCAGGGTATCCTGTGTACCCTTGATTGATTTTGTAACTAAAGCCATTATTTGTCCTCCGATTAATGTATATTTATATCTGTTAATTCTGAAAAGAATGTTTTTCGTTTGCTGTCACATTTAAGTATTTCAGCGTTACAGTTCTCAATACCTTCTGCATCATTATTTTTAAGATACAACATTTTCTGAAACTGCAGAAAGACTATTTTTCTTGAATTATAAACGCTTTCTTTTTCATCACTCATAAAATCAATTACTGTTTCCATAGCCTTTTCATAATCGCCATCAAGATATGATTCTATGAACTGATACTGTCTTAACATAAAATCAAAATCAGCACTTTTTACTATTTCTTTAAGTTCTCTTTGCTGACTGATGAGTTCCTTTATATTTTGAGTTCCCTCACTGAAAAACAAGGAAAGTATTTTCGTGTGTCTTGCAAGTAATGTGTATTTTTTGCTCTTAGTATGCTCAAGTGATTCATCACAGACAGATATTGCTTTTAAGAAATCGCCCTCAAAAAAATGAGTATAGTAAAGCAGTTTGTAATTATAGTTTTTGTAGAAGGGTAATTTTCTGCGTTCAAAATTATAAACGGCACGCATATCAAGTTCAAATATTTGCTTATAACCCAAGCAAAGCCGCCTCATATACCAAAAAGCTATGCTAACAACCGTAGCTATAACAAAGGCTATCACAAACCTTTTCAAATCAAAAAAAGGCCCCTCAGACTTCAAAGATAAAATTAACGCTAAACAATAAATATAAATAATTATTTTAATAAAAGACGAATGCAAAAATGCTTCGTATTCTCTTTTCGCTTTTTTACGTTGTCTTTTTTCTTTTCTTTTTTCTTTATAACCTTTCGTGGTTGGTTCTGTTTCAGCCATTTTCATTCTCCTATTATTTCAGGCAAACAGGCGGATAATATCCACCCCTACGGTTACGGTCGGTTGGTAATAATATTAAGATAAGATGCCATCCCCTACACACCTCATAAATCCGGCGGAATACCGTTTCCTTTTTCCCGAAGCTTTGCCCGCAATTGCGAATTGTGAATTGCGAATTAAAATAAAAAAGCTTCATCTCCAACGCAATAACTCTGCATTGGGGATGAAGAATAAACTCCACGGTACCACCCCGATTGAACATAAATGCTCCACTCGATGCTTTAACGCAGCAAACGGTCAGCTCAGGAATGTCTTGGCAAAGGACCTTTCGTAAGACACTTTCAGCGCGGGGTGTCTCTCTCTGAACGGGGTACAATTGTTACTCTTTTCCGTCACAGCTGTTATCTGTTATTAAATTTTATGCCTTGGGGTTGATAATATCTCTCCAGTCAAGGTCGCCTCTTTCAAGGGCCATAACAAGAGCCTCTGCTGTTGCAATATTGGTTGCAACGGGAATGTTGTGAACGTCGCAAAGTCTTAAAAGGTTAGCCTCATTGGGCTCGTGTGCCTTGGCAGTGAGAGGATCACGGAAGAGTAAAAGAAGGTCGATTTCATTACACGCAATACGTGCAGCAATCTGCTCTTCGCCGCCCTGATATCCGCAGAGGAACTTAGTAATATTAAGCCCCGTTGCTTCACTTACCATTTTACCGGTTGTTCCCGTCGCACAAAGTGAGTGCTTACTTAAGGTGCCGCAATATGCGATACAGAACTGAGTCATCAGCTCTTTTTTAGCGTCGTGTGCAATTAATGCAATATTCATCTACTCATCCCTTTCAAAGTTTCGTCAGTTTACATAATAACAAATTATTTGTCATATTGCAATAGATTTTTGTAAAAAATGGGTCAGTAAACTAAATATTTTGCTAAAATCACAATATTTTTTAGTTCTGAATAGGAATTATATTTATATATCAAGAGGTATGTATTCGCCCGTTATTCTGGCCGCAATATTGGTAAGTGCATCATAGGAAAGCTGATTTTCCTTATAAATCGCCATTCCCATTGAGCCGAAGCGGATTTTTGAATCCTCAGGCACAACACCGATAAGCTGCACCTCAGTTGAATCTATAACGGAATCAATGTTGAGAAGTCTGCCCCTTATTATGTCCTTTCTTAAAACACGGTTGATAACGAGCCTTACATCTTCAATGCCCAGCTGACCGATTTTTCTTGCAGCAATACAGGCACTTCTTACGCAGACAAGGTCGGGGGTAGATACTACTATGGCTCTGTCTGCTGCAGCGGCAGAAAGTGTGAAGCCTCTGTCGATACCTGCAGGGGCATCAATAAGGATATAATCAAACATTTCGTCGTATTTTGAAAGAAGAGCTTTCATATCCTTTTCGGTTGTATTGCCGTAATCGTCGGGACAGGTAAGAACAGACACATCACCTGCATCGTAAAGAGCATCCTCAGGGTCAGCACCGCCGATAACATCGCCCCAGTCATATACTAATTTTTCCGTAACACCTACAAGAAGGTCAATACTTCTCAGACAGTCACAGTCAATTAAAAGAACCTTATGTCCCAGAGCGTGAAGAGCCTTACCGAAGCCCACGGTCAATGAGGTCTTGCCTACACCGCCCTTACCTGAAGCTATAAGTATTTTTTCAGCCATTTTTATTCCCCCTTAAGATAACATTAGAGTGACGAATATAATCCGAACCCGTTTTTTGCAGGTAGATTTTCGTCAACTCTTTGTTAAAATACTCGCAAATCCAACATTACCTCAGTAATGTATTTTCATTCTGAACACTTTCCTCTGTGTCCTTTTCGGCAAAATAGTATTCCATAATTGCCGAAGCAATTGGAGCCGTAGAACCGCCGCTTCCTGCGCCCTCAACCACAACTGCAACTGCAATTTCCGGATCCTCATAGGGTGCAAAGGTGAGAATAAGGCCGTTATAGGTTTCTATTTTTCTGCCGTTTACGGTTTTTTCGATAGTTGTAGTACCCGTCTTTGCCGCAACCTTAACAGGAACGTTTCTGAAATTGGCATAGCTTTCCGTACCTACAAGAAGCATACCTCTGTGAACAAGGCTCCAGTTGTGATCAGAGAAATTCGCCTGAGAAAGTATCTGAACGGAGTTTTCCATAACCGTTTCGGAAAGATCAGCAGTCTTTACACTTCTTATAATGCTTGCCTTATATCTTGTGCCCTTGTTCGCAATAGTTGAAACATAGGAGCAAAGCTGAATAGGTGTAAACTGATTGTTACCGTGGCCGATACCTGCCTGAATGGTGAGACCGGGAGTCCACAATTCGCCCATACCTGTTCTTAAGGCAACAGAGTCAACTGTACCCGTACTTTCATAAAGCTCAACGCCTGTCTCCTCACCAAGACCGAACATAGCAAAATAGCTGTTAAGCTTTTCTATACCCAGAAGTCTTGAGGTTTCATAGAAGAAGATGTTACAGGAATTATAGATAGCATTTATAACATTCTGATTGCCGTGATAGTTGGTACACTTGGGCTGATAGTCCTCGTAATAGGTGTACACACCCATACATTTAATAAGACTGCTGCCGGAAATAACCCCCTCCTGAAGTCCCGCCATGGCAACTGCAGGCTTTATGGTAGAGCCGGGAGTATAGGTGCTTCTCAGCGCTCTGTTCCACAAGGGCTTGGTTTCATTGCTGTTGAGCTCGTCAGAATTATCGTTATATGTTGAATTGTCATAGGTGGGATAGGACGCCATTGCAAGAACCTCGTTGTTCTTTGTGTTCATAACAACAACGGCTCCCGACATAGGATAAATTCTTTCAAGGCTTGTCTGAAGACTCTTTACACCCGCAGCCAGTGCATCCTGAGCCACCTTCTGAAGCTTATGGTCAATTGTAAGAATAACCGTATTGCCCGTTACGGGAAGCAGAGTATATTCCTCACTCTTGTTGCCCGAGGCATCGGTATTTATGGTTTTTACGCCCTTTGTGCCCCTGAGATAGCTTTCCATAGCCGACTCAACGCCGCTTTTACCGATAACATCGTTAAGGGTATATCCCTCTTCTTTTTTATTCTCGTATTCCTCGTTGGTAATGGGACCCACCATACCTAAAAGATGGGGAGCTATCGTTCCGTCGGTGTACTGTCTTTCAGATGCCACCTGCACGTCAACGCCGGGAAACAGCTTGTTTTTCTCTTTTATTATGGAAACGAGCGCACTTGAAACATCAGTAGCGAACTCATAATTCCGTCCTGCATTAAAGCCGTTTTTCACCATTGAGTAATAAACGGAGGCTATGTCCCTCTGCTGAGAAAGGGTATATTCTTCGAGCTTATATCTGCTCACAAGGGCATTGAAGCAGTCCTCAACATCGGCATAATAGTTAAGGTCGAGAAATGCCTCGCTTTTAAGATAGGAGATTTCGTTGTCTCTGTCTTTTTCAAATCTGAGCTTACCCTTTTTAAGCTCTATGGGGAGATTATCGTTCCATTCAACCTTATTCTTGTCAAAAATATTTATAAGCTCAAGGATAATTACATTTCTTTCACTGTAATCCTTGGGGAAAGCAAGATAGTTGAAAATGATTTTATTAACCTGCTTATTGGTTACAAGAGGATAACCGTTACGGTCAAGGATTTCGCCTCTTATGGCATCGACATCAACCTCTACGGTGGATACGATTGTATCGCTGTTCTGTTTTGTACGGACAATCTGAATATTGAAAAGATAGGTAAGGAAGAGAAATACCAGCGACACGATAAAAACTACTACGCCCACATATCTTTTGCGGCCTTCTTTAGCTGACATTTTCTCACATCCTTTACAAAATAATTTCAGAAATATTTATCTTTTCTTTTCCGCAGTATATTTCACTATCAGAGAAACAAGATAATAAAAAACAAAGGTAAAAACAAGGGAGTATAAAACCGAGGGCAGATAACGGCTGAAAAGCACATCCCATGCACCGTCATAGCCTTTATTCAGTATAAAC
Source organism: Acutalibacteraceae bacterium (assembly GCA_045544175.1). Taxonomy (GTDB): domain Bacteria; phylum Bacillota; class Clostridia; order Oscillospirales; family Acutalibacteraceae; genus UBA6857. Next base: position 3,207 of record JAZPYL010000036.1, on the reverse strand, counting down.
ATAAGCCAGTATGTCACGTTGCACAAAAGGAGTGCGCCGAAGCTCAGTATCAGTGCTGACCCTATGTTGTTTCTGAAAACAAAGGTTACCAGTGCGCCCGAAGCAAAGCCGATAACCGTAAGCATTACGGCAAAAAAGCCGTCGCCCTTTACACTTGCAAAATCCCACAGTACACCCGCAAGTACACCGAAGCACATACCGGGCATACTTCTTTCAAACATCGCCACACATACCGTAAGAGGTACAAGCACCATTGCAGGTACACCTAAAATCTCAGGTATTATACCCGTATGCTGAATGAGAGCTGTCGCAAAAATGAGAACCGCCGTCAGAGCTCTTCTTATATAAACATTTCGGGAAGAAGAAAATCTCATTTTTACACTCCTCTCTTTTAATCGTCTTGATTTTTATGCCATTCTGAACACAGTGAAGAATCTTAAGATCCTTCGCAAAGCTCAGGATGACATTTTATGGTTCACAAAGCTCAGAATTACATTTTTGCTGAATTAATCTGCAATCTCCTCAATGCCCTGACCTTCAAAGTCAGTTATGACGAAGATGTCTTCAATCTCCTTTACATCGGCACCGGGCTCAATTACCGCATAATTGGAAAGGTCATATTTGCTTTCCGCTATTTCACTTACAGTACCGATAATAATTCCCTTGGGATAGGTGCCGCCGATACCCGATGTCACCACAATTCCGCCGGGGGTCACAGCCGTTGTTCTTTCAAGACCCGAAAGCATACATCTGCCCTGCTGAGAAAGCTCGATTGTAGTAGTTGCATAGGCAGTTTCCCTTGTCTTGCTTTCGAGGGCACTGATATTAAGGTCGGGGCTGAGTATTGTCTCAACCACACTGTAGGAGGGATGAACCTTATTGACAATACCCACAAGATAATTACCGTAAACGACGGGGTCATTCACACTTATATCGTCATTGGAGCCCTTATCAATTATAAGTGAGGTAAACATATCAGCCGTATCCGTACCGATAATGCCTGCCCTTTCGAGAACATAGTCGGGATTTTCCTCTTTTACACCGAGCATCGTCTCGTAGGAAGCCACCTTCTGCTCCATCTCGTTATAATCGACTATCTTATTTTCATATTCGGCTATTTTCTGCTCTAATCTTTCAATTTCCTGAAGATAAGTGCCTGAGCCTTCAAAGCTGAGCTTTACCCAGTCAATTTTATCGGCCACAAAGCCCGACAGCTTCTGCACAGGGCTGAAAACCACACCTAAGGCACTTGTAAAGGGTGAGGCTGAGCTTCTTACGGCAACAGCAAGAACTGCACCCACTAAAAGAGCAGAGACAACCAAAAGAAATGTTTTAAATTTTCTGCTTTTAAAAAACTGAAGCATTTTTAAACACCTTTTCTAAAAATTTAAACTTCACTTAAAATCTTTTACCCGTTGCGCCGAGAACGTCACTTTCAAGATAAATACCCGTTCCGTCAACAACGCAGTCAAGAGGATTATCGGCAACATTGACGGGCATACCTGTCTGCTCGGCAATAAGCTTATCGATTCCTCTCAGAAGAGCACCGCCGCCCGTAAGAGTAATTCCGTGCTCCATAATATCTGCTGAAAGCTCGGGAGGAGTCTTCTCAAGAGTGGACTTTACTGCATCGAGAATCTGGTCAACGGAATCCTTGAGGGCCTCACGGATTTCTTCACTTGTAATAGTGATATTCTTAGGAAGTCCGTCAATAAGGTTTCTGCCCTTGACCTCCATTTTTCCTTCACCTTCATATTCCGTAGCTGAACCGATTTTGATTTTGATATCCTCAGCTGTTCTTTCACCTACAAGAAGATTGTATTTTTTCTTGATGTAAAGGCTGATTGCGTTATCAAAGCTGTCGCCTGCCATTCTTACGGAGCGTGAGGTAACGATATCACCCAGAGATATAACGGCAACCTCAGCCGTACCGCCGCCGATATCAACAATCATACTGCCTATAGCCTGTCCAACGGGTAAGCCTGCACCTATAGCAGCTGCCATAGGCTCTTCAATAAGGCTTACATATTTTGCGCCTGCTTCAATAGCTACGTCGTGAACGTTTCTTCTTTCGACCTCCGTAACACCTGAGGGAATGCAGATAACCACTCTCGCCTTTGCAAGATATGATCCGCCCATAGCCTTCTGGATAAACTTCTTAAGCATTTCACAGGTAACGTCAAAGTCAGCAATAACACCGTCCTTAAGAGGTCTCATAGCCGTAATCGAACCGGGAGTTCTGCCTATCATTTCCTTGGCTTCCGTACCGACAGCGACTACCTTTGCAGGTCTTGAGCTGACATTGATTGCAACAACGGAGGGCTCACGGATTACTATACCCTTACCCTTTACAAATACAAGAGTATTGGCTGTACCTAAATCTATACCTATATCCTGAGAAAACAACATAGTTCTTTCTCCTTTCCTTAGAGGGCATAATATTACATTATAATAATCAATTATATAATAAAAAGAGAGTTTACTCAATAGTATTAAGAAAATTTTTATTACTTTTTTTATTTTTAACCGAAAAGCTTAATTGATACTAAAATTTGATTGTGAAAAGGAAGGTTTTTACTGTTATTCCGGGCTTCGCGTAAAGGAAAATTGTAGGGGAGCCTATCAGGCTCCCGTTCCGTTTGCTCATTGTGTTTCAAAAAAGGCCGGTTTGTCATTCTTAGTACAACCTATGTTGTCATTCTCAATGCACACTCTCTGTCGTTCTGAATGCAGTGAAGAATCTTAGGTTGGTAATGTTAGCTTTTAAGTGGTTCTTTTGATGTTTATATGGATGTTTCTTCTAAGTTCTACGAGCTTCGCAGAGTCACTTTTGTCTTGACAAAAGTGACCAAAATCGCTTTTTGGATGCTGTGAATTTATGACTCGTCGGATGCGGAAATGGACTTTTTCGGTCGCCTGTCAGTACAAACTTTTTTTGTTATTCCCTCAGTCTGCCGTACATAAAGAAACACACTCTCTGTACTACCGAAAAATCCGTGATTCCGCACCGCAGGTATGTGTATTTTTATCCAATAACCAAATGGGCTTTCCCGTTGTTCCGTTTTATGTCCGCGCCGCAAGCACGCGTACTGTCTTTTAAAGGTATTCCTAAGGGTATGCTCTTTCTGTTCTGTGGGGGAAAGCTGAGGAAGAGGGTAATTGGTGCTGTTCAGTTTATGCTTCGTGGGGGGAGTTGATGAAGAGGGT
>JAZPYL010000035.1:0-6978 GCA_045544175.1 Acutalibacteraceae bacterium | reverse complement strand
GATAATTTTTATGAACCCTAAAACTCAACTTTGGATACATATATATTCTGGAACCAAATTAATAGATGCATCTGAAATTATAAAAATGGAAAAATTAACTAATTTCAAGATTTCTCCTGTTGGAACTTTTGATAACACAGCTTTAGGAAACGTTATAATATATATAACAGAAAAAAATCAATTTTATGTTGATAGAGGATACAAAATAGCCGATAGTATCGAAGAGTTTTGGAACGTGGCATTCTCAGACAAGCTACACTTCCCTGTAATAATATCTCCCAAAACATATGAGGTTATGGAAAATGCGGGTTGGTATAAGGGCCGAAAAATAGACACAGAACCATACATTAATTTGCTCAAAGAAAAACAAATTCCATATATAGATAAAGCCGTTGAGTTTTATGCGGAATTTGGAGAATTGAAATGCAAGTCAGGTTTTGACCGCAATGCTGTATTAGATACTTCACTGACCTCAACTTCGATTAACTATATTTTAAAAGGATATAGCAGAAAGAAATTCGCTCACGTAGAAGAACTATATAATGAATCAGTTGCACCGGTAGGAGTTGTTGATGGTTTTGCGATATTAGTTTCCGAAAGTGGAAAAGTATACTTAGAAAGCATGGTTAGATGCGGAGATAACGCTCTTGAAGCTATGAATACAATGCTCAGGTAAATTGTACTGTTACAGACCTTAGATGGGCAGAGTATCCATTGTAAAGATAAAACCTTTACTTGATGCTTTCTTTGCGTGGGTGGAAACATTGCAGGTCAGCGGTAAGAACAAGCTTGTTGATGCAGTCAGATATACGCTCAATGAAAAGAAATATCTATATACGTTCCTTGAAGACGGCAATGTTCCCATAGACAACAACCGTGCTGAAAATACTATCAGACCATTTACAGTCGGTCGTAAGAACTGGCTTTTCAATAATACCGCAAGAGGTGCAAAATGCAGTGCCCTTTTGTACTCGATAATTTCAACAGCACAGGCAAACGGTATGGACGTTGAAAAGTATCTGACCGACCTGTTTTCAAATCCGCCAGGCACGATACTGCTCCCGTGGAATAATTGATAATGTTTACCCTAGCCAATTTTGGCGAGGGTATTTTGTATCTTATGGGACGCGGTTTATTTGACGGTTACGAAAATACCGCAAACGGGCACCCAGACACCTACTTAAACCGCAGAGTACGACACACTAACGATATTCCGATAATAACAACTCCCTCTGAACTTAAATGAGAAGGTTCAGAGGGAGTTTTTAGTTTGTGCGGATATTGAAAATAACGTACATTCAGTGGTAGAATATATTAAACGGACATCTGTTAACGAAATGTTTACAATTAAATTCTGCACAAATTTTCCTGTAAAACGTCAAACATTATGAAGGGAGGTTTAAATGTGTCAGTTGATTTGAAAGATCAGTATGATAAAATATTCAGATATTGCTATTATAAAGTGCATAATCGTGAGATTGCGGAAGATCTGACACAGGAAACCTTCCTTCGGTTCCTCGAAAAGCCTCAGTATCACGGTGTGAACAAGAATTTGCAGTATCTTTACACAATTGCCGGCAATCTGTGTGTGGATATGTATCGGAAAAAGACTGCTAATGCTCTGACAGAAAATATTCCCGACAGTACAGATTATGAGGACGATATTCTGACAAATACGGTGCTTTCAGATGCAATAAAAAAGCTTTCTGATGAGGAAAGAGAGCTTATTATTCTACGCTATGTGAATGAAGTTCCTGTGGGAGTATTAAGCGGACTTTACGGTGTTTCAAGGTTCAGAATGAGCCGTAGGATACGAAAAATACTTGATCGTTTAAAAAAAGAATTTGACGGATAGGAGGTCTGAAACTTGAGAAGAAAATTAAAAAATGCTATTCGAGACTCATTCAGCTTTCCCGAAACGGCTAACAAAGATGATTTTTTCAGACAGGTTGAGGGCAATTCTGTCAGAGAAAAAAAATATCGCAGATATATGCCGATGATGCTTGGTTTTGCGGCAGGTGCAACTGCTATGGCACTGTGTATCGGTGTATGGGAAAATATGAAAAACAATCCTATTCCCAGCGAGTATAACTATTCAGTAGGGGATAGCATAATTGTTACATCAACACCTGATGAAAGTGAGACTGTAACTACAGAGCAGTATGGTACTGAAACGACTATCGCAACAGATTTTTCTTCAGTTATTACACAAACTACAACCTCTGCTGTAACTGACAAAGGAGAAATTTCCGCTGAAGTTACAGAAATTACTTCTTCTGTTTTAACACAAGGCACATCGGCAGTTACTGTAACAAAACCAATCGTCACAACAACCTCTGTTGCTTATGTAAGCACAGCTCCCGTTACAACGATCACTACCACCACTTCCACCGATGAAAATGACGAAAGGAGTATCTATATGAAAAAACTAACAGCTTTTACTTCTGCCATTACTATTCTGACAGCAAGCGGTTCACTTAATGCATATGCCGAGTATCAGCCCCCTGAGATTACTGCTGATGTACAGGCAGTTATTGATTACATTGACAGCACAAATCCTGACCTTGATTTCAACATTGATGGCGTTTTTGATGCACGTGATATTTACAGCTTCTACAAATACACTACAAGTCAGAAGAGTGATGAAATTACGGCTAAATGTGCTCAGAACGGCGATATAAACAAGGATGGTATCATAGATTTTGATGATTACCTTTCACTTGAAAAATATGCCGCCGAAATCGGAGATGCCGCCAATACAGAACTTGATTTCAACTGTGACGGAAATTATTTCACTTTCGATTTATTTACTCTCTATGATTATATTTATATAACTACTTTATATACCGAAGATGAAACAGGTAAGATTCTCGCAAACGGAGATGTTAACGGTGATGGAGAAGTAACCATAACAGATGTGGATTATCTGAGAGAATATTACGTTCTCAAGGGTTCTGTCAAGCCTGATGAACTGATGGAAAGTCATTACGAAATTGAAGGTATTCCCGGTATAAATTCAGAACAGAGTATGGTTTACGCATTGAAACGTGATATCACTGCTTATGATATGGGTTATCGTATAATCACTGATAAGGTGAAAAACGGGCAGATGAGTCTTGATTTTAATCACGACGAAAAAGCCAACATCATTGACGCTTATGACTACTATCGTTATTTTTCAGAGAAGAAATACTATGCAATCTATGAGGAATATTATGCAAACGACAATACGGGCATTTCTCAGGAGCTTTGGAACAGCTGTGAGTATTTTGACTCAATAAGACCTGACGGAACAGGATCTGAGGGTGCAGAAGTAAGAAGTGCTGATTATGCTGTTATAAAGTATTTCCTGTATAATACCGAAATTACAGAGGATATGCTTTCAGTTGATATGTATGAAAAACATAATAGTGATCATGCATTGGCTTTTGTGAATGAGCTGAATCTTATGGCATCAAATGAAGGTATAGCTGTTTCTGATGAAAATGTAATCAACGACGAGCTCTTCTGGCAGTATTATGACGCTTGCGAGGCTGAGTTCAACAACGGCACAAGACCGCTTCCCGATGCTGACCTTAACGGAGTAATTGATTATGATGACTATTTTGTATCGAACATTTTCTTCGGAGACCGTCTGGAGAATGTTTCATGCGAGGACAGTATACTTCCCGCCGATATATGGAATAATCTCAATGAAAACTGTGATTTCAGCGGTAACGGAATAAGCGGAGACGTCTACGACACTTCAATAATTCAGATATATGTTCTCAAGTACGCAGAGGAAGAGCCCGAAGACTTTGATGAGGCATATCAGGAATATATAAAGGAGTTTGCAGAAGCGAAGGACAGTGCAATCAGCGTATCGGTTTACAGCGATAACCTTATGTACAGCACACAGTGTAAGATGCTCAGCGACAGAGAGCAGACTCAATCCGATACAGATCCGTCACTGTATGGTGATGCTGACCTTGATGGTAAGGTAACTATGGCAGATGTGGTTAAGGTAACACTATATGCTTCAAATCCTGAGAAAAATCCTCTTACAGAAGAAGCACTCAACAACTGTGATGTGTATCAGCGAGGTGATGGAGTAGGAATTTCAGACGCGCTTTCTATTCAGAAGAAAATAGCACAGGTAATTGATACTCTTCCTGAAGTCTGAGCAATAACTCATCTGTATTAATTAATATAACCACGAAGACTTTGCGTTGCAATCATCGTGCGTGAATAATTGTGAAATCGGGTATAAAAACTCCCTCCGGACTTGATTGATTAATCAGTCACGGAGGGATTGTTTTTGAATTTTGTTGATTTTGAAAGATCATTAACATTGAAATTATCCTTTTAACATCGCTATGTTAGAGTGCAAAAATCAAGGTTAATATATTGTTGAACCCACTTGTTTATTTGGAAATGTGTTCATATTCCTCGGCGGTATGTTCTTCTTTGAACAACTCCAATGGCGTAGGCAAATCAAGAACGCTTTTGTTATCCTGCTTGTGATAATCACAAACTCTCATGCACATCATCCTTTCACAATCGGCGGTTGTGGTTCCCTATGTATAGATGTGCATTCTTGATTTGTTGACCGTACTCTGTATGTCGGTCTACCTTCGTTATAGAGCGTTTGTTTCGTTTTGTCAATAGGATTTTATAAAAAGTGGTGCGTAACGGATTGAGACGTTACGCACCTATCGATTATTGTTACTTGAATATGCTATTAGAAAACTGTGTATCCAAAACACCCTGCAAGTCACTTGCAAAACATTTTAATTGTTGATACATTCTTTTATTTGGAAAGTTCGCTATTCTCCGCACTCCTGTATAACCGCAATACAAAGCAATGAAACAAATAATAATAGTAATGGTTCCTGAAATCATTACTTCCATATCTGAATTAGTGTTAAGTACTGTCGTAATAATCGCAAGCAATACTGGGATGACCAAAGCTTGTAGCCATTTGTCTGTTCGTAGCTGACTGTCTTTGTCAAGAGACTCTATTTCTTCAATACTTTTATTAACACGATCAAGTAAAGATTTAATTGCAACTTCGGTTTTAATGTTACACTCAACAAGCCATTTCTTTATTTTCTCGCAGTAATCTCGATATTCATCAGCACGTTTTTTGCTACAAGTGATTTTGTAGTGCTCTGTATAAAAGTATAAGACTATACATGTACCAAACTCAAAAATTGCTGCAATAAATGCATAGCGTATTGTCGCATCAAAAAAAGACAGTATTATCGAAATAGCTCCCAACAAACAAACTGCAATTAAAAGACTAATCATCTTTTTAGGTTGCTTCCACATTTGCGACCAGAAAGTTAGATCGTTGTCTTTTAAATATTCAAGATACATATAGAACAAGTATCTATCCATAGAACACCTCCATCACGCTGCTGGATAAGTCTGATAAATATACTCAAAAATTCGTTGACGGTAATCTGCAACAGCTTTATCATCATAGCTATCAGGCAGATCTGCCCAGAGAAGATCACGAATTAAAACACTGATAATTGACTGTGTTTCTTCTTTATCTCGCCAGTGATCTAGTTCATGAATTCTTGCCTTGATTTTTACAAGCATAGTCTGTGCCAGTTTTTTCACTTGCTTGATTTCTTCCTTTGAAAGATCAGAATCACGGCTAAGCAAATCGAATATTGTCAATTCTTCATCACTATCGAAACCCTCTGCAATGTATCGTTTCTGCTCATCATCCAACTCACTGACAAGCTTCATCAGATTTTCAAATGTAACAGCAATTGTATCTTTTTTATTATCCTGATTGTATTCATTCACTATTGCCTGATAGCGTTCATAATAATCAATACGCAGAGGATTTTCTTTAAGCATCTGAGTAAGACGTTGTTCAATCAATTGCTGTAAATCCATCATTAAAAGATTCTTACGCGGTGCTTTCTCAAATTCCTTGCGGAGTCTATCGAAATCAATCTTACTGATGTCAAACTTCTTGCTGTCAGCAGAATGGATCACCCTTGTAACTAATACATGATCGCTGACTATTTCACTTATCTGTGACATAAGCGCGGAGTTATCCGCGTGTTTGCGTTTTTCTTGAAGCTGATCATAGATTGCACTGATTGCATTTTTATATTGCACAGTTTCTTCTGATACTTCTTTTGATTCGATATATTTGAATTTGCGGAACAATTCTCTTGCCTGAATTTCAAAACGTTTCTTGATTTCAGTAGTGGTACATACTGCATCAGCACCATCTTGTATCAATGCAACCTTTTCAAAATCGGATGCATTAACAAGTTTTTCAAGTGAGAACCCATGCTCGGTTAAAAACAGTTTGATACTGGAAATAATTTCAATGATTCTTTCAATCAGTTCTTGTTTATTTGGGGCAGGATCCGGTTTCGGACCGTTACCTTTTCCTGCTGTGTAATCAGCAAGTGCCTGACGCAGTGCTTTTACTACGCCGATATAATCCACAATCAGGCCATTACTCTTTCCATCGCAAACACGATTGGCACGGGCGATTGTCTGCATCAGCGTATGTGCTTTCAGTGGCTTGTCCAGATAAATAGTAGCAAGAGATTTTACGTCAAAGCCCGTTAGCCACATAGCACATACAAATACAATGCGGAACGGATTGTCCGTATCCTTGAATTCCTTGTCAAGTTCACGCTTCTCCATTTTTTCACGATGCGGTGCAATGTCCAGTCCCCAGTTGCGGAAAGTCTGAATTTCATTTTGTTTCTGACTGACGACAACTGCCATTTCCGTTTCTTTCATCCAGTCAAGCTTTCGCTGAAGTTCCTGTGATTCCTGCTGTGAAGCAATTTTCAGCTGTTTTTCAAGTTCCTTGATTTTTTCTGTCCAGAACTCCTGCACCATATCATACATTCGCACACAAGTGACTTTATTTACACAGACAAACATTGCCTTCCCCGTTGTCCAGAGCTCCGAATAGTGAGACACAAAATCTCTTGCAATTGCTTCCAGACGAGG
>JAZPYL010000034.1:0-4009 GCA_045544175.1 Acutalibacteraceae bacterium | reverse complement strand
CGGAGCGTGTCGAGGGGTGCGGGTCTCCGGTGGAGACCTCTGCGAAGCAGAAGCACCGACCGAGCCGACAGGCGAGACCAAGTCCTTCTGCCCCTGCCAAAAAGAAACGGTTACCGAAAGGTAGCCGTTTTCTTTTTAGTTGAGTACAAACGGCTCGAAGCGGAGGCACGCGGAGCGTGTCGAGGGGTGCGGGTCTCCGGTGGAGACCTCTGCGAAGCAGAAGCACCGACCGAGCCGACAGGCGAGACCAAGTCCTTCTGCCCCTGCCAGAGAAGATAAATCCGAACTCAATTGCCTTGATAGGTGATGCGTTCGGATTTGTTGTTTTTTTGCCAACAAATGAATAGCTATTAAATCTTCCGGAACTGATTTGACTGTTGATCATATAAAGATTGCAAAACAATCATCTTAAAAAGGACAGCAGAAATAATCTGCCGTCCTTTGAGTTTTAATTATTCACTTTTAAGAGTGGATATTTTATTTTAAAATCTTAAATTTACCGATTATGGGCAATTCCTTTGCCTTGCCGCCGATGGCGTTAACTATGCCGATAATTGCGAGAACGGTAATTGCAAGGCCTGCAATGGGAGCAATTATCCAACCGATAATGGGGATTACTGTGATTACGGATGAGAGAATTGCGCCAATAAAGAGCACAAGACCCTGATTGGTGTGGAAGCGGGCAAACTTTGAGTCTTTTGCCGCAAGCAACGGAATAAGGAAAATTATGTAAGCCAGTAACGCCATAACCTTGTTCTTTTCGATATCCTGTGCATCGTATTCCGCCGTTGTGTCTGCCGTGTTGTTGAGTTCTGTCAGCTTTGCGGAGAGGTCAACAGCAGGTGCGCTTGCCTGCTCGGCAGGGGCTTCAATCGGAGCACCGCAATTTGTGCAAAATTTTATGTTTTCCTCTACCTGTGTGCCGCACTGTTTACAAGTTAACATAATTCTTTCCTCCTTAGTTTAATTAATATGAGTTTTTAACCCAGATAATCCTTGATAGCGTCCCTGATTTCGTCTTCGTTTTCGGACATATATTTTTCTGCTTCATCCATTGTGTCGCTGAAGCTCTTTTGCAAACCTACGCCGATATCAACCTTTGCACCGTCATAATAGAACAGCTTGCCAAGCTCGCTGTCTTTATTGTTGTCGTACTCATCGCTGACGTAAACAACGTAATTCTTGCCGTCAACTCTGAATCCCCAGCCCTTCATAAGCCAGCTGTCAAGAGCTTCGTCCAAAGTTACTTCGCCAAGTGCATCCTCACCGTCGCCTGCAAATTCGTAGCCTCTGATGTTGTAGCCGTCATCGGAAGCCTTTGCGGTTGCATCAAACACCTTTTTATACCACGCATCAAACTCGTCTTCTGTCACTTCGCCTTCAGCTTTGGTAAAGGTGATTACTGCGTGGCCTGTGCCCGAAGCAGGGTCATCGGCATATGCGGAATATTTTGATTTCAGCTTCCATTCCCAGTCAGGCTTGATGTCATCAAACTTGATGCCGACAGCCTTTTTCAGATAATACTCAACCGCACCCTGACTGAAGGATTCGTGTTCTTCAGCTTCTTCAAGCTCTTTGTTGATAACATCCTCAGCGTTGATTTTTTCATCGTTCTTTTCGGTGTTGTCTTCGTTTCCGCCGTTGCCGCCGCAGGAAGCGAAAACCAGCAGCATAACCGTTGCGAGTAAGATAGCCAATAATTTTTTCATAGTAATTACCTCCTTAAGTGTGTTATATGTACGGTTTATTTTTAAAAACCGAACAAGTCCTTTAAGCCTACCTGTTTTTTAGGCTGGGGCTTTACGTAGTCGTAACCGCCCAGAGGCTCTCTATTGTCAAAGCCGATAGTCGGACAGTCGGGGTCACCCTCAAAGCAGTGCTCCGTATCAACGTGGTAAACCACACCGTCAACTCTTTTGTAGAGATGATTTATGCTCGGATACTGGCCTGCCTGATGAAAGCCGTTTTGTACAAGATATTTTCTGTAGCTGTCAACCGCCTGTCTTGCGGCAAAATCGTTGCCGCCGAAATCGGCTGAAAAAGAGAAGTAGTTTTCTTCGTAGCACTCAATTTCGTAATTACAGCCGCCGAAGCTCCATTTGGGGAATTGGGGCAGCTTTTCGTCCCATTCGAGCATAACGGCTTCGTCTCTTGCTTTGGCGGCAGCCTCCTGCTCAACAGCGGCAGGCAGCTTTGTTCCGCAGTCCTCACAGAATTTTGTGCCTACGGTGTTCTGCTTGTTGCAGTTGGGGCAGACAGCGCCCTGTGCAACCGTTGTTTCGGGCAGCTTTGCTCCGCATTCGGGGCAGAAGGTTTTGGAAGCATCGGTCGCCTTTTCACAGTTGGGGCAGACCTTTATGTTCTCGCTCATCTTCGTTGCGTAGCCCTGTGCGGCTCGCTCAAGGTTTGCGAAAGCACCCTCCAAGCCGCTTGCTGAGCGGACGGTCTGCTGCGTGTTCTGTGCGGCGCTGTCGAAATGCTCTGCCGCCTTGTTGGCAAATTCGGTTGCGGTGGGCTCAATCGCCTTGGAAATCGCATCGCCCACGGCTTTGCCTATTCCCTCGCTTACGCCACGGCGTATTGCTCTTTCAAGAAATCCCATTGGTCTGACCTCCTGTAAAAATATTTTTCAGATTATATTATACTATTGCCGAAAAAATGAACGACAATATTTTTTTGATAAACTCAAATATGCGTGTAATTATTGCTTCAATGCCGGTTACGGAGCCGTCGGTACCGTTTTCTACGTTATCATCATCGGTTGTGCCGTCTGCCTCGGGAGCAATATCGGGAGTGAAGCTTTGGTCGAAAATTGAAAGATACTCGATATAAGCCGTCTGAGTAACAAGCTCAGCATGAGAAGCATTCATGTCTATCTCATCAAGTTTCAATGCTGCCCATACCAACAATTCAAAATCAAGCTCGTTTATTATATCGTCGCGGTTACAGTCGGCAGCTTTTCTGACTGTTTCGTCGAGGTAATACGGGTCGATAAGACCGTTTGCTATCATATTGACAAGGAAAGCATCGTTTGCATCGCGCCAGCCGTTGCCGTCAACGTCGCCGTAGATAAGAATCGTATACTCCTGAACGACTTCATCCTCGTGCATAAGTATTGCCTTTGAGCCCGTACCGAGCCTTGAATAAGCCGTGTCATATGTCCATACACAGTTGTCTTTAACTACGTTTGTGAGACTTTCGAGTGAGGTAAGGCCCGGGTTGAGACCCGTAACTGTATAGGTAAGGAAGTCGATTATCATACTCTCGTCCCACTCAAAGCCCGTTGCCTCTATTCTTTCGCCCTTGACACTGCCGCAGTAAATACAGCTGCCCTCTTTTACACCGCGTGTGGTTGCGGTAGGCATTTTTGTAATTCTGTTCATTACATGCTTGTGTTCACCCGTTTTTTCGAGCATTTCTGCGTCTTCATCGCCGCAGACGGTACAGATATAATAGCGTTTGCCGTTAGAGTTACAGGTGGGCGGTACCTCGGGCATATTGGGGTCAACGATATAGTTATGCAGAAGCTCAGAGTAAGACATACCGCAGGAGCAGGAGTAAGCCTTTTCGCCGTGCTGTGTTTCGGTGGGCTCAATGTCGGTTATCAGCTCGTAGGAGTGTCCGTTGTTTTCAGCCTGACTGAGGAAGTTATAAGTAACCCCGTCAAGGTTTTGCAGTTCATTATCGTAAATGAGCATCCAGTCGTGCTCCGAGCCGTTATAAGTCACGTTTTTAAGCGAAGCACAATTGCCAAACGCATCTGTCTCTGTTCCGATTGTTGTAACAGTTGTGGGAATCACGACAGTTTCAAGCATTTTACAGCTGTAAAATGCATCGCCTTGGATTTTTTCAACACCTTCGGGAAGAATTACGGTTTTGAGATTCTCATTGTATGAAAAAGCATTTTTAGCAATTGTCTCAGTTGCCTCATTAACAGTATAGCTTTCCCTAACCGATGCTACCGGATAAGATTTAAGTGCAGCAAAAGATGCAGTATAAAGAACACCGT
>JAZPYL010000033.1:0-4628 GCA_045544175.1 Acutalibacteraceae bacterium | reverse complement strand
CATAAGGATTGCCTGCTTAACCACAAGAAGGTATTGTTTACTACGCTACTTACCCAAGGTAAACTTTATCAGCACTGTGCAGAAGTAGAAACCCAGGCACAAGATATGTTTGATTCTCTTGTGGAACAGATGAAAGCGGCTGAGGGTGTTACCGAGCAACTGAAAGAAGAATATCAGTTGGAATGGGTTGCTCGGATGAATAACATTCAAAATAGAGCTTTTGAAATTGTAATTAATAGTTTAATTGAAAATTAACCAACTAGCTGTTATAAAAGAACAAACCAAATATGAAGAGCAATTCATAAGAGATGCAAGTCAGAATGTATCTCAGTTCCCTCGGTATTGACTACGACTCGCTTACGAAAGAGGGCTTGTAACACAAATAAATATCCTCAAAAAATCAAGGTATATGAAAAGTCCGTACAGCCAGAGAGGTAAAACCAAAAAGAAACATAAATGATAAAGCAGGCAACATTGAAAAATGTTGCCTGCGAGATTAGTTATGACACTTGTCAAATAACCTTTTTAAATCACTTCAGAATTTTGAATTTTCCGATTATCGGCAATTCTTTTGCTTTACCGCCGAGGGCATTAACGATACCGATAACCGCAAGAATAGTAATTATAATACCCGCGATTGGAGCAATTATCCAGCCAATGATGGGAATTGCGGCAATTACTGACGAGAGAATTCCGCCGATAAAAAGCACAAGACCCTGATTGGTGTGGAAACGTGCAAACTTTGAGTCCTTGGCCGCAAGCAACGGAATAAGGAAGATTATGTAGGCGAGAACAGCCATAACCTTGTTATTTTCGATATCCTGTGCATCGTATTCCGCTGTGGTGTCTGCCGTGTTGTTGAGCTGAGTCAGCTTTTCTGAAATATCAATCTGCTCCTTCTGCTGAGAAGGTGTTTCCATAGGTGCGCCGCAGGATGTGCAGTGCTTCATATTTTCCTCTACCTGTGCGCCGCATTGTTTACAAGTTAACATAATTTTTTCCTCCTTAATTAAATTTGTTCGTAAGTTTAATTCAAATAGTCATTGAGGGCATTCTTGATTTCATCTTCATTCTCGGAAATATATTTTTCCGCTTCATCCATAGTGTCACTCATACTCTTCTGTAAACCTACTGCAATATCAACCTTTGCGCCGGTATAGTAGAACAGCTTGCCGAGCTCACTATTCTTGTCTTTGTCATATTCATCACTGATATAGACAACATAAATCTTATCATTCTTTCTGAATGCCCAGCCCTTCATAAGCCAGCCCTTAAGTGCTTTTTCGAGCGTTACCTCGCCGAGAGCATCCTCTCCGTCACCTGCGAACTCATAGCCTCTGATGTTGTGGCCATCCTGTGATACCTTTGCGGTAGCATCAAACACCTTTTTGTGCCACGCATTAAATTCATCATCAGTAATCTCACCCTCCGCTTTGGTGAAGGTGATTACTGCATGACCTGTACCTGATGCAGGGTCATCGGCATACGCTGAATAGTTGTTTTTGAGCTTCCATTCCCAATCAGGCTCGATGTCTGAAAGCTTGATGTCAACAGCCTTTTTGAGGTAGTGTTCCACAGCTTCCACGCTGAAGGATTCAAATTCCTCGGCTTTTTCAAGCTCTTTGTCGATAACGTCCTGTGCATCAATTTTTTCATCATTGTCCGCCTTGGTTTTTTCGGGGTCGTCTTTTCCGCCGCAAGCAGCAAAGCTGAAAATCAATACTGCCGCAAGCAGGAGAGCTAATAACTTTTTCACTGTGTTTACCTCCTTAAAACATATTATGTGAACGGTTTTGTTAAAAACCGAACAATCCTTTCAGACCTACCTGTTTTTTGGGTTCGGGTTTAACATAATCATATCCGCCAAGCGGTTCTCTTGTGTCAAAGCCTATTGTCGGACAGTCGGGGTCGCCCTCAAAACAATGCTCCGTGTCAACGTGATAAACCGTGCCGTCAATTCTTTTATAGAGATGTGCGATATTCGGATACTGCCCTGCCTGATGAAAGCCGTTCTGCACAAGAAATCTTCTGTAGCTGTCAACAGCCTGACGTGCAGCAAAATCGTTACCGCCGAAATCAGCTGAAAAAGAGAAATAATTTTCTTCGTAGCACTCAATTCCGTAATTACAGCCGCCACAGTTCCACTTGGGGAATTGCGGCATTTTTTCGTCCCATTCGAGCATAACGGCATCGTCGTTTGCCTTAGCCGCCTCTTCTTGCTGAATAGCGGCAGGCAGCTTTGTTCCGCAGTCCTCACAGAATTTTGTGCCGATTGAGTTCTGTTTATTACAATTAGGGCAGACTGCACTCTGTGCCACAGTTGTTTCGGGCAGCTTGCTTCCGCATTCGGGGCAATAGGTTTTTTCTGCATCCGTCGCTTTGTTGCAGTTGGGGCAGACCTTGAGGTTTTCGCTCATTTTTGTAGCGTAGCTTTGCGCCGCACGTTCAAGGTTTGAGAATGCGCCCTCTAAACCGCTTGTCGGATGTGATGATTGCTGTGTGTGATTCTGCGCCGCATTGTCAAAATGCTGTGCGGTTTTGTTTGCAAAATCCGTCACTGTGGGTTCAACAGCTTGTCTTACTGCGTTGCCCACCGCCTTACTTACGGCATCACTGACGCCGCGTTTGATTGCTCTTTCTAAAAAGCCCATTGTCTTGCCTCCTTTATTATGAATAATTTAATAATTACATTACGAACGAAAAGATAGTCTCAAAGAATTTTTTAATTAAGCTGATTATAAATTCAATAAGACTCAGGGGCTCTTTCTCGGGAATTTCAATTACATCCTCCTCGGGGAGCTCCTCTGCTTCGGGAGTCTGGTCAATAAGCTCAACGTATTCCGCGTAAGCTGATGAGGTATACATCTCCTCCTGACGCTCACCCGACTGGTTGACCTCTGCAAGAAGCATACCTGCCTCGTTAAGAATCCACACGTCCTGATCATCTATAATTTCATCGTGGTTACAGTCAGCCGCGCGGAAGGCAAGCTCACCGACATCCTCTTTAGTCAGCATTCCGTTCGCAAGGCAGGAGGCTAGAACTGCATCCTGACCGTCGTAGAAGCCGTCGCCGTTGATGTCGCCGTAGAGGAGAAGCGTGTAGGTCGCTTTGACAACGTCGCCCTCCATAATCTTAACCTGCGTGCCTGTGCCGAGATAGCCGTCCGTATCGTAGAACCAGACATAGGCTTCGTTCACAATCTGAGTGTAATTATCCATCGTCTTCGTGCCGGGGTTGATGCCGTAGGTAACACCCGTGAGGAAATCAATGTTAAGATTTTCATTCCACTCGAAGCCCGTTGCGGGAATGTTCCAGCCGCCTTTTGTGCCGCAATAAATACATCTCTGCCACTTCAGACCGTTTTCGGTTGCCGTGGGAGCGTGGTCGAGCACCCATTGGAATGAGTGTTCGCCACCCTTAGGAAGCAATTCGGCATATTCGTCACCGCAGACGGTACAGATATAATATCTCTTGCCGTTAGAACCGCAGGTGGGCGGCACCTCGGGCATATTGGGGTCAACGATATAGTTATGCAGAAGCTCCGAGTAAGAGTGACCGCAGGAGCAGGAGTAAGCCTTCTCGCCGTGCTGTGTCTCGGTGGGCTCAATATCGGTTATCAGCTCGTAGGGATGTCCGCCGTTTTCAGCCTGACTGAGGAAGTTATAAGTAACCCCGTCAAGGTTTTTCAGTTCATTATCGTAAATGAGCATCCAGTCGTGCTCCGAGCCGTTATAAGTTACGTTTTTAAGCGAAGTGCAATTGCCAAACGCATCTGTATCTGTTCCGATTGTTGTAACAGTTGTGGGAATTACGACAGTTTCAAGCATTTTACAGCTGTAAAATGCATCGCCTTGGATTTTTTCAACACCTTCGGGAAGAATTACGGTTTTGAGATTCTCATTGTATGAAAATGCATTTTTAGCAATTGTCTCAGTTGCCTCATTAACAGTATAGCTTTCCCTAACCGATGCTACCGGATAAGATTTAAGTGCAGCAAAAGATGCAGTATAAAGAACACCGTACTCATCAGAAACGTAATTCGTGTTGCCTTCTTCAACTATAATCTCTGTCAGCGAAGAACAACTCTTGAAACTGCAAACAATACTTGTGACGCTTGCGGGAATCGTCAGACTTGTAAGTGATTCGCAATCGTCAAACGCAAACAGTTCAATGGTTCTGAGATTAGCAGAAAGCTTTACATTTTCAAGCAATTTACAGCCACGGAATGCCGCGTTATCTATATGTGTAACGCTGTCGGGAATAACTATACTTTCGATTGACGTTTTTTCGAATGCGCAGGCAGAGATCGTAGTAACGGTATCAGATATGCTAACGTTCTTGAGAGAGGTGCTTTTGTAAAACGAGTAGGTACCGACATTTTTAACACCTTCTTCGATTGTAACCGTCACAATTTCATCACGAATATCAGCCCAAGGAACAAGGTCTGTTGTTGAATAATAGGTCATAGTACCTGTACCGCTGACTGTGAACTCACCCGTTACGCCGTTGAAGCGCCAGGTGGTACCGCTGCCGGCAGTGCCCTTCTTACCTGCACAGATAACCTCGGGTGTTGAATCGGGGAACTGAACGTCAAGAGCGTCCCATTCCAAGTCGGATCGTAGCCATG
>JAZPYL010000032.1:0-6151 GCA_045544175.1 Acutalibacteraceae bacterium | reverse complement strand
TTTGCAACCTGAAAGTGCGAATTTTAGTAGGATTTTTGGATGATGAGGATGACGTCAGGCTGACGCCTTTCGAATCCGAATCGCCGAAAAGCCGCTGAAAGTCACACTTTCAGGCGTGTTCGGATTATATTCGTCACCCTATACAAACAAGGGGTATTATAATCTTATTTATCTGATTTGTAAATAGACATTTTAAATTTGTAATTATTTCTTAATATTAAAGATTCTGCTGATCGAGGCTTAACGAGAATGAGGGCAGAAACTCTTTTATAAATTCGTCAGCTTCGGGCATATTCATATTTTCAATTGCCTTTTTTGTGCTTTCGTAGGCCTGAGAAAATTCCTTGTTTCCTGCTTTTTCTTCTTCGGTACACTTTATAAGAGCTGATATTTTATCAGCCGCCTTGACTATCTTCCACAGATATTCGTCCTCCTCCTTCTTGAAGAAGGCACTTTCATAATACTCTCTCATATCATCGGGAAGCATTGAAAGAAGCTTTTCACTTGCAAGATCCTCAACCTTCTGAAAGGCATCTCTCAGATCGCTGCTGTGATACTTGACGGGGGTTGGCATATCTCCCGTAATGATTTCGGGCATATCGTGATAAAGGCCGAGAAAAGCAGCTCTTTCCGCATTGAGATTTCCGCCGAAGCGAAGATTCCTTATAAGCGCAAGGGCGTGAGCGATAACGGCCACATCACCGCTGTGCTCACTGAGATTTTCCTCTGATGTTTTACGCATAAGTGCCCAACGGTTAATGAACTTCATTCTCCCGTACATTGCAAAAAAATGGTTACTCATTTGTTTTCTCCAAAATATTTATAGGTTTAAAAAAGGCTTAATGGGTTTCCCCAGAAAGCCTTTTTCATTAATTTTTATCTCGATCAGATGATGTCGCCCATCATACCGGGAACACATGAAGCTGCGTTGCTTTCATCAGTATCAATGTGCATAGCGAGTGCATAAGAGGGGCTTACTCTTACGATAACATCACCGAAAATAAGGCTTCTGCCGTCTGTGTCAGCCTTAACAGAAACAATCTGCTTATCCTCAAGACCGTACTTTTCAGCATCTGCGGGAGTCATATGAATATGTCTCTTGGCGATGATAACACCGTCATTAAGCTCTACTTCGCCCTTAGGACCTACAAGCTTGCAGGGTCCGCTGCCTTCAAGGTCGCCGCTTTCACGAATAGGAGCCTTTACGCCGATGCTTCTTGCGTCACCTGCTGAAAGCTCAACCTGAGTTTCGGGACGAACGGGTCCGAGAATTGATACGCCGGGGAAGCTGCCCTTGGGGCCTATAACCTGAACTCTTTCCTCACAGGCATACTGACCGGGCTGAGAAAGATCCTTTTTCTTTGTAAGCTCATAGCCTTCACCGAAAAGAATGTCAAGAACTCTGCGGCTTACGTGAATATGTCTTGCTGATGTTTCGATTAAAACGGGTCTGTTCATTTTTATTGTCCTCCAGTTAAAATATCTTTACCTTCCTATTCTACAACAATTTTTCCTGAATTTCAACATAGAAGGTGTACTTTTTTTAATTTTATGGTAGAATAGCAATATAAGTCCGACTAAAAGGAGTGATAAGCTTGTTTTCAGCTGATTTTGAATACATCAAGGATCAATGTACTCTCTGTAAAAAATGTCCGCTTTATGAGAACAGACTCAATATTGTTTTCGGAAAAGGAAATGAAAACGCAGATATTCTTTTTGTAGGAGATTACCCTTCCGGCAAGGATGACCTGAAGGGCATAGCCTTTTCCGGCAAGGACGGCGAAATGCTCAGTAAATTCTTCACCCTTACGGATATTGACGCCGAAAAAGATATCTTTCTTACTAACCTTATCAAGTGTCAGCCCTCTGAAGATACTCTGCCCACCGAAGAACAGCTCGGTATCTGCATTGAGCATTTAAGAAATCAGGTCCGTCACATCAAGCCGAAGATTATTGTGTGTCTTGGTGAGACTGCGGCAAGAAAAATGATTGACCCCTCTTTTATTCTCAGAAAAAGCCACGGTCAGTTCATTAAAAAGGGCAAGCTTTTCTTCCTTGCCACTTATCATCCGAGAGAAATAATTGACAGCACCGAAAAAAGAACGGAATTTCTTTCAGATTTCCAGACTTTACGTGATGCGGCAAGAGATGCAGGTATCTTTACAAAATAAAAAAAGTATAGTACAATTCTGGTAATACGATTTATGTGAATATTAAAGAAAAGAGTATAATCAGATGAAATATAAAATTGACTCCTCCTCAAAAGAAAAAGCATATATGCAGCTTTACCGTCAGCTGAGACAGGATATAACAAACGGCGTATACAGATTCGACCGCAAACTCCCCTCAAAAAGACTTCTTGCCGAGGAAGCAGGAGTAAGTGTCATTACCGCCGAGCATGCCTATTCTCTTCTATGCGACGAGGGCTATATCGAAGCAAGAGAGCGAAAGGGATATTTTGTAATCTACCGTGAAAGTGATTTCCTCTCTCAGAGCAATGCAAGGGAAGGAAGCCTTAAGGTAAACAGAAATACTCACGGCACTAAAATCGACTTTCCCTTCTCCGTTCTTTCAAAAACTATGAGAAGGGTACTTGCCAACCGAGGCGAAAGCATCCTCGTAAAATCTCCCAACTACGGCTGTCCCGAGCTGAGAAATGCTCTCTCGGATTATCTTTCCCGAAACAGCGGTATTAACGTAAAGCCACGGCAGATAATCATCGGCTCAGGTGCCGAATATCTCTATAACCTAATTATCACATTATTGGGGAGAGAGTGTGTTTTTGCCGTTGAAAATCCCTCCTACGATAAAATACGGAGGGTTTATGAAGCCTGTCAGGCCGATTACCGTATGCTTAAAATGGGTGCTGACGGAATAAAAACCTCTGAGCTTCTTAAAACCGATGCCAATGTTCTGCACATCACCCCCTTCAACAGCTATCCCAGCGGTGTTACTGCCTCAGCCTCAAAAAGAATGGAATATCTTTCCTGGGCGAAAAGCAGAGATGCCTTTATAATCGAGGACAACTATGACTCGGAGCTGACCGTTTCAAGCAAGCACGAGGATACTGTTTTTTCCCTTGACAAAAGGGGCTGTGTAATTTATCTCAACACCTTTTCAAAAACCGTTGCGCCCTCTATGCGTGTAGGTTATATGGTGCTTCCCGAAAGACTTCTCAGTGAGTTTGAAGAGAGGCTGGGCTTTTACTCCTGCACCGTTCCCGTTTTTGAGCAGTATGTTCTTGCAGAGCTTATCGAAAACGGCGATTTTGAAAGGCACATTAACCGTATAAGGAGAATGAGAAGGAAGGCTAAAGGATAAGGTAGGGCCAAGGGGCGTTTTTACAGAGCAATGGAATAAAACTGTTTGTCCGCACCGTAAAGTTATTTTAAATATTAAAGGGACTGCCGATAAAGCAGTCCCTTATTCCTTCTATTTATTGGAGTTAATGGTATTACACAAAGGTGCAGCATAAAAGCATAAATCTGCCGCCTTATTTTGCGGGGCACAATTTTATTCTATCGCTGCGCAAATCCGGCCTTGGCCCTGAGCCCTCGGCCCTTGGCCCTATTTAGTGGGCATAGGTCTTCTTTTAGCCGTATATTCAGTAACATCTATTCTGATTACTGCAACAACGGCTGCCATTTTATCGTTGAATGTAAAATCCTTCTCTGTCTGGGTTTTCATAAGCACAGAAAGTCCCTTTTTCTTTTCTTCCGTATCCTCGACAATTTCTGCTGTTCCTCTGCCCATAACGGAAGCATAGGCAATACCGTAGTGGCAGGCAGTTTTACCCTCAAAGGGCTGAAGATCACATTCCATTTCGAAAAACACCTTGGGATTTGCTTTCATAAGGTCAATTTTTCTGCCCTTAGTTGCACCGTGAAGATACAAGGTCAGCCTGTCATCTTCCATAACATATCCGTAGTTCATAGGCACTACATAGGCTTCATCACCGTCTACAAGTCCCAGATGAACTATTTTTGATTTGTCGAGAATAGTCTTAATTTCGTTTATATCTGTTATCTGTAATTCTCTTCTTGTAATTCCTTGCATTTAACTCTCCACCTTATTTTTTAAAATACATTTTTCCTGCTGTTATTTCTCCCCCACCGTAAGTCAGAAGCTCAGTAACCGTAACAAGCTGATATCCCTCTTCAATAAGGGCGGGAATAACCTTTTCCATAGCATCCACTGTTGTTTTATGAAGATCGTGACAGAGAATGATATGACCGTCTGCTGCATCATTCATTATCTCCTTAAAAACAGCCTCTGCATTTTTTGTCTTCCAGTCAAGAGTATCTACAGACCAATTGACAAAGGAAACTCCGAGCTCCTTACCTACTGCCCTTATCTCGTCGTTACAAGCTCCGTAGGGCGGTCTGACTATGGAGCAGTCAATACCCGTAATATCATAGATTTTTGCACGGGTCATCATTATCTGGTCCTTGACCTCATCAGGGGTAATATTTGTAAACTGTCTGTGGCTCCAGCTGTGATTACCTATTTCGTGTCCCTCGGCAGCAATTCGTTTCAGGGTTTCTTTTCGGTTGTCAAGAGTATTGCCCAAGACAAAAAAGGTTCCCTTGCCGCCGTATTTTTTGAACGTATCCAGAAGCCTCTGTGTATGAGCACTCGGACCGTCATCAAAGGTAAGAGCCAGCATAGGCTTATCCGGATCAATGTCTGCTTCAGGAACCTCCGACACAAGTGTTTCAGGCTCTTCGTTAAGCCCTACCTCTATACTTCCTTCCTCTTCATAATCCTTTATCAGCTTCTTTGTCTCACTTTTCGTAAAGGTATATGTCTTAGTTCCGTCAGACATAGGAAGAAACTCACCGCGAGGGAGAATAATCTTAAGGCTGTCTTCCGCTATAACCCATTGAGCAAGAAGATCTCCCGGACTGAAATCCCTGTCAATATTATACTCTTTGATAAGCCGGTTCTCTATTTCCTGTCTTTTGCCCTTTTTCAATATATCATCAATTGAAATAAGCTTACCGGTTGTCATATCAGCAACAAATGTTTTTATCAGGTCAACAGGATGAGCAAGAGTGGAATCAGAATAATGCTCTGTAAACTCAACGCTTACAAGCCCTTTTTTATTGATATAGCTGTTATAGTAAACAAGCAATTCTGCTGTTCCGTCAAGCTTTTTTGAAGCAGAATCAATCTGACAGGAAGAAATTACATTTTCCGTATACTCTGAAATTGCTTCGTCCAGCTCCTCTATACCCGTTTTCGGATACAGAACTGTTGCCACAAGCTTCTCGCCTAAAAGAACCCGGCTTTCTTCCTCGCCGTACTGATGAATAACACCCTCAAAGCTTTCTACCCTGTCAAGATAGTCACGAAGAACAGCATCCTTTGTTTCAGGTTCAGATATTTTTTCGCAACCGACAAGAAAAAATACAGTTGCTGCCAATAAAAAACAGAGAAATTTTTTCATTTTCTTACCTCATATTGTTCGTTTTCAGTTTTTATATTTTATGTGCAGTCTGTTTTTAAAAGAGCCACCGTCTCGTCTGCGATTTGTTTAGGTCGGAAAAGTTCGATGCCAACAACACCATATTTTTTCTGTTCTTCAACAGAATAGCATTGTTCCATATCGGCAGGTGTTGCCGTATCAATATTGTCGGTCGTGTAACCACATTTCAACAAAGGCAATGTTTTATACAATTCATCAAAATTATCAAACCTATGCAATTTCACAACGGTGGTATTAAGTGTTTCGTCGGTTGTATTATCGGTGAAAACAATCTTGTCACCAACTTTTATTTTCTGACGCTTTTCATCATACAGACGAAGTTCAATGGTTTTTTCTCCACTCTTTATCATTTCAAAAGGTGTAGAATTTAACTTCATTTCGTGCACATCGATTTTCCTACTTAATAATGCCACCGTCTCGACTGTTGTTTCACTGTCCCAACGGATATGTGTCACATTCTCATCCCCGTCATAAAAGACGGGGAATTTGAAATTGATACATTTTAACAGTCTGCCGTTGGGTTGCTCTTCTTTGAATATCTCAACACTTTCTATAAAGGTATTGAGAAACTTCTTTTTCTCTGCATCAGTGAACTCTTTGTACATTGTACCATAATAATGCAGAAAAAGATAGACATTTTCACCTGATATTTTTTCTTCTTTT
>JAZPYL010000031.1:0-6554 GCA_045544175.1 Acutalibacteraceae bacterium | reverse complement strand
TTGAATAAGCATCTATATCAGTAACATTTTTATAGTGATATGAATGCAGAATAGAAACATTTCCTTTTCTGATTAAAAATCCGACAATCAATAATACTATGCCGACAACAGTTGAAACAACCGCAGAAATTATATTTTCAGCTTGTATTTGTGTTGTCATTGAAACAAACAATTCTTTACCTATTATTATCAATACAGGAAGCAAAATAACAATAAGAACAGATGTATACACAGCAACCTGAAGATTCTGTTGCTTTTTGTTCTTTTGTACTTGTTCAAAAACGGAAATCAGATTTACATCCGCAGTTTCTTTTATATCCTCAACAGTTAATCTTTTACCTGCTAAAAGTTCATTTACACTAACATCAAAGTATTCACTTAAAGATACAAGCGAAGTAACATCAGGATAACCCTTACCTGTTTCCCATCTTGAAACAGCTTTATCAGAAACAATGATTTTCTCTGCGAGTTCTTTTTGTGTAAGTTTCTTTTCTTTGCGTAGTTCAGAAATAAAATTACCACATTCTTTTGAGGTCATATTAACACCACCTTTTACAAAAGAATATCACAAAAACGCTGAATTTATCAACCTATGAATCGTAGAATACCAATTATATAAAGCAAAAAAATCCAAGAAAGGACGGTGATACCCGCAATTTATCACCTTGAAGCCAAAGTCATAACCCGTGGTGTCGGTCGCTCAGCCGTAGCCGCAAGTGCATATATGAGCTGCAGTGAAATCACTAACGAGTATGACGGCGTAAAACATGATTACACAAGGAAATGCGGTCTTGTATATGAGAAAATTTTTCTCCCTACACACGCTCCGCCCGAATGGTACGATAGAAGTAAGCTATGGAACGCAGTTGAGGAAACAGAGAAAACAAGAGACAGTCGTTTGGCAAGAGAGTTCATTGTTGCTCTGCCCGTTGAAGTCAGCCGTGAAAGGCAGATTGCAGAGGCAGAAGAATTTGCAAAGGCTCTTGCCAGTGACGGTATGTGTGTTGATATCTGTATTCACGATACAGGCGAAGGTAATCCTCACGCTCATATTATGGCAACTGTCAGACCGTTAAATCCTGATGGTACTTGGCAAAGAAAAACCGAAAAAGAATATCTATGTATCAGAGACGATAAGGAGAAAGGCTTTACCGCCTCTGAATTTTTATCTGCTCAAAATGAGGGTTGGGAAAAACAGTATCAGTATTACGTTGACGGCAAGAAGGTGTATCTGCCACCGTCACAGGTTCTTGGATATGAGAGAGTAAATAAATACCCTAAAAGCACAAAGTACGGCAGACAGAATCCCATAAGCGAGCGTTGGAACAGTGATGAGCAGTTATGCGACTGGAGAAAGCTGTGGGCAGATATTGTAAACAGAGATTTAGAAGAAAAGAACATTGAGCCTATTGACCACCGTAGCTTTGCGGCAAGAGGAATACTTCTGCAACCGACAATTCACGAGGGTGTTTCAAGTAAGAAAATGAAGAAGAAAGGCAAAGTCACAGAAAGAATGAGAATCAACATTCTTATCCATAAAGACAACAGTCTGATCTCAGTCTTCGCAAAACTGTTGAGGCACTTACAGAGCTTGTTATTACTGCGGCAAAGCTGCTCGTACCCGCACTTGCAGATGCGCTTGAAGGTATCCGTGTCGGTTTGATTATCCTTGAATGTGAAAGAAAGAGCATCAATAACATGAAGCATCAGGCTATGAACGAGGTCCGTGATGCAGATGAGTTTTATGTGTACTTTCATAAGTTACAAGAGGATATTAAATCCACCGAAGAAAAGCTCAAAGAGGCAAAGAAGAAGCTGAAGCTTACTCCCAAAGTTATGAAGCAGAAGTACAACTCGGCAAAATGTGAGGTTGGTCACTATGAATTTGAGCTTAAAGAGCTGAATTTTAGAATGCAGAATATTCTCTCACAAAATGAATGTGAAACCGAACAGGATATTCTTAATGCAAAATCTTACTTTGAGAAAATGCGTCAGTTTGAAATTCCGAAGCTTGAAGCCGAGGAAAAGAGAATGAAAGCAGAAATCCAAAAGACACTTACTCAGTACCAAGAAACCGAAAAGCAGGCTGACGAAGCAGGCAAAGAAGAGCTGAAAGCCGAAAGAATGAAAATACGCCCCGAAAAAGAGAACGAGGCACGGCAAAAGGCTGAAGCAGATTACAACATCAGTGAATACGATTTTAACCGAAGCGTTGATAGCGTTTCCAAGCTTATAGGTGAGCCGCCACCTCATTATCTTACCAAGGCTGAAATAGCAAGGCAGGAAGAATACGCCCGCTATGTTAAACAGCAGGAAGAAAGACAGCGGCAAATTGAAGAACGGCGTAATAACCGTAACAACAAAAATATTAAGAATAAAAAAGAAAGGAGCCGATAATATGGCTAATAAAAAGTTAAAAGCACCGGTAAACATCCCGGTAGAAAAAACTCATCCCTTTGAGGGACATCCGTATAAGGTTTTAGATAATGATGAGATGAACAGTCTAATTGACAGTATACAGCAAAAAGGTGTCATCTCACCCATTGTTGTAAGACCTCTTGAAAACACAAATGATGAATATGAGATAATCTCAGGTCACAGAAGACTGAGAGCATCAGTGAAAGCAGGGCTGGAAACAGTACCTGCTTTAATTTATGCCGTAAGCCGTGATGAAGCAGCTATCATGCTCGTTGACAGCAATCTGCATAGAGAGCATATTCTCCCGTCGGAGAAGGCGTTTGCTTACAAGCTGAAGCTTGAAGCAATGAACCGTCAGGGACAGAGAACAGATTTAACTTCGTCGCAAATTGCGACAAAGTTTAACTCTGCAACTGAAATAGGCAATATTACAGGTGAAAGCCGAGATAAAGTTTACAGATATATTCGTCTGACTTATCTCATTCCTGAACTGCTTGAAATGATGGATGAAGACAAAATTGCTTTCTCCGTCGGTGTTGAGCTTTCGTTCCTTGATGACCAAATGCAGTATGATTTACTCCGTGTAATTGAGGAGCAGGAATGTACACCCTCATATTCTCAGGCATGGCATATGCACAAGGATTTTACTGCGGGTACTCTTACTGCGGAAAGTATTGAGAATACTCTTACAGCAGAAAAACCAAATCAGAAACCTATGTGTAAAGTTCCTATTGAAAAGTTGCAGAAGGTCGCACCTAAGGTTAAGGACAAAGACTTTGAAGATTTTGTGCTGAAAGCCTGTGAGCATTATTACAGATATCTTCAGCGACAGCGCAACAGGGATGCGAGGTGATGCGTATTGAAATATATCGGCATTCTTAAAGCATATATCCGTTATCTTGATAATGATATCCGAGGTGAATATTGCTTCAAGGTTAAGGGGCACGAGGTTGTGGCTACCTTTGCCGAAAAGCCTAACAATGACATTCTCCCTCGTCTTCGTGAAATATTACTCGGTGATTCGCACATTCGACAAAGTGATACCCCTGATATTAAACTAAAAGAAAATATCAAGGAGGCGGTTTAATGTCAAAAAGAGTGTGCTGTCTGTACCGAGTTTCAACAGGTAAACAGGTTGATTATGACAGCAACAATGAAGCGGATATCCCGATGCAGAGAAAGGCTTGTCACAAATTTGCAAATGAAATGGGTTGGGATATTGTTCATGAAGAACAGGAAGATGGTGTTTCCGGTCATAAGGTGCGAGCTGAGAATCGTGATAAAATTCAAATCATAAAAGACCTTGCGCGAAAGAAAAAGTTTGATATTCTGCTTGTGTTTATGTTTGACCGTATAGGTAGAATCGCAGATGAAACACCTTTTGTTGTTGAATGGTTTGTTAAAAACGGTATCGAGGTCTGGAGTACCCAAGAGGGCGAACAGAGATTTGATAATCACATTGATAAGCTCCTGAACTATATCCGTTTCTGGCAGGCTGACGGTGAAAGTGAGAAAACATCAGTAAGAACAAAAACAAGCCTTGGTCAGTTGGTTGAAGCTGGTCATTTCAAGGGCGGCGTTGCCGCCTTTGGATATGACCTCGTGAAAAGCGGTAGATTCAATAAAAGAAAACATGAGCTTTATGATTTACAGGTAAATCCTGATGAAGCGATTGTTGTGAAGATTATCTTTGACAAGTACACTACTGAAGGTTATGGTGCTCACAGAATTACAACTTGGCTGAACAACAACGGTTACAGAGCGAGGACAGGTAAAATGTGGCACGAAGCAACCATAAGGGGTATTCTATGCAACCTGACTTATACGGGTGTACTTCGTAGTGGTGATGCTCGTTCAGAGGTTATACCCGAACTGCAGATAATACCGTCTGAACAGTTTGAAAGAGCAAGAATGATAATGCAAGAGCGTTCCGATAGGAATAAAGAAAATCCTACGGTACCACTTAACACAAAAGGAAAATCACTTGTGTCCGGCAAGGCTTACTGTGGGCATTGCGGCTCAAGGCTAAATCTTACAACAAGCGGAAGATACCGTAAAAGAAAAGACGGAACTGTTGATACAACGAAGCGAATCAGATATGCATGCTACGGAAAAAGCAGAAAGCAAACTGAATGTGACGGTCAGTCGGGTTACACCTTGCATATTCTTGATAATTTAATTGATGAAATTGTCCGTGACATTTTCAGGAAGATGAAAGGTGTATCAAAATCTGATGTAATCAAGCTCCGTTATGCTGATGAGCTTGAAGTGAGAAAAGCAAGGCTGAATATGCTGAAAGCAGATTACAATAAAGAGTTTGAAAATCTTACCATACTGAAATCTGAGGTTATTAAGGCAATCAAGGGTGAGAGTTCTTTTTCGGCTGATACTCTTTCGGAACTGATTGTGGAATCGGAAAAAGAGTGCAGCAGGCTTTTTGATTTATGTGCAGACGCTGAAAAGGATGTTGCAGACGGTGAAAGCGTGCTCAAAACCTTATCCGATAGCTTTGATGAACTGATTTCTTGGGCGGAGCTTTATGATGAAGCGAGTTTTGAAAAGAAAAAAATGATTGTTAATTGCTTAATTAAACGTGTTGAGGTTAGCAGAGGGTATAAGCTGAAAGTTGAGCTTAATATTGACTTTGAGCAGTTTATGGTTGGTATTGATAAGGTGGCATAAAATCTTTTATGAAATGGCGACAGGTAGATAATTCTTTGGTACCATATTTTTTAGCTTTTCTTAAAAAGGTGTTGACAAATAGTTGAAATTCTTTTAGAATGAGGAGGAACAAATGTTCGATTAAATGTTTTGTATTCACAGGAGATGTTTTATTTGAAAAAAATCCTTTTGACCTCTACTGGTCTTGAAAATAAAATGGTAGCAGAAAAATTTATTGCCCTTGTACCAAAACCAGTAAAAGAACTCAAGATTTTATTTGTGCCGACAGCTTCAAGAACTGATGATGAAAAAGTATTCGTAAGGAAGTCATTAAACGAACTTTTATCCGTTGGTATTAACAAAGATAATATTGTTTGGTTTGATGCTGATGATGTATCAACATACTTTAATGATTCTGAATTTGATTGTATTTATGTTTGTGGTGGTAATGCATTTTATTTGCTAAAAAAACTAAAAGAAAACAATTATTTCTCTAGAATTAAAGAATTTGTAAATAAAGGTTTGTTTTATGTTGGTATAAGTGCAGGCAGTGTGATTGCAACTTCTGACATAAACTATATTCTTTGCATGGATGAAAATGACTGTAAACTAGATGATACAGCAGGTCTTTCATTCCTTTCATCAGCACTGATTCCACATTACAACGAAGAATTTTCTGATACTGTCAGTTTATTAATGAACAATGGTAAAGAAGTGGTTACGATAAGTGATAATCAAGCAGTTGTTATATTAGGTGAGAAAATTGAGAAAATCGGTTAATAGTAGCACGGTACTTGCGTTAACCCTTGAAATTGTGTATAAATGATTAATAAACATATCAGTTACAAAAGAACCAAGTAAAAAACCGAGGTCATAAAACCTCGGTTTTTTACTTGGTGGAGATAAGCGGGATCGAACCGCTGACCTCTTGAATGCCATTCAAGCGCTCTCCCAATACACCTAAAAACGCACCCTAGTAAAAAATGCCTTGTTTTTATTTGCTTAAAAAACAAGGCATTCTACTATAGATTTTCTTATTATATACTTTTGCAAAAACTTATAACTTCTTCTATTTTCCACGCAACATCATCAGATGTATTTTTATCATGTGCAATTTCAATCAAAATACTATTACAAAAACACTTCTCATTCTCACAAATTTTACTTTTAGCAAGTGAACTCTCTAAATGTTCTTTTACTTCATCATAATTATCGTGAGACATTTTCCTAAATGCATTATGAAGACTATTCCACAATCCAAAAGTATCTTTATCAACGAACCCAGGAGTAAATAACAAATCCTGCAAATCTCCCAAAATAGGTAATAACTCAACTTTTGAAATTTCAGAAATTCTTTCAGTCATCGTTGAAATGCTGTTGCTATCGGTAAAATCCGGTAGAGTCATTCTTTCCTTTGCTAATTCATAGTATTTTTTTAAACCATATGAACTTTGTAAAAATATAAGTGATGATAA
>JAZPYL010000030.1:0-41882 GCA_045544175.1 Acutalibacteraceae bacterium | reverse complement strand
AGTTACTCATTCTGATGTGGTTGACTATCTTGAAAAGGAATTTAACCGTACTTTATCAAAAGAAGAATTTTTTTGGTTTGATGTTGGTTTTAAAGGTTATCCTTTAGAGTGTATTTATGATGTTTTCGAGGTAGTTCCTGGTACGAATTTTGAATAACACAGTTGATGTTCTGTGTACCTACAACCTTTTAGTAAATTTTAAAATCTCTATATCAATACTAAAACCATTGTAAAAGCGGGAAAACTCGGCTGATACAATGGTTTATATTTTTTATTCACTTTCGCTCAGAGCATCTATAAGCTCCTTCATTCCCTCAACGGGACTTACCTTTGTAAGCTTGTAGGTAATATAAGGTGTGCTCTTTGCGGCGCTTATCATAGCCTTGCCTCTGAGCTTGTGACCTACTGCCGAAACGAACTGAGGCTTCAGCTCACTGACAAAGGCGAGAAGCATAGAATTCTGCTGCTTGATTTCGTAAATGCCGAGCTTTGCGGCTCTTGCACGGAGAAGTGCTACATCCACAAGTCCCACTGCGGCCTTGGGCGGTTCACCGAAACGGTCAATGAACTCGTCAAGAACATCCATAGCATCCTCCCTGGTTTCTATCTCGGCAATACGCTTATACATACCGATACGGTTCTTCACCGAATCGATATAGCTTTCGGGAATATGGGCATCCACGGAAATATCAACAAGACATTCCTTCTTTTCCTGTGCTGTAAGACCTGTCTTTTCTTCCTCGATTGTCTCCGAAAGAATCTGCAGATACATATCATAGCCGACAGCTTCCATGTGGCCGTGCTGCTGTGCGCCCAAGATGTTGCCTGCGCCTCGTATTTCAAGGTCACGCATAGCTATTCTGAAGCCTGAGCCGAATTCGGTGAATTCTCTGATAGCTGAAAGTCGTCTCTGTGCAATTTCGCTGACCTCTTTATTTTTGTTATAGGTGAAATAGGCGTATGCCCTTCGTGAGCTTCTGCCGACTCTGCCTCGTATCTGATGAAGCTGAGCAAGGCCCATTTTGTCTGCATCTTCAATAATAAGGGTGTTGGCATTGGGTACATCAACGCCCGTTTCAATAATGGTGGTGCAGAGAAGAATGTCAATCTCATTTTCAAGAAGCTTGCGCCATACCTCACTTAATTCCTCTTCACCCATTTTGCCGTGACCGATGCCGATTCTTGCGTCGGGGAGATATTTCCTTATTTCCGCCGCCCGTCTTTCGATGGACTCAACACGGTTGTGAAGATAATAAATCTGACCGCCGCGGCGTATTTCTCTTTCCATAGCCTCGGAAAGAAGCTCCATATCCTGAGGTACAACATAGGTCTGAACGGGATATCTTCCTACGGGCGGAATTTCAAGGACAGACATATCCCTGATGCCCGTCATAGCCATATTGAGAGTACGGGGAATAGGTGTAGCCGAAAGAGTAAGCACGTCAATAAGGGGGAACTTTTCCTTTAGCTTTTCCTTTTGTGCAACACCGAAGCGCTGTTCCTCGTCAACGATAAGAAGACCTAAATCCTTGAACTCAACACTCTTTGCAATAATGGAGTGAGTGCCGACGATTATATCTATACTGCCTCTTTTGAGGGCTTTTTTTATTTTGGTTCTGTCGCCCTGACTTCTGAAGCGTGAGAGCATATCAATCTCAATGGGGAAGCCGTCAAAGCGCTTTTTGATTGTCTGGAAATGCTGGAAGGCGAGAATTGTGGTAGGTACAAGAATTGCACACTGCTTACCGTCGGCAACACATTTGAATGCGGCACGCAGAGCCACCTCAGTTTTGCCGAAGCCAACGTCACCGCAGAGAAGACGGTCCATAGGACTGGGCCTTTCCATATCTCTTTTTATTTCATTTACGGCTTCAAGCTGGTCATCGGTTTCCTCAAACTCGAACCTTCTTTCAAAGTCACTCTGCATATCCATATCGGGCGAGAAGGCGAAGCCGGGAGAATTGAGTCTTGCCGAATATATTTTTGTAAGCTCTGCCGCCATATCCTTAACGGCAGTTCTGACTCTTGTTTTGGTTTTCTTCCATTCGTCACTGCCGAGACGGTTGAGCTTTATTACCTTGTCCGTATCCTTGGGGGAGATGTATTTTGCAATAAGGTCAAGCTGTGTTACGGGCAGATAGAGAACATCACTGCCGCGGAAGTTGATTTTGATGAAGTCCTTGACCTTACCTGCAACGGTCATAGTGGTTATGCCGTCAAAGATACCTATTCCGTGTACGGCGTGAACAACATAGTCACCACGGCTTACCTCATCAAGAGAGGTGAGTCCTTTTTTGCCCTTGAAGGCGGCGTGACGCTTTCTCTGCTTCTTTTCTACGGCTCTGGCATAAGTGAAAAGAGCAAATTTAAGACCGTTATACTCCATACCCGAGGACACATTGCCCGAAATAACGCTTACCTGCTTTTCGGGAAATTCGGCAGGCACAACGGGAAAATAGTGAGCCCTTACGCCTTCGGTTTCAAGGTCGTAGGCGAGCTCCTTCGCATTCTTTTCCGTTCCTGCCATAACGGCTACAGTGTAGCCTAACTTTATAAGAGGCTCTATATCCTCAAGAAGATAGGAGAGTGTGCCGTCCCAGCGTGAAAGCTGAGAAGCACTGACACTGACAAGGGATTTTACGGGTGTGTCAAAGGAGCCTCTTGCAAGGTTATCAATATAAACGGTGTTACCTTTTTCGTAAAGAGAGAGAATTTCGCTGAAGGAAAGCGCATATCTGTCAAGGCCTTTAGTGAGAATACCCTCCTCGAACATAGCCTTTACGTCTTCACTGAGAAGTGCATAAGAGGAGGTATGCTTCTGCTTTACGGAGGAGCTTTCGCTGACAAAGAGGACAGCATCGCTCATATAGTCGAA
Organism: Acutalibacteraceae bacterium; assembly: GCA_045544175.1. Lineage (GTDB taxonomy): Bacteria > Bacillota > Clostridia > Oscillospirales > Acutalibacteraceae > UBA6857. The sequence goes on along the minus strand of JAZPYL010000030.1, from coordinate 39,007 downwards.
AATAGTCTCGCACTCACTGTAGGCAAGGGAGAGATATTTGTCACTTGCGACGGAAAGGTAGTGGCTGAGCTTTTCAATATCGGCAGTGATGCTTGCTTTGGCCTTAACCGAGCCCTTACCTTTTACTGAGGGCAGAAAATCCTCAAGTCTTTTTCTCATATCCTGGGGGGAGTCAAAAAGCACCTCACAGGAGGGGGTTATTTTTACAGAATCAATATTTTCACGTCTTCTCTGACTTTCCGTATCGAAAAGGGAGATGGAATCCACCGTATCGCCCCAGAACTCAATCCTTACAGGGTATTCCTGCCCCGGAGGGAAGATATCGAGAATGCCGCCTCTTAAGGAGAACTGACCCGTACCCTCAACCTGCTCGGCTCTTGTGTAGCCTGCAGAAAGAAGAGTGTTTACGGCTTCGTGGGTGGAGATTTCATCAGAAAGGGAGATTTTAAGGGAACGTTTTATAAGCTCACTTTTCGGGAGAGTGAGCTGCATTGCCGCTTCGACCGAGCATACGGCACATTCACATTCGCCGTCGGTGATTTTACGAAGGACACCAAGACGTCTCTGCTCAAAGTCGAGAGATTTGCTGTCGGCCTCACGGAAACGGAAATCTCTTGCAGGGTAAAGGTCGGCATTTATCCCGAAGCCCTTAAGATCATCGCATAGCTTTGAAGCTGAGCTTTCGTCGGGACAGAGTATAAGAGCTTTTTTATCCGTATCCCTCATAAGAGAGAAAATAAAATGAGCCTTATGAACCTGTGACAGACCGATTATACCGAAGGGATAAGCAGCTCTTTTTATATTATCTTTTATTTTAAGGTATTCCTCACTTTTTGAAAGAACCTTACTGAAAGCAGACACTGTTTTCCCTCCTTTATCTTTAGTGTCATCCTGAGAATAGCGAAGGAACCCATCCGTCACTGCGTGCCACCTTCCCTTTCAGGAAAGGCAAACAGTGGCTCCCCTGAAAGGTGGAGCTGTCAGCTGTGCTGACTGAGGGGTGTTCTTCACTGTGTTAAGAATGACAATTAATCTTTAATTGACAGTTTATATATTATATTACATTCTTACGATTAAATAAATACCTTTTCTTAAAAAAAGGCAAAAAAAGAAGCCACATAAGTGACTTCTTTAATTTTAAAATTTCAAATTTTAAAACTACTAATCAATTCAGATTAGGCAAGCTTTTCTGAAATAAGTGCGAAAATCTTTTCGATAACGTCACAAATCTGATCCCAGTTTTCTTTAATCCATGCACCGATGTTTTCCATTATTTGGTTCCTCCTTATCTTATTAGCTGAAAAATGGTACCCTTCAGCTTGTTTACATTATACATCAGCATTTAAATTATGTCAACAATTAATTCAAAAAAAATTCACTTTCTCATAAAATTGCTTTTAAGTTGGAAAAAATGCCTCAGAAAAAAGCTATCACAATGGGCAGAAAGACCGGAAAATAAAAAAATTTTCCGTAAAAATGCACTTTTTTTGCGAAAAAGCCGCAAATTTTGCCCGTGTGGAACCTATAGGTGAGAGACAAAAACAAAAAACGAAAGGGGTTAATCACAATCAGCACATTATCATCAAAAGAAAGACTCTTCTGTACTTATTACTGCCTTTCAAGAAACGGCAGAGAGGCGGCGGCAAAATCGGGCTATGTCTTCCCCGAAAGAAGCGCTGCAAGACTTCTTAAGAAAAAAGAGGTCGCCGAAGAGATTGAAAGAAGCGATAAGGAAAAGAGAGCGAGAAAAACCGATATTGTTTCCGGCTACTACAGACTTGCCTTCGGGTGCTATACTGACCCGATAAGTCTCATTTTCAAAGAGGAAGTGACGGGCGAGGAGCTGCAGAAAATGGATTTATACAATATCGCCGAAATCAAGAGAAAGAGAGGCGGAGAAATCGAAATCAAGTTTTTTGACCGTCTTAAAGCCCTTGAGCATCTTGAGGAAATAGCATCGGACAGTGAAAAGGGTACTGCATTTTCCATTTACAGTGCCATCGAAAAAGGCGCCGCTGCCCTGAGAGATGAAGACGATGGCTAAAAATCAGTTCACTGCCTTTTCAAAAAAACAGCTTACGGTTCTTTCCTGGTGGCATAAAACATCCACATACAGCAGCTGTGATGCAATCATCTGTGACGGAGCCGTAAGAAGCGGAAAGACAACCTGTATGTCTCTCTCCTTCGTGCTGTGGGCATTCTACACCTTTGACGATACCTCCTTTGCCGTTTGCGGTAAAACCATTGCGTCACTTAAGCGGAACATTATTTCATCACTTCTTCCGCTTTTAAAGGACTTAGGGTTTCAGTGCAAAGAGAGACTCAGTCAGAATCTTGTGGAAATTACCTTTGAAGGCAAAACTAACCGTTTTTATCTTTTCGGCGGTCGTGACGAAAGCTCCGCCTCACTTATTCAGGGTATGACCTTAGGCGGTGTTCTTCTTGACGAGGTGGCACTTATGCCCCGTTCCTTTGTTGAGCAGGCTCTTGCAAGATGCTCTCTCTCTTCTTCAAAGTTCTGGTTCAACTGTAACCCCGAAAATCCGAGGCACTGGTTTTATGAGGAGTGGATAAAAAAGGCAGAGGAAAAGAACTGTCTGTATCTCCACTTTCTTATGAATGACAACCCTTCCCTTACACCTAAGATTATAAGACGCTATGAACGCCTTTACAGCGGAGCCTTTTATGAGCGCTTTGTTCTTGGAAGATGGATAGCCGTTGACGGACTTGTCTATGCCGACGTTGCAAACGGAAAATATACTGAAGTTCCTCCTGTAACCTCATTTTCAAAGTATTACGTTTCCTGCGATTACGGTACGGTCAATCCCACCTCAATGGGACTGTGGGGCTTATATAAGGGTGTCTGGTACCGATTCGACGAATTCTATTATTCCTCCCGTCTTGAAGGCAGACAGCTGACGGATGAGGAGTATTACGGGAAGCTCTGTGAGCTTATCGGTGAAAGAAATATCGAAGCGGTTATCATTGACCCCTCTGCTGCTTCCTTCAGCGAATGTATAAGGCGTAAGGGAAAATACAGAGTTATACCTGCAAAAAACGATGTTGTTCCGGGAATAAGAAAGGTACACAGTGCCTTTAAAGAGGGCAGAATCATTATCTCGCCGGTGTGCAGGGCATCAATAAAAGAGTTTTCCCTGTACCGTTGGGATGAGAATGCGGCCAAGGATACACCAAAGAAAGAAAATGATCACGCTATGGATGATATAAGATATTTTGTCTCTACAGCCTTGAAGGATGAAAACGAGGTCGGCTTTTTCGCCCTCGCTCAGGCAAGACAAGGCACATAATACGGCAAAGCTTAATCAGTTTTGCAGGGATTTTAACAAAAAGGGGGGTGGTGAAAATCCGTCCGAAAAAGGAAGAAGGAATATATTCGTCACCCTACTTTTCCGCCGATTTTCCGGTGGAAGAAAGGAGAATATTTTGGCATTAGGAAAACGTAACAGACAAACAAAGCAGAAGGAAGTTATGGCAGTGCCTCAGACATCGGTAAAAGTCCATCCCTTTTCTTCTCTTTCGGGCTATATGCCCGATTCACAGACCGACGGAAAGCTTTATATGTGTCTTCGTGAAGCCGTCCCTATTATTGATGCGGCAATCAATAAGATTGTACGGCTTATAGGCACTTTCGAAGTGGAATGCGATAATCTGCAGGCACAGAAAAGCCTTGAGCATTTTCTCTCGAATGTCTCCGTCGGCGGTACGAGAAGAGGAGTAGACGCTTTTATTTCCACCTTCTTTGAACAGCTTATAACTATGGGTACGGCTGTAGGCGAAATGGTAACTGACGGCGAAACAATTACTCATCTTTTCAACAGTGACCTTAAGGCTGTCTCACTGAGCGAAGGCAAGTCTCCCCTTGATATTGTCATAAGCAGTGAAAACAGTAAAGGCGAATTCACTCCCGTAGCTTATCCCGAGCTTATTCTTCTTGCGGTACATAACCCTGAGCCCGGCAGAATTTACGGCACATCTGTCCTTAAAGGTCTGCCCTTTGTAAGTGATATACTCCTTAAAATTTTCAATACAATCGGTCTTAACTGGGAAAGAGTAGGCAACGTCCGTTTTGCTGTGACCTATAAGCCACAGAACGATACTGTTGATAAGGCTTACGCTCAGGAAAGAGCTATGCAGGTGGCAAACGAATGGAGCAACACCATGAAGTCGGGCGGAGCCGTAAAGGATTTCGTTGCCGTAGGTGACGTGAGTATCAAGGCAATCGGTGCCGACAATCAGATTCTTGACAGCGAGGTTCCCGTAAGGCAGATTGTCGAGCAGATTGTTGCAAAGCTTGGCATTCCGCCCTTCCTTCTTGGCCTCAGTTGGTCCACAACGGAAAGAATGAGCTATCAGCAGGCAGATATTCTTACAAGTGAGATTGATGCCTACCGCCGTGCGCTCACTCCCGTAATCAACCGTATCTGTTCACTTTTCTTAGCTCTCAGGGGCTATGACTGTGACTTTAAGGTCAAATGGGAAAATCTCACTCTTCAGGATATTACCGAGCTTTCACAGAGCAGATACTATGAGGCTCAGAGTGACCGTATTTATTGGGAAATGGGAGGTGAAACCGGCTATGTCAATTGAAAAAGAGCTTGAGCTTATCAATAATTACACACGCTCCGAGCTTAAGGAAGAGGACGTATATATATTCACTCTTACCCTTTGCGACAATGAGGTGGACAGAGATTATGAACGTTTTTCTGCTGAGGCTCTCACTGCCTTGGGTGAGCTTTTTGTCGGAAAGACAGGTATCTTTGACCACAGTATGCGTTCAAAGGACCAGCGAGCAAGAATCTTCAGAACCTACATTGAGAAAAGTCAGGGCAAAAAGATCGCTACGGGTGAGGTATACACTGCTCTTAAGGCAAGGGCGTATATGCTTCGCACCGAAGAAAACGCCTCACTCATTAAAGAGATTGAGGGCGGAATCAAAAAAGAGGTAAGCGTCGGCTGCAGTATGAGGGAATGTATCTGTTCAGTCTGCGGCAAGGATATGAAAAGACATCAGTGTGAGCATATAAAGGGCAGAACCTATGACGGAAAAATCTGTCACGGCATTCTTAAAGAGCCTACAGATGCTTACGAATGGTCCTTCGTCGCCGTACCTGCACAGAAAATGGCAGGAGTAACCAAATCTTTTAATAACCATAAGGAGAGCAAAGAAAAAATGACAATTGAAAGCTTCAAGAGTATTTCACAGGACACCCGTTTTTCTTTGGAGGAAATTGAAAGCCTTAAATCTCAGATTGAACAGCTTGAGGTCCTCGCCAAAGAAGCCCACGCATACAGAGAGCAGCTTACAAATGACATCAGAAAGTACGCTCTTATCATTATGCCGTCAGTTGACGTCAGGTCCTTTATCGGCGGCTGCGAAAAAATGGATATCCGTGAAATCAAGTCCCTGCGTGACTCTATGCTCACTCAGGCAAATTCAGTCCTTCCCGTAAAGCCTCAGCTTACATCAGGAAGGGAAGAAAAATCAAATTATGACTACTCACAATTCAAAATCTAAGGAGGAAAATTATGAACGCATATCTTAACGGATTTGACAGAAAAGAAGTAACACTCAACGCAAGCGCTACCGCTAAGGAGGGTAACACCGTAAACCTTCTCAACAAATCAATGGTTGGCTCTTCACCGGCAGATACCAATTTCATTGGCGTCTGCTCGGCAATAAGAAAAGGTCTTGCAAGCGTTGTGCTCAGAGGCTATGTAACCGTATCATTTTCAGGTGAAACGCCCTCACTCGGCTACAACAAAATTGCATCAAACGGCACAGGCGGCATAAAGGTCAGCGACAGCGGCAGATATATTCTTGTTGCAGATGTTGATTTAGTAAATGATACCTGCGGTATTATACTTTAATAAGAGGAGGAAAAAATATGGCATCATTTGACAATATCAGACTTGAAAAAGGTCTTTATACATTGGGCAAGAGCTTTACCGAGGCTCTCGAAAGCATTGACCCAAGTGAAAATTATGTGGGCACTTCACTTGAAGGCCTTGACGCATACCAGAGACAGCTTAAGCGTTTCGATATAAAGGTAGGCGGCAGAAACAGCGACTCAATCGAAAAGTTTTTCAGAACAACAGACTCTGCGGCACTTTTCCCTGAATACATTTCCCGTGCAGTCTGGCAGGGCTATGAGGAAAACGATCTTCTTTCAAAGATTATTGCAACCACAACGGTTATTGACGGTCTTGACTACCGTTCACTTGCTGTGGACATTGCAGAAATCGAAAACACGATTACTGCAGTAAATGAGGGTACATTTATTCCCGAAACAAAGGTAAGCGTAAAGGACAACCTTGTTGAGCTTAAAAAGTACGGCAGAATGCTTACTGCTTCTTATGAATCCATAAAGTTCCAGAGACTTGATCTTTTTACAATTGCTCTCAAGCAGATCGGTGCCTCAATTGCACGCACTCAGTTCACTGATGCAGTCAACACCATTTTAGGCGACGACGGCAGCGGCAGAGGAGCAGATTATGTTGAGGTGGGCTCCCTTGAGGACTTCAAGTATGAAGATCTTGTATCTCTCTGGACAGCATTTAATAAGTTTAAGCTTACAACAATTATCGCTCCGTCAAACCTCATTTCCATCATTCTTAAGATGAATGAGTTCAGAGATTCAGCGGCAGGTCTCAGCTTCCACGCAACAGGCAACATCGTAACACCCTTCGGTGCAGAGCTTATTCATATGCCTTCCCTTGTATCAGACACTCTTATCGGTCTTGATAAGTCAAGCACTCTCGAAAGAGTTCAGGCAGGTCCTCTCACTACAGAGTTTGACAAGCTTATTGACCGTCAGCTTGAAAGAGCATCGGTTACACTTACATCAGGCTTTGCAAAAATTTATAATGAAGCTGCCAAGATTGTCTGTGAAGCATAATAAGAGGTGTAATAATGATTGATGCAGAAGCTGTAATGAGCTGTCTTATGAACTATGGGGATATAGGCGATGCCTACACAAAAGAGCAGCTTTATCCCAGCTGTGAAAGAGGTCTTCAGTGGGTGAAGGAGAGACTCAGAAGCGATGCTGATGAAAACAGCGTTCTCATTACACATACAGCAGCAGCCATGGCACACTTTTTCTTCTTTCTCAGCCGTCTTACAGAGCCTGACAAGTATGAAGCCTATACGGCAGGTGATATGACCGTAAGACGCAATCTCACCAAGGAGATGCTCTATGAAAGTCAGATAAAGGATCAGGCAGTTGCTGCTGCAAGCTCAATTCTCAAAGACGGAGGCTTCTACTGCTGTGGCGCATAATATAATTAAAAACAAGCTTTTTGATAAGTACGGCGTTACAATAACCAGCATGGGAAGCGAGGATTCGGTAGAGTTCTGTGCTTATCTGCAGCCTCTTCGTTATAAGAATAAAATTTATCTCAGCGGTGTTCCTACGGAGCTGGGCTATGACGGCCTTAATAAGTATCTGCTTATTGCACCGCCTGAGGTGGATATAGCTTATCTTGAAAGTAATGAATATACAATTTCTTTTGACGGCTTCACCTTTGCAACCGACCATTGCGAGCCTGTTTATTTAGGGAAAAAGCGTCTTTATTACTGGGCGATTGTTCACAAGGAGGGATAATATGCGTACCACTGATAATCTGATTGAAGCTTTGATGACTGAGGTTGAGGAATATCTCCTTTCAGCTTTAACCTGTAAGGTTATAAAGGCTTATGAGGCCGAGAATCTGCCCGTTCCCATCAGAAAGATTTATCTCTCATTTTCAGGTGAGGAAAACAAGGTTACATATTTTACTGACGAAAATGCAGCGGAAATGGAAAAGAACGATATCACCGTAAGGATAAACTGCTTTATCCCTCTTGGTGTTCCGCCCTCCGCAAGTCAGAAGCTTCTGGAGATAATCTGTCTTTACCTTGCGACAAACGTCGAAAAAATCGTCGGTTTTACGGTAGGGCAGACGGTATATGACAGTGATGTGGATGCTTACAGAATCACAGCCAGAATTAATTATTCATCTGAAAAAGAAGTAACCTCTGAGACTAATTAAAAATATGCCGGCACCTTTATTTATCGGGTGTCGGCATAAATTGTTCCTTTTTTTCTTGCAGTGAAAGAGCTTTTATTGTATAATCAAAGTATAAAAGCTGAAAGGAAGATGCACAGTGCTTAAAAAGCTTGTAGAAAAAATGTATAGGGCAAGAGTTTACAGCCGTGCCGACGATACGGGCTGCGTTTTTTATTTTTCCAAGGAGGATTTTCCCTCTCTTAAGGGCGAGGAGTTTGTTTTTCAGTCCTCTCTCGGTCATAAGCTTGCAGGCTCATTTTACTGGTATGACGGATACAATGAGGACAGACTTATTATGTTTGAACACGGTATGGGTTCAGGCCACCGAGGCTATATGGCAGAGATTGAACGCCTTTGCAGAGCAGGCTACCGTGTATTTTCCTATGACCATACAGGCTGTATGAATTCGGGCGGTGAGACTACGGGTGGCTTTGCCCAGTCTCTTCGTGACTTTGACGATGCGGTAAAGGCCCTGAAGGCTGACGAGCGCTACAAGAATCTTGCTCTGAGTGTAGTGGGACACAGCTGGGGAGGCTTTTCTGCTCTCAACAGCTCGGCTCTTCATCCCGGAATTGAAAAGGTTGTTGCCATGTCGGGCTTTGTTTCCGTTGATGAAATTGTAAAGTGCTTTTTCAGAGGAATTCTTTCCTCTTACGGTAAAATGATAATGGAAATTGAGAGAAAATCCAATCCCGAATACATAAAGTATAACGCTGTGGATACTCTTAAAAGTACCAAGGCAGAGGTTCTTGTCATTCATTCCGATGATGACAAAACGGTGCTTAAGGAAAACAGCATCGATATTCTTGAAAGAGAGCTTAAGGGGAAAGAGAATATTACCTTCCTTCGTCTTAACGGCAAGAATCATAATCCCAATTATACGGAAGATGCCGTTAAATATATGAGCAGCTTTTTTGCTGACCTGCAGAAAAAGATGAAAAAGCTCCGTACCGATGAGGAGAAGAAGAATTTCAGAGATAAGTATGACTGGAAGAGAATGACGGCTCAGGATGAAAAGGTATGGGAGAAGATAATAAGCTTTCTTGAATGAATGCATTTGTAGGGCCAAGGGCCGAGGGCTCTGGGCCAAGGACGATTGATAGTGCGGTGGTGGGAAAGCTGTACCCGTTCTGTTAGATTTTAGATTTAATGAATAATTAATGATGAATAATGAATAATTGTGGTCGCAGGTTAACTGCGGCCTTTCTTTTTCGTTTGTGCCGCAGAGAAATATAGCTGTTACGGGAACCACAGAAAAAAATAAGGGCGGCCAACGGCCGCCCACAAACATATTAAATTTTAAGAGCCTTACAGGGCGGGTAGAGCTTTCCTTTTTGCTGCTCCGCCGGGCATCCTAGGCCCTCGACCCTTGGCTCTCGGCCCTGGAACTACGTTCTGTATTTTTCAGCCTGAAGACTGAACATATAGGCATAGGTGCCGTTCATTTTCATAAGCTCATCGTGGCTGCCGCTTTCAATGATTCTGCCCTTTTCCATAACATAAATTCTGTCGGCATTTACTGTAGTTGAAAGTCGGTGAGAGATGAAAATTACTGTTTTATGCTCTGCCGCCTCAATCATAGCCTGATTGAGATTATATTCGGCTATGGGGTCAAGGTTGGCTGAGGGCTCATCAAGAATAACATAGGGACAGTTTTTATAGAAGGCTCTTGCGATAGCTACCTTCTGTGACTCACCGCCCGAAAGCATTTTGCCTTCATTGTCGAATTCTCTCAGAAGCTCAGTATGGGTGCCTTTTTTGAGTTCTTTATCGAAGCCGCTGTGTCGGAGGGCTTCCTTTACCTTTTCTTCATCGAACTCGTCACCCAGAGCAACATTTTCGCCTACTTTGCAGGCGAAGAGCTGGAAGTCCTGAAAAACGGCAGAAAAACGGTCACGGTGGGAGTCAATAGTCACATCCCTGATATTTTTGCCGTCAATAAGAATTTCACCTTCTGTTGCATCATATAAACGAAGAAGCAGATTTGTAAGTGTAGTTTTACCTGCACCGTTGTAGCCTACAAGAGCAATTTTCTCGCAGGGCTTTATTGTAAGATTGATGTTTTCCAGTGTAGGCCTGTCATTGCCGGGGTAGGTAAAGGATAAATCCTTGATAACGATTTCCTTAGGTGTGCCCTTTTCTGCTTTTTCCGTGCCGTCCTTGATTTTAAAATCCATTTTGAGAAATTCACGGTATTTTTCAATCATCTTGCCTCTTTCGGAGAAAACGGCAACTGCCCATACAGTAAGAAAATTGATTGAAACGGCAATTGAATATGCGCCGTTGAAGGCGGCAACAAAATCACCCGACGAAAGCGTTTCCCTGACAAGTACACAGTAGCCGAGATAAAGGGGCAGTACAAACATAAAGCCTAAAATCTGAATACCCGCGTCCTGAATAAAGGAAACAAGAGCAATTTTCTTCCAGTACCTTTTCTGATTGTCAATAACATCATCGGCAGCATCGTTATACCGGTCAATAAGGATAGGATGAATGTTGTTCATTCTGACCTCTTTGGCATAGTCCTGCAAATAGAATATTCTCTGAAAATAGTCGCTTCGCCTGTGATATTCGGTGTTGTCTCTTCGTCTTGCCATCTGAAGAGCACCTCTTTTATTGCTCAGAGGCAGGAAGCAGCCGATAAATACGAGAATAATCACAAGACAGAGAGGGTCAATGGTAAGAAGAACACCGGCAATTGTAAAGAAGGATATGAGATTACCCACATAGTTTCTCACAAGGCCTAAAAGGTTAGTGATATTGTCCGAGGAGGACTCAATTGTGAGGATAAAATTATTATAGAATTCGGGATTGTCATAGCTTTCAAGGTCAAGCTGCTTTGCCTTTTCGTAAAGGGTTTTATTAAGCCCGTAGTAGACCTTTTCCCTTGCCGTATTCCAGTAGAATTCCTGAAAAATCCAGGCGAAAACCTTACTGCCGATAAGCACTGCGGCGATAATTACTACGGCATAGAAAATTCTTTCAAGGTTTTCACCCTCGGTTACCACATCAATAATATATTTAAGTCCCACAACGCTTATAAGTCTTGTAGGCAGAGTAGTAAGAATACCCATAATAAATTCACCGATGACAAGAGTAGGTGATATTTTAAAAAGGAGACTTACGAAAAAGAATATATTTGAAAAAGTGGAGTGAGCCGTTTCTCTTTTTTTGTGTTTAAGCATTTTCTCTCTCCTCACTTTCTCTGTTATAGCTTGAAGCCTGAAGAGTAAACATCTCTTTATACTTTCCCTCGGCTTTCATAAGCTGCTCGTGAGAGCCCTGCTGAAGAATTCTTCCCTCTTCAATAACAATAATTCTGTCAGAAAGAACAGCACTTGAAAGTCTGTGGGAGATATATAGAACTGCCTTGTCCTTTGTCGCTTTTACAAGCTCCTCATACATTTTGTATTCGGCAATAGGATCAAGAGCTGAGGAGGGTTCGTCAAGAACGGCAAACTGAAAGTCCTTTGCAAAGAGTCTTGCGGCGGATACCTTCTGATTTTCACCGCCTGAAAGACCTATACCGTCCTTGTGGAATTCCTTTGTCAGAACTGTGTCTCCGCCCTTGGGTAGAGCAGATATCTTTTCCCAGATTCCGCCTTGCCTGAGGGCAGTGATTGCTCTTTCCTTTTCCTCGTCGGTGCATTCGTGACCGATAACGTTTTCAAAAACCGTAAGGGCAAAATTCCTGTAATCCTGAAAAACGGCACCGAAGCTGTTACGGTAGGAGGAAAGGTCATATTCCTTTATGTTCACTCCGTTATATAAAATCTCACCTTCAGAGGGGTCATAGAAACGCAGAAGAAGCTTTACAAGTGTAGACTTACCTGCACCGTTGACACCTACAAGGGCAAGGGTTTCGCCTTTATTAATCTTAAAGGAGATATTATTAAGTGAATTTTTGTCTGCCGACGGGTAACGGAAGGAGACATTTCTGAATTCGAGGCTTTCAAATTCTCCCGCTTCCTTTTCACCTGAGCGGATTTTCGGCTCATAGTCGAAGAATTCTCTGAGATTGCGGAAATAAAGAGCCATCTGCACAAGCGAATCAAAGTTTCTTGCAACGGCAAGAGTGCCTTCCTTGACGGAGTTGATTGAAGCAAGAACTACAGAAAAGCCCGATACGGTGAGAGCACCCGTGAAAACGAACTGAAAGGCCGCAAAGGCGTAGGTGCCGATAATGGGAATGAACTCGCTGAAAAGTGAGCTGACCGTTGAATAAAGGAAGAGCCTGAAGCCGTATTTTCTGAGTATCATAACATTGGCATCAATGGCATTCTTGAAGCGATACATAAGAACAGAGAAAATATTTGATGTTCTCATATCCTTTGAAAATTCCTTAAGAAAAACCGTTCTCTGAATATAAGCTTTGATACGGTTGTTGGTGGTCATTTCCATATCACGCCTGTATACAAGCTTACTCTTCATTGTTTCAATACCGAAAACGAGAACAACGGGAAGAAGGAAAAGAAGATATGCAGGGTCAATAGTTGTCACTGTACCGATAACAAGGCCGAGGGTTACGATGCTGCTTAAGATATAAGACACTGCGGCGCATACCTGGTCGAACTGTCCCCAGGCGAGAACGTTGGTAGCTCTCTGGTACTTGTCATAGAACTCGGGGTTTTCATAGCATTCAATGTCAAGGGTAAGTGCTTTACGGAAAACAAGATTATTGAGCTGCTTTAATACATTTTTAGACGAGGAGTGAATCACATAATTAGAGCCCCAGTTAATGATATTCAGAATAAGGGAAAGAGCGAGAAAAAGAACAAGGGTTACAGTGAATTCCCTGAAGCTTCCCTTGCCGTCAAGAATGCTGAGAAGCACCTTAAGGAAAAGGATATTCTGCACATACTGGGAGAAAAGGTTATAGGCAAAGCCGAAGGTGAGATAGCCCAGCATAAGCCGTTTGTCGCACTTCCAGACAAGCTTTATTGCATAAGCAATATTTCTGAATACGGGAACTTCTCTTGCCCCTTCTATAGGAACACGTCTCAAGTCTGTCACCTCTTTATTTCTGTAGTAATCTAACCCTTATCATAATACAAAATCACCATTTGTCAATAAAATTCAGTAATAAAAAAATTAAATTTTCATCAGGTTTATTTTCTGTTGATTTTAGCGGAAAAAAGGTGTATAATAGTTATGTAAAAGGAAAGGTAGAAGACGGCTTTGGGCTGTCTTTTTTTGTTTTTCGGCAAAAAGCACTTTGTCATTCTGAAGGCAGTGGAGAATCTTTTGAGCTTCGGTTAAGATTCTTCGGCAAAGCCTCAGAATGACATTATTAAAAGCGGCCGCAGACTTTTTCTGCGACCGCCTTTTTGCTTTAGGTTATCTTTTAAGAATTGAAGCATAGAGCTTAATGACATTACTCATAACCTTGATTATTTTTTTGAACAGTGCCTTCAGCTTATCGAAGAAGCTTTCTTTTTTCTCTTCTTCCTCTTCAGGTTCAGTGTAGTTTTCTTCTACCGTTCCCTGAGTTGTATCCTTGCGGATTGCGAAACGGTCCACTGCAGCGGCTCCGTCTTCGCTTACGGTGTAAGCAGCAAAGTAGAGAATACCGTCAACTATTTCCACACCTGCAAACATCGGTGCATCAACAGAGAGAATTTTTTCTCCTTTGGGGAAATACTTGTTAGTTTTGGAGGTATCGTTCTGTATGTAGGTCTTTACGCCTGCAGTGCCTGAGATAACGTAGGTTGTACCTTCGGGAAGATCCTGGGTTCTGTAAATGTTTCCGCCGTAGTTGAGGTATGTTTTGTTATAGGCGGTAAGTCGGTTGTCATCAAGGGAGCCTGTTCTCATATAAACATGGTCGTGGCCCTGGAATACCATATCAATGCCGAGGTCGGGCATAAGTGCCTGAAGCTGTCCTCTTATAGCGCAGACATCATCGTCGGCATAGTGTGAGCCCTGAGAATATACTGCCTTGTGAAGAGCTACGAATTTCCACTGAGCGTCACTTGAAGCCATATCATTCTTGAGCCAGTCAATCTGTGCCCCTGTGAGAGCCTCGTTTTCGTCAAGGTCCTCTGTGTTGAGTACGGCTATATGAACATTGTTGTAGTCGAAGGAGTAGTAAACACCTGATGCTGTATCCTGCTCGGGCATATTCGGAAGAGTAAAGTAATTTGCCGTAGCATTTGTGCCGTAGCCCTCGTGATTACCTGAAACGGGCATATGGAAGGTGTTCATAAGATATTCTGAGCCTGTATTGAGTGCCCATGCCCACTGCTTTGAGTTGTCGCCGTGGTCAACGATATCGCCCGTATTGAGAATGAAATCGTAATCGTAGGTGTCGCCTGCAGCCTTAAGAACCTTTGCCCAAGCTCTGCTGTACTGCTTTTCATTCTGCGACTGAGGGTCAGTAACATGGATAAAGGTTACGTTTTTGCTTTTGTCAGCGGTGGTAATTGTGCCCGTCTGACTCCACCAGTCTCTTTCAGCATCGCCCACACGGTAATAATAGGTGGTATCGGCCTCAAGACCTGAAAGAGTAACTGTATGCTTATTCATATCGAATTCGTAGGTGAGGAAGCCTATAAAGCCAAGGTCAATACCGGGGAATGAACGTACAACCTTTTCACTCTTAAGGTCAATATCAAAATCAGCTGCTGTTGTAGCTTCACCCCTAAAGGTCGGCTCGCTGTCTGCCTTATAGATTTCGATATCTCCGTCAACGGTTGATTTTGAAAGCCAGGTGATATAAGCCTCAGAAGCACTGTCTTCACCCATGGTTACCGTAACAGATGTGGGAAGACGGTAGTTTTCTCTTGTTACAGGAACCTCTACCTTTTCGGTGGAGTAGATTTCACCTGTGTCACCGGAGAATACGGGGTTAATATCCGTAGTGAAATCTCTGAGCACATAGGCAACAAATATACCTATTGATTCGAGCTGACTGTCGGTGAGATATTTGCTGATAAGAAGCTGGTCGAGAGTGTCATAAATACTTGTGTAGGGTAAAACCTCAAGATAGAAAATAGTATCAATAAGGTTCATATATGTGATGTCTTTCTTAAGAAGCTTGCTTAAAAGATAGTTGATACCTGCGCCGGTCTTATCCATAATTTCGCTGTTGCATAAGAGCTTATAGGTTCTGATTTCAAGCTTTGCGAGAATTGAATCTTCAATAAGGTCATGGAGAAGAAGGTCAACAAGCTTATCGAAAACATCTGCAAAGAGCATATTGTTTTCAAAGTTGTTGAGAGCATCCTTTACAAAGGGGTCGTCGGAAATATCCTCGTCACCCAGACACCAGTAGGCGAGAGCCGAGAAAATGAGCTCACCGAGATTGCCCGGTCTTGTGCTGTCGCCGAAGCCGAGAGTGTCAATAAACTTGGTGCAGGAGTACTCTGAAACCTGAAGGCTGAGGAATTCGTCAACAATACCGTAAAGGAGATTGTGAAGAGCGTCCTCATCCTCTACATAAAGGTCATAAATCTGGTCAAGAAGGTCATTTATGAACCACATAAGATTGTCGGTGGTGAAAATATTGATATCACCGATTTTAAAGCCGTCACCGATATAGGGAGAAAGGAAATCAGAGAGGATTTTCTCGATATCAATATCCATTGTCTTAAGGAATTCACCGATGGAGCCAGCCTCTCTTATTTTGGGAAGGTAGCTGTCGAGAAGACCGTCAATCATTGTCATAAGGAAGTTTGTGCAGCTGCCCTGACCGTAGCCCAGACGGAAGGCTTCGTGCTTGAATGTACCCTTTTCATAGGTTTTTCCGTCAAGGCTGAAAGGCTTTTCAGCGTCAAAGTCAACGGAATCAAAGCTAATCTGAGTTTCGCCGTCAGCATAGGTCTTGGCTGTCATTTCACGGTAGGTGCAGGGGAAGCCTGAAACGGAGGCAGTTTCACAGTCATAGAGAATTTCGCCGTCATCGTTGATTGTTGCGGCAACATCATCAGTGTGAAGATGACCCGAAAAGACATAATGAATACCCCATGAGGCAAGTCTCTCGGCAACATTCATATAGTTGCGAAGGGGGAAAGCGAAGGTAATGGAAGGCTCAACCTCCATATGAGCTGCAAGGCCGTGATGAATCATAACCATAGGAGTGATGCCCTTTGCTTTTGCGTCGTCGGCAAGATTTTTCACCCACTGCATAAGCTCTTCTGTAACGGTGCCGCCCGTTTCCGCTGAGGGCTCGTCATAGGTGTATATGCAGCTGTCAAGCGCAATAAGACGGTAGGAGTAGTTGCCCTCATCGTCCTGAAGGTCGGCAGCATAGGAAAGCTTGCCCTGAATTTCGTCGCCCTTCTTCGAATACTCGGCGAAGGCGAGGTCATACCCGAAATCAGCATAGATTTCTCTGAATTCGTCAGCCTTGGCAGTACGGACAAATTCTTCCTTGCCGCTTTCAAAGGTTGAGGAATCCTTGTGGTTGATATCGTGGTTGCCGTTGATTACAAGGAACTGGACACCGTGAGCTTCTTCGTACTCCCTGAGAATTCCGGCGAACTTTACGTGACCTTCATATTCGCCGTCCTTTGTAAGGTCACCGGGAATAAGGATATATTTAAGTCCGGGGTTTCTTAAAAGCATCGTATCAAGTGCCGTTCTTACGATAGTCTCGGACTGATAGTAAAGCTTTGCGCCTGTGGAGCAGAATTTCTGAAAGGCCTCACAGTTATCACCCGTAAGTGAATAGGGATAAAAGTGAGGGTCAGACATTGTGGTAAAGCTGAGACTTGCCTTTACATCCTTGTCCTTCCACTGCGCCGCATAGGAAAATGAGCTTACAAGTGAAAAAACCATTGTAAGACAAAGAATAAGGGCAAGAACCTTTTTGAGTGTTTTCATTTTGTTGCCTCCTTATGAGTGCTTTTTTTATAATTCAGTATTATACCATATAATTGTAACATTTTAAATAACTTTAAAAGTTAAAAAGTATTTTGTGAACTTAGCTAAAAAAAATCAGAGGATTTCCTTCATTTTGCTGAAAGTCTTCGGCAGAATAAACAAAAACAGTCTTCATATCTTCAACAATTTGAACAGAAAAAATTTGCTTTACAGGTAGAAATATAAAATAAAAGATGTTATAATACAAAATTGTGATTGTGATAAAATTTTTTGGAGGTGTAAAATGGACAGAGAAAATAAAATGGGCGTTATGAATATGAAAAAGCTTGTCATCACAATGTCTCTTCCCATGATGATTTCGATGCTTGTACAGGCCCTTTACAATGTTGTTGACAGTATCTTTGTCTCTCAGGTATGCGAGGATGCGCTTACTGCAGTATCCCTTGCCTTCCCTGCTCAGAATTTAATGATAGGCGTTGCTACGGGTACAGGTGTGGGCGTCAACGCACTTCTTTCAAGAAGTCTCGGTGAAAGGAATTTCGAAAAGGCAAACAAAATTGCCTCTCAGGGTGTTTTACTTGCTATGATAAGCTCGGTGTTCTTTCTTCTTTTCGGACTTTTCGGTACAAAGCTTTTCTTTGCCGGTCAGGTTGAACCGGGCAGTGCAATCTATAACTACGGTGTAGATTATCTTTCCGTTGTATGTATCATTTCCGTTGGCCTTTTCGGTCAGGTTATTATGGAAAGGCTTATGCAGGCAACAGGTAAGACCACTCTTTCAATGGCAACTCAGCTTACGGGTGCAATTATCAATATTATCCTCGACCCCTTATTTATCCTCGGCATAGGACCTTTTCCGAGAATGGAGGCCAAGGGTGCAGCAATTGCGACGGTTATCGGTCAGTGTATAGCCTTCCTTACGGGTATCATCATAAATGAAAAGGCAAACAGAGAAATCAGAGTCAAGGTAAGGGATATGAAGCCCGATTTTAAGATTATTGCAAACATTTATAAAATAGCAGTTCCTTCAATCGTAATGGTCGGTATAGGCTCATTTATGACCTTCTTCCTTAACAAGATTCTTCTTTCCTTTACATCAACTGCAGCTGCAGTGTTCGGCGTATACTTTAAATTACAGTCCTTTGTATTTATGCCTATTTTCGGACTGAACAACGGTATTATCCCCATTATCGCCTATAACTACGGTGCAAGAAGCAAGGAAAGAATCGTTCAGTGTCTCCGCTTCAGCTGTACTATTGCGGTAGTAATTATGGCTGTAGGTACTCTTCTTATGTGGCTGATTCCCGAACAGATGCTTATGCTCTTTGATGCAAAGGAGGAAATGCTGGAAATCGGTGTGCCTGCTCTTCGTACAATCAGTACATCCTTTATTGTTGCGGCAGTGTGTATCAATCTCGGTGCCTGCTTCCAGGCTCTCGGCAGAAGCTACTTTACAATGATTGTCTCCTTTGCAAGACAGATTGTTGTTCTTCTCCCCGTGGCATATCTCCTTTCAAAGACAGGGGTACTCGGTTATGTATGGCTTGCCTTCCCCATAGCCGAATGTATGTCACTTCTTGTAACGGTAATATGTTTTGTTTATGTTTATAAAAATATTATTAAGCCTATATCGGACAAAAAGCTATCCGAAAATTAACAGAAGAAACAGTATTGTTTATTTAATGCCGGGATAAAGCATCCCGGCATTTTATTCACCGGAGCCAAAAAGAAATAACCGTCAGGAAATTTTCTGCCTGACGGTTGTTTTTCTTAAGTTATTTGATTTTTACGCTCTTGACTTTACTCCATGATGAGTAAACCGTTCCGCTGTCAGTCTTTTTGTAAGCTCTGACTTTGAAGTAATACTTCTTGCCACTCTTGAGCTTTTTCTTTGAGCCCTTGACAACGTTTGCCTTATAAGAAGCAAGCTTCTTGAAGCCACTGTCCTTTTTAGTTGAATAATAAACCTGATAGCCTGTTTCACCGCTTACGTTTGACCAGGTAAATGAAGCCTTACCCTTGGTTGTCGTAAGCTTTTTGATTGACGGAGTCTTGCACTTGGTTGCGGTTTCGAATACCTTTGAATAATCGCCCCAGATTGTGCCGTCGTCCTTGGTGTAGGCTCTTACCTTGTACTTGTAGGTTGTACCTGCTTTAAGCTTTGAAATCTTAAGGGAGGTGCCTTTTATGCTCTTGAGCTTTTCGTACTTCTTCGTCTTTGTGTTGTACTTATATACTCTGTAGCCGTCGGCTCCTGTTACCTTAGCCCATGAAAGAGTAATTGTTGTAGTAGTCTGCTTTGCAGTTATCTCGCTTGTTACTCTGGGCTTTATATTGAAGTAGAGTCTCTTCACACCTTCATAATTGCCCTTAAAGGTAATCTTTACGGTGTACTTGCCCGGCAACTTTCTGCCCTTTTCGTAGGATACGGTATAATCGGTATCCTTCTTGAGAGTGTTGCCCTTTGAATCTTTAACTGTTACAGTGGGAGTCTTTGTCTTTTTATTATAGGTATATTCCGTATTGCTGAGAGTAATTGTCTTAGGATAATAAATCACCTTAGAAGACTCAATTTCACCGCAGCTGCATTTACTTTCAATCTTACCGTTCTTGGTAAGTGTAGCAGGAGTTTTTACCGTTTCATACTTGTGGTTAAGATGAATGGTAAACTGGCTGTCAGCAGAGCCGTAGCAATCCTTTTCCACTGAATAGTAACGAACAGTAAGCTTATCACCGTCTTCAGAGAAATAGAACATCGCTACCATTGCCGTTGAGCCGATAAACGAATCCATATACTGTGGGTCGATAAGCATCTGGGTGACAGTGTTACCGTTAACACCTTCATCCTGTCGGTATACAATATGCTGCCACGGGTCGTGCCCTGAAAGAACCATAATAACATTCTTATGCTTTGAGAAGCATTTAGTCCACATATCGTCGCCGTCCTGAGCATCGGTGTATCCTGTGTAATATGTGGGAGGATAGCAGTCACCGTCATCAATGGTTGTTCCGTCACGGTACATATATGCGTGAGTGATGATAATTGCCTTATGGTTGGGATGAGCCTTGAGCACCTTGTCTGCCCATTTGAGTGTAGCTTCACTCGGTGCGAAATCGAGAGTCATTATAAGATAATCCGTATTCTGTATTGAGAAGTAACGGTAGGAGTTGGTAAGGTCACCCTTGACCGTTCCGCCTTCGGGTACATCTTTTTCTCTTGTAATGTAGCTTACCTTTCCGTCAGAAGCGGTCTGTTTAAGAACACCGGGCTGATTAACGGGATCGGAAAGATTTATATTGCCCGTATTCATCATACCGTTGACGGTTTTCTCATAGTAACCGTTATGGAGATTTCTGTTGAAGTCATCCCAGTCGTCGTGATTACCTCTTGAAAGAACATAGGGAATCTTGCCGTTAAGCTTACTGATGCTCTTATTTGCACTGACCCATTCCGCATCGGTACTGTGATTGGTTATATCACCGAGACCGATAACATATTCTATCTTCTGTGATTTCTGATTGTCCAGTATCCACTCATAAATAGAATCCATAGCCTCGGGATCGCTCTGACACATCTGCTGTGTATCGCCTATTACTGCGAAGGAATATTCATAGTCGGTAACAGGCTCTACATCTTCTTTATCCTGCCATAAAACCACACGCTTAAGATTTACGCCGTTTGAAGATAAATCTTTTTTCATACAGGAATCACAGAGCTTAAGGTCATAATATGCAAGAAGATTTGCATCTGAAGCTGTAATCCCCTTCTCATAATCCTTCTTGATTTCAGAAGCACTGCGTACATCTGACCACAATGCAATTGATTCGATCTTACCTGTAAAATAGGTGGAGTTGCCGTTTCTGTGGTCACCGCCGATTACCATATTATGCTTTTCCTTGAAGGGCTTGATTGATGCAACGCCTGTAATTGTCTGTGCGAGCTCACCGTTTACGTAGCAGTGCATCTTCTTATTGCTGAAATCCATAACAATGGCAAGGTGAACCTTTTCACCTGTAGCAACATCAACCTTATCAAATGTATAGTTGTACTGCTTGGAATAATGAGCTGTATTACGTATGCTGACCTTAGGCTGTCCATTCTTATTAAGGGCAAACACAAGTGCAGGATCAAACATACCGTCACTGCCAAGAAGAGTTGTTGTGCTCTTAAGATTGTCTTTTCCAACGGTGAAGGCAGTTTCAAAAGTAAGAGGAGTGGTTTTAAGCTTTTTGCTCATTACATACTGCTCGTCAAGACCAAAGGTAAGTCCGTGATCTGTTTCATAGCAGTCAGCACAGCTTACCACCTTGAGATCTATAGTATCCTTGAATTTGCCGTCTGTTACGGTGATTTTTGCCGATCCTGTCTTAAGAGCCTTGATTTTACCGTTTTCTACTGTAGCTACAGACTTATTGGAAGATGTCCAGGTAAGCTTACCGTTTCCGCTGTAATATATCTCAGGAGTGAAGGTTTCTTCCTTTTCGAGAATAAGATTTGCAGGTGATACATCCAGATCCTTATCAAGCATACCGTAGGCATACTTATCACCGAAAATTCTGTAGAAATTACCGCCTGATTTTTCAGTCTCGTTGATAACAAGCATTGAATTGGTACGGTAACTGTATGCATAACTGCCAAAATTACAGGATGTAAGCAGAGATACATTATGTCTAAGTCCGTTTTCTACATAGCTCATTATCATATCCTTACAGTGACTGCCTGTTGCAGGGCGTATACTGCGAAAACCTATTTGTCTGCCAATTGACAGATCAGCTATACCTAATGGATTGTAATCTGTTGCACAGATGTTTATTTTGTTATTCACATTGGGATTTTCACAGAATGCCTTTTCTAATACCTGCTCAAAAGTATATACAAGATTGCCGCTGGAATAGTACGCCATACCCATTGCAAACTCTATATAATCAGTAGATGAAATAAGCTTGCTTACATATTTCGCCATCGGATTCATTTGAGTATCCCATACATCAGCACTACCGCCAATGGGCGTGAAATACAACTCAAATACAGGGTCGTCCTTTGTTCCGATATAGACAATCTGCTTATCGGAGGGTATCTGATTTCCCTTACCGCTTTTAAGCAATGCCATTTGTTTTTTATTTTGCTCATTCATGTATTTACGCAACTCATATATCTGCTCTTTGCCTCGGTATTCATACATGAGCTGAGTGTAGTTATAGGTTACACGATAAAGCTCGTCATGATCAGAAATAATTACACCTGATTGCGTACCATTGTGGCCATTTCTTCCGTGTCCGGAAATCTCGTCAAGATTGCTACTGGAAAAGAAGATAGCATTTCTGTGCACACTACCGTCAGTGGCAAGATAATGAGAAACGGTTGCGCTCTTCATATGCTGCATATCGTGTGATTTGTCTTCCACATCCCAGCCTACCCTGGTATATTTCATAAAATCTGAAACTTTTTTGCCCGGTGCATACTTATCATAACAGTCGCTTTTCATGGCCTGCTCATAATAAGGCTCATAATTAATATGCGTTCTGTATTTCAGTTTTTCTGTAACAGGGTCATAATGATAGGTTCCGTAAGATGGCAATTGATTGACTAAAGTAACCTCAATACCCATTCTTGCTGCTTCCGTAAGCATATAGGATATACGTACAAAGCCGTGTTCGTCATAATTTATACCGAAGAGAGAACGGGCATAACCGTAATATTTACTTTCGGGAAGAACACAGACAGATGTGGTAACGGAGGTTCTGTAAGAAGAAAAGGTAATCTTTACATCCTCTTCGGGATGAGCAAGCTTATACTGAATACACTGATAAATAAGCAGACCCATACCTGTGTTGGGATTATGCTGTGTCTCATTCATAAGACGAAAAAAACCTTCTGCTGTTACGGCTTTTCCGTTGATGTTTGCATAAGTTGTTGAACCTAAGCCCTGGAAGTTTTCGGGATTGTTTGCAAGAGGGAAAGCATCATAATAAGGATTGATGCTGTGCTTGTTGTTTTCCTTCAGGTTTTTTCTGATAGCGGGAAGAACCTCATCAAAGAAAGGTTTGTCCTGATTAATGGGCTCAACCAGATAGTTAGAAACAAATGCATTGGTTTCACTTGGAAATTCCTCTGCCGCACAGGCGAGAGCGACGCTCCCGCCTATGATAAGAAGGCACGTAAAAAGATATAAAGATAATTTTTTAAGCTTATTCATTATTATTCACCTCTCTGTGTTTACGGCAAAGTAGTCATATTGAAGGTAATGCTGCTTCTGTTTCCGCCGATAAGCGCCGTGGTGTACCATGCGGCGTCCTCACCGTAGGTAGTGTATATTTTGGGAGGATTGCTGTAATTGCTGTTATAAAGATAGATAAATGTACCGTTGCCTGCATTGTCGCTGACGTTGACGTCTCCGGTAATGTAAGCTCTCGAATAGTTGGAGGTTACATAAATCACGCCGCCGTTAGTGTTAGCCTTGTTTCCTGTGGCTGTGATACCGTCAAACTTTGCACAGCTGTTTGTACGGATTTCTACAGCACCGCCCGTTGTTTTTGCACTGTTATCTGCGAAGGAACAGTTCCTGAATACAATTTTCACCTCTGTGGGATCCGTTGCACTGTTACAGTTACCGTTCTGGATTTCTACGGCACCCGCACCGGCAGTGGTTGAAGTATTACCCTCAAATGTACATTCGGTTGCATTGATAGCAAGATTCGGGCTTGAGACGACGGTAGATATTGCACCGCCCTTACCCGTGGCTGTGTTAGCCTTGAACACTGTGTCCGTCATAACGAGCTTGGTGTCAGCCTTACCTGTGTAAATTGCACCGCCTTCGCCTGTTGCGATGTTACCCTCAAAGGTAGTGCCGTTAATAGTAACATCAGCATTTGTAATAGCGTTAAGGGCACCGCCGTTTTTACTCTCATTATTCTTGAAGGTACCGCCGCTTACGGCTACGTCTGAAGAAACGGCATTAACCGCACCGCCGAAGTCAGAAGCTATGTTTCCTGTTGCGGTTACATCAGTCAGGCTAAGGCTGCCGTAGCCGACATAAATTGCACCGCCCTGCTCGCCGTCGCCGTCATTATTGCCTGCATAACCGTTTGCTGAGTTACCCGTAAGCACTGTGCCCGTGAGGTCAGCTTCGCATTCTGATCGTACGCTTATTGCACCGCCGCCCATTGCCGAGCAGTTTTCAATAACATCCGCACCCATTGTAAGAACGCCGGGCTGCTTTGTTCCGTCGGTTTTGTTGTGATATGCCACATAAACAGCACCGCCGTGACCGGCAGCTGTGTTGCCGCTGAATTTATTTGTACCGTCTGCAGTTGCAGTACCGCCTGAAAGCGTAATTGCACCGCCGTTTGAAGAAGCAGCATTTGTAGTAAATTCATTATCAGAAAGGTTGAGACTGCCTCTTGAATTATATGCTGCACCGCCAATGGTAGCAGAGTTTTCTTTGAATTCGCAACCGCTTACCGTAACAGTGGCCTCTGTAATATTCATTGTGCCGCCGGTTGCTGCTGTGTTGTTACTCCACATGCTGTCAGCTATATCAATTGCAGTGGTTTTTCCACTCGTGTAAAGCACGCCGCCGTTTGTTGCCGTGTTGCCCGTTGCGGTAACATTTGTCATATTTACAGTACTTCCGTTAACATAAAGCACACCGCCGTTTGACACTGCAGTATTGTCAGTTGCCGTTACATTCTCAATTGTTGCGACAGTTGAGCTTACGAAGTAAGCTGCGGCACCGGTAGCACTGTTATTGTTTTTAAAGACAGTGTTTTCGCCAATACTTACCTGTGCACCGCTTGTATTCACTGCACCGCCGTAGAAGCCGGACTTGTTTGCATCGAATACTGCTCCGGAGATTTCAAGCTCTCCGCCCTTAAAATATATTGCACCGCCGCCCTTTGTGCCGTCGTTCTCTTCATTGATATAAGTCGATTCATTATTTAAAAATTCTGTACCGCTGACGGTTAAGCTGTTACCGCTACCGATGATATTGATTGCACCGCCTGAGGGAGCCTTATTTTCGCTGATTGTACCGCCGGTGATGCTCACATCCGCACAATAACCGTCGATAAAGCCGCCGAAGCCGTAAAGCTTTTCTTCCTGTTTATCATTTACATAAAGGCTTGCCTTTGCCTCGTTGCCGGTGGCAGTTACATCCGTAAGACTGACTGTACCGAAGCCGACATAAATAGCACCGCCGCCTTCACCGTCACCGTCATTCTTATTGGCATAGCCCTCAACAGAGTTACCGGTAAGAACCGTGTCCGTAAGATTTGCTTCACAGCCTGTACGTACGCTGATTGCACCGCCGCCCTTAGCTGTATTACCTGTAAATGTACCGCCCGTGAAGTTGATTACACCTACTGCCGCTTCAACTGCAGGCTCGGTCTCTGTTGCGGCCTTTGCACTGATATAGGTTACATAAACAGCACCGCCGTGATTTACTGCCTTGTTTGATGTGAAGGTATTATTACCCGTAGCAGTAATTACGGAGCCTATATTATTTATTGCACCGCCGTGTGCATCAGTGTAATTTTCCGTAAAGGAGTTATCTGTAAGTGTAACCGGTGTGCGGTAAGAATAAACTGCTCCACCGTTTGACTTTGAATAGTTTTCGTTGAATTGTGAAGCATTGACTGTAAGTGCTTTTGCTTCCTTCACAAAAATTGCACCGCCGTTTGAGCTTGCAGTGTTTTCGGTAAATTCTGTGCCGGATATCTCAACGGTTGCACCGGGCTCAGTATAAACTGCACCGCCACTCTTTGAAGAGTTTGTGCTTGCTTCACAGTCATTGAGCTGTATCTTTGCAGATGTACACTCTTTTGCGAATATGACACCGCCGCTTGTAGAAGCAGTATTGCCCGAAATTGTACAATCCGTAAATTTAACGGTTGCATTATCAGTAAATGCTACACCGCCCTTTGTTGCAGAGTTACCGCTGAAGGTGGAATTGCTGATATCAAAAGCAGTGCTTGAGCCACTTGTATAAATCAAGCCGCCGTTTACTGCACTGTTGCCCGTTGCAGTCACTGAATTCATTGTAACTGCAGAGCTGTTTGCATAAAAGACACCGTTATAGGTAGAAGTGTTGTTATTAATCTGTGTATTGCTGATGTTAACAGTGCTTCCACTCTTGAAGTTGAGAGCAGCACCTGTTGCACCCTTTGAATTTACAAATGAGGAGTTATCAATGGTTACCTCTGAATTTGAAGCAATGACTGTACCGCCGTACCACTTGGTGCTGTTGCCGTCAAAGGTTGCATCACTCATGGTAAAGGTTGCCTTTGAAACATTGATGGCACCTCCGCCCTTTGAGTTGTCGTAATCGCTGTTAAGATAGGTTGATTCATTGCTTATAAAGTCTGTACCCTTGACTGACAGAACATTACCGCTGCCTGTCATATTGACAGCACCGCCTGAGGGAGCCTTGTTGCCGCTTATTACGCCGTCAACAAAGTTTACCTCTGCACAGTAGCCGTCAAGGAAGCCGCCGAAGCCGTAAAGCTTTTCTTCATTCTCATCGTTTACGTAAACGCTTTCCTTAACCTCATTACCCGTTGCGGTTACATTATTAAGATTAACATTACCGAAGCCTACATAGATAGCACCGCCGCCGTCACCGTCACCGTCTGCCTTACCGTCGTGTCCTTGTGCAATATTGGCTGTAAATACAGTACCGTTAAAGGTTGCCTCGCTGCCGGTACGTACACTTACCGCACCGCCTGCCATAGCGCTGTTATTCTCAAAGCTGCATCCGTCTACAGTCAGAGTACTGTATGCTGCGGGAATTTCGGGAGTGGTTTCTGTTGCAGCTGTTTTCTTTATATAGTTTACATAGATAGCTCCGCCGTGTTCAGCAGCACTGTTATTTATAAAGCTTGTATTTCCTGAAATATTTGCAGTTGTTGCTATAATATCCATAACACCGCCGTTTAAGCCTGCACTGTTCTGTGAAAAAGCCGTGTTTTCGATATTAAGTGTTCCTTTTTCTGAATATGAAACGCCGCCAAGCTTAGATGAGTTATTGCTGATCTGACAGCTTCTGATATTTACTGTAGAGTTCTTGAAATAAGTAACACCGCCGTATGAGCTTGTGTTGTTGCTGAGCGCACTGCTTTCAAGATTTACAACAGTACCTGCACCGCTGGCATAAAGAACACCGCCGTTATGTGCGTTATTGCCCGTAGCGGCAATATTTTTCATAGTAAGAGTACCGCTGTTCACATAAACTACACCGTTTGAGTCGGCTGTATTGTCTGTTACGGAGATGTTCTCAAGATTTGCTGTACAGGAATTTACGAAGAGCATAGCGGCACCTGTACGTCCCTGAGAATTTGCAAATGAGGTATTTCCGCTGATTGTTACGTCAGTATTATTAGCATGAACCGCACCGCCGTAATAGGCCGACTTATTTCCGTCAAAGGCAGTGCCGCTGATAGTGAGCTTACCTTTATATGTGCTGATGGCACCGCCGCCGATTGCGTTGTTGTAGTCGGTGTTTTTATAAACGGATTCATTAGCTGCCATACGGGCATCGGTTATTGTAACATCAGAATCAGTACGTGCATAAAGAACACCGCCGTTGTTACTCTTGTTTTCGCTGAATGAACCGCCGTTTACCGTAACAGCTGCACTCACAGCATCAACAACGCCGCCGAAATCGGAGGCTGTATTACCCGTTGCAGTTACGTTTGTCATAATAAGAGTACCGTAGCCTACATAAACTGCACCGCCGCCGTCACCGTCGCCGTCATTCTTACCTTCATAGCCCTCAGCGGAGTTGTCCTTGAGTGTAACTCCGTTAAGATTTGCAGTACAGGAGGTTCTTGCACTTACAGCACCGCCTGCCATGGCAGAGTTGTTTTCGAAATTGACGCCTGTAGCGTTAAGAACTGCACCGTCCTTGGTTGAGTCACTGTTTGTCTTATATGTGAGGTAGAGTGCACCGCCGTGTTTTCCGGCACTGTTCCCCGTAAAGCTGCAGGAGGAATCAATGCTTATATCGCTGACACCGAGATATACGGCACCTGCATGATTTTCAGCACTGTTTCCTTCAAAGTCTACATTGCTGAAGGTTACGTTTGCATCATAAATATAAAGTGCACCGCCGTTACCCTCACTGCCGCTTTCCTTTTTAACTGCCTTATTATCACTGAACTGAAGATTTTTCATTTTCAGCGTTGTGCCTGCTGCAACATATACGCCACCGCCTGCAACACCCTTGTTACCCGTAAAGATGCTGTCGCTGAGTTGAACATCTGAGCCACTCTGTACTGCCACAGCACCGGCATTATTTACTGCTGTGTTATCAGTAAATGTACATTCACTGATAATTGCGTCACTCTTTCTTGTGACATAGATTGCACCGCCGTTACCTACATTTGACTCGGTCTTTACGGCATTGTTCTTTTTGAATTCACAGCCTGTTATTGTTGCATAGGTTCCCTGATTCTTTTCTGCTACTGAATCGGAAGCACTGAGCGCAACTGCACCGCCGAGACTTGCACTGTTGTTTTCAAATACGCAGTCAGTCAGTTCAAACAGACGTCTTTCAAATGTTGCCTTTGTATAATGGTGGTAAATAGCACCGCCGCTGGATGTACAGGAGTTACCTTCAAATACGGAGCTGCGGACAGTAAGCGGGCCTGCCGTATAAACAGCACCGCCGCCTGATGCAGATACATTATCCGTGAATCTTGCTTTACCGAGAATAATAATCGGACTGCTGGTGTTTGAATAAAGAGCGCCGCCGGTCTTACCTTCATTATTTCTGAAGATCATTTCATTTTTACCGTCCACGGAACCGATAAACAAATCAGAGTTTGCGCTTGATGATGATGCAACACCGCCGCCGTAGGCATAAGCTTTGTTGTCGGAAACTGTTCCTGCAAACAGGTACATTACTCTGTCAGAGTAAATACCGCCGCCTCGTAAGGCTTCATTACCGGAGATTGTACCTGCGTGCATATTAAAGTTGCCTTGGTTATAAACAGCACCGCCGCAGCCGTTTGTCTCATTGTATGCAGTTGAACCGTCGTCATTTGTGGTTAAGGTGTATTCCGTAGCAACGACGTTATTCTTTATTTCACCGCCATACATATTAACGGTAGCGTTGATAATCAGAACAGCGGCACCGCCTGCACGGCTGATACTGCTGCCGATAGTTTCTCCAACGTATATAAATACTCTTTCATTGCCGATTTTCTTGTTGTTTATGATTCTTACGCCGTCATAGATATTGACTACTGAGCTGTCAGAAACAAATAACGCACTGCCCACAACGGTAGTCTTAAGGTTATCACGGTTACCGTCAATGGTAAGCGTACCCTTGCCGCCGCCGAGATTAAGAATGGCCTTCTTCTGTGATACAGCTGCAATTTTTCCGTTTCTGTCTCTGCCTACAACAAAGATGTCACCCTTATATGAGGGATTACGTTTAATTGTATAGTCACCGTCAGAATAGATTTTTACCTGATTTGAAATGAACAGAGGTGTGTTAACGGTAATATTTCCTGTGATTTTAATTTCACTTACACCTGCGTCAGTTCTTTCAACAAGCTCTGCGAGAGTATTTGTACCGTCCAACTCCCACTGTGCAGTAACTGTAACATTTTTCTTATATACACCGCTTGCAGGGAAAGCTTTGCCTGAAGAATCCTTCCATCCCGTAAAGTTGTAGCCGACTTTAGAAGGTGCTTTAAGGCTGTATTTACCGTTAGATGCAACGCCCACCTTTTCAGCCTTTCCGCTGCCGGTGTTTACGGTGATATAGGAAACTGCCTTGAGCTTATCTGTAGAACGGTCCTTATAATATGTACAGGTCTTACACTTGTTGCGCTCTACGCCCTTTGTTGTAACTGTAGCTTCAGTATAAAGCTTCCAGCCCTCATAGCTGTGACCTGTTTTTGCAAGTGTTTCTTTTTTTGTTGCTTTACAGCCTGTGCAGGTATAAACCTTAACACCTGTTGTTTGGCAGGTAGCCTTTTTGGAAACTACGCCCTCATCATACGTGTGCTTGCGTGAAAGCTTTACGCTTTTGGTCTGCACTGTTTTACCGTAAGCGTCCTTGATAACACAGTATACTCTTCTGCCGTTTACTGATGATGTCATTTTAACAGAATATGTTTTACTCTTATTCTTTTTATCAACAGCATACTTTTCGGCACCCTTATTCTTGTAGTACCACTTATACGTAAGACCGTCACCCTTTGCGGTAACCTTTACCTTTGCGGTTGTGCCGCAGGCAGCCGTTACGGAGGAGGGCTTCTTGGTAATCTTTACAGCTGTACCCTTGGTAAGTGTAGCGGTTTTTGTTTTCACGCTTTTACCGTATTTGTCCGTAACAACGCAGTAAACCTTACGGCCGTTTGCACTGTTTTTCATTTTTACCGTATAGGTCTTTGTTTTTACATTTTTAGAAAGGGTGTACTTTTTTGCACCCTTATTTTTATAGTACCACTTATAAGTGAGCCCGTCACCCTTAGCCTTAACGGTAACCTTTGCCTCCTGACCTGAAAGCACCTTTACCGATGCAGGCTGCTTGGTGATTTTCAGTGCTGTGTTTGCAAAAGCTACAGTAGAGCTCATAAAAGCAACTGCAAACATAAGCATCACTGTCATAATGGCAGCTACAATTCTCTTTTTCATAAAATCATCCCTTTTTTTATTTTTATGATATTTAATACCATATCTCCATTTTCCATTATAATTACAATAGGGTTAAAAGTCAATAAAAGCCATATTTTTTTAACTTTTGACAAAAAGCATTATCAGGCAGCCGTATATTCAATTTTTTTTGCAAAACCGGTTGACTTTTTCCGAAAATGGTGTATTATAAAGATGTTGAATGCAACATTTGTTGTTATTTCTGTTGTAAACTCAACACTTTCTGATTCTCTAGTATAATACAAAAGCCTCGCTGTAAAGCGAGGCTTTTGTATTTATATTATGCATTTAAAAACTCAATTACTTCATCAAGCTTATCTCCGCTGACCATATCAACGCCGTTTTCAAGAGCGCTGAGCATTTCATCTGCTCTGGGCTCCTTTGACTCTTTAAGCTTACCCTTGAGCATTTTCATCATCATTGACATCATCATTCTGTACATGCCCTTGAGTCTGTCAATGTGGAAATTACCTGTAAGAAGAAAAAGAGGCTCTGTAATCTGATTCTTTTCTGTAACCTCGGCCTTTGCCTTTTCCGTAACCATAAGACCTACAGCGCAGATGCATTTTATCTTGCTGAACCTTTCTCTTGCCTGAGGCAATCCCTGAACAGCCCCTGCCATAAGCCAGCCGATAAAGATTATTTCCTCGTCAGCAGAAATATCCGAAGAATCAGAAAGAGCCACTGCGGGAACAGAAATTTTCTGAGAAAGAATTTCTGCGTACTCCTTTGAAGAGCCTGTATTGGTCTGATAAACTATAGTCATTTTTTATCTCCTTGGTTTTATTATACTACGGGTAAATTGAAGCAGTGCATCTGAAGATCACTGAGAAGTCTTAAGGGCTCGGCAGCCTTGAATTCTGTACCTTCGGCAAACATCTGCTGCTGAAGCATTATTGCCGCAAGGAGTGTGGGCTCTGCCTGTGACACGTGGCATTTGACCGCCTTCATCTTAAGCTCCTCGAATTCGGTAATGTCAACGAGAGTGTTGGGCTTATCGGTATAATAGAAGCCTACACCGCCTACTCTCCAGGCATCTGTACGGGGCTTACCGTCAACAAATTCGGGATAGAAATCGCACATTGAATCCATAACCGCATACTTAACGGCATTACCTACTTTGATATGGTCGGAGTGGCATTCCGTAGCAAGATTGGGGTCAGCAGTAATAACAAAATCGGGCTTGATTTCTCTTATAACCTCAAGAACCTTAAGGGAGATTTCTCTCTCTGTTGCATCGTTCTTGTCGGCAAAGCCTAAGAAGCCTGCATTCTTCATACCAAGCATCTGCTGTGCGGAAAGAGCTTCCTTCTGTCTTACGGTCTGCACCTCATTTTCCTTGCCAATATAGGCAACGTCAGCATATCTGTCGTCGGTTACCGTAAGCTCATAAACCTCAATGCCGAGAGAGCGAAGCCAGGCAATTGTGCCGCCTGCGCCTATCTGGTTGTCGTCGGGATGAGGCTGAACAAAAAGCACCCTCTTGCACTTTGAAAGGTCGGGCGGTGCACAGAGCATATCAGCCGCAGCGGTAGCTGCCGTGAGAACACCCTTTGTAGCTGAGAATTTAATGGAGTTATTGCGTTTTCTGAGAATTTCTTTTACCTTCTTCATATTTCTGCCTCCTGAATTTTTAAGTTACCTCTTCATTTTATATCAAATTACGTCTTCCGTCAACTGATAAGGAGAAAAAACAGTCTCAATTCTTTTTTCACTGTTTTCGGGGGAGTAAACCCATCGGTCAATAAAGTCGCTCTTATTATAATAGGTAACGGGCTCATTGGGGTAGGGCGCCTCGAAGGAGTCCACAATAATAAGCTTGATTTTCATTCTTTCGGGAATAAGATTTTTTATATATACACTTGCGTGCTGACCGGGAACAACACCGGGCACATATTCTGCAAGGCCGGCAAGATTAGGCTTAAGCTCAACAAAGATACCGTATCTTTCAACCGAGCGCACAATTCCCGGCACCGTTTCACCTGCTTTGAAGAGGGCGGCATTTTCCTCCCATGTGCCCAAAAGCTCCTTATAGCTGAGGGTGATTCTGCCTTTTTCGTCAACGGCCTTTACAACAGCCTTTATTTTGTCTCCGGGGGAAAATCTCGCTGAGGGGTGAGGTATTCTCGAAACAGATATACTGTCAATGGGCATAAGGGCAGATATGCCTGCACCGATATCCGCAAAAACACCGAAGGGCTCCATATGAGTTACGGTGGCATCAATTACACAGCCGGGTGTAAGAGTTGAAATGTATTCATTCATATATTCCTGCTGTACTCTTTTTCGTGACAGCACAGCCATTGTCTGACCTCTTTCATCGGTAGTAAAGTCGATTATCTTACAGAGAACGGGTTTATTGACCCTTGAAATTATGGCTATATCTCTTACGGAGCCGTCATCGATACCTATGGCACCCTCATCTCTCGGAATAAAGCCCTTCATTACGCCTAAATCTACATAGAGATTATGCTCGTTGTCGCATACGGTGGCTCTTGCCTCAATGGTTTTTCCGCTGTAATATGCCTCCTTGATTGAAGCGGCGGAAAGGAGAGCGTTTTTGTTTTCCTGAGTGTGAATCAGGGTGTTTTCGGGATAGAATTTTTTCATTTTAAAAGACCCTTTCGTTTTTAGAATATATTTGTTTTAAATTATATGCATAATTTTTTATGTTTATTTATTTTTGTTGCCTCAGAAACATTGATATTCTCAGACTGTTTATGATATACTACATTAATAGAAATAATTTTCGGGAGGTAATCTTAATGGATATAAGAGTAGGCGACGAGCTTGTGATGAAGAAGAATCACCCTTGCGGAAGCAATACCTTTAAGGTTATCCGTTCGGGTATGGATTTTAAGCTTGAATGCACAGGCTGCGGCCATGTTGTTATGGTGCCCAGACTCAAGGCCGAAAAAAATATAAAAAAGGTTATCCGTGAAGGAGAAGCCCTTTAGACCTTCTGCACACCCATAAATCTTAATTTTCAGGAGAATGACCGTGCAGAACAAGTTTTACGATAAAATTGAACAGATAAAAAAGAGAAATGACGGGCTTTGCGCCTTTTTCGGCGAAAGTAATAGTCTCGATGATATGAAGCTCTATAACGAGCTTACGAAGGAGTATTCCGCTCTTCAGCCTCTTATGAAAAAAATCAAGGACTACGAAGAGTGTCTTGTGAATATTGAAGAGACAAAGGCTCTTATGGAAGAAACGGCAGACAGCGACCGTGAATATTACGACCTTGCAAAAGGTGAGCTTGAAGAATTAGAGGCAGAAGAAGAAAAGCTTCTTTCTGAAATTGAAATAATGCTTATTCCGCCCGACCCGAGGGACGAAAAGAACGCCATCGTTGAAATACGAAGCGGTACGGGCGGCAAGGAAGCTGAGCTTTTCGTTTATGACCTTTTCAGAATGTATACGATGTATGCTCAGCGGCTAGGCTTTGAAACGGAGACTATATATTCCAGCCCTACGGAGCTGGGCGGCTTCAAGGAGGTAACCTTCCTCGTAAGCGGAAAGGGTGCCTTCAGCCGTTATAAGTTTGAAAAGGGTGCTCACCGTGTTCAGCGTGTTCCCGAAACGGAGGCCAACGGTAAAAAGCAGACCTCTGCCGTAACCGTAGCCGTCTTTCCCGAGGCTGAAGAGGTGGAATTTGAAATCAATATGTCCGATTTACAGATTGACACCTACCGTGCAAGCGGTGCAGGCGGTCAGCACGTAAATAAGACAGAATCAGCTATAAGAATCACCCATATACCTACAGGCACCGTTGTTGAATGTCAGGACGAAAGAAGTCAGCACAAAAACAAGGACAAGGCGCTTAGGGTTCTGCGCTCAAGGCTTATGCAGAGTGAAAAGCAAAAGCAGAAGGAAAGCCTTGACGGCGACAGAAAAAGCCAGGTAGGCAGCGGTGACAGAAGCGAAAGAATAAGAACTTACAACTATCACCAGAACAGAGTCAGCGACCATATTTCAGGCAAGACCTACTATTCTCTTAAGGATATACTTAACGGAGATATGGACGAGATGATAGATAATCTTGCGGTATACTGCAAGACGGAACAGATAGAGGTTTAAAAATGAAAACTGAAATATATAAGGTAGTCTCTCCCGATGATGAAGCTCTTGACAGAGTAGGAGAGATACTGAGAAAGGGCGGTATTGCCGCAATACCTACGGAGACTGTTTATGGCCTTGCAGGTAACGCTCTCAGGGGCGAGGTGGCAGAAAAGATTTTCGCCGCCAAGGGCAGACCCTCCGATAATCCCCTTATCGTGCATATCAGTGATGTCTCACAGTGGGTGCCTCTTGTAAAGGAGATACCCGAAAGTGCAAGAGCACTCACCGATAAGTATTGGCCCGGTCCCCTTACGGTTATACTGCCGAAAAGTGATATTGTTCCCTCTGAGGTAAGCGGAGGACTTTCCACCGTTGCAGTAAGAATGCCCTCAGATGAAATAGCAAGAAAAATAATTGAAAAAGCAGGCGTACCCCTTGCGGCACCCTCAGCCAACACATCGGGAAAGCCCAGTCCCACCTCGGCAAAATATGTTATCGAGGACCTTATGGGTAAGGTTGATGCTATAGTTGATTCGGGCGATTGCAGTGTAGGCGTTGAATCGACGGTAATCTCCCTTTGCGAAACGCCCCCGAGGCTTTTAAGACCCGGCGGGATAACTCCCGAAATGCTCACAGAGGTCTTGGGCGAAATTCATATTGACGATGCCGTTTACAATAAGCTTGCCGACGGCGAAACAGCAGCTTCACCGGGAATGAAATATAAGCACTATTCACCTAAGGCGAAGGTTGTAATTGTAAAGGGTGAATTTGAAAGCTATAAAAAGTTCATTGAAGAAAACAAAGACGAAAATACTGTTGCACTCTGCTTCGAGGGAGAAGAAAAAGAGCTCTCCGTCAAAGCCGTGACCTATGGCAAGAAAAGCGACCCCTTAAGTCAGGCGAAGAATATTTTCGATGCCCTTCGTAAAATTGACGAAACGGGTGCAGATAAGGCCTTTGCCCGTTTCCCCGACAGTGACGGAGTGGGACTTGCCGTATTCAACAGGCTTGTCCGAGCAGCAGCGTTTAATATAATCGAGGTTTAATGATGATTGTTTACGGTCTTACAGGTAAAACCGGTGCCGGAAAAAGCACCGTTGCTCTTGCCCTTAAGGAAAAAGGCTTTTATATTATTGACGGTGACATTATAGCAAGGCATATTACCGATAAAGGTAAGCCTGCACTGAAGGAGCTTTCCGACTTTTTCGGGGAGGATATAATAAATTCCGACGGCACACTCCACAGAAAGCTTTTAGCCTCACGTGCATTCTCTTCAAAGGAAAACACGGCTAAGCTCAACGAAATCACCCACCCTCATATCTGCGCCGAATTTCTTGAAGAAATCGAAAGGGCAAAAAAAGAAGGCTATGAAAAAGCTCTTATTGATGCGGCGGCAATTCTCGAAAGCGACTGCAAAAGACTCTGCGATAAAATAATTGTCGTCACAGCCCCTGCAGATATACGCCTTGAGAGAATTCTCCTTCGTGACGGTATTACAAAGGAGCAGGCATTGACACGTATGAATGCCCAGAGGGACGATGAATATTATTTCTCCCATGCCGATATAATAGTAAGGAATTATCCGCCCTATGAAATCAGCGAGCAGATAAAGGAGATTTAATGATTAAAGCACTTAAAATTCTGACTGCAACAATACTGACGCTTACGGTTATATTTTTCGGTTCGGTGTCAATACTTAAAACATTATATCCCTCACGGTACGGTGATTTTGTCGAAATTTACGCAAAGGAAAATAATCTCTCCGAATATTTTGTCTATGCGGTAATCGAGTGTGAAAGCGGCTTCGATAAGGATGCTGTATCTTACGCCGACGCAAGAGGTCTTATGCAGCTGACGCCTGATACATTCAGGTGGCTGCAGACAAAAAAAGGCGAAAAGCTTTCTGACGAAATGCTCTTCGACCCTGAGACAAATATTAAGTACGGCTGTTATTTTTACGGAATTCTTATGAAGACCTACGAAAACGAAGAAACGGCAATTGCCGCCTACCATGCAGGTATGGGTAATGTTTCCAAGTGGCTGAAAAATGAAGAGTATTCTCCTGACGGAAAAACGCTTAGGGACATTCCCTTCGGCAATACGAAAAAATATGTTGATAAGGTTATCAAAACCAAAAATATATATTCTAAGCTATATAAATAGAAAGGAAGATTAATATGGAAAAAGAAAAAAGCGCAGCTGAGCTTCTTAAGGAACAGCTCATGCTCAAAAAGGAACACTTCTCAGTGGCTATGAGTGAGGAAGAGGTAGCTAAGGCAGACAAATTCTGCGAAGGTTATATGGATTTCCTCCAAAAAGGCAAGACAGAAAGAGAATGTGTTGACTACGTTATCGAAAAGGCTGAGAAAAACGGCTTTACACTTTTTGATAAGACAAAGACCTATAAGCCCGGTGATAAGGTATACGTAAACAACAGAGGCAAGAGCGTTATCCTCGCTCTTATGGGTAAGCAGGGTGCAAAGAACGGCGTTAAAATTGTAGCCGCTCACATTGACTCACCCCGTCTTGACTTAAAGCCCACACCTCTCTATGAAGACGGTGAGCTTGCATATTTCAAGACTCATTACTACGGCGGTATCAAAAAGTATCAGTGGGCAGCTATTCCTCTTGCTCTTCACGGCGTTATCATCAAGGGCGACGGTGAGACCGTAAAGGTAAACATCGGTGAAAAGGAAGGCGAACCCAAGTTCGTTGTAACGGACCTTCTTCCCCATCTGGGCAAGGAGCAGGGTCAGAGAACTCTCTCTGAGGGCATCAAGGGTGAGGAACTCAACATCCTCATCGGTTCAAGACCCTTCAAGGATGACAAGGGCAGCGAGCTTGTAAAGCTTAACATCTTAAAGCTTCTCAACGACAAATACGGCATTATCGAAAAGGATTTCATCTCTGCAGAGCTTGAATTAGTACCTGCATTCCCCGTATCTGACATCGGCTTTGACAGAAGCCTTATCGGTGCTTACGGCCACGATGACAGAGTATGCTCATACCCTGCAATCGAAGCAATTTTCGACAGTGAAATTCCCGAAAGAACAGCCGTTGCAGTTCTCTCTGACAAGGAAGAAATCGGCTCAGACGGTAACACAGGTCTTAACTCCTCATATCTCAAATATTTCATTCACGATCTTGCAAAGCTTGACGGCGAAGACGGAAGAGACGTACTTTCCAAGTCAGAATGTCTCTCAGCTGACGTAAATGCAGGCTTTGACCCCACCTTCCCCTCAGTACATGACAAGTACAACTGCTGCACTCTCAATCACGGCGCAGTTATCACCAAGTACACAGGTGCAAGAGGTAAGTCAGGCACATCTGATGCAAGTGCTGAATTCGTAGGTAAAATCCGCAGAATTCTTGATGCAGCCAATGTTTCATGGCAGATAGGTGAGCTCGGTAAGGTTGACGAGGGCGGCGGAGGAACCGTTGCTATGTATATTGCAAACCTCGGTGTTGATGTTGTTGATCTTGGTGTGCCTGTGCTTTCAATGCACGCACCCTATGAGATCGTTTCAAAGGCTGACGTTTACAGCACATACAGAGCTTGCTTCGAGTTCTTTAAGGCTGAATAAAAAAAGTGGGGCTTGATGCCCCGCTTTTTTTAATGCAGAATGCAAAATGCAGAATGCAGAATTGTGGTCGCGGATTTTCCGCGGCCTTTCTTTTTGCGCTTTTCCGCAGAGGGATAGGGTTGTGACGGGAAAATCCGTCGATTTTATATTGTAGGGGCGGCCATTGGCCGTCCTTGTTTTATGTTTCTGCGTCGGTATAACCGTAGCTGTGTCTGCTTGCGTAAAGATAATACGATTTTTTATGGTTTGTATTGTAGGGACACGGCGTGCCGTGTCCGTGTGCATAAAAGATATTTCGGTATTAATTATAAAGGTCCGTCTTTTCTGACGTATCGGGAAAGTTGCCTTTGTCATTCTGAACGCAGTGAAGAATCTTAAGGGCCTTTTAGTGATAACTTGAAAGTGATTCTTTTGATATTCATATGGTTCTCTTTTTTAAGTTATACTCCGCTCGAGCCGCTCGGGCTTTTCCTTTGGCTCAGACGAGCACCAAAGGAAACAAAATGCCCTTCTTTTTTGGGCGGGAAAAAAGAGTGCTGTTCCTTTGAGTATGCTTTGACGAAAAGCTCTGCCTTTCAGTAAGGCTTTATCTATCGGCTACTTTCCCTCAGAGTGCGACCGTGGCAGGTCGCAAGACAATCGGCTATGCGGTGCTTTATAGGTATGTGGTTCTTGACTTTGTGGAGGGGAACGGGTGGTTTATTATTTATAGCTCTGTCTTTTTTTGTTCTACGTCGGGAAAAAAGATTGCTGTTCCTTTGGGTGTGCTTTGACAAAAAGCTCTGCCTTTAAGTAAGGCTTTATCTAT
>JAZPYL010000029.1:0-13791 GCA_045544175.1 Acutalibacteraceae bacterium | reverse complement strand
GCATCTATTTTATCTTTTACGAGTTTTTCAACAAAATCCTTTACCTTATCAGTGTATTTTTTTATAGGTTCTCCTGCTGAATTTTTAGCATTATGTTCATTTTTCACATGATTAGCTATACGAAGGAAAAATCTGTCTGTTCCTGCTTCATCAGCCTTTACATTTGTTTTCTGTTCGAATATTCTTATATACTCTTCCTGAGGATTTATAGAAGGCTTATTGAATACGCCATTTCTTTCGTCTTCATTTCTTTCCTCCACCAAAATATTAATTTCGTTGTCAATTTTACCCCAACCATCTGTAAGTGAATCCTGTGCTGCGCGTAACGAACAGTATTCTTTAATATTTTCTGTAGGATAGACTGCTTTTGCTGTTCCGCAGGAACCATATAAAGGCTCATCATTCTGTGAAAATTCAAGGAATGTGTTATCTTCCTCAGAATACATCTCGTTTGCCATAGGAGCAAACAACTGCATATAAACAAGCTGTGCCACCATTTTTTCGTAATCTTTGATATTATCCATTCTTATGCCATTCTGATCCATATCGTCAATGAAGAACGCAAAATCATAAACATGCTTTCCGGATTTAGTATCCTTACTGCTGTCAAACAGATCATCAAGCTTTATTTCTTCTGTAAGCTCAACAAGATCATTCTTGTATATTTTAGATAATGTATTCAGTTCTCTGATAGCAGCATACGCGTTACAGTAATGTCTTTTTCTAGTTTTCTCATTATCTCTGATATCTGCTATAGAATGTATAAAAACATCAGGAAGAAGGAATATACCACGAATGGTTATGATACTCTGACTTAAATATTTTCTAAGCCATAGCGCGACCTGAATAAACATTCCCGAGCCTGTTCCTCCTGAAAGCGAGGACACTATCATTACTCTTATTTTTGAATTATAGTTATGCTTTAAAACCTGATTGATTTTGTTTTCAAGATCTTCGATAACATTTGTCTTATAACTATCCATAAACGCCATTCTTGATTTCATTCTATGTTCAGAAGCTCCGTCAATCATAGATTGTTCAAGAAAAGCAGGACTTGTAGGACTCCATTCGCTTATATGTGTACTATGATACTCTTCAAAATACTTACGTATTTTTTTAGGCTTACTTGTAGGATATACAGGAACACCTGTTCTGCTTTGTATAATCTTTTCATAATCATTAACATTAGTATCCAGTACCGCACAACATATTTCACCATTGTTGAAATCGAGATCGTTTCTATGAAGTTCCTTTGCCACCTCATTAACAACTCTGCTTCCTGTGCCGCCTAAACCAATTAATAATATCTGTGCCATAATAATGTCCTCCGTTCATATATTAATTTATTATAAATTAATTATTGGTATAGATAAATATTTTTCCTGAATGAATCACCTTACGTTCACCTATAATTGCAATTCCGTTTCCAATGCTTGGGATAACAATATACTTTGCATTACGTGGATTTAACGCATATATGGTGCGATTAGTATCTCCATCAATTGTTTCTGTTGTTGCAAACTCATTTATTTCAAGTAATTTATTAGTCCTGAAATAATTTGCAATATCTGCTGGAGTATTAAGCTGAATATCCACATCATATGGCTCAATTCTGCTTCTAAACCACGGAAAATCATTTTCACAAATAATTCTTCCATCATAGTCAGCACGGATTTTTATTCCGTTTGTTGTAATTACATCAGCAGTTTTCTTGAATTTCAATCTGCCGTTACCGAGTTTAATTCTGTTGTATTTTTCAAGCCTTACACTTATAAGATTCGTTATTCTATGTGTATAGTTATCATCATCGCCGCTTCCTGTATATCTGATATCTCCGACATACAGAACTGCACTCTTACTGTATTTAGGCTTGGTAACTACCAGTATAATCCAAATAACAAGCAACGTAAGCATGATAATTTCCAATGCAAGCGGCAAATACACATTAAGAAGCAGATATGATACTGTTTCGCCTGTTACTTCAATGGAATTGCTTGCCGTGCCATAGCTATGATTAAACTCAACGGCAACATCTTCGCTTTCAAGTCCGAAATAATATGCCCAGTTAATCCACCAATTCCAGAAAGTAAGCTTATGTTCCTCTTCAGAATACGGAATAACTGTTATCGTTCCGTCATCAGCAATTGATATTTCTGTTTTAAGCTCGCTATAGCACTCATTAAGTGTTGCAGTCATATTACCTTCAACACCGGCTTTATCAAGCTTAACTCCGTCCTTTGTTATGTAGAAGGAGACTCCTGTCTGATTATTGTAGAAGGCTGTTTTCTTTATGGATTCTTCCGACTCAATAGGTATAACCTGATAATCTGTAAGAAGAACTGTATACGTTTCCGAAGCACTTACACCGTTATCAAGGGCACAGGTTACTTCAACATCAAAGCTTCCGCCGTTATTTGTTGACATCACTGCTTCATTAGGAGTAAATATTATTTTTCCATCATCGGAATATTCAATCGTTCCATCATTGCCTTCAGGTGAAGCCTTTACCTCAGGTTTAAGTGCCTTTACCGCTTCAACATCGGTAATAGGTACTCCATCTGCATAAACGGTAAAGCATATTGTCAAATCTTTGTTTGATGATATTTCTTCAAGCTTGACACTTCTTGTACCGCTGCCAAATGAAGCGTCCATTGAATACACTATCTGAGGAACATATTCCTCAGGAGTAAATGTTCTTGAATACTTTATAGGATTAAATCCGTCAATGATAACCTCTGCCTGAAGCTCTGTTTCTATATTTTTAAGTTCATAGTCAGAAAGGGCCATTTCTTCGCCTGTACTCTGCTCAGCAATTGCTCCGTCTTCAAAAATGGTCAGCTCAAATCTTGTTCCCGGAGGCAGAAGCGACGTGTCAATCTCGGTATCTGTACCCATTTCATAGATTTTGCATGAAGCTGAAAGCTTGTCTCCTTCAGAAAGGTTATAAAGCTCATGATAATCCTTGATTTCCTCACCATTGACTGTAATTGTCATACGTGTTTCAAGAGCAGGCTCAAAAAGGACTACAACATCGTCAAGCTCTATAGGCTTATCAAAGGTAATTTCATATATTCCTGAACCAATAGCACTCTGGGAATCTCCAAGCAAATACGCTCCACCTACAAGATTCGAATAGTCTCGGAAGCCGAGAGATGCCTGTCTGCTGACAGGGATATCAGCTTCATTGGCATATACAGCCTTAGTTATCTTCGCATCTGAATCCTGTGCGAATACAGCAATGTTCAGAAGAGGTATTGTTGATGAGACCTGAATTGTATTGTCATTGATCTGTTTAAGATCGCTGTCTGTCAGTCTCGTTCTGCCTGATATCTTATCTGCCATTCCTGACATAGCACCTGTAATTTCTTCGGCACTCTGAGCAGAATATGTAAAAATACACTTATCAGAATTTTCATCGGGAGAAACTACATCTCCAATACCGAGGAATGTTATCTGAGGATTTTTTCCATTAGGCATAACGCTTTCAGTATATTCTCCGAATTTATCATTCAGATACACCTGAGCATCTTCTCTCGTCATTCCATAGAACTCATTAAAATCGCCGTCTGTTATTACTACAAGCCAATACTGTGTATTCGGATTGGTATCATCAACACTCATCAGCTTTTCATAAGCAAGCTCTACTGCAGTAAACGGTGTTGAACTTTGTCCGTAATGATTTTCTATTTCATCTATGGAATCCTGGATTCCGTCAGCACTGAGTTCAACTTCCTGTGACTCATAATCAGGGTCCAACAAACAATTACTCATGTATGTTACAAACAAGCGGTCTTCGCTGTTAAGCATACCACAAAACGCCTGCATTGCATAATTTGCATAAGCATATTTGTCTCCCTCCATACTTCCCGAATCATCATACACAACAGAAACAATTTTTCTGATGTATAATGACTCTGCCGATGCAATCAACGGCATACTAAGCATAGCTGCAGCCAACATCACAAAAGCCATGACTGCCGACAATACTTTTTTCATATAAACGCTCCTTAATAGTTTTTAATATATCTGCACAAGTCTGTTACTTGCTAAGATCATTAGGCTGTTTAATGATGCTTTCAAGGTCATCATTATATATATCCAGTGCCCGTAACAACACTGCCGTTTCTTCGTTTTTATCAAATAGAAGCACCAGCGACAAAAACGTGTTCCATGTCATCTTTCTTTTGCCTGTTTCAATAAGCATAATTGTATACCGACTGTTCCCGATAAACTCACCCAGCCTCTCCTGAGACAGCTTAAGCTTTTTTCTGAGCACAGGCAGATTATCAGTCATTTTTTTGATCAAAGCCTCTTTGATATCTGATACCATTACCTCACCCCCTGTTTTTACAAGGTTATAGATTAAACAAGTCCGTTATAAATTACAAAGCCTGTAATCATAACAGCTCACATATATATATCATCTTCATCATTTTCTTTATTTTTAATATCATTAGCAGCAATTTCAGATACATATCTTTTAAAATCCATATCCGAAACCATTGCTGAAAACTCATCATATACCATTTGATATGCCTTTACAATTCTGTGACACTCCGCACATTTACTGATATGTCTATTAACTGCAGCGGAAAGCTTCAATACATCTTCCGTAAGTTTATCTGCCGAAACAAACTCTATAATTTCTTCAATCGTTAAATGCTTCATGTCTTGTACCTCCCTCTTTTTTACTAAATATTATCCGAAACGCTCAGCTTACGGCGTATCATTGCATTCATACGGCTTGTCCAGTCGCTGACGGATTTTTTACCCGAAGTCTTTCCACTGCTTTTCATAAAGAAGTCACTGTACTTTGTTTCACCATATAAAATGCCGTTATCTCTTGTTTTTTTAAGCTCATTCTGTATTCTTTTTCTTTGTTTTTCCGAAAACTCAAGCCATTTGGTTTTCTCTGAAGCCTTCATTACCATATCATACATTTCATATAATGTTTTGTCTGAAAACTCCTTGACTATTATTTCAGCTGACTTTATCTTTGATACATCATACTCAATGATAAAGATAATCTGAGCAAGCCATGTCAGCACCTTATACACCCCTGCATCTGCTGAAACCACTATATTAAAAGCCTCTTTCAGCCTATCTATACGGTCCTGCTCATCTTCATAGCTGTAATCAGGCTCTGTAGAAA
Source organism: Acutalibacteraceae bacterium (assembly GCA_045544175.1). Taxonomy (GTDB): domain Bacteria; phylum Bacillota; class Clostridia; order Oscillospirales; family Acutalibacteraceae; genus UBA6857. The sequence continues at coordinate 8,639 of JAZPYL010000029.1, read as the reverse complement.
TATCACTGTCGTCTATTTTAGTTGTATTAAAATCTGTGCTGCGGACCCTATTTGAATAACTCTTTACAACATTCTTGGCAAGAACAATCATCCACTTTCTGAAACCTTCGGGGTCATCGTTCACAGGGTTATCGGGACCGTCCTTAAGCAGAAAATATGTAACTGTTTTCTGAATAAGTCTCAGCTGTATCTCCTGCATTACGTCATCTTCATAACCTCGACCGCACAGTGCCTCATCTGATTTGCACCAACGAATAACCAAACCCTTCAGATGATTTTCAGCCATACGGCAAAGCACATCATAAGATACAACTTTTCTGTACAGTAAAGAGTCAACTAACTCATTAAACTCTTGTCTCAGCAAGTCCAAATAATCCACCGTCCCTGTTGCTGATATTTGCAATATTGAACACAAAACTTCAATATGACATATTATACCACATTTTGCAAATAAAGTCAATATTCACAAACTTAACAACAAAGAATCAGCGTTTTTATGCATTCCGACACAAAAATCACGATTTAGCGATGTATTTAGTGTATCTGTGTAATATTCGCAAAAGCAGCTGCGTTTTGCAGCTGCTTTGCTTATACCATTAGATGATTAGTTCATTTCATTTACCGTTTGTAATATACCGTTTTCAATTCTGAATACATTCCAGTAACGGCAATTGCTTGATGCATTTGAATCTACTCTATATTCTGCAATAAGGTTATAGCCGTTATATACCTTCACCTTAGCTTCAGAAGCAGGAAGTGAACCGCTCGAATAACGATGAACATAAAAGTTATATGTACCTTCGGTATCTACAGTAAATGTTGTTGTTTCCGGTCCATAGCTCGATATATCGTCTACATCAAGGTTTGCGATATTGTCTCCGTTGCTGTCATAGCCGTTTCTGTCTGAATAGAACACATGATATGATGAACCGTCTGCAGCCTGTCCTTCAAGATGTGAGTCAAGATCAGAAGGGTTAGCTCCCCATGTAAGTACTGCTCTGTATGTATTGCTTGTCATTATCGGTGAAAGAGAGCCGTTTACAACTGTTTCTGTAGCAGAATATACGATTGCATTGATATATCCTGTAGTATATCCGTCCTTGATTATCTCAACTGTATAGTATCCTGCATTAAGTTCAAATGAATACTTGCCTTCCGAATCGGTTGCTGAGCTTGTGATGATATTACCAACTCTTTTATTCAGTCCCAAGCGAACATTAAGCTGAGCTCCCTCAACAGCAAGTGCACTTGTTGCACTTACAACAGTGCCGTTTACCTTACCGCATCCTTCCTGTACAAGTACAGCTTCAATCGCGGTCGTTTCAGCTTCTTCGATTTCAACAAATGATACGTATTTAACATATCCGTCTGCGGTGATTTCCACTGTGTACTCGCCCTCATCAAGAAGCACGTTAAACTTTCCTTCTGAGTCAGCTGTGAGAGTCTGTACAACTGAACCATTATGAATGATATTAATTACAGCATTTGCAGGAACTGCGTCATTCATGTCCTTTATTGTGCCTTCAAGAGTTCCTCTGTCGCCGAATATCTCCACATCATCAAAAGCAGACTTGATTATTGTAATCTCATCTTCTGAAAGATTGATTTTCTTTGCTGCCTTCAATACATTTCTTCTGACTGTCTGAAAATCTGAGGTTGCGTCATATCCCATAAACATTGATTTATACCAGAGCTTTGCAAGTGTTGTATCTGAAATACCACCCTCGCTCATAAGATATGCTGCATGATAAACCAGTGATGAGTTTGTATGTACGCCGCCGCCATCTCTTGTATCTGTTGTATAATCAATGTAAAACTGGCTGCTCATCTTATCCGGACACTGATGTGCGGTAGGATTTGAAGCGTCTCTGATAGTTGTCCAGTCTTCACCTATCTGCCAGTTACCATCTATAAGACAAGCCATAACATCTGCATAGCCTTCATCAATTGCTCCTGTAGCGTTACTGTAAGGAATTCTTCCTGTAATTCTATCAAACACACCGTGAGTATATTCATGTGCAGCTACATCAAGAGCACCTGCAGTTGTTGTATTCAAGGAACTTCCCCAGGAATTATTACAGAAGTTAATAGAGCACGCTGATGAATTCCAATAAGCATTTTCCGTATAATTGTCATCATGAACAACAACGTCGATATCGCAACTGTTACCGTCTATAGAATCACGATTCAGCACCGACTTATACCAGTCATAGGTTGTTATGATATTGGTATATGCCGATACTGCCGTTTCATCTGTCCACCAGTTGAATTCACTTCCGATACGGAAATCATTGAAGCAAATCTGATTATACACCTGGATATCTCTGTCAAGATCCTGCATATAGAAGAAGTAAAAGTCTGTCCAGGTAAATGCTACAGGGAATGTAACCTTAGAGCCAAGCTCGTTTTTACCTTTGCCTGTATCTGCAGAAGCGTGAACTATTGCTGAATCTACAGCAATAATAGCACCTTCCTTTGCACTTACAAATACATCAGCATCTACATAGCTTTCGTCGCTGTCTTCACCTGTTACATTTACTGCATATACGAACACAGGAGCATTTTCAAACTCATTCAGTGTGTAATAAACGAGCTCTGTCTGCTCGCTGTCAGCTTCACATTCACCGCCGTAATACGATACAGCTATGCGCTCTGCCTCTGTACGTTCAATCAGCACTTCAGAATCTGTATTATCAAGCTTATTGCTTGCATATACACCTGAACTCATAGAGTCTGTAACACCGTTTGAATCAACCGATACGGTGATTTTTCTTCCATAAACCTCATATCCGTTGTATTTCTGAGAGAAGATGTACTCTGCACCATACTCATCAGCATTGCTTGTGATTATATCAAGCTCCTCGTAAGCATTGTTCATGCCTACAACTGTTCTTATGCTGTGGATAACATCAAGGGCATCGTCAGCGTTGTCTACTATGACATCGCTGTATTTTCCCTCGATAGATACAACCTGTGTCTTGTCCTGATTATATGAAATATCGAACTCTTCGCCCTCATTCATATTTTCAATGTCTACAACAGAGCTGTTGGAGATTTCATCAGCATTTCTGTCGCTTGCGTGAACAACATTAAGCTCGTATTCTCTTTCAGCTGTGGCTTCGTTTTTAACTACAGTAAGTGTAAGCTTGACAGTTTCGTCTGCAGTTTCAGGTCTGCTGACTCTTCCGTCAGAGCTGATCAGGTCAGATGAGCTTGTCCATGTAACAACTACGCCTTCTACGTCCTCAACTTCCGTTTCAAGTGTGATATCTCTTGATACATGGTTGATATTATCACCCTGCTGATAGATTATATCAAGCTGTGAAGCGGCATATTCAGCTATCATTGTATCATGGTCACCGCTTACCCAGCCTGCGTATATTACTGTGTCCTCAACAATTGGTGTGGTTTCGAAAATAAATCTCTCATTACACTTCTTGTTTGTGTACCAACCGGTAAATACAGCGTTTTCCTTTACTGGAGCTTCAGGCATCTGTATAAGGCTTCCCTTATCTACTTCAACATCAGGAATTTCAGTTCCCTCGTCAGTATTGAAGATAACAAGACACTTCTCGTCAGGTACTTCCTCTTCTACCTCATACTCAACACGGACTGCGATATCTACTTCTTCGCCATTTACTGTAATTGTTTTTTCTTCTTCAACTGATTCGCTTATGCTTTTAGTATCAGCAGCTTCGGCAGGGAATATTGAAGCTGTTGAACTGAGAACAAGTACACAAACAAACACAGCCGCTGCATTTTTAGCAGACTTGTTCTTGATTATGAAAACTATACCCAAAACAAGCAACGTTATGAGAAGCAATGCTCCTATACCTATAATAATATACATACCGAAGTTGCTCTTCTCAGCTGAAGTGCTGAGTGTTAATTTTATATTTGCAGTCTCACCTGGATTAAGCGAGTCCACTCTGAACTGAGAGTCAGCAGTATTTATTACTGCGTATTCATCTGATGTAAGGTTGATAATCTCAACGTTCTTTACAGGATAATCGTTTGTATTTTCTACCTCTACATCAATTAAAATATTCTCGCCCTCAGCATACTCTGTTTTATCAGTATCAAGCTCCACTGCTATCTCTTCTGCAGAAACGGCATACGTTTTTGTCGGAGAAACAAAAATTCCAATACAAACAATAATAGCCATTAAGATTGATAAAGCTGTTTTATTCATATAAAAACCTCCTGCATTATATGCATTTTTGTCTTACATAATATAGAACAGCTCAGCTATTATTTTTTCGCACGGTATTTTAAAAAAATTTTCAGATGTTTTAGTTTTCAGTTTAATACTTAATTAAAAAGCCGTAATTTTAGGCATACGCACTAAAGTTTCACAATCCAATTGACTTTTATTTAGCATTATGATACAATATACTCAGTAAATTATTATTATTCAGGGGTGTTTCTAATGAACAGAAAACTAACTACAATTAACAACATCATATCTCAGGCAAAGGAGCTTACCAAACAGCTTAATAAAACAGTTTTTCCTGCGTCAGCTCAGAAAATCATTAATGAGTCACCTATCACTATGCTAACTGATGCAAAGTTCAACGGAAGCCATATTGTGAAGGACTCTATTAAATACAAGGTTTGTGAACAGTCCTCACGTATTCTCAACGTTACAGAGCCCAAGGCAGGTCAGGGAGATTTCGCTGATAATGTTTCACTCTTTTTTATAATTGACATTGACCCTGAATTGAAACTCAGAATATATGTGAAAGCTCTTATGCCTGTTCAGCACTATTGCGATATGATAAAAGATATGTCACCTGCTCAGCTTGACAATATGGTAAATAATGGCATTTATCTTGACGCTCCCGTTTATGCATATTATTATCATAAACGCACTAACCCTAATCAAGTAGGAAAAGGCGAAAACGCTGTGCTTTCTGTTAATATTCATCTTTGAGTGATATATTTTGAATGAATTTGTCGTAAACTTGATTTGTCTTGTATAAAACATTATAATGACAAGCATCCCCTGTCAGTTAAATGACAGGGGATATTTTGATATCAAAACAAATTAATTCCAGACTTTACATTTATCCTTTGATAATTATACATCATGAATAGGCGGAATAAAACTTTCTTCATGCCAATGAAAGTTCAAATGAGGAGTTACATAATTAAGCAATTCTTCGTAACGGCACGCAGCTGCATCTTTTGAATCAATATTACTAATTCTTTCTTTATAAGCACAATAATTACGAGATCCGTCTTTATAATTTGTAAGATCTTCTATGGTTATAGCGCCAATAATTTTAATAATAACCATTTCAGAATCATCAAATTTTTCATTCATTATCCAATCAGTATGCAATTTATTATTCAGGAGATGAAAAAACTCATATTCTGACAAGAAAAAATCCTTAGCAGCCAACAAATAATTCCATCTTTGATATTCATAATCGCTTTCGATTGACAGCATTGGTAATGAAAAATCAAGTGCTGATTCGACACGGGTCTGCATAATCTTTTGTAATTGTTCATAATAATCGTCATCACCCCGAACAATCCCACACTCAAGTTCAAATTCTTTGATAAGAGCTCTTTCTGCCGTAAGATTTACAGTACACAAACCATATTTTCTAATATCATAACTTATTTTATCCACTACAATATTATCAAATACTGTTTCAAAATGATTTATTAACGTCTCATTATTCTTCTCTTTTTCAGATGTATTTGTTAGATCAGATGCATAGGACTGTGCAAAATAAATCTTTTCAAAAATTTTTTTATTTGCATCATCGGAAACAACAGGTTCATCCATTGAAATATACTCATTCAATATATTTTTTAACGCTTTCTCGGAGCAGTAAATTCCTTTCTGTCCAAACGGAAACTGTATGTATTCAAGATTTGAAACCTCATCATTCAGTTTGCTTAACTTTTTAACAAGCATATCGAAAAAGAGAGTATAGTTTGCTGCAAGCTGATTAATTCTTTCAAGAACAAGTTTCGATACTGCAAGCTTAACACTAATTTCCATATAGTTCCGGATATCATAAGTTCTTAATAACGAAAACTCGCAAAATCTTTTCTTAAATTCCCTATTAGCTTTTTCTTCATAATTTATTTTCTTACGAAGAGGAGAAAGCAGTCTCAAAATAGGATTTTCACTATCCCATATTTTATTATATTCTTCATCAACACATCTACGTTCATAGCAAATATACTCATAAGGTTCTTCCATATAAACAGCTGGATCAATCTTTGAAATTTTCTCTGACAAATCAGCAATTTTAGATTCAAGTCTGTTTATAATATCGTAAACTAAAAATCTTCCTACAATAGGGTGAACACTTGAAAGAAAATGAAAGATATTTTTGCCACTCTTTGAATCTATTTCATTTTCATTTAGAGGGAACAGGTGATCGGCCAATCCGCTTGGTATTGTATTGATCTTCTCCTTTGCATGCTTACGATATTGCTCTAATGCTTTGAACAAAGGCGCAAAATTGTCTTTATCATAAGAAAAGTTACTTATACTGTCAGCATCACAAATCCATTTTTGAATTTTATCAGCATCTTCATCGGAGTACAGCTCCTTTTCTACTGTTGCATCAAGAAGGTCTATAAACTCGACAGATACTGGAATTTTTGTTTCTTTAAATTCATGAAACGCCTTCTTTGCAAAACGCCTGAGCGGAGAATTATTATCAAAGACTTCTTTAGAAAAAATCTCAATATATGACTTTTCCATTTCAATTTTTCGCGCATTCTCATAAAATTTTATATTGTCTTCAGCCATATCTTCTAAAGCACTGATTTGGCGATCAATAAAAAGCCATTCATTCTTTAAGAATTCTATTACTGTAGACATGGCAACATATTCTTGTATCTTTTTTATTGGGTAAACAAGACGACACATTCCTGCTCCAATACAAAGAAGATTCTTTGGGTTGTAATTAAAATTACTATAGATTATGTTTTCTACTTTAGCTATCTCATGTATCATAGGTGTTAAATACAACTTTTTAATAAGTTCAGAAACATGATTTATAATCTCGTCAAGTTTAAAGTTATCTATCGCACCCACATGTTCGTTTTTCTCCATAAGACAAATAAAGTTATATAGGATATTATTTTCTGATCTGCCTTCATGATCATGAAAATCAAGACAAACATTATTTTCATCTGAATAATCAATAAAGGGCTGTTTGCAAAACGCATTCAGTTCCTTCAGGCATGCATAGCTATTTGCACAAGCAGCATCCTTTTTTATTTTTGTAGGCAGAACTTCTTCAACAACATCAGAGCCGATAAAAAATCCACGAATCCCACAACCCTCAAATTCACTATATTTTCTTATCACCTCACGGATATAAAAAGGTATTTGTACAATTAATCCTGAGCCTGTTCCACCAGCAGTAGAACCGACAATGATAACTTGCAGATTCATGTTAAAATTACTGTGATTAGACCTATAAAGTCTATTTACTTCTTCAATTATCGTTCTGAATCCCCCTGTTTTCTCAGCATGAAGAAATGCTAAGCGTGAAAGCGGTCTTATCTGTTCTGTTCCGCACAACATCGTTTTCTCACGAAGCAATACATTTTCAGGAAACAAATTACTGCATTCAGGATAGGCTTCAAGATAGCTCCTTACTTTCATACAACTACTTATCTGTATAAGTTTCATTTGCTGTATGTTATCTAAACTACCAAGCTCATGAACATCTGTATCAATACCAATAACACTTGTGTGATTCCAATCATCCTGAGTAAGAGAAGAACTAATAGATGCAGCAATTCTGCATCCAATCCCGCCAACTCCGATAACTAAAATAGGAATCTGATACATGCTCATTATAAATACACCTCACATTTCCGTACTCAAATTTTAATTTTACAATTTAAAACTGTCATTTTAAATTATTTTTTACAACAATATCATCGTCAAATAGGCAAATTTAATTTATCAATAGCCCATTTGGATCTGAGAATTCTAACATATTTCCGTTACGATCAACATATTCTCCGATTCTTCCGTTTATATATCCATCGTGCATATAAAAAGACTCATAACGGGGATAATTATCGGGGCTAACACAAAGAAACTCTTCTAACGTATTAATATCATAATAGCGCTCAATTTCTCCTGACTCTTCAACGCATATAATTTGAGTTGATTCATCATAAGTAATTATTTCTCCTGGAAGCTCTTTTACAATTTCTCCTGTATTAATATCATAAACCTTTGTATTAAAATTATTTGAATAAACAAAAGCATAATCCCCATTCAACAGGATGCATTCATCATAGAAGGAGTCATAATCATAAGAATTGCTACATTCAACCCAATCAAACAAAAACTCGCCATTATTATCATAAACATTAAAATAAGTTGAATGCACATCATTTTCAGCAACAATCGCAACACGTTGCTGTGATTCATCATATTTTACAAAATAACTGCTTCGATCAATATTAGGTGATATTGTTTTTTTGATACTTCCAGAATCTATATCATAAACTAATACTTCAAATCCTGCTATATCCTCTCCATCATCTAATTCTATATCGAAATCACGATATAAAAGTATACCTGAATTAATTGTACCTGCATAACGGTATTCTTTGCTTCTATTTTCAGGACAGTCATCATTAAG
>JAZPYL010000028.1:0-35133 GCA_045544175.1 Acutalibacteraceae bacterium | reverse complement strand
ATGTTGCAAGATGCCCTTTTCTTCACTCCGAAGGCGTACACAGGTACTCCGAGAGGGTGAAAAAAGGGCAAATATATGCGAAAATCCGGGGGAATTCGATGTTCCTCCGGATTTTGTTAGCAATATTGTTATTATATCTGCTTTAATTTATATGTATGTATATTTCGCATATATGTTCTTGCGACTTTATCGACAGTCTGAGGCAACCGCTGAAAGCCTCAGCGGTTGCCTTTATTTAATCAATTATTTGTTTTTCTTTGACATCTTTGCAGCAGCCTTTTCTTCCTTAAGCTGGCGGGTTTTTTCTGCTTTTTCAGCATCAAGTCTCTTCTGTTCTTCAAGCTCAGCAGCTAAAGCGGCTTCAAGCGCAGCCTTTGATTCTTCGTACTTTGCTTCAAGCTCTTCGATATGCTGGAAATTTTCCTTTTCCTTAACGATACGCTCTGCGTCAACATAAGGCTTGGAGGCACGGTTGAAATTGGTATGCTTAGCCATTTCGGTGTTAATTGCCTTCTGAACCTCTTTCTTTTCAGCCTTGATTTCCTTTAAGCGATCGCTGATTTCCTTAAGTCTGAAACTTTCCTTCGCTTTCTTGGCCTCTGCCTGTTCAAGATAAAGCTGCTTTAATTCAGCATCAAGATTATCCTCTTTTTCAAATAAGGCTTCAGCTATATCGTACTTGGGCATTACAAATGTATCGGGAGTCTTGTAATACTTGTCGATTGCCTTGCGTGCAGATAACTTCTTGTTTGCAATTTCAATAGCAAACTTACGAAGCTCTTTTTCTTCAGCAGTGCTCTTGGGCATTTCTCTTGCAGCCTTAAGCTCGTTACAGATTTCTTCCTTGCTCAAGTTATAAAGGCCCATAAGACCTGCCTGATATACCTTGAGGTTAGCTTCGTACTTAATCTTATAAATGCCGCTTTCGAACTTGTTGAGCTCTTCGTTTACAGCCTTTGCAATAGCAATTTCTTCGTTAAGCTCTTTAGCAGCCTTATATGCCTTCTTGTCAGCCTTTCTGTCAGCCTTGGTGAGAACTTTTTCTTCTGTACCTGCAAGCTCTCTTGCTTTTCTGATAAATTCAACAGCTTCAACAAGTGTTCTGCTGTTGGTTACACCGTTGCCGTAGTCTTCAAACATAGCACGGATCTTAAGAATACGGACAATACTCTTCTGCTGAACCTCCTTGAGATCATAGAAGAAATAGGGCACCATATTAAGGAAGGCACCGAATGCAGCCATAAGGATAAGTGTGCCTGTAACCTTACTGAGCAGACCGGGCTCACCCGTTGTAACGTCAAGAATATCATAGGGACTGTCATAGCCGTTACCCTGATAAATGCCGTATGATTCATAAATAAGAGGAAGAACGAGAGAGGTAACGAGAGTTACAATGTTACCGATAGTCTGAACCGTTGAGAACATACCGTCGATACGTTCACCTGTAATATACTGATGATAGTCTCTGATATCTGCCTGAATAGCGGGAGTTGTGATCTGTTCAAAAGCACCGAAGAGCCAGTTGAAGTAAACACATACTGCAAGCCAATAAATGCTCTCACGGTTAAGACCCATAGCAAGTATGCAGAGAATATTCATAAAGTTAACGCCGATAAGAACCTTCTTCTTACCGAAGGCACGGATACAGAAGGGAGCAATAATCATACCCCACATAGATGCATTACCTACAACGGTATTGATAATACCCATTACCGTACCGGTTGTTGCGTGGCCGTAGGTATATACCCATGACATAATCTGTCCGTATGCACCCTCAAGGAAACCGAGCCAGCCTGCAAGAGCAATAATCCAGAAATACTTGTTCTTTGCAACGGCCTTGAAAGCATCGATAAAGCGCACCTGAACAACTCTTGTCTTTGCCTGAACAATCTTTTCCTTTGTATTTACATAAACAATGCAGGAAAGAGCAAAGCCGAGAACGGCAAATATGGGATATCCGATTCTGTAAACCCTGATATCATACATATCATCGTTTGTAAACGCCTGAGCAATAAGCGGAAGAACAATATTGGCAATTGAGGGGGCCAATGAGTAAACAACACTCTTGATTGAGAGAACGTCGGTTCTTTCCTGTGTGTTAGGTGAAAGAACATGAATGAGGTTGGTGTAAGAGTCGTTGAAGAAGCTGAAATAGAACTGAAGGAAGAAGTTCAGCACAAGAACAACCAAGCACTTGACAAGATAACCCATAAGAATCGGGGCACCTGTCTTGGGGTCTGTATAAGCTACTGACGGGAACCACTGATCAAGATATTCATAGGGGAACCAGACATAAGCAATTGCAATAAGAGCAGTGGGTATACCCATTGAAATAAGATAGGGTCTGTACTTACCGGCTCTGTTTTTGCTGTTGTCAATCATATTTGCTCTGATTGCAGTCAGAGGAATGCTGGCAATAGTTGCAATTATGTAAAGAATATACATATGTGTCGGAGAAATACCGATAGCGCCGCCGACAATCATATTCTGTGCATTAACAATAAGGGTTGAGCCTACTGTTATAAGGAAATATGCGCCGATACCGCCTCCTGCATAGGCAGCAATTTCTTTGAAAGTCATATAACGTCCGGGCATTGGAATGTTCCAGTATACTCTGACATCAGATGCCTTCGATTTCAGGTTTTGGATAAGAGTATTAGCCAAAATACCTACCTCCTTTTTTTATTACACAAGCACAGAAAAAAGTCGTCCTTGTGTATTCTTGTAATTATAACATATAAAAACTTTTTTTGCTACAGAATAACGATTTTTCTTTTAAAAAAAAGCAAAAAAAAATAAGACACGGACGAGCCGTGTCTTTTCAGTCAGATAGCTTATGCAACTGTTTCAGAAATGAAATCGTAATCGCCGTCTAAATCTGAGCAGGAAACGAAATTCACTCTGTCGTCAGCTGTCTTTTCTTTTTTCTTCTCAATAATCTTTGTAACTGCTACATATACGCCTGCAATAACTGCTGCGATTGCTGCAATGATTGCAACTATTTTAACTATTTTCTTAAAGGTTTCCATCGTCTTTCCTCCAATAAAATTATTTCCCTTAAATTATATCACCAAATATTCTTAAAGTCAACAAGAATGATCAATTTAATAGCTGAAAGTGTAATTGCTTGTGAACTCACCGTGAAGTGCAAGCTCAATAGTACCCGGAAGGAGATTGAACCTTGCCGTTCCCTCTGCCTTATCAACATTAAGATAATGCTTCATTGAAACAATTCTTCCCTCTTTATCGAACACTGCATCAATCTTTGTGTTGGTATAAGTCATATTAAAATAATTGACCGTTGCGCCTGCAGGAATAAGAGGTGCCACATCTACTACCTCTACCATAGTTGCATGGTTGAGAGCGGGTGATGTCATAGTCTGATCCTCAGAGGTGAGTGTAAGGGAAATCGTAAATCCACCGTCATTTGCAGCCTTGGCAGTTGCTGAGGTTACTGCACTTTCATCAACGGATGCGCTGACATTAAGCGGTGCTATGGCCTGATTAGGCGTAAGACCCGTTGCAGCATCGGTACCTCCCACAAAATTATAGGTTATGGGTACCTTCTGGTTCTGAGCGATAAGATTATTGGCAAAGCCCTGAACCAGATCGCCGCCCGTTATTTTATCAATAGAAACATCAAGCTTATCATCCTTATAAAGAGAAAAATCACTTGAATTTTTAAGCTTATTTACAGCATCAACATAAGTTCTGATTATTTCGCTTTTACCCTTGGGCACCTTTGAATCCGCTTCGCTCTGCTTAGTAGTGGTATTGTTCTTGTTTACCTCTTCAATAACGGCAGATACCTTTTTAGACTCCTCTTCTTCTACGAGCCATTCGGGGTCATCCACAACAGCTTCACTTGTAACAATGTTTCCGCCAACGGGAAGTCTTGTTGTTGAGGGAGCCTCTGTAGTAGTAATCTGCGTTGTTGTTTCGATATACTGTGTGATCGGTAACGTAGTAGTTGTATGCTGTTCGAGCATCTTACGGCCTACCGTAACCGATGCTACAGTGCTCAGACACAGCGTCCAGATACCTATAAGAGAAATAACAGCGATTTGTATAAGCTTTTTCTGTTCCATAATAGATTCATCCTTAAGTAATTCAAGGGATACACAAGATACCCCTTGAATTCACATAGTTTTTAATTTATCAGCTTCTTGTAAACTTGTATGTATAGTCAATCTGTCCTTTGACTTTAGTAATAAAGGAGAGACTTACGGGACCGTCTTCTTCCGTTTCAAGATTCTCTGCTGAAACACCTGCAGTTGCAGTGTAGGGAGCCTTGATTGTATAAGATGTGAGCTGACAGTTTTCATCAATCTCTGCAGTAAGCACTGTGTTACCGATGGTTATACCAACACTGAGGTCTTCACTGTCAGTGAAATCTGCAACAGAATCAACTATGCCTGATAAAAGTCCGTTATGATAATTAGGCTTTGTTTCCTGCTTGATTGTAGCAACAATCTTGTAGCCGTTTGCGGTTTTTGTGGTTTTAACATCGAAAGCCTTGGCAACAGCTGCTGAATCGGTTTCCTTGTAGATTTCAGCGACATATTCACCGGTTCCCATAGGTTCAAATACACGTTCCATCTCATAAGGAAGTCTGCTGCTTCCGTCCTTCTCAGCCAGTGTTCCGTACTGAACACCTTTATTCTTTGAATATACCTTATCAGTTCTGCTTTCTGAATAACGGCTGTCCATATGATTTGAAGGATCCTCCTCCATGGAATTCATAACCTCAATAAATTTGTCAATACGTTCGGGTGTGTCCCATTTGTACTCGCCGGTCTTACGGTCATAGCTATAACCGAGGTCTTCAAAAAGTCCTGCTTCTGCCTTCAAAACACCGATAAAGAGAATTGCACCGCTGCCGCCGATAGAAACATAGGACATTTCATTTGTTGATTTGCCCGAAATATCAATTTTGGTGTTCTGTGAATTATCGAACTTAGAACGGTTGATTGCTTCGGTAAGATAATGAATCTGAGCATTCTTTGATACAGCTGAAGTATCGGAAAGGTTAATTGCAGGAGCGAGAATGTTCACTTCACAGATAACCTTGCCGTCTGCATAAACCTTAAAGTTATGAGCAAGACCGGGAGCAAGGAAATACTGTGCCTTATATGTTGAAGAGCTGAAGGTGTCAACATCCTTCCAGTCAGCTGATGTTGATCTTGCAACCTTGTATTCTTTAGTGCCTGAAACCTTTGACCATGAAACAGTCAGATTGTGTCCGTCCTGTACAAACTTCGCACCTGATGCCACGATAGTAAAGAGGTTGGAAGTATAAAGGGTAGAGCCTGAAGAGTTCTTTGCAACAACTCTGTATCTTACTGCTGCAGAAGATGTAGCGGTATAAGAGGTTGTTGTAACGGTTTTTACGGTTTTCCATGAATTTGAAGCAACATCATATTTCTGTACAGTGTAGTTTGCTGCACCCGGAACAGCTGTCCAGCTGAGCTTCATTGTCTTTGCATCAACTACTGTAGCAGTAAATCCGTATGTCTTTGCTGAGCAGGTTGAAGAATATGAGCTGCGCTGAGTTGTGGAGCCGTTCTTATTGAGAGCTCTTACACGGAACTGATAGGTTGTTCCGAGGCTCAGACCGCTTATCTTATATGATGTTGATGTTGTCGAAGCAACAGATGACCATGAGCCGCCGTCCTTGCGGTACTGAACCTCATAGCTCTTTGCACCTGTGGCCTTTGACCATGAATATGTAACAGAGCTTTCTGTTATTGCACTTGCCTTAACGCCCTTTACCTGAGCACAGGGTGAGGTGAAGCTTACTGCTGATGAAACAGCGCCCTTCTTTGAACCGTTATATGCAACTACGGTAATCTTATAGCTTGTACCGGCCTTGATTGTAAGAGTTGCAGAATTTGTTTTAACAGTGCTGATTTTGGTGCCGTTATTCATAATATAATAGCCCTTTGCACCTGCTGCCGCTGCCCATTTGAGCTTAACGGAGGTTGTGGAAAGAGAGCTGTATGAAAGCTTCTTTACGGGGCCGACGCCTGTTGTTGCAGATATTTCCTTCCACTTACCGCCGTAAATCTTACTGCCTACCTTTTTGTAGGGTCTGATACGAAGGCTGTACTTGGTGACGGCACTGAGACCTGTAAATGTATAGGAAGTGCTTGACTTACTCACGTTAGACTTTACACTTACCCACTTTTTGCCGTCTTTTCTTTCAACCTGGTAACCGCTTGCGCCCGATACCTTTTTCCAGGTAACTGTGGCACTGTTATAGGTTGTTGACTTAACCTTTACACTGCTTGCTGCATCAGTATAGGCAGTCTTGAACTTAACAACACTTGAATAGCTTCCGTAATGAGTAGTGCCGTTAAGAGTTGTGTAAGCTCTTACTCTTACATAGTATGTCTTACCCGGTGAAAGCTTCTTGAGAGTAGTCTTCACTGTGCCTGACTTCTTTACGGTAACGGTCTTGGTCGTTTTCTTAGAGAATTTACTTGAGGTTGAATATTCAACCTTGTAGCCCTTTACGCCCTCAGCCTTTGTCCACTTGATTGAAGCAGACTCCAAGGAAGGCGTTGCTTTTACGCCCTTGACTGTGGGAGGAACGGTCTTTACGGAAATTGTTACATAGGAGCCGTAGCCCTTTTTGTCCTTGGCAGCTACACGGAACTTATATGTAGTCTTTGACTTAAGTCCTGTGATTTTAGCTGTGGTTGTTTTTGCTTTGCTTATTGTCTTGACTGTCTTCCATTTCTTCTTTATGTACTGCTGAACCTTATAGCCCTTAGCGCCCGAGGGAGCAGTCCACTTAAGAGTGACTGACGTAGGTGCAGTAATAGCATCCAGGTTCTTGACCTTGCCTACAGATGCGGCAGAAACAGTCGCAACCGTACCGCCGATAAGGCATAAGGAGAAAAGAACAGTCAGCATAAGCTGTAAAAGTTTTTTCATCGTATTTACCTCCATAAACTATTAATTGCTTTGCAAATAATTACCTAACAATAAAACAGTGGTTCCGTGAAAGCACATTCCTCCACGATATCACTATGTACATTTTAGCACAAAGGTAGTAAAAATACAATAATAAGAGCCTATTTTTTTCAGCAAGTATGTATTTTTAATTTTGCGTTAATATCTGCCTCATAATGCTGTACATTTTTTTAAAAATTCCAATATAATCACCGACGCATAGAATTACAGATAAAATGACATCGCCTAAAAAAAAATACTTTACAAATGTATATTATCTGTAAAATAAATATCGTTTTTTCATCTTTAATCCACTAAAACAATTAAACTTTCGGTTTAATTTTGTCTATTTTAACTACTATATTACAGTTTGTTTTACTTTTGTTAAAATTTATTGTCTATTATTTAAAACAAAGAAGAAAACATTTCCTGAAGGAGATACTTATGAAGAGAAAAAGAAAAAAACTGCTCATTATATTATTATGTACTGTCGGGATACTGTTCGGCACCGTTTTTGTAATTTCTCATTTTGGCTTCAACCGTTCGGTTATGGCTACGCTTTCCGAGGCATATATGATCGCTATTGACCGTGACTCCATTTATGAGGAAGGTGAAAAATACGAAGAAAACCTTAAGATCCGTGCAATCGAAAATCTGAGGGATTATGTAAAGCCTGACGGTGTAAGTATGGATATCCCCTATTATTCCGTACATGAGCACGAAATGCAGGTTTACTATTTCAATGAAGAGACATATACTGACACTCTGATTATGTACATACCCGGCGGCGGTTATCTTAACGAGCCCCTCAAATATCACTGGAAGATTATCAACAATCTTTCCAAAGAGACAGAAACCCCCGTTATTATGCCTATTTACCTTAAGACTCCTAACTACACCTGCAAGGAATCCTATGCGGCTATGGTAAGCCTTTATCTTGATGTTGTAAAAAGAGAAGGCCTTGAGCGTATAATTCTCGCCGGCGACTCCTCCGGCGGTGCAATGTCACTTGTCCTAGCACAGCTTATCCGTGACAACCGTCCCGAAGTGCTTCAGCCCGACGATCTTATCCTTATTGCTCCCTGGATGGATGTGTCTATGGAAAATGAGGAAATCAAAAATTATGAGCCTATTGACCCTATGCTTGATATTTACGGAACCAAGGATTTAGGAAAACGCTGGGCAGGCGACCTTGATGTTCATGACCCTATTGTAAGCCCCATTTACGGAACCTTTGAAAACCTGGGCTATATTACACTTTTCATAGGAACAAGAGATATGCTCTATCCCGATGTCGATAAATTCTCAAAAATGCTCACCGAGCAGGGAATTGAGCACACCTACATAATCGGAGAAGGTCTCGCCCATCCTTATGCCCTCTTCCCCACTCCCGAGGCTACAGATGCTCAGGACCATATGATAGAAATTATCAAAAATGAAAACTGAAACAGAAAGACCATTCAAATGAGTGGTCTTTTTTAGTGGGCAGAGAATTCACTTGAATAAAGTGATAAAATATGGTACAATTCCAACATAAACAGGAAAGGGAGAATTATTGTGGATAAAAAAGTATACAACCGAGGAATGATAGGTCAGTACTGGTATAATTTCACCGAAGCTTTAGCCTACGGCCTCACTTACCGTCCTGCACCCGACGAGCTTACCTACGAATCGAGAATTCCTTACGGAAAGGGCAAGCAGAATTATATAAACATTTATTACCCAAAGGGAAAGAAAGCTGAAAAGAAGCCTCTCTTCCTCTACGTACACGGCGGCGGATGGGTTTCAGGCATTACGGATATGAGAAATATGTACATCTCAAACTGGGCAAAGCTCGGCTTTATCACCGCATCAGTCAGCTATACATACGCGCCTCAGAAGGTATATCCTGCTCAGCTTGGTGAGGTTTTCAGTGCCGTTGACTTTCTCTTTGACCATTCCGATGAATACGGCATTGATACAGATAATATCGTAATTTCAGGTGAAAGTGCAGGAGGATATTTTATCGCATACCTTGCTGCTGCGGCTGCTGACCCCACACTTCCCGAAAAGCTCGGCATTGATTTCAGACACCGTGACAGCTTTAAAATAAAGGCTATGGTGGCTCATTCAGGCTGCTACAATCTTAAGAGACTTGCCGATAAGACCAAAGAGCAGTCAACCTTCCCCGATATGAAAATGATGCTCAGTTCATTTTTAGGTGTAAAAAAAGAAAACATCTCTCAGTGGCTTGACAGCGAAGAGGGAAAATATGCCTCACCACCCGTTTCAAAGGATTTTCCTCCCACATTTGTCTGCTGGTCAGCTATGGATAAATTAAGATATGAAGCCTTCGATTTTATGAAGGAGCTTGACGAGCACTGCGTTCCCTACGAAGAGTTCAAGGGTGACGGACTGATTTCTCCTCACGCCTGGTCCATTGTCACAATATTCAAAAAAGCCCGTATATGCTTCGATAAGGCTAAGAATTTCGTTCTTCCTTATCTGCCCGATTATTTCGGATAAAATCAAAATCCCGTCTTTGAAAGGCGGGATTTTTGTATTTAGTATTAGTAACTGTATGCAAATCGGAATATGCCGTATTTGCTTATTTTGAAAAGCTGATTTCACCTCTTAAAATATCTGTGATGAAATTGAAGAAGGCCGTAAGGAAACGGATCAAAACAGTAAAACGGTTGCTTTCTGCTTTGTCTGCATCTTCGTCTGTACCTTCAGTAACGATTAATTCATCAATAACCACATCGCCTTTACCTGTATGAGTAAGGAACTGAGGATACTTTTCACTCTCTACAGTAAGGTCATATCTCATTATCTCCACTGACATATCCTGTAAAGGACCGAAAAAGTCGTGGTGTAAGTCTTTTACAAACCATGTCTTATCAGGGAAGAGACATGTTGATGCGTCAATCTTCTTGTCAGGTGAAATGTATTTAAGCTTTTCAGCCGGAACTGATGCTAAATATTCCTCTGAAAGAACCTTATCGTAGTCTGCGGCAGTCGCACCAAAGGACTGTCTGTAAACTGAGGTATCTGCGTCGCCCTGTGCACGTGCACCGTTGTATAAAGGCATTTCAGGGAAATTATACTTTGTAAAGTTGTAGAAGTTTATACCTGCTTTGTCAAGCTCAACCATTGTATCAACAATGTTAACCTGAACATCATAATAATATTTATCAGCCTTAGCGATAAAGCCTGCATATTCACTCTTTAATTCTTCAGTGCCGAAGATATAGTCTCTTGCCTTTTCATAAAGCTCAGGAGTAATCATCGCCCAATATGAAAGCCATCCGCCGTATGAGTTGCGGACAACTAACGGGAGCAGATCGTCCTTGAACATATTGACAAAATCAGTGAGAGCATCGCCTGCAAGGCCAAGAACCTTGGCATATCTCAGAACCTCAACAAAGGTCTGAACAAGTGCACCTGTCGATTCATCTTCAAAAAGATTTTCATTTTCAACATAATAGTTAAGTAAATTGGTAATAGCTACATCGTCAAGATAAATCTCACCCGAATATATAGCACTCATAAAATCTATGCCGAGAGCTGAAGACGAATAATATGAAACGTCAGATACGTATTTGATTGCATGATCCTTATAAAGCTCAAGATAAGCGGCAACTACATTTGCACCGTAGCAGCGGCCTATAAGCTGAACCTTATCCTTTCCTGTTGCAGTAATAACGTTATCAATATGCTCCTTAAGCTCACCTGCTGTCTTAATCGGTGATTCACGCCAGTCATACCAGAATCTGCCATCCCATACATCGTAGCCTGATGTCTTGCCGATAATGTTTTCTGTGGAAGAATAGTATTTAGTATAAGAGCCGTTGCTTACATCACCGTTTTTGTCAAGAACAAGCTCTTCAAAAAGAGGTGCCATCGCACTGTTGAATTCCTCTGCATATTCCTCGTAATTATCGGTAAGCATACCTGTTGCAAGCTTTTCAAGACAAGGAAGAAGAGCTTCCTTTATTCTTGCGCCGATATCAGCTTCAATAGGATAAATCTTTTCACCGTCAGCATTGAAAATTTCATTTTTATGAGCACCGATAACATAAACCGTAGGATATTCTTCGGGATCTCCCGCCGCAAAGCAAGGAACTGCAAGTGAAAAAACAAGTATTAATGATAATAAAACAGAAATAAACCTTTTCAATTTAATCTCTCCTTTTGTAATCAGGTGATAGAATTATAGCAGATTTTATTTGAAAAATCAATTGATTTGTTAATAAATAATTAATTTTTCGGATCATACGTAACAAAACGAACTTAGCAGGTGACGGCGTTGCAACTGTATGCGCTTGAGGTAAAAAACCAAGGTGAAGCCTTGTATATCATCAATGCGAAGCACTCCATATCATCAAGCCGACAGATATACACACCTGAAGGTGTGATGAAATACAAGGGCGGTGTTGCCGCCCTTGATGATATGTACGCTGACGCGTGATGATATACCAAGCCTGTCGGCTTGAATAAAAAAACCGACAAGTCGGAACTTGTCGTTTTTTGTGTTTACAGGTTAATTTAGCAACAATAAACATTTTACAAACTATCATTATTTACAGATTTATTTCCAATTTGCGCAATGTATATAATTACATTATTAGTTACACCATCATATTCATTTTGGATATATTTTATTCTTAAATGTTGTCCATTATGTGTAACAACGCCTCCATGTGAAGCAGAAATATTATATCCGTTTACCATGATATAATCAGAATATTCAAAATAAACTCCACCAATTTCAAAATGTTCTGTATCATGACCTTCATATGGCATTGGATGATATTCTTCAACATAACCCTCAATTACACAAACCTCATTGTTATCGATCAACTCAACAAAATCCTTATGTTCAAGCAACACTCCAACAAAGATAGTTAAAAACAAAAAAATGCATAATGTTCCAACAACAAAACCGACATATTTAAAGAATGAATCAACAAGTCCGTTCCATCCTTTATTTTTCACTTTTTGTCGAACTTGTTTGATTGAGTTTGTTAAAAATACTACACCTATTACAAGAGGTATAAAACACAAAAGTATATTTGCAAAATCGAAAGTGTATTCATATAATACTGTTTCCATTGGCAATCACCTCTGAAAGCATTATATCAACTTAAAATAAAAAAATCAATGCGGAGCATTGTATATCATCAATGCGAAGTATTGCATATCATCAAGCCGACAGATATACACACCTGAAGGTGTGATGAGATACAAGGGCGGTGTTGCCGCCCTTGATGATATACCAAGCCTGTCGGCTTTTTTCTGTTTACAGCTTAATTTGGCAACAAATTATTATTGATTTGCTTTAGCGGTGTTAAGTGAAGAAACCAATAATTTTTTCACTTCTATACACATATCAAGGATTCTTCTGTCATCATAATAACCACTTTCAATAAGCAGTTCAATCCAATATTCACTCTCACTGCATTCTTTTAATGCAATTTGAAGTTTTGCAATAAAATCAGCTCTACCGTGACCGTAAAAGGCCTCTCGAATATTTGCTCCAACGGATGTTCCGGAACGGATAAGTTGATTAGTTAAAACTGTTTCTTTTTTATTTTGCTTAACATAATTACACACTTTTATAATTTCAAGAGCAAAAGCTTTTGACTTGTCTATTAAAGGACTATTTTTCATTGTGACTTCATTCCTTTTACAATCGGGTGCGGGTGTCCCGCCCTCACTTATTCACTTTTCACTATTACCTCTTACTTACAAAAATCGACCCAAAGATTAGTGAAGAGTGAATAGTGAAGAAGTAATAAGTAAAAATCGACAACCTTCTGTCGAAGATTGTCGATTTTTGTGTTTACAGCTTAAAATGGCAACAGCTCTTCTTATAATGAAATATCGCTGTGCGATATGAAATAATCCTGACGGATTATGAAATTTTCTGCTAACGCAGAAAGTGAAATAAAATTCGCCCTTAACATTTGCGAAGCAAATATTTCATATGCGACAGCATATTTCATAGCGTTGCTATTTCACTCGCCGTAAGGCGAATTTCATTGAAAAAAGCACTTCCGAAGAAGTGCTTTTTTCTGTGTTTACAGCTTAAAATGGCAACAAATTATTTTTGATTTGCTTTGGCGGTGTTTATTGACTTTATAAGCAATACTCGTATTGTTGAACATAACCTGTCAAGTTTTTTATACTCTGCTAAATCTATATATTCAGTTTTGTATAACATCTCTATCCATTTTCCTGTTTCGTTTGCTTCTTTTAAGGCGATCTGTAGTTTTGCAATAAAATCAGCTCTACCGTGAGCATATTTACTTTCAGCTATGTTTGCGCATATGCTCGAAGCGCTTCTCCCAATTTGATTAGAAATAACTGTTTCTTTTTGTGCTTTAAGTTTTTTATAAAGATTCAACACATCAACAGATAATTCCATTGATAAATCTCCAAGTTTATCTTCCTTCATAATATCACCTAAATTTATTTTATAACAACAAACCTTAAAAGTCAATCCGTTTGCCCGTAGGGCAACTTCATTGTGCCGAAGGCACACTTCATTGGCGTAGCCACTTCATTTGCCGTAAGGCAACTTCATTCGTTCATGTCCGCAAAATGAAGTACGGCTTGACAGCCGTAATGAAGTCAGCGGCTGGGATGCCACTGAACGAAGTTATGTCCTGCGGACATAAATGAAAAATCCAAGTCCGGAGACTTGGATTTTTGGCTGCGGAACTAGGATTCGAACCCAGACAAACAGAGTCAGAGTCTGCTGTGCTACCCTTACACAATTCCGCAACGAACAAATGATATTATACACAGGCAGATATCAATTGTCAATACCTTTTTGAAACTTTTTTATTTTTTTCCGTACCCGTACGCAATTAAGTATAATGAGCTGACAACTCTTTTCAGGCTATACTTATTAACCAAAAGTTAAATATTACTTTTGTTAAGTTTGTATATATTAATACTTGCAGAATAAGCATACAAGTGATAAAATACTTTAGGTTTGATTAAGTATACTATAATATATCTACGGAGGTTGATTCAGATGGATTTATTAGGCGGTTTAGTTTCCGTACAGGGCGTTCCCTTTTTAATGATGTCCGTTTTTGTTATCGCTGCTTTAGGTTATATCCTCGGCAGAATAACAATCAAGGGAGTTTCTCTCGGCACGGCAGGTGTGTTCGTTGTAGCTCTTGTTTACGGTGCTCTTTTTTCAGACAAGCTTTCTTCAAGCGTTACTCAGGCAGTTGACGGCGGACTTATAGATATAAGCTCAAGCGGACTTAAGATTGTCGAAAACATAGGTCTTATTATGTTCGTTGCCGCTGTAGGCTTTATTGCAGGTCCCACCTTCTTTAAGGACCTCAAAAAGAACTACAAGTCATACATTCTTCTCGGCTTCATAATTATTCTTTCAGGCGGTATCGCTTGTGTAGCCTGCTATTTCCTCGGCAGAGGTGCAGAAGAAAATTCAAAAGAATTCGTTGCAATGCTCGTCGGTATTCTTGCCGGAGGCCTTACAAGTACCCCCGCATTCTCAGCGGCAAAAGCAACCGTTGACCCTGCTTTTGAAGATGCCGTCACCGTTGGCTACGGTATCGCTTACCTCTTCGGCGTTGTGGGTGTTGTTCTTTTCGTTCAGCTTATTCCGAAGCTTACAAAGGCAAATATGAAGGAAGAGATTGCAAAAATCACTATTGCCGAAACCTCAAAGGCAAAGGAAATCAAGACAAAGCTTGTTAATATGGACGAGATAGGTCTTATGCCCTTCTCTCTTGCAGCCGTTATCGGTATTCTTATCGGTGCAATCAAAATTCCTCTTTCCTTTATCGGTCTTGAAGGTAATTTCTCCCTTACAACTACAGGCGGTGCTCTCTTCGCTTCCCTTATCTTCGGTCACCTTGGCCACATCGGCAAATTCAGCCTTCAGGTCAACAAAAAGGTGCTTGAGATTTTCCGTGAGCTGGGCCTTATGCTCTTCCTTATCGGTGCCGGTGTTGCAGGCGGTGCAAAGTTCATTCAGTATTTCAAGCCCATATACTTTGTTTACGGTGTTATTATGACAACCGTTCCTATGATTATCGGTTATCTTTTCGCTAAGTATGTTCTCAAGCTCAGCCTTCTTAACAACCTCGGCTCAATCACAGGCGGTATGACAAGTACTCCTGCTCTTGGCACACTTATCAGTGTCGCTAAAACCGATGCTGTTGCTTCAGCTTATGCTGCAACTTATCCCATTGCACTTATTGCAGTTGTGCTTGTATCTCAGCTTATAATTATTCTCCTGTAAAATATATAAACCAAAAAATATAATGTCATTCTGAGGCATTGCCGAAGAATCTTGACGGTCAGTTTCAAAGATTCTTCACTTGCGTTCAGAATGACATTTTTTTAGTCAAATACCCACATTTTAAGTATTGCCAGCATTTCTCTCATATAGTTCATAGGCACCGTATACCATATTATATCTGCGCCTAAGTGTGACACCTCAAGAAGCCCTTCGTCCTTCGCATAAGAGGCGGCACGGTAAACGTGATAAGAGTTGGTGACAAAGACTACAGATGAAGAGGAAAGCCCCTTTTCTTTCATTATTTCGTGGGAATATTTAAAATTCGTTATGGTGGAGGTAGATTTATCCTCCATTATTATTTTGTCCTCGGGGACGCCTTTATCCACAAGATATCTCTTCATTGCAAGTGCTTCGGGAATATCCTCCTGAGGCCCCTGCCCGCCCGAAACGATAATAACAGCATCGGGATTTTCAAGGTGGTATTCGTAAGCCTTATTGAGTCTTCTGGCAAGGCCTACGCTGACTCTCTCGCCTCTTATTCCGCAGCCGAGAACAATAACTGTCTCCTCTTCGTAATCTGCATTATCGTTATTTCCGTAAACGGCTATAAACGAGCCAAAAGCCGTAAGACCGATGAGAAGAGCCGCAATAAAAATATGTACTATCTTTACGGATTTTATCTTTTCAAAAAACAAGCCGTATGCCGTCAGCACTGAGCCGAGGCAGATAACCGGCAGAAGTCCTATATTTAAATTTGCAATAACCGACATCAGAAGGGCGTTGGCGAGAAGAAGGCAGCCTGCGGTTATTGATGCAGTTTTAATGAGTTTTTTCATAATAGTATCTCCTTTTGATTATGATTTCAGTTTAACATCCATTTATATAAACCGCAACCTCAAAAAGAAAAATTTAAGTAAGTCTTAAGAAATGTATACTAAAAACCTAATTTCAGTAACACTTATGTATTCATTTAAATATACTATATATGTTAATATTGATTCAGCAAAAGCTTTGCATCTCATTTGCTGCTACACAAAAAGGAACCAACCGCCTCTTTCTAAATATCTGGCGGTTGTTTTCTTTATAATAACTTGTCTGGAAAACAGCCATCTGTTAATTGGTTGCTTATCCCTACAAATATATTATTGCATTTCATAATATTTCATTACGGCAATCTGTACCCCGCTGCAAGATAAATCTTATACCAGTCCTCTCTTGACATAGTAATATCACTTGCCTCGGCTACTGCTCTGATTCTTTCGGGGTTGGTGCTTCCGACGATAGGCTGCATTTTATCGGGCAGACGTAAGAGCCACGCAATTGCAACGCCCGTATCGGTAATACCGTACTTTTCGGCAACCTCATCAATTACCTTATGGAGCTTTTTGTATTCCTTGTTCTTTAAAAAGCTACCCTCAATAAAGCCGTACTGTAAGGGTGACCAGGGCTGAATGGTAATACCGTTAAGACGGCAGTAGTCACGAAGGTAGCCGTCACGGTTAATTCCGTCCTCATTGCAGAGATTGACATTTGCACCGCTACTTATCATAGAAGCATTAGTAATTGAAAGCTGCATCTGATTAATGGAAAGCTTTTGCTTAACACTCTTTTTAAGAAGCTCAATCTGCATAGGACTGTGATTGGACACACCGAAATGCTTAACCTTGCCCTGACTTTCAAGTGTGTCGAATGCCTCAGCGACCTCGTCAGGCTCCATAAGTAAATCGGGACGGTGTAAAAGAAGAACATCTACGCTGTCGGTGCCCAGTCTCTTCAGTGAGCCTTCAACGGCAGAAATAATATGCTCCTTTGAAAAGTCATACATACCCGGCTTTATACTGCACTTGGTCTGAATGATGATTTTATCCTTAAGTGACGGGTTTCTCTTTAAGGCATTTCCGAACACCTCTTCACATTTACCGCCGCCGTAAATATCGGCATGGTCAAAATAGTTGTATCCAAGCTCTACGGCATTATTAAGGTATAAATCCATTTCTTTGTCGCTCATATCTGCAATTCTCATACAGCCCAGAGCTACCTGAGACACCTCTACAGCGTCAGAAAAAGTTTTAATGTATTTCATAATCTGCTCCTTAGTATAACAGCTCCCCTATTATAAAGGAGAGCTGCTTTTTATTTTATTTCTTACTTGCAAGATATTCTTCTCTGCCGAGCTCGTAAAGATTGTTACCCTCGCTGTCAATAATAACCATAAGGGGCATATCTTCAACATAAAGCTCACGAAGTGCCTCTGCACCGAGGTCTTCATAAGCGATAAGCTTAGCTGACTTGATGCACTTTGCAAGAAGAGCACCTGCGCCGCCGATAGCACCGAAGTATACACCGCTGTATTTCTTCATAGCTTCAACAACCTCGGGAAGTCTTGCGCCTTTACCTATCATACCTCTTGCACCAACGGACATCATAGTAGGAGCATAAGCGTCCATTCTGCCGCTGGTTGTAGGACCTGCAGAGCCGATAACAGTGCCGGGCTTTGCGGGTGTGGGGCCTACATAGTAAATAGTTGCATTCATAGGATCGATGGGTAATTCTTCGCCTCTTGCAAGAGCTTCGCACATTCTCTTGTGACCTGCGTCTCTTGATGTGTAGATAATACCTGTAAGAAGAACTCTGTCGCCTGCTTTAAGGCTCTTTGCGATTTCTTCGGTAAGGGGTAATGTTATTTTCTTTTCCATTTTATATTACCTCCGACTTATGACGGGTTACGTGGCAGTTGATGTTGATTGCACAAGGCATACCTGCGATATGTGTGGGAAGGGTTTCGATGTTAAGACCGATAGCTGTCGTCTTACCGCCGAAGCCCTGAGGTCCGATGCCAAGCTCATTGATTTTTTCGAGCATTTCTTTTTCAAGGTCTGCATAGAAGGGGTCGGGATGCTCAGAATCGATAGGTCTCATAAGTGCCTTCTTTGCAAGAAGAGCAGCCTTATCAAATGTACCGCCGATACCTACACCTACAACGATGGGAGGACAGGGGTTGGGGCCTGCTGTTTCGACTGCTTCAATGATGAAGTCCTTGATGCCCTGAAGACCTGCAGAGGGCTTGAACATACGGATCTGACTCATATTTTCACTGCCGAAGCCCTTGGGGCCGATAGTTACCTTAATCTTGTCACCGGGAACGATTTCCGTATAGAGCATTGCGGGGGTGTTGTCACCTGTATTACCTCTTCTTACGGGGTCAGCTACAACACTCTTACGAAGATAGCCGTTTGTATAGCCTCTTCTTACGCCCTCGTCTACTGCTTCGGCAAGGTTTCCGCCTACAATGTGTACATCCTGACCGATTTCAAGAAATACACAAGCCATACCTGTATCCTGACAGATGGGAACATTTTCCTCGTCAGCGATTTCATAATTTTCAATGATATCGTCGAGGATACCCTTGGCAATTGCGCCGTCTTCACAAGCACGGCAGTTTTTGATTGCACACTTAACATCACCGGGAAGGTGACAGTTTGCTTCAATGCAAAGCTTTTCAATTACATCGGTAATTGTCTGAACATTAATTTCGCGCATTATAATATCTCCTTATCTCTCGTGACGTGCATATTTGGGAAGAAGAAGAGGTGAAACCTCGTTTGTTTCAATACCTGCTTCCTTGAGCTCGTTTGCATAAGCTTCAACGTGGTCAAGGCTCATTTCACCGATAGTGATTTCCTTAGCCTTCTTGGCTGCAGCCTTACCTGCATTTCTGCCGAAAACAATAATATCAAGAAGAGAGTTGCCCATAAGTCTGTTTCTGCCGTGGATACCGCCTACTGCTTCACCGGCAACAAGAAGGTTATCTACAGTCTTTGTAAAGCCGTCACCGCCGATTTCAAGACCGCCGTTCTGATAGTGAAGAGTGGGATAAACAAGAATGGGCTGCTTTCTCATATCAATGCCGTAATTGAGATACATACGCATCATTGCAGGAATTCTCTTTTCGATTGTGCCTTCACCGCCGAGAATTTCAATCATCGGAGTGTCAAGCCATACGCCTGAACCGAGAGGTGTATCAACACCCTTGCCGTTAGCACATTCACGGATAATCGCAGATGCGGAAACGTCTCTTGTTTCAAGGGGATGAGCATAAGCTTCACCGTCTTTATTTACAAGCATTGCACCAAGTGAACGTACCTTTTCGGTAACGAGAGCACCGAAAATCTGTGAGGGATAAGCAACGCCTGTGGGGTGATACTGAATTGTATCCTGGTAAAGAAGAGGTGCGCCCAGTCTGTAGCCGAGAACAAGTCCGTCAGCTGTTGCACCGTAGTGGTTGGATGTGGGGAAGTTCTGATAGTGGAGTCTTCCTGCACCGCCCGTTGCAATAACAACAGTCTTTGCCTTTGCAACAAGATAGTCGCCTGTTTCCATATTAAGAAGAACTGCACCTGCAACCTGTCCCTTATCGTCCTTGATAAGCTCTACGGCTGATGTGAATTCGATGACGGGAATCTGTCTGTTGAGAACCTCGTCACGAAGATTTCTCATAATCTCTGCACCTGAATAGTCCTTACAGGCGTGCATTCTTTTTCTTGATGTACCGCCGCCGTGGGTGGTAACCATTCTGCCGTCCTCATCCTTATCGAACATAACGCCAAGGTCATTGAGCCACTTGATAGCGTCGGGGGCTTCCATAACGAGTCTTCTTAAAAGCTCAGGTCTTGCGGCAAAGTGACCGCCGCCGAAAGCATCAAGATAATGCTGTACGGGTGAGTCATTTTCCTTATCGGCTGCCTGAATACCGCCTTCAGCCATCATTGTGTTAGCATCACCGATACGAAGCTTTGTAACCATAATAACGTCTGCGCCTGCTTCGTTGGCTTCAATAGCTGCAGAGGAGCCTGCACCGCCTGCACCGATAACAAGCACGTCAGTTTCGTAATCTACCTTTGAAATATCAACCTTGTCCTTAAGAAGACGGCTGTTTGAATGAAGAAGATTAACTAATTCCTTAGGAGCCTTCTGTCCCTTGTTGGGACCTACCTTGATTTCGGCAAAGCCGTCCTCACGGTAGTCGGGATGGTAAGCTTTGAGAAGGGCATCCTTTTCTTCGGCTGTCATTCTTCTGGGCTCGGTCTTCATTCTTTCTTCTCTGGTTGCTTCAACCTTTTTAATTGATTCGAGCATTTCAGCTGTAAACATTGGATTTCCCTCCTTATTTCTCAATTTCTCTTGTGTTGTAAAGCTCTTTCATCTCTGTGATGGGCTTTTGCATAATCTGTTCAATAAGCTCATCGTATGCGCCCTTATTGACCTCGTCAACTCTTACCTTAAGATGCTCGGTTTCGGGAGCAATATATTTACCTACAAGTCTTCTTGCAAGAAGACCAACCATAGGATGAGAGATTTCTGCGGGACATCTTACACTGCAGCAGCCGCAGGCTACACAGTCAAAGGATTCCTCGGCGCACTTTTCATATTCGCCTCTCTGTGCATAAGCGATGTACTGCATAACATTAAGGTCCTGAGTACAAGCGTTTGTGCAGGCATTACAGCCGATACAGCTGTAGATTTCGGGATAAAGCTCCATCATAATCTTTTCGGTGGGTCTTATATCCTCGATTGAATAAAGTCTTTTATCTGTCGGGAAGAAAGGAATTGATGCCACATACATTCCGTCCTCAACCTGCTTCTGACAGGCAAGGCAGGTCTTAAGGGAATTATCGCCCTTGATTCTGTAGATTGTGGCGCAGGCACCGCAGAAGCCGTGACGGCAGCCGCAGCCTCTTGAAAGAGTATAACCGGCATATTCCATAGCGGTCATAATTGTCATTTCACCGGGCACTTCGTATTTCTTACCGAAAAAATATACATTAACTAAATTGCTCATATTCTTCGTGTCCTTTCAATTAATACTCGTCGGGTAATTCGTCAACTTCATCACAGCGGAAAACGGGGCCGTCCTTGCAGACATACTTTGAACCGATGTTACAGCGTCCGCATTTGCCTACACCGCATTTCATACGAAGCTCAAGAGTTGTATATGCCTGCTCCTTTGAGAAGCCCATATCTGTCAGTGCCGCAAGAACGAACTTAATCATAATCGGCGGGCCGCAGACAAGAACTGTCTTATCGGAAGAAAGCTCAAGCTCTTTAAGGTAAGAGGGAACGAAGCCTACGTGGCCGTCCCAGCCGTCCTGAGGTCTGTCGATGGTCAGATATACGTTTACGTCCTTTGCCTTCATCCAAACTTCCTTGATTTCCTTAAGCTGAACAAGATCGTCGGCTGAACGTGAGCCGTAAATGATATCAACCTTACCGTAATTTTCACGGTTGTCGAGAACATAATTGATAACACTGCGAAGAGGTGCAAGACCGATACCGCCGGCAACGAAAAGCAAATCCTTGCCCCTGAGGTCTGTCTCAACGGGGAAAGCATTTCCGTAAGGTCCTCTTACGGTGATTTCGTCACCTACCTGAAGCTCGTGGAGATAATCGGTAAGAACACCGCATTTTTTAATACTGAATTCCTGATACTCCTTGTTTGTGGGTGAAGATGTAATAGAGAACATAGCTTCACCGATACCCGGTGCATAAAGCATAGCACACTGACCGGGCATATGCTCAAAGAGCTTTCCGCCTTCGGGAGCATTTACTCTGAAGGTTTTAACGTCGGGAGTTTCCTGACGGATATCCGTAATAACGCCGACTCTGGGTACAAGAGTATCAAGCTTATAATTCTTATGGCAACTGCATTCGCTCATTATTTCTTGCCCTCCTCTTTTTCAAAGGCTTTGATAACCTTAACTATATTTGCTCCCGTAGGACACTTGTCAACACATCTGCCGCAGCCTACGCAGGAGTACATTCCCTCATTGTTTGCAGGGAAGTAAACAAGCTTATGCATAAATCTCTGACGGAAACGCTGCATCTGGCTTGTTCTGTTGTTACCGTGAGCCATCATTGTAAAGTCTGAATACATACAAGAGTCCCAGCATCTGTATCTCTGGATACCCTTGCCCGTATCGTAGTCCTTAAGGTCATAGCACTGACAGGTGGGACAGATAAAGGTACAGGTGCCGCAGCCTATGCAGGGCTTGTAAAGGTCTGCCCACAAGGGTGAAGAGAACTTTTCGTTTGTTGCTTCACCGTGCCAGCCTTCAAGGGAAAGGTTCATATAAGGAAGAAGAGAAACTATCCTTCTGATTTCCTCCTGCTTTTCCTTAACTGCGCCCTCATCTGCATCTTCAAGAACTGCTGCGCACTTTTCGGTGAGCTTTTCGCCCTTTTCGGTTTTAGCTGACCAGTAATATGCATCACCGCAGTCATAGATTGTTACGTCGCCCTGAGGCTCTGCACAGTCAATGCCGAAAACCTTGCAGAAGCAGCTTTCTTCAGGCTCACTGCAAGCGAGAGACACGATAACACCGTTATCTCTTCTTGCTTTATAGAAGGAGTCAACGGGCTCTGAAAGGAAAACCTCGTCAAGAACCTCAATACCCTTTACATCACAGCCCTTGACACCGAAGAGAACAAACTCCTCGCTCATAAGCTCTTCCTGGGTAATTCTGATTTTCTTATCCTCTTTTGTAACTGTATAAAGAGTTTCGCTCTGAGGGAAGAAAACCTCTTTTGCACTTTTTACGGTTTTAAGAGTATCAAGGTCAACCTTGCTCTTCTCGTTATAAATGCCGTAGTTTGTCTGACCGCCGAGAACAACGGGGAGATAAATTCTGTCTGTCTCATTAATGAGAGAAAGTAAAGCGCCTAATTTTTCTTTAGCAATCTTTTTCATTTTTATCTCCTTTCCCCCGGCTCAATATCTACGAGTGTATAGTCGGTGAGAGGACCTTTTGTTTCAGCGTCCTCACCTGCAATATATTCGCCGTAATATTCATTGATATCCTTGATGAACTTTCTGTTGAAGAGGTGAAGAGGAATACCCTGAGGACAAACTCTGCTGCACTCACCGCAGTCGGTACATCTGCCTGCAACGTGGAAGGCACGGATAATATGGAACATACTTTCTTCAAAGGGGTCAACGTTAGCCTTCTGCTCTGAGTCGAATTTGTTGGAGTCAAAGACACACTTTCTGCATGAGCAGGCGGGGCAGACATTTCTGCAGGCATTACATCTTATACACTTTGAAAGCTCCTTACGGAAATATTCAAATTTCTCTTCGGGAGTAAGATTTTCGATAATGTCAACATCGGTGAAGCGGTCGCCGTCAAGAGTGTCAACACTGTCAATAAGAAGCTCATCATAAATCTTATGCTCCTTACCCTTACATACGTGACATCTTTCAAGCATTGCATCCTTATATGCTATTTTCTTTTCGCCGTATACTGTATTTATCGTAAGCTCGTCGCACTTGTCATCAATTCCTGCACCCTTGATTTCAAGAATACCCTTGATGCCCTTTGCCTTGATGTTTTCGGTACTGAGCTTACCCTTACAGCCTACACCGATAATATATACCTTATCTCTTAACACTCTGTGCTCTTTTAAAAGCTGATTGAAGGAGTAGGTATCGCAGGGCTTTAAGAGAATAAGTGTCTTTCCCTCAAGGTTTGAGCCCTTAATCATATACTTACTGAGATTTGCACCGCAGAAGCCGTCATAGATAAAATCGTCAAGCTCTTCTGCACTGTTAAAGAAATGTGCTTCGTGATTATAGCCTAAGTCGCCTTTCTTCCAGCCGAGAACACGTACTACAGTACCGTCAGCCAGAAGCTCTTTCATTCTTTCAATTAATCTTTGCATCTTAAATCCCCCAATCTCTTGTTAGGCCCGAGCTCACGGACTGCTTCTACGAACTCGTTCATTGTTGTGGAGAACTTAACACCTTCAGCGGCAGATACCCATTCAACTCTGGTTCTCTCCCTCTCAATACCGATATAGTCGAGCATTGAGAAAAGTAAGGTCATTCTTCTTCTTGCATAGTAGTTACCTGTGCTGTAGTGACAGTCACCGGGATGACAGCCGCAGATAATTACGCCGTCGGCACCTCTTTCAAAGGCACGGAGAATAAACATAGGGTTTACACGGCATGAGCAGGGAACACGTATAATCTTTACATCAGCGGGGTATGCAAGTCTGCTGCTGCCTGCAAGGTCAGCACCTGCATAGCTGCACCAGTTGCAGCAGAAAGCAACTATTTTCGGTTTGAACTCGTTTATAGACATATAGCATCCACCTCCGCAATAATCTGTCTGTTAGAGAAGCCCTGAAGGTCCATAACACCTGAGGGGCAGGCAACGGTACAGGCACCGCAGCCCTGACAGAGTGCACTGTTGACAGAAGCAACTCTGTGTGTCTTTCTGATGCCGTGATCATTGATAAGCTTATCCTCATAGGAAATAGCGCCGTAGGGACATACGTTAGCACAGGCACTGCATCCGTTACAGAGAAGCTCATCGGCGATAGCCGTACAGGGATTGGTAAGAAGCTTATCCTTGGCAAGAAGGCCTACAACCTTAACAGCTGCCGCACCTGCCTGAGATACAGTTTCGGGAATATCCTTGGGGCCCTGACATACACCTGAAAGGAACACACCTGCCGTCGGTGATTCAACGGGACGAAGCTTCGGGTGAGCTTCAGTGAGGAAATTGTTGGTGTCAATACTTGCAGTGAGCATTGTTGCAATCTCTCTTACTGCGGGATTGGGTTCAATTGCAGCTGCAAGAACAACCATATCAGCCTCAACCTTAAGCTGCTTGTTGTCAAGAAGGTCTACACCGTGAACGGTTAATTTGCCGTTAGGCTCGGGAGTAACCTTACCTACCTGACCCTTGACGTAGTTTACGCCGTATTCTTCAACGGCTCTTCTGTAGAACTCATCGAAGTTCTTACCGGGTGTACGGACGTCGATATAGAATACCGTTACATTTACATCGGGATATTTATCTCTTATAAGAATTGCGTGCTTTGCAGTATACATACAGCAGATTTTTGAGCAGTAGCTCTTGCCCTTGTTTTCTGCACAACGGGAGCCTACGCACTGAATGAATACAATGTTCTTCGGTGCCTTGCCGTCAGAAAGACGCTCAAGGTGTCCGCTTGTGGGGCCTGCCGCATTCATAATTCTTTCAAGCTCAAGAGAGGTGATAACATCCTTACTCTGACTGTAGGCATATTCATCGTAGTTGTCGAGCTTGATAACCTCAAAGCCCGTTGCTACAACAATTGCGCCATACTTACGGGTAACGATTTCATCCTCCTGAGTATAATCAATAGCCTTTGCCTGACAGATTTTAGCGCAGACACCGCACTTGCCGTTTTTAAGCATCAGGCACTGTTCGGGGTCAATTACGGGTACATTGGGAATTGCCTGAGCAAAGGGAGTGTAAATTGCAGGTCTGTTATTAAGACCGCTGTTGAATTCGCTAAGGCCCTTTTTGCTGGGGCACTTTTCCATACAGGCACCGCAGCCCGTACATTTATCCATATTGACATATCTTGCTTTTTTACGGATATCAACGGTAAAGTCACCTACAAAGCCTGATACTTTTTCAATCTCACTGTAGGAGTAAATGTTGATTTTATCGTGGGCTGCCGCATCAACCATCTTCGGTGTAAGAATACAGGCCGAGCAGTCAAGTGTGGGGAAGGTCTTGTCAAGCTGTGCCATTTTGCCGCCGATTGAGGGAGTCTTTTCGACTATATCAACCTCATAGCCTGCATCGGCAATGTCGAGGGCAGTCTGGATACCGGCAATACCGCCGCCGATAACGAGAGCTCTTTTTGTAACACCGCTTTCACCTGCAACAAGTGAGGTGTTAAGGCTTACCTTGGCAATAGCCGCACGGGTAAGGATAACTGCCTTTTCCGTAGCCTCGGTTATATCCTTGTGTACCCATGAGCACTGCTCACGAAGGTTGGCAATTTCAACCATATAGGGATTGATGCCTGCCTTTTCGGCACACTTTCTGAAAGTGGTTTCGTGCATTCTCGGTGAGCATGAGCAAACAACAACACCGGAAAGTCTTTTTTCTCTTATGGCTTTGGCTATTCTTTCCTGACCGGCCTCAGAACACATATACTGGTATTCCTCAGCGTGAACAACACCGGGCTCAAGCTTAGCCATTTCTACAACCTTTTTAACGTCAACCGTTGCCGCAATATTACTGCCGCAGTGGCAGACGAAAACGCCTATTCCGTTCATTTGCTCACCTCCTGAATTTTCTGAATGCGCTTACAAGAAGCTGCTGAGGCATATCATCGTCAATAAGCTCGGGGATTTCGTCAGCCTTAAGATAATTCTGACCCTTCTGTCTTATTACGGTCTGTCTTGCCGCATCAACAATCTTGCCGGGCTTTACATCTCTGGGGCAACGCTCTACACAGGCAAAGCAGGAGAGACAGTACCAGAGGGATTCACTCTTTGCAAGAGCTTCAACATCTTCATTAATTACATAGGACACAAACTGATGGGGCTTGATGTCCATCTTGTCAAAGGCGGGACAAGAGGCTGAGCACTTGCCGCATTTCATACACTTAAGCGGATTGGTGCCGCTGATTTCGGCAATTTTTTCCGCCGCAGTTTTCTTATCAACCGTGCTCATTATTCGTCCTCCCCTTTCACACCTAAAGCCTCAGCAAGAAGCTCGGTGAAATAATATACGGGAATTGTTCCCTTTGAATTTTTGGTGAGATTATACTGACACAGAGGGCAGGCCGTTATAAGCATTTCTGCTCCGAAGCCCGATGCGCTGTCCATAATGTTGTCGCACATCTTATTGGCAAGGTCCTTTGCCTTAAGGGAGATATATCCGCCGCAGCATTCATTACGGTAGGGATAGATAACGGGCTCAGCACCGATTGCTTTTATAAAATCTTCGATGATTGTGGGCTTTTCGGGATTATCAAAGCCTAAGATTTCGCCCGGTCTTAAAAGAAGACAGCCGTAATATGCGCCTATTTTTCTTCCTGTAAGCGGCTTTACAACCTTTTTCTTAAGCTCATCAAAGCCTATTCTGTCGCGGAGAACCTCAAGAAAATGAAGAACCTGAGTCTCGCCGTTATAAGCCTCGTCAAGCTTCAGATAATTGTTGGCCTTCGTTCTGATATCCTCAACATTTCTCATATCATCGTTGACTCTTTTTACAACATGATAGCAGGCAGAGCAGAGTGTCACTAAATCCTGACCCTTCACTTTCGCCTCATTGAGAGCACGGACAGAAGAAAGCTTTGTGGCAATTTCGTCGCTGCTTAAGGGGTATACACCGCCGCAGCACTGCCAGTTTTCGATTTCTTCCAGCTCAAAGCCGAGAGCCTCAGCAGATTTTCTTGCATAGAGGTCAAGGTCTTTGGCCTTTGTTCTTAAGGTACAACCCGGATAATAACTGTACTTCATACAACTGAAATCCTTTCTTTTGTAATAGTTTTTCTCTGTGTTGAAGTCTTTTTTCTGACTTAAATTATCTCCAAAAAATCTCACCGTTTAAGTACATAAAACGCCAACATAGTCTATTCGATTGATTATAGCATTTTTTCGACAGAATTTCAACATTTTGAGCTGTAAATTCTATTTAAACATTAACTAAATTTTATGTTTCTGAATCGGTATTTTTTACAACATAATACTAAAAGACGGCATCGTTACAAAAAAGCACGAAAAAAGGACGCCCGACAGGCGCCCTTGCGGATAAATATTAAATATACTTTGCGGTGCGGGAAAGGCCTTTATCCTTCCACACCTTTGAGCGTTCTCGGCCCTAGGCCCTTGACCATTGGCCCTTTTTATGCATTAACAAGCCATTCGTGCTCAGGTGCATAGAAGCGGGAGGTCTTATACCAAGTATCATTTTCAAGATGACGGATCATCCATACATAGCACATTTCATAGCCGGGTGCTACAACCTGATGATGATCGTGACCGTCGGTAATAAATGAAGCTGAGCCGTGTACGCTCTTATAAACATCGTCACCTAAGAAGCAGGCACCGAAGCCCTGTGGCTTATCGAACTGATAATAGTAAACCTCAGGCTGAGGATGATGGTGAGGAGGATAGCTTGACCATTTGCCCGGCTGATTGAAAACCTCACCTAAAACCATATTTGAATAAGGTGCATTATCGTAGTCGAAAACAGTTGAACAGATTCTGTGTGCGGCACCGCCCCACTGGCCTTCACCGAATACCTGATAAAGAATATCCTCGGGCTTATAGAAAACGGGAGCAAAATCTCTGTCATTATCTGTCTGCTGAATAAGAATTTCCGTGCCTTCCTTTGCAGTTACCTCAACCTTGATATTTCTCGGCACGTGAAGGCAGTATGGAGTCTTTTCGAAAATATCACGTCTCTTCATTTTCTCTTCGTTACCGAGCCACCTGATTGTTGCTTCACCCTTGAGGATAAGGAAAGCAGTTTCGTTTTCGCTGTCCTCTACGGTAATTGTTTCACCCTCAGTGAACTTTTTTACCTTTATCGTCATAAGCATATCGGCGTTCTTTTTGCCCATTTCGCAAAGCAGTCTTTCACCGTTTTTGTCAAACTCGTTAAATTCAAGCATAGTAAATCTCCTTTGATTCATTTAACAGTATTCTACATCATAGCTGAAATTTTTTCAATAAGCTGAGATAATTTTCTTATCCTTATTGAAAAGAAATACTCCAGATGATATACTTATAAAAAAACTTCAGGAGAAAATATATGGCTTATTTTTTTGCACATTTCAAAGAAAAAATCACCCCCGACGGCGAGCAGGTATATTTTTCCGTCAGCAAGGACGGATTTAACTGGCAACAGCTCAACGGAGGAAACCCCGTACTCACTGCCGAAAAAGGTGAAAAGGGCTGCAGAGATATTGAAACTGTCCGTCTTTTCGACGGCTCCTTCGCAATTCTCACAACTGACCTTTCAATCGCCTACAGAATGGATGAAAACTATCAGGTAAACTGGAAAGAGGTCAACAGAACGGGCAGCAAGTGTCTCAGAATGTGGAGATCCGATGACCTTATTGCTTTTTCTGAGGAGAGACTTCTTCCCATCGGTACGGATAGCTTCGGCTGTATGTGGGCACCTGAGGTTTTCAGAGACGATGAAAAGGGAGAATTTCTTATTCACTGGGGCTCAACCGTAAAAGAGGACGACTACTCACATATGTCAATTTACTGCTCGGTTACAAAGGATTTTGAGACCTTCTCGGAGCCAAAGCTGTTTTTCACAAAGGATAACGAAATTCTTGACACCCATATCCGTAAAATTGACGGGGTTTATCATATGTTCTATAAGAATGCAGACCATCCGCCAATGAATATGCACGCAACATCAGATAATCTCTACGGTCCGTATATTCACGATAAGGAGTTCGAAGAATATATGGCAACTCTCGAAAAGCCCGGCTCCTACGAAGCACCTACAACTCTCACTCTCCCCGACGGCAGATGGTGTCTTATGCTTGATTTCTTCGGCTGCGAAAAAGAGAAAATGGGTTACGTGCCTTTTGTGTCCTCAAAGCCGGGAGACAGTAATTTCACAATGGCAAAGGAAAGCTTCTCCTTCCCCTACGGCTTCAAGCACGGCGGTATAATTGAAATTTCCGATGAGGAATATGACAGACTTATAAGGCACTACAATAACTAAAACAGACAAATGATATTTAAAGTTTATTTAAACCTTGACTTTACCTTAGTAAAATGTTAAATTATATATATTATATAAAAACACAGGAGTGATTTAATGGAACAAAAAATCCTTAAGCTGCTCGGTGTCAAGGGTACGTTTAAAAATGATGTTATACCCATGATTAACTACAGCAGTGCAAACATCACAACGTCAGGCTCAGGCTATGTTATAAGTCTGTATTTCACCCTCTTTCTGACAGGCGTTGTAAACCTCAAGCCCGAGCAGGCTGCAATCGTTACTTTCATTGCAGGTATCTGGGACGCAGTTATTGACCCGTTCATCGGTATTATTACCGACAGAACCCGTTCAAAATACGGAAGACACAGACGTTATATTCTCTGGTCTATGCCTCTTTACGCTATCAGCTTCGCATTGCTTTGGAACTCCTACGGCCTTGACGGTGCTGCAAGACCCACACAGGCTATTATATATTTTACTGCTGTGTATGTGCTTTATAAAACGGCATACTCCTTCGTTGACGTTCCACACGTTGCAATGCTTCCCGAGCTTGCACCCGATTACGATTTAAGAACACAGTATAACTCAGTAGGATATATTTTCAACTCCTTCGGTATGTTCCCCTCATTCTTCCTTGCAATGGCTATTCTTGCTGTATTCGGCTTCAGCGATCCCGAAGCCGGCGCAGAATTCCCCATGCTTCTTGTAGGTATCATTCTTGCACTCGTATATGCTGTATGTCTTGTGCATACCTTCAGAAAAACAAGAGAAAAGCCCTCTCTTGATATGGTGCTTGAAAAGTTTGATTTCAAGTATTTCTTACACGAGTATGCTCTTGTAGTTAAGAACAAGTCATTCAGACAGTATTTCACCATGAGCCTTTTCTACAACACAGCATGTAACTTCTACCGTTCATCACTTGTATTCTACATAAGATATATCGCAAGACTTATTAAGTTCTACGGTCTCTTTACTACAATTGAAGGCATATTCGAGGCTTCAGCCTTCCCCTTCAACTATGCTATTACAATGAAGCACGGCAAGAAAAAGTGTGCCAATATTGTTACACCTCTTATGCTTATCGGCTTCGGTCTTTGTCTGTTTATGAACCCCAATGACAATAACAGCAGCTCAGTTATCTGGACTATTCTTCTTATGCTTTCTGCTGTTTGCTATCCCTTCGGTAAATCAGGTATCGGCTATGCCGCAACAAACATTTTCCCTGATATCTCCGACATTGACGAGGCAATTACAGGCAGAAGACGTGAAGGCGTTATCGGTACCTTCAACACTCTTATCAAGACCTGTGTTTCAACTACAGTTCAGAGTCTTGTACTTGTTATTCTCGGCCGCTTCGGTCTTGTAACCGGCAGTGAGGTTACTGAATACGAAAAGACTACAGGCTTACTTTACAATCAGCCCGACAGCGCACTTTTTGGCGTACGTCTCTGCGTTGCAATTATCCCCATTGCTCTTGCTCTTATCTCTCTCTTCCTTCTTCACAGATTCAAGATGAATAAGACTGATCACAGAATGGTTTGTGCAGCAATTGCTACTAAGCACAGATACGGCAATGTTACTCTTACTGATGAACAGATTAAGGTTGTTGAGCAGCTTACAGGTCAGAAATATGAAAACACCTGGCTCGGTAAGGACAATGACGGTGATGCTCACACAGTAGAAGCAAATGAAGACGGCGAATATACTATTCTTCTTGAACAGGAAGAATATATGAAGACTATCAGAACAGGTAAAACAGTTGAGGAGGCAAAATAATGGCTAAGGAATTAATTCTCGAACTCGAACAGAAGGAACCTATCCCTGAAGCAGACGGCTGGAAAAAGAATCTTAAAGCTTTTCTTTTCTACCTTGTGCAGTGGACATGGGGACTTCCCGTAAACATTATAGGCTGGATTGCATTTATAATCTGCACCAAGATTAAGGGCTACCGCTGGCAGCGC
This sequence comes from Acutalibacteraceae bacterium, assembly GCA_045544175.1. Classification (GTDB taxonomy): domain Bacteria; phylum Bacillota; class Clostridia; order Oscillospirales; family Acutalibacteraceae; genus UBA6857. Next base: position 3,412 of record JAZPYL010000028.1, on the reverse strand, counting down.
TTCGGCTATGCAAAAATCGTATATATGCCCTGGAATGCAGGCGGTCTTTCAATGGGACTTTTCATCTTTATGAAGGATCAGCACAAGAGCAAAAAGTGGACTCACGACGTAAGAATTCACGAATACGGTCACACATGGCAGTGTCTTCTTCTCGGCCCCCTTTACTACATTGTAATTGCTCTTCCGTCAGTTATTTGGTGTAACTGCTTCGCAGGCTACAGAAAAAAGCACAACATTGCTTACGGCAAGCTTTACTGTGAAGGCTGGGCAAATGCCTGGGGCAGAAAATTCACAGGTATGGATCAGTTCGACAGAGACAGATAATAATTTTAGTGCAACGATAAACCGTCGTTGCACTTTTTTATATTAAAAATTTTTATAACTATTCAGTTTTTACTTTTTATGTGTTATACTTAGGGTAATCGAACGGAGGTAATTATATGAGCAGTTCATTTGAAAATGTAAAAGGCAATTTCGGCTTCGGCTGTATGAGACTTCCCCGAAAGGGTCCCCTTATTGATTATAAAGAGCTGAAAAAGATGGTAGATGCCTTTATGGAGTCAGGCTTCAATTATTTTGATACGGCACACGGATATATGGAATTACGCAGTGAATCTGCCGTCAGAAAGTGTCTGACGTCCCGTTATCCGAGGGAGAGCTATATACTCACCGACAAGCTGACAGATATGTTTTTCAGAAATGAAGCTCAGATAAGACCTTTCTTTGAAAAGCAGCTCAAGGCCTGCGGAGTTGAATATTTTGACTTTTATCTTATGCACGCTCAGAATGCATCTAATTTTGAGAAATTCAAAAAATGCCGTGCTTATGAAACAGCCTTCGAATTAAAAAAAGAAGGCAAAATCCGTCACGTAGGTATTTCATTCCACGACAAAGCAGATGTTCTTGAAAAGATTCTCACCGAATACCCCGAGGTAGAGGTTGTGCAGATTCAGTTCAATTATTTTGACTACGAGGACGAATCCGTTGAAGGACGAAAGTGCTATGAGGTATGCCGTAAGTTCCGTAAGCCTGTTATTGTTATGGAGCCTGTCAAGGGCGGCACTCTCGTAAATCTTTCCGATGAGGCAAAGGCTGTTCTTGATTCTCTCAAGGGCGGCAGTCCCGCAAGCTATGCAATCCGTTTTGCAGCAAGCTTTGAAGGTATATTTATGGTGCTTTCGGGTATGGGCAATATGGATATGCTCACAGAAAACGTTGGATTTATGAAGGATTTTGTTCCCTTCAGTGAGGAAGAATACGAGGCTGTCAGAAAGGTCTGTGAAATAATCAGAGCAGAAAACCTTATTCCCTGCACAGCCTGCCGTTACTGTGTTGACGGCTGCCCGAAGAAAATACCCATTCCTGAGCTTTTCGCCTGTATGAACGATAAAAAAAGGTCAAAGAACTGGAATGCAGGTGTTTACTATCATCAGTACATCAAAAGCGGAGGCAAGGCTTCAGACTGTATTTCCTGCGGTAAATGTGTAAGTGCCTGCCCTCAGCATCTTGAAATTCCCAAGCTTCTTAAGGATGTAGCCAAGGAATTCGGAAAATAAAAAACTAATGCTCTGCCGTAAAGACAGAGCATTTTTCTATTAAAACCAGCTTGTAATAAATATTTCAAGTCCTATGAATATGAGGATAATTCCACCGAGAATACCCGCTTTCCCTGCAAGCTTTGTGCCGGCCTTTTTGCCGATTACTATACCTGCAAAGCAGATAAAGAAGGTAACAACACCGATAAGAAGACAGGCAATAAGAGCCTCTGCTAAGCTATGGTCTGCAATAGTAAAGCCGACGGACAGAGCATCTATAGATGTTGCAACACCCTGCACAAGAAGAGCCTTAAGACCTACCGAAGCTTTTTCTTCGTCGGAAGCCTTATGCTTTATTCCGTCATAGAGCATACTGCCGCCTATGTAACCGAGAAGTCCCAGAGCAATCCACGGGATGAACTTTTCAAAGGCTTCAAAATACTGGGCAACCGTTGAAACGCATATCCAGCCTATCATAGGCATTGCAAACTGAAAAGCCGAAAATACACCTGCAACTGTGCAGATTTTGCCTTTTTTCATATAGGGCTCGTTAAGGCCATTGGCAAGAGACACCGAAAAGGCATCCATAGCAAGACCTACACCAAGCAAAATACTGTTAAAAAAGAAGGTAAAGCCTAAATTCATTATCTGTCCCTCTCTATAATAAAAAAATCGGATACAGCAAAGCCATACCCGATGTCAGAACAAAGAAAGTGACTCCTGTACGGCCTTATGCCTTAATACATGAGTCTCGCAATTTAAAACAAGCCAGACCCCAAGGTCAGTATGTTGACTTGCTACGCATATCTGCGCTTACTACTCCCTCATAGCGTTCATTATTGTAGCACATTGCTTTTTTCTTTGTCAATATTTCCCCGAACAGAAAATACATTTTTACATCGCATCTGCAAGGTTGATTACTTTTTTCCCTTTCTTTTCAGCGTATTCTTTGAACTTTGCCGCACCGCCGTAGCTTTTAACAACATAAGTTACAACATAGTCAGCTTGTTGAACCATCCATTTATTACGTGCATCTATTGCAAACCTCGGCGGAGTTGTTTCAAGTATAAAAGGGTACATAGTATGCTCACAGTCATAGTCGGTATATTCATCTGAAACCTTTGCACCGGGCATTTCAGACAGTACAACACTATAGGCAATATGCTTATACACAGCTGAAAACTCTTTTAAAACACTTAAAACCATCGAATCAAATTTACCGTTATTACCTACAAGGAACATATCAACTCTCTCATTTTCCACAAGGTCAATTAATATATTTTTTAACTCATAGGTATAGTTAGTCGGTGCATCTCTGTGACCGAAGAAAGTACAAGTTTTCATAATATCACCTTTAAAAGCATTACCTAAATACGGGTTAATTGCATTTTACCTCAAAATATAATCTAAAGCCAACCCGCATTCGGGTAATAATTATCAAAATTACTTTTATCATAGTATTAAACCGAAAACAGGTAACAGTAAATTTGAGGTGTCATTATGGAGTATTCAGGTATCTATATAAAAAGAATCCGTTGCCTTTGTCAAGAAAGAGGTATTGCAATCAACAAACTCGCTAACATAAGTAATGTCAGCCAATCAACACTCGATAATATAATTCAAGGAAAAACAAAAAATCCCGGAGTAAGAACTTTACACAAAATTGCAAATGCTTTTAATATGACATTATCTGAATTCCTTGATTTTAAGGAATTAAATGATTATTCATTTGACGGTTAAGGTAACGGTAGTCGAACCGTACAAGGTTTAATGGGGCATATTTTCCCTGTAGCATCGTTAAAAGCCTCGGAAATACGCAAGTATTCCCTTCACCTTTTGCCTTGCTACAAGAAAAATCTTCACCCATTAAACTCGAA
>JAZPYL010000027.1:0-4461 GCA_045544175.1 Acutalibacteraceae bacterium | reverse complement strand
AAGAGATAGTCTTATAAACTGATAGAATATCAGATTATAATGCTGATAGGAATATCTTTACCGGACTATTTAAATTACAGGGAGAATAAATATGCCATTGACAATAAAAAATGGATTTATGCGTGAAGTTAAAGCAGATTTGATTGTGCTTCAAAAAAATTATAGCAGTGGCTTTTTACATAGACGCAAAGAATGTAACGGAAAGAGTATATTTAAATTCTGTTCTGAAAATCGGACAGATGAGTATGTGGTACAACATGATTTGGACGAGCTTTGTACTTCTTATTCGTATAGTTTTAAGCATTTTTTCTCAGAAAAAATGAAGTCCTTTAAATTGAAACTGTATCAATTTAATGAATCACCGAAAAACGTTCTTATTACTGATGAATTATGGATTTATCCTAAATCAATGAATTTACAAAGTGTAAGGTTTTCTTTTCCGAGCATTATAAATCTATTCAGAAAAAACATAAATATTATTATGCGATATGCTGAGGATAATAATTTTCATTCAATTGCAGTTCCTATTCTCGGTTTAAGTGAGGTTAACAGCGCATTTGTTGACACTGCTTCAATAGTAACTGTGCAGAGTATCCGTGATTATCTTGAAGAAAATGGTGATCGGTTAAATATTACACTTGTTATCGGAGAAACAGGATTGCCTTATGATATAAGTAATTTTCTTTTTGATGTTTCTAAATTGAATATGGAATATATACGCTATCTTGAAAAATCCAAAGAGATGTCTAAAGAAGAAAGCCGAGATTCTGTTCGGGATACATTACACGCCCTTGAAAAGTCAGGACTGATAGTTTCAAAGCCTTCAGCTAAACTTCTTGGAGAAATGGAAGATATTTCTCCGCTTAAAGAGAAATTCTTACAAGAGAGAAGGCTATATTTGCTTAATAATCCGAACCTTACTTCTGAGATGTATGGGCGTGATTGGCAGATAGATAAAATAGAGTGGTTTTGGAATATGCATCGCTTCAGGATAAAATTTGATAATTCGCCTGTTATCAAAACTGCAATTGAGAATTACTGTAATGGAGTAATTGGAAAATTACCAAAAATTATCCTTATAAAGCTTGGATTGGCTATGAAATTGAGCTTTCAGGAGTTCTGCCAATTTATTTGGGCAACAGGCGATGAGTTCCCTTATGATAATGCGGATTATGCTGTTCTTGAGCAAGTCAGACAAATGAAATTTGATTATGAACTCAATTTGTATGATGATTACGAGATGCTGTATCAGTATGTTGATGCACTTCATGAGTTGTATCTTCAGAATAATCAGTTTTTTGCTGAACAGAAAATAGGTTATACGGCAGAAATATATGGCAAAGACCAGCAATATGATATTATTACTGAAACTATGAAAAAACGAGGTATCAGTGCAAATAAAATTGCTGAAGAAACAGGAATGAGCCGGAATACTATAAAAAAATACGTTGAGCAGATAACAGAGAAACCGGATAAAATCACAGCAATAAGAATAGCTGTTGCACTGAAATTACCGCTTGAAGAATTTTGTATTGCAGTATGGGGAAGCGGTGCTGTATTTCCAAGTGATGATGCAGAACGTGTAATTTTACAGTGTGTCTGCAATGAAATATACGATATTAATATTATTGACAGCAAACTTGCACCATTAACTGATAAAAGGATATATTCAGAAAATCATAAACAAAAAGAACCAAACAGCTGAAATGCCGAATATGCGTTATTTTGAGGTCCTGACACTATGGTGTCGGGACTTCTTTTTTTAATTATGCTATACTCTTATCACAGTCAGCAACTAAAGGGTGCTAAAGGAAAAGGAGAAAAGCTATGTTTTTTTATGATTGTGAATTCGGATACGGAAACTGTGACTGCTGTAATACTTCATTTGCTGAGGGAGATAAGGTTTTTCAGCTTGATGAGGATTATATCTGTCAGAAGTGTCTTTATGCTTATGATAAACCAGATCACTTCATAATGCACATTGTACAGGATAAGAGACTTTACCAGGTGGTAGATGAGGAAAATATCAATCTGATGTCTGACGGTGTATATGTCCTCAAAAAGTTAAACAACTGTCTGGTTGTCGGCGAAAGACTTTACAATGATATACGTCACCAGCTTCAGACGCTTACGGATACTGATAATTATGTGCTTGAGAAGAAGCAATCGGGCTGTATTATACGTTTCCCGAAAAGACTTATAGTTCATAAGTATGGCTTTAATCCTGATTTTGATGAGTATGAGGATCTGACTATGATCGCTGAGGGTATGAAAATTCTGCGACCAACAGTCAATTATCTGTGTGAGGGTGACAATGTTATCGGCATTGCCAATATCGGATTCCCCATTGTAACGAAAATAAAGGATTTTGATGCTTACAGGTCCCATTATCAGCGGTATGACAAGGAGTATTTTGAGGAGCTTCAGCTTAATCCTCCTGTATCATATAAGGTAGCTAAGGTACTTGGCAGTATCAGACCTGTTGATATGCTGAGATACTTTGATGAGCGTCTTATCGGACAGAGATCCGAAACAAAAAAGATTGCATATACCTTCTTTGAGTATCTGAAGAGTGTTGCGGAGGGTAAGGACTTTACAGCACCGAACTGGATACTGACAGCGCCAAGCGGATGCGGTAAAACAGAGGTATATCGTATTATAAGGGATTTCTGTAAGGAATACAGCATACCGGTTCCCGTTGTTCAGGTTGATCTGAGCCTGTTCACAGAAGCAGGCTACAAAGGCAAGGAAGTATCGGAAATCGTCAAGCAGATCGTAGAAGCCAACAACAAAACAGACGGATCAGCAATCTGTTTCCTTGATGAAGCGGATAAGAAGTTTATTCCGAGCATAGGCAGTAACGGAGATTTCAATTCCGCATTGCAGTCAAATCTGCTTACTCTTGTAGAAGGAAGCGAACAGACTGTCGAAGCCGGCCCTGATAAAAAGGAATATACCATTGATACAACAAAGACTATGTTTGTATTTATGGGAGCCTTTCAGGATATACGTAATAAAAAACAACAGAAGCTTGAGCAAAAGGGTACCATCGGATTTGGAAGCAGTATCGAGAAGAAAAAGCGTACCAACAACGTAGATGACTGCTTTTATGAGGATATATCTCTTGATGATATGCTTGAAGTCGGTATGCTTCAGGAGCTTGCGGGCAGAGTTGAACAGGTTATCAATCTTCATAAGCTTTCCGAAAAGGATATGCTTTATCTTCTTGATGAAAAGGCAAAGACCATTTCAAATGAGCTTGGAGTACAGGTTGAACTTACTTCAAAAGCTAAGAAGTCACTTCTTAAGATATGCTACAGCAGTCTTGGAATACGCCGTCCAATGAACTGTATCCGCAGTCTTGCGAAAGAAATTCTTACTGAAGCGTATTTCAACGATAATTTTAATAAGGAAAGCATCAGGATTATCATTCACTCATCAGAAAAAGCGGGGCTTCTGCCTGTGGAAACCACCGTCAGCTATCAGACATTTTGTAAAGGAGAATCAATATGAAAAAGTTTATATTTTATGCCAAAGACAAGAGAAGCGGAAGAAAATTCCGTTTCTCACTTGACGACCTCTACGGCTATGAGGGAGAGGTTGATGGAGTATTCATACGCGGAAATGATATCGCACTCAATTACAATTCAGGCTACGGATTCAATGGAATGAATCCCGACCTTGAAATCTATGATGTGAAGATAACCGATTGTTTAAATTGAAAGGAGAATTACTATGGCAAGAATGACATCAGCAAAATCAGAGAGAAGAGAACAGCTTTTCGGTAACAATTATCAGTTAATGACTATGGGAGAAAAAGAGCGTTTTGCTCCTTATATCGATGAATGCACAAATACGCTGATAGAAAGGGAAAGCCAGAATCTTGGAGTATCCAAAACAGACTATATGCTGTATCGTCTGCTTTCCGCCGATATCGATGAGCTTATGGATCTGAAGTGCATATCTCCGCAGATTGTAAAATTATGCTGTATTCGTACAAATGCCGAAAGAAAGCACGGAGAAAACGGAAGATTTGTCAAGCGTGAGGGAGAAGTTGTTTATGCTGACGCAGAAAAAGCACGTAAAATCAGAATAAATATGCGTGTATCTTCAGCCTGTAAAGCGGAAATCGAAAGAAGAGCGGAAGAGTTGTCTGTTGCGGTAAGCGAGTATATTGCTCTTGTTTTTTTGCACTATGATTTCAATGACGGAGTGGCGTAACGCACCTCCGATTTTTATCGGTGATGTTCTAATAGGAGTTTATGTGTATTTAGTGGGGGAACCTTTCTGAAGAAAGTTTATGCCTGACAGGCACCCGTCCCCTCTGTCAGCTTCGCTGACATCTCCCCACACTGTGGGGACTCACCCACACCCCCTACAAAGACTTTTGAGTCTAATTTAAGCCCCATAGGGTGCACACAGAGAAATAATTAAATTTCTTCTTTACTTGATGTGTGCACC
>JAZPYL010000026.1:0-10327 GCA_045544175.1 Acutalibacteraceae bacterium | reverse complement strand
GAGGAAGAAGATGGACTTACCTTTTCAGTTAACGGTGTTGAGTTTAATACTATCTCTAATGTATATAACAACAGAGGTTTTCATGCAGAAGATTATGATGAGTCATTTATAACGGATGATATTATTAGAGTGTATTATATCAATAAATTGGAAACTTCATATCATAACCATGGTGATAAAACAATTGTCAAAATTGAAAAAATAAATTAGAAAATACATACAAGGACACTTAAAGTCTCACTCCCCGTAGCCACAAACTACGGGGAGCTATTGTTTATTTACCCCACCTTATCAATTCCTACCATAAACTGCTCAAAGTCAATATTAAACTCAACTTTCAATTTATACCCTTTGCTAACCTCAACCCGTTTAATCAGGCAATTAACAATCATTTTTTTCTTTTCAAAGCTTGCTTCGTCATAAATCTCATACATGTAATAATGGCCATAACAATTGAACTTGCTACTCCAAATATAGCAGCAAACCATAAATTCAAAAAGCCTTCACTATTTTTAGCGATCAAGGGTGCCAATAGACAAACAGCGGTAAAAATCGGAAATAACCATTTGCTTTTATCTTTAATTAATCCTGCGAAAGTGAAATTCAAAAGGGAGGCATATATTAAAAACAGCACAGGCTCGGCAGTCGGTTTTATCGCCATGATAATCTCAGGAATAACAAAGAAAATTAAAACCTGAATGCAACATGCAAATACCAACTGCACAACAGAAATGTTTATTTTCTTAATTTCCTTTTCTTTTTCCTTGAGAATGTCCACAATGGTTTCATTTGTTGATGATATAATTTCTTCGATTTTTGGGTTATCATCGATTGAAGATGGGATTTTATTGTCTATGACAGAAAAGCAAAGTTTTTCGCCTAAAAGTATTTCATTTATTGAAATATCAAATATAGCAGATAAAGAAAGCAGCATATCCGCATCAGGTAAGCCTTTTCCAGTTTCCCATCTTGAAATTGCTTTGTCGGTACAATTAAGTTTTTTTGCTAATTCAAGCTGAGTCATATTGTTTTCTTTTCTTAGTGTTTTTATAAAGCCACCGGTTTTCTGTGTGTTCATAAATATTCACCTCACTAAATATTTTCTGCTGTAATTATAGCATAGCACATTTGCAAAGTCACCCTATGATTCATAGAGTGACCGGTTTTCAGCATTATTTAAAGCAAAAACTATACAATTTCATCAATACCCACCATAAACTGCTCAAAGTTAATGTTAAACTCAACTTTAAGCTTATACCCTCTGCTAACCTCAACCCGTTTTATCAGGCAGTTCACAATCATTTTCTTCTTTTCAAAGCTTACAAAAAAACAGGGAGCAATTTGCTCCCTGAATTTATATACTGATAAGTTTTTTTACTTACCTTCTTTAATCGCCGCAATTTCTTTATTGACGGTTCGCTGGTCAACGAAGAATACGACGATGAGCTCAACGAGTGCGCCGAGCATATGCCAGGTTGAATGGCCCTGGAAATTACCGAGAGCAAAGTTTGCGATTTCATTGTCACCCCAGAGGGCAGTGATAATTGCTGCAACAAGCATTGTGCCTACAGCGAGAATAAGGAGTGCGCGTTCGTTTGCCTTCATCTTCTTGAAATTATCTATAAGCAGATAAAGAATGGGAAGAACAGTGATTACACAGCCGAGCTCTGCAAAGGACATACCCTTTGATTTGCCGTCCATTGGAGGACCGTTGAGGCTGAAGAAGCCTTCGGGGCTGAAGAAATAAAGAGGACGGTTGTGAGCTACGAATACCTCGTATGTAAGAACACCGAGAACGATAGCAGCAATTACGGAAACAGCTATCAGGAACCCGTTTCGTTTCCGCTTCGTTTCGGGAGTCTGATAGAACTCCATTGCAAAGCTGCATACACCGCACCATGCAACAAGCTCTGTAAGAGACATATCAATAAAGCTCATAAACAGCTTGGTGGTGAATACACCGGGAAGAAATTCGCCGTAATCAGCAGTGTGCATACCTACAGATGTAACTGACATAATCATATACAGTGCGAGGAATGCATACCAATAAAACTTTTTGTTCTTCTTGATAAGAAGAATGATGATGCCGATTAAGCCTGCATAGGTATATGCCCAGTTAGTCTGAACATCAGCGTACTGTGCGGCAAATTCGGCAAGGGACAGATCACCTTCGCCGAGAGGGAAGATGTCTTTGAATGAAATCCAATCAATGAAATTAAAATTCATTCGGTTGCGCCTCCTTTTATTTGTTTTTAGTCAGATTGACACATAAATTATATAAAACCTGACATTTTTTGTCAAGAAAATTTTATCTTCAGCATATTCCGTCATTTGCTTATTGGGTAATTCTTGAAAAGTTATTCGGTTATGTGGTATAATCCGGAAAAAGGAGAGTGATTATATGAATCTGAAACGATATGAAAAAAGAACACAGAATGACAGAGAGAAAATAAATAAAATATCTAATTATGCACATCTCAATAAAAACTACTGTCTTAAGGGGCAGACTGTTCTTGCAGGTGATTCCATTACGGAGCTCTTCAATGATTATGAGCTTTTTGCCGGATACAGAGAACGGACGGGCCTTGAGGTTTATAACAGAGGCATAAGCGGAGATTTCAGTAACAGATTAATCGAAAGACTTGAAAGCAATGTTCTTTGTCTCAAGCCGAAGAATATTGTGTACCTTATCGGAATCAACGATATGGCAAGGGGAGCGACTAACGAATACACAAGAGATAATATCGGCAGAATTATTGACCTTACAAAAGAGAGCTGCCCTGAGTGTAATGTTTTTGTTCAGTCGGTGTATCCTGTGGTAGATTACAGAAAAAGAAAGAATGAGTCGGTCATAAGACTTAATGCTCTTATTAAAGAGCTGTGCAGTGAAAAGGGCGTAGACTACATCGACCTTTACGGTAAGCTTACTGACAGTGAGGGCAAATTCTCCTCTGAGTATACCTATGACGGACTTCATCCCAATGTAAAGGGCTATGAGGTAGTTGTTAAGGAAATACTGAAGTTTTTGGAATAAAATACTATCTTTTTTCAAAAGAGTGTGTTATGATGATTTCAACTAATAAAAAGGAGTTAATATTATGACATTTCTTCGTATTATAATGGCAATTATGATGATAGGCGTAAACCTTTTCAACTATGCCTTCAATGACCGTGCATATCCTGCGGTAAGTCTGGGCGGTGCTTATGTTTTCTGCTATTTCGTAGGTAATGAGCCTGAGGAGCAGACCATTCACCTTGCAGTAAGTACAGACGGCTATAATTTCAAGGCTCTTAATAATAACGAGGCTGTTATTGATCAGACAAAGGGCACAGGCTGTGTCCGCGACCCCTATATCTTCAAGGCAAAGGATAGCGAGGGCAAGGACTGCTACTACATAGTTGCAACAGATATGGATGCTATGCAGGGCTGGACATCTAACCACGCAATTATTTTCTGGAAATCCTATGACCTTATTAACTGGGAGGATGAATATCTCCTTGACTTCCGTGATTTTGAAGGCTGGGAAGGCTGTAACAGAGCATGGGCACCTCAGGTTATATGGGATGAGGCTGAGGGCAAGTATATGCTTTATCTTGCACTTTCAACCTGGGATGACCCCGCAACAGAGCTTAATGAAGACGTTGCTCAGCATTATTACTTATATACCGAGGATTTCAAGAGCTTTACTGAGCCTGAATATCTCTACGGCAGAAGAGCTGAAGCAGTTACAAGAGATGACGGAACAACCTTCACCGGCGTTCAGTGTATTGACGGCGATATGATTTATAACGAGAAGGACGGATATTATTATCTCTATTTCAAAGAGGATCTGACTCAGAAGATTGCTTATGTAAAATCCAAGAGTGCAACAGGCCCCTTCAATGAGGATTATACAATATGTTCGCTTAACTGGTTCGGCGTTGAAGGCAGTACAATGTACAACATTACAGGTACAAATGCCTGGATGATGATTATGGACGAGTACAGCGAAGGTACCTTTTTCGCACAGATGACAAGAGACTTTGAGAACTTCAGACAGGTAAGAAGGTCTGCATATTCCGTTGATCAGCTTAAGCCCCGTCACGGTTCGGTGGCAGCAATAAGCGTTAAGGAATACTTTGCTCTTGTTGACGCATACGGAATTCAGAAATAAGAAACAGGAAATAAAGATTTATACGCAGGTATTTTCTCTTGAGAATACCTGCTGATTTTTTGATTAACCGTCATCATGAGTGAAAAGAAAAACTGTCATCCTGAGCAAAGCGAAGGAGCCTGAAGGGCAGATGGGTGTTATTAGACTTTTCTATGCATTCAGAATGACAAACGGGGTTAAGTTATCGTCAGCAACCCGGCCCTTTTACTTGGTCATTATGCCCAAAAAATAACCTATATTTTCTATAATGCAAACGGTGGAAAGTATGGTATAATCCTTTAGTAAGGATTAAATACAGGAGGATTAATAAATGAATACTTACACAAAAAAAGAAAGGAATATGTACCTTATCGGTCTTGCGGGACAGAATATTATTTATAATATCATCGCAACAGGTATGACCTTTTATTTCCAGAGTGTTATCTTCATTCCTGCTATGGCTATCAGTGTTATCACAGGTATCGCCAGAGTGTGGGACGCAATCAATGACCCGATGATGGGCACAATCGTTGACAGAACAAGAAGCAAATACGGTAAATGCCGTCCGTACCTTTTCTTCGTTCCCGGAATAGTCTGCATTACTACTATTCTCACCTTTATCAACGGACAATACTCATCTGCAAATTCACCTTCAACTAATGCGATTATCATTGCCTGGGCAGGTATTTCCTACGTTATGTGGGGTATGACCTATACAGCAGGTGATATTCCTATCTGGGGTATTACGGCTCTTATGACAGAGAGCGACAAGGACAGAGCAAAGCTTTTGGGCCTTGCAAGACTTGTTGCAGGTATTGGCGGCGGTGTTGTTCTTCTCGCACTTATTCCCGTTTCTCAGGCAGCCGGCAGTGCCTTTGCTGCAAGCATGGGACAGAGCAAGGGCTTACAGATGGGCTTTATAGTTGTCTGCGGTGCTCTTACTATTATCGGTTCACTCCTTTTCCAGTGCGCAGCTTTTGCAAAGGAGAGAGTTTCACAGCCCTCCGACGAGCATAAGGGATTTATTGACAATGTTAGAATAATGTGGGGCTGTAAGCCTTTCCGCCGTATTCTTATTTCAGGCGTTATCAAGGCTCCCACTCAGATTCTTTCACTCGTCGCAATGACTCTTCTTTCTTACTATTTCGGCGATAACGGCGGCAGCGGACAGAGCTATATGCTTTATATGGCTGTTCTCGGCGGTGCTATGTTCGGCGGTATGTTCGGTGCTATGGCTCTCGTTCCTAAGCTTTGCGAAAAGTTCGAAAAGAAGACCGTTTACAACGGCACAAGCATTATCGGTGCTATTCCCTTCGGTCTTATCTTTGTGGCATATCTTATCGACGGCACAGGCCTTTATAAAACAGGCTGGCTTCCCGTTATGTTCATCCTCTTCCTCGTTGCAGGTGCAGGTACAGGTGCTTCAGGCGTTATCCAGTCAATTATGATTGCCGACTGTGTTGACTATGACGAATACCGTACCGGCTACCGTCCCGACGGTATATTCTTCTCCGGCCAGTCCTTTATCACCAAGCTCGGTGCAGGCTTATCCTCTTTCATTCAGGGTATTGTATTTGCAGCTGTAGGCTTCAGCGGTGATGCTGTCAAGGCTTGTAATGAGGCTCTTGCCGCTTCTCCTGCTACAGACTTTATGTTTGCAACGGCTCCTCAGTTTGAAAAATACCGTTTCGGTATGTTCTTCCTTATTACCATTCCCGCTTTTGTAAGCAGTCTTCTTTCTGTTATTCCTATGAAGAATTATGAGATAAACAATAAGGAATATTCAAGAATTCTCGGTGAGCTTAACGAAAAGAGAAATAAGAAGGACGCATAATTCAGATTTATAAAACAAAAATGCCTTTCAGTTAATGAAGGGCATTTTTTATGTTTTGCTTTTGACTTTTCCGATTTCACGTTTTTTATCGGGTGTTGTATTTAAAATGTAATCGGCAGAAACATTGTATAAGCGGCAAAGAGCCTTCAGATGACGGACAGGCATTTCGTTGGCTCCTCTTTCGTATCGGGCATACATTGTTTGGGATGTGCCTAAATATTCAGCAACAAATTGCTGTGTCAAATCATTATCCTCGCGTAAGGCACGGAGTTTTTCAATTGCCGTCATATAACTGAGACCACCTTAAAGCTTTAGTATAGACAAATTTTACAACAGTAAACATATTTACTATTGATTTTAATAAATAAATTTACTATACACTATTGACTTTAGTAAATAAATGTACTAAAATTTTATTGGGTATTTTTATCCTGAAATCAGCTTGAAAAAGCAGAACGGAGATTGGATTATGAAAAAGATTAAAAAATTGACAGCGGTACTGCTGTCGGTGCTTATGGTGATGTCGGTATTTTCTGTCACATCCTTTTCGGCAGACAGTGAATGTGCAGAGCACTCTGCATACCATGACTACATAGACGGAGCTTGGTATGAAATGTGTAGCAACTGTGATTACAAGGAATGTGCCTGTGAGTTCAACGGATCTGATTATGAGTATGACCGGAGGGGCGAATACCGTATATGTGATAATTGCGGTAAAAGAACCCTTTACTGCGACCATTCCGACTATGATTATTATGAAGGATATTACGGTAATTTTTACTGTGAGGTTACCGACCTGTGTGACTGCTCAAGGGCTGTTGTAAGCGGAACTAAGCATCAGCTCGGAGAATATGACAAGAATAGCAGATGCTTTGTTTGCAGCCTTTGCGGTGCAGATGTAAGCTTATGGATAATAGAGGATGAAAACAACTACATAACCGATAACGGTGACGGAACCTACAGTGGCGAGTGGGCAAGCTATGATATTGATACGGGAGCTTTAATCGGCTCAGGCGAATTAACATTAGATGAAGACGGTTTGCTTTCCTTTACCGGTGAAGGTGTAATTGATTTTGAAGGCACCGACGGCGGAAAGATGTGGGAGCTTGACAGAACATTATACACCAAGGAATGTCCTTACTGCACTGTGAACGAATATGAAGATATATTCGATGAAAACGGTAATTATGTAGAATCAATAATTATAGGTGAAAAAAACGGTACTCACGGTATACCTTTTATGGCAAAGATTAAAAATATTACCTTCGGTGAGGGTATTACAAAGATTGACGGCTTGGATTATTTGGGAGCACATGGCTCGGTGTATGCCGAAAGCATTAAACTTCCGTCTTCTATTGAAGAAATAGGAGAGATGTGGAGGGTAAGCGGTATCTCTGCTATAGAAATTCCTGAAAATTATAAGACCGATGCAGACAGCGGAATATTTGTTTTAGCCGAAAATGTTACGGTTGATGAAGCTAACCCCTATCTCTGTATGGGCGAAGACGGAAATATTTACAGCAAGGATAAAACCGTTCTTTATAAATATCTCGGAAATGAAGCTTCTTTTACCGTTCCCGATACGGTAAGTGTAATTGCCCCTTATGCTTTTATAGGAAATGAAACTCTTAAAAAGGTAGTCCTTACAAAAGGTGTAAAAAAATTATCGCCGGACGCTTTTGCGTACTGTGCGGTTCTTGAGGAAGTTGTTCTTCCCGAAGGCCTTGAATCAATAGGTGAGTTTGCTTTTGTTTATTGTGTGTATCTTGAAAAAATGGACATTCCTGATACAGTAACTGAAATCGGAGAAAATGCGTTTGAGGGTTGTATGTCTCTTAAAGAAGTGACTCTTCCCGAAGGCTTGACCGAAATCAAAAGAGGTCTGTTTAGTGATTGTATGTCATTGGAAACAGTTAATGTGCCTTCAAGCGTAAAAAAAGTTGCATACAATGCTTTCGACAATTTATTCAATCTCAAAGAAATTTATATTTATACAGATGATGTTGATTGGTTTGAAGAGGACGAGTACGGACGCACCTCTAACCTTGGCATGATAAGCTTTGTTGTGAATGAGGAGTTTTTGACAGAGGTAATCGGTCTTTTTAATGATTTGCTTAAGGTGGAATGCGGAGCAGCTGAATGGGATAAGGAAAAATATGACTGCTTTTATGAATGGGAAGATTGTTATCTGAATCAGCTTGAGACAAAGCTTATAAAGCTTGAGAAAGAAAGAACCGATTATGACGATTACATCCCCTCGGAAAGTCTCACTATCTATTGTAATGAAGGCTCATCGGTTATTGATTACGCTAAGGAAAAGGGCATTAAATATGAAACCGGTGTATGCGAACATACCTACGGCGAATGGGTAACCGATGAAGCAAAGGGCATTAAGTATAAAGTATGCAGTAAGTGCGGTAAGGTAATCGAAGAGGATATGGATCTTGACGGCGGTGGTATTACTGTCGGCGGCTATGACGGCGAAAACAAGTTCATTGTTGAGATTATTGACGACCCCGAAGATACTGAATACATCTATGTAAGAGGTCTTGTTGAGGGTAATATCGTTGACCTTTATGACATTAATCTTCTTGACGAAAACGGCAACAAGGTTCAGCCTGAAGGCAAGGTTAAAATCCGTCTGCCCCTTGAAAGCGATGTGCTTTATTTCACCGTTTTAAGAATCAACGGTGACGGTACCTACACCGATATGAAAGCCGTAAGAGAAGGGGACTGTGTAGTATTCGAAACCGACCATTTCAGTTATTATGTAATTCTTGGCGGTGAAACACAAGAAGATACAGGCGACAGCAGCAGATGTAATTGCATTTGTCATACCCATCCCATTCTCGAATTCATATTCAAGGTGCTTAGGATTATTGCAAAGTTTTTCGGCGGTCCTACCGAACTGTTCTGCGATTGTTGATTTTAGTGTCAATCTGAGCTTGCGAAGGGTCTTAAGATTCTTCACTGCGTTCAGAATGACAAAAGTCGACCGTTATAATGACAGAATTAAATGTTCGTAATGACATAATAAAGCTATAAATTTTAAAGGCGGGGCTAACCACTCTGCCTTTAATTTTTGCTATTGCATTTAAAGCTTCTTTCGGTTATAATATTCTTTAGTACAGAAGATAAGGAGAAAGAAAATGCCTATTAAAATAGATGACAGACTTCCTGCAAGAGAAAGTCTTGAAATGGAAAACATTTTTATAATGACCGAATCAAGGGCTAAGAGTCAGGACATAAGACCTCTTAAGATTATTATTCTTAATCTTATGCCTACAAAAATAACCACTGAAACTCAGCTTCTCAGACTTCTCAGTAACTCTCCCTTACAGGTGGATATTGACTTTCTGCAGATGGCTACCCATCGGTCTACTCACGTTTCGCAGACTCACCTCAACACATTCTATTACACCTTTGATGAAATCAAGGACAGAAAATATGACGGTATGATTATTACGGGTGCTCCCGTTGAGCTTATGGAATTTGAAGAGGTTGACTACTGGCCTGAGCTTTGCAAAATCTTTGAATGGACAAAGACCAATGTATATTCAACCTTCCACATCTGCTGGGGTGCACAGGCAGGATTATATTATCACCACGGAATTCCCAAGTACATTCTTCCCGAAAAGATGTTCGGCGTATTTCCCCATAAGCCACTTGACCTATATCATCCGCTTATGAGGGGCTTTGATGAGGTATATAATGTACCCCATTCAAGACATACGGATATAAAGTTTTCTGATGTTGCTCTTTGCAAGGATTTGCAGATTATATCCTACTCAGAGCAGGCAGGCATTCACCTCGTATCTGACCTTGAGTGCAGAAATTTCTATGCAACGGGTCATTCGGAATATGATGCAGATACTCTTGCCAAGGAGTATTTCAGAGATAAGGCAAAAGGGCTTGATATCAAGATACCTTTCAACTATTTTCCTGATGATGACCCTACAAAGAAGCCTATAATTACATGGAGAAATGTAGGTACACTTATGTTTACTAACTGGCTTAATTACTTCGTTTATCAGAGAACACCGTATGATATTAATGATATATAAAAAGCTGCCTTTGGGCAGCTTTTTTAAATGCAGAATGCAGAGCGCAGAATGCAGAATTGCGTACGACGGGAGTGGAAAAGGATAGCTTATACCCGCCCTGTAGGGTCGCTAAATGAATATTATAAGGTCGCAGGTTTGCTGCGGCTTTTATTTTTTGTGAGGTGCTGCGGAGGATAGGGGAGGTGACGGTGAAATCCGTCGATTGTAAGTGGAGGGAAAGTGGGGCGTGAAGGGTTTATGTGCGCGGTGGGGGCGGCGGCGAGCCGCCCCTGTGCCTGCGAAGCAGAGCACAGGTC
>JAZPYL010000025.1:0-9328 GCA_045544175.1 Acutalibacteraceae bacterium | reverse complement strand
AATTAGCAAATCAATATCGTTTTCTTCCCTATTTACAACATATGTATCACTAAGTTCAATCTCTTTTGATTTCATAAAATCTATAAATAACTTTTTATAATCTTTATGAGTAAAGAAATACTGAAACATATTAGAGAAAACAAGCTCATCGTATTCTTTCTTAATAATCGTCAGAAATGAAAAATCATCACTTTCGGTATCAATAGGATTATAATAGCTTAATGATTCTCCCCAAAGCTTTTGATTATCTATTTCGTTCTGCAATATTGTATAGTTATTTTCCTCTTTCTGAATAAAAGAAGCAAGAGCAGTAGTTGCTAAACGTTTTCTATCACTAAGTTTAATGCAATAAGCATCAACTTCAAATTTTAAAATTTCGTCCTTAACAGTGACATTATCGGTCTTTTCATTATTTTCATCTTCTACGTACAAATACATCGTTTTTTTCGGCTTTACTATTTTTTCTGCTTTAAAGGTGAGGTATATCGACATACCGTATTTTTCAGTGCTGTTATGCTTAAACAGTTCATTTACACGCACTCCGCCGTATGTCACATCATTTTCGATAATATACCAAAGCTGCTCAATATGCGCAGCACGTCTGCAAATTGCTGTACGCAGGTTATTATTATCCTTTATATTTTTTGCAAATTCATAAAGCTGTTCCGCTATGTTTTTTAATTCATCTTTTTGATCATCATTAAATGGCTTCATTTTCAAAAAACTTTCAGTATGTAGCCAATCAAACAATTCCTCTTTTTCAAGTGACTTAAGTCTTTTTTTGAATTTACTCAATTCAACTTCTTCTGAGAGTTCTTTTGCAACATTATCAAGTTCTTTTAAGCTAAGGCATTTAAATCCCAGTTCAGGCTCAAAAACAGCTGTTAATCCTGTTGCGACTCCAACAACTTCTACACAATGCTTATTACTGCCTTTCGTAAGATAAACTGCCTTAATTTTTTCATTTTTACGCGAAATCGGATATGTTCCTTCAGACATAAGATACACATAATATTTACCATTATCAGCCTTGAATAAATTTACAACCTCATGCCCAAGATTACTGCCCTCGTCAAGATAATCTCCTGTACAAATTCTGTTTAAAACGATTGTTTCCGACATAAATATTCCTCCTGTTTTTTATTATTGTATTTTGCACGCTGCACCATTTGTTATTTCTTGATAAATTAATTTTATCACCGCTCCGTATTTTTGTCAATATCCACTACTTCTTATGATTTTTCTTTATATTCAGATACTGTTTTATTTTATTGCGTTCAGCATAGGATAAGGTTGTACTCTCCTTTTTGCTGCTTCCGCTGCCCATAAGAGCTCCGCCTAAAAACGCTCCGAAAAGTGCAAGTGGAATTGCAATAATCAGCTTGATTGACCTTTCAAGAGCAGAAGGCTCCCTTTCATGTTCATAGTCAGGACGAAGAATCCTGTTATAGCTTTCACATATTCCAAGATATGTAGCATACCGCTCAAGATTGCTCAGGTCATGTTCAATCGAATGTTCATCAAAATTCATTTCGACAATACACTTGTCTGACGGTACAATATGACTGATATACGGAGCTAATACTTCCTGAAATTCCTTCCACATACGCTTCCTGTTTTTTTCCTCAGCATCATCATGAAAATAACCTGCACAATTTATGAAAACCAACGAAGGCAACACAGAAAACATGAGTGAACTGTAAAACTCTCCGCTGTAATGTATATTTCTTATAATATGAAACACGGCAACCGGTATAACAATGGATGATGCCACAAACAGCCAATAATAGATTCTGCTGCGCTGTCTGCCTCGATTAAGTATTCCCTGCACCTTGCAGTAGAACTCATCATCAAGCTTTATGTTATAGAGAAATGGTTTTGATACTGTCATAAAAAGCCCTCCAAACTATATAAGATTTTCTGCTTCTGCACGAAGGAGAATAAATCTGCGTATCCATTCGGGTTCGTTTTCTATATTATCAATAATTGCTTTAATCCACCTTTTGCCAACTCTGCGATCAAGAATTGCAAGGAGATAATGAAAATAATTCTCACCTGATAGGCACTCATCAATACTGAGTTCATTCAGATACTCATGTATGTATTTCATAATTGTATCTATATCAGCAAATCCCGTATTGCGTATAGTAATTTCCGAAGCTATTCGTTCTGTCAAAGCATATTTTTCATTATATGACATTTCAGGTGGCAGCGCTTCCATAAGCTTTTTCTGAGTACTCCATGCTGTATTATAGAAATTCAGATCTGAAATGAACCATGTTTTTTTATCTACACGAATGTAGAAAACGGGCAATTCATGATAATTGGTGAGATACTCAGCAAAGCTGTATGATACACGCTTTTTCAGATTATCAGCAAGCCTGTCAGTTAATGCCTTTCTTGTTTTACTCCACATATCAGTCCCTCCCTTTGTTTCAAGTATAACATCGGTAATGCTCATTTTTCTGAGCATTACCGATGTTATAATAAAATTAAAGCTCAGGGTAATATGGCGAGATGTTTTTGGTACATAGTTCCTGGTATAATAAGTACAGAAACTAAAAAGGAGTGACAGTTTATGAGATATTTTGATGTTGAAGTCAGATTTGGAAATGATATCAAAGAAGGCAGCAAGGAATCAAAAGATATAGAGAAAAAACTTAAAACTTTCAGTAATAACTACTTTATGAATCAAAAAAATAATCGTTATCTCTGCTTCACCTATTTTGAAAACAAAGGAACAGACGGAAATTACAGCGGAGTGAGCTTCATATTTGCAGGTATTGGCACTACAGATGACCTCCGTAGCGAAATATATTCGTTATGGAATTCTACAGGAATAAAAGGTAAAATTGAAACATTAGAAGAAACCACCTATAAAACAGCATTAAATTCTGTAGCATCAGCTGATAGTTGTTTCTATTCCGCATCAATAAGAAAGAATATGCAATACTATTTCCTGAGAAACGCTGCATTCGATGAATATATCGTTGATGAAATCAACAAAACCAAACTGAAAGAATATGCAAAGAAAAAACACCTGAACTCTCTTATTGAAGAAGCTGATCGAATATTCTCATGCCCTATGGGAAAGTTTACAGGTCACCCTGTACATTACATCATTTCACCCAAAGGAGATAACCTTCTGAAAACAGCTGAAAGTCTGACAGGTGCACTCTTCTTTCAAAACAGACTTGAATCAAAGCGTATGGTTCACTATGTCTGCGGAGATAATAATTATGAAAGATCAGAAATTACAGAATTATACAATAACGTTGTATCAGGAACACTTCTGATTTCTCTAAAGGATCCTGAAAATCATGACAGTTATGCACGTCGTTTTGAACCGGATATCAAGCATATTTGTAAGCTTGCTATAGAGTATCAGAACAGGGTTCTTACTATTTTTGATGTTCCGAAAGATGAGCAAGGGCTTATAGAGAAGATTATGATTTACAGCGAGGGAAAAATTGCCTTTGTTCATATCAGTGAAGATGCTGCTGACCGAAAAAAGTCAGTGAAATATCTTAAAGATCGTGCCCGCGAGAATGAAATAACAGATACCGCTCCCCTTATCGAAATGCTCGGTACTGAGGAAAAGACACGGTATATATGTGACCTTGACCGCATCTTCGACCATTTTTACTCAGTTCATCTCAGAAAGAACAAATACCCATCCTATGCCTCAATTGACGTTCCAAAAACAGAAAAAAACATAGCAAAGGGTGATGCAAGCTATGAGCTTGACGAGATGATTGGTCTGAAGGAGGTAAAGTCAATCGTTAAGCAGTCTGTAAGCTTTTTCCGTATGCAGGAGCTTTATAAGCAGAGAAATATTCCCCTTGCAACACCTGCCCGAAGCATGGTTTTTACGGGAAATCCCGGAACAGCAAAAACTACCGTTGCACGTCTTATGGCGCGTATTTTCAGAGATAACAAGATTCTTGAAAATGGTAGGCTTGTTGAAGTAGGTCGTGCAGACCTTGTAGGAAAATATGTTGGCTGGACAGCATGTCAGGTTAAGGAAGCATTTAAAAGGGCGAGAGGCTCTGTACTTTTTATCGATGAGGCATATTCTCTTGTAGATGACAAGCATGGTATGTACGGTGACGAGGCTATAAATACAATTGTTCAGGAAATGGAAAATCACCGTGATGATACTATTGTAATTTTCGCAGGCTATCCCGATGAAATGGAAGATTTTCTCAGCAGAAATCCAGGACTGCGGAGTCGTATTGCTTTCCATGTTCATTTCCCCGATTACAATGAGGACGAGCTTATGGATATTCTGAAACTCACTATAAAAAACAGGTCCATGCTTCTTTCTGCAGAAGCTGAAGAGTCTGCACGCAGTATAATTTCAGGTGCCGCAAAAACTTCTGATTTCGGAAACGGACGATTTATCCGTAATCTCACTGAAAAAGCCGTTATGCAGATGAGTCAACGACTTGCATATAAAAACTATGATACGCTTACCGATTCAGAGCTTGTTACCCTGCAGCCTGAGGATTTCCGTATTCCGCAGTATATGGGTGATAATAAACATAAGGAAAAGGTCAGAATCGGTTTCTGATTTTTTCGGAATAATATCCGAAACCGCAGCCTGTGTTCAGAAAACTGCACATAAAATATGATATACTGTTTTCAGAAAGGGGCAGATATTATGAAACAGATTCTTGCAATGTCAGTTTTGGATTGCTTTTCACTCGTTATGAATGAACACTTTACCAACTATGCCATTATTTCGGTTCAGGACAGCGGTGACGGCTTCGGTCTGAGCTTTAAGCGTACTAACCGCTGCAAAGCTGTTCTTGAACTGAAATTCGACGATATCGATACAGATGAAGAGGGACGTGTGCTTTTCACTCACAAGGACGCAGAAAAAATAATACGTTTCGCACGCAGATACAAGAATGTTGATACACTTGTTGTTCACTGCTATGCAGGGATTTCAAGGTCAACCGCAATAAAATTTGCTCTTGACGAATGCTTCGGACTGGGAGCTTCAACCCATTCCGCTGCTATGAACAGGTATATTTACTCCACTATTATGAATAAATGGCACGAACTTGAAAATGCTCCTGTCAGCACTGCTGAGCCTATGGAATACTGCAAAAGTATTATCCGATATACTGTAAATCAGATTATGGAGTACATACAAGGTGAACGAAACGAGCAGTTCAGCTCTTTGGAATTTTTCGGAGAACGTCAATGCAGAATTTATCTCAATGACGGAAAAGTTATTGACTGGGATATAGAAATGAACTTCAGTGAAATTGAAATTCCCGATATTAATAAAATAGAGTATGTGAGATTTTTCAGCTGTGTTCCCGAAATTGTTACAGCCGATAATTTTGATGATGAAATTGATTTTGAATTTTCAGCTAAATTCGGGATATTCAGCTTTGAAGATAATGAAGATTTCACCTATGACAGTGTCTCAGGTATAATCCCCAAAAACGACTATAGTAACATTCCAAAACGATTTGATTCTTTGGAAAAATGCAAGTACACAAGACGTCACTGGTCAGAATTTGAAGCAAACAGTAAAGAAACCTGTCATTATCCTGAGCTTGCCGATGCCGCTGCAGGAGCTGTTGCTGCTGAACGCTATCTTGGCTCAGCTACAAATTACAGCATACGTGAATTCTGGCAGTACAGACCTGATTACAACGAAATTTACTGGAAAGAATTTCTTGAACCTGTTGAAGATATGTGCGAAAAGCTTTCTCTTAACGAGGTTGAGAAAATGACCGCATATCTTGCATGGGTATATATAGGGACTCTCAACGAGGGCTGTCATGCCGAAAACCTTACAATGACAAAGCTGATTTTTGAGACTATTTTCATAGACAGTAATAAATTTCACCTCTTTGATAAGGTCTGGAAACTTCCTGATATTACAAAGGGAGACCTTGTAATTGATAAAAATCCAATAAACCTGCTGTGTATTGCAATTTTTGCTCTCATTGATACCAACAGGAATTTTTCTCCTTCAGACAAAGATATGTTCATGAGATGCATTGCTGAAGCTGATTACCTTACACATAACAATTCTGAGCTTGCAGATGCTGTAATTATTGCGGGAGCTCTTGCAGGAGTTTACTATCAGAAAGTACGAATCCCACCCCAGATGCTTCAATAAATTTATCCCCGATTCATGCAAGAATCGGGGATTTTTCTGAACAGAAAGCCCTCAGCTGAGCTGAGGGCAGATTTGCTCTATTCACTTTAATTCCGAACGTATTTCCATAAGTATCTTTCCAAGCTGATTTAGGCCTTCTTTAGTACTGCACTTTTCACAGGTGCACTTTCCCCAACGATTATCATGCCAGTGGTTGCCTTCTTCAAGGCAGACATCTCCTGTAGCTTTAAGCATTTCAGCAAGCACTGGTACAGAAAATTTTGCACGAAGAATCTCTTTCATGATGCCATATGAAATTTCGTCCCAGTCGGCAGGCAGATTCGGTTCTTTCTTACCCATCTGCTTTGCTCTAACGGGATTTTTCTGAAGGGTATATTTGATTCTCTCCTCGTCACAGGAGCACTTCTGAGCCTGAAATGCTGCTTCTGCATTGGGATATACAAGTCCCTTGAACTCGAAAGGATGCTGATAGAAATTTGAAAGAAAGCGATACTCTTCTCTGAAACTTGAAATTTTATCCATAATTTTCCCTCCATATTAATAATTGTTTTTCCTGTAAATATATAATATCACGCATGATGTTCAGAAAACCGAACATCATGGTTTTCTTCTGCCTTTTCTGTCTCTGCAAATAATATCACACTTCGGCAAAATCATTCTCAGCTCCTGAGCATTTTCTTCTGTGAAGCTGTCACTTCCTATTACGACACGACGAAGATTTTTCAGTTCTTTAAGACAGGAAAAATCCGTCACCTTATCACAGCTATACACTTCTACAATAGTAAGCTCAGGCAAATCAGCAACAACGGATATATCGGAAATGGTTTTACTATCTGCTATATCAACCCTGTAAAGCTTACGACAATTTCTTAGAAATGATATATTCTTAAGCTGAGGATCTATTAATCTGACACTTCTCAGATCAGCCATTTTTTTAATGTATTCTGCAGTCTTACTACAGCAGTTTGAAATAGAAAGTGATTTCAATGCTGTACACTTTTCAAACAATTCAGGGTTATAATCACATCGTATCAAAGACAATGAGTTAAGATTTGTAAAAGCGCTTAATGACTTAACATCTGTCAAATCACATCTTCTGAGTGAAATATGTTCTATTTTGTCACGATCAGTAAATCTATCGATATCAATTTTTTCGTATACTTTATCTGAAGAAAAATATAAGAAACGTTTTCCGCCATTAATGGTACATTCATGAAGTGCTTCTTTCATATTTCGTGCGAGCATAGCTCTGAACGGAGCGTGTCTTCCTGTTTTCCGGTAAACGTGCTGAGACTCCTTTAAAGAAGCTGAAATCTCATCTCTAACTTCCTGAGGTGACACAACAACAATTTTATCCGAATGAGTAATCGCCCAATATTTTATGGATTCACGTGTAGTATCAACGTGGAGCATAACTATATCCGGGTCGTTGTAATTCCTGTCAAATGAAGTGAAAATTCGTGCACGATTTCCGAAAGCGTCATATAAATCATCAAGAGCGTCTCTGTGGCAGGCAAGTGTGAACATTTCAAGCCTGCCACCGCAAAGGTCAGGCTGTTTATCAATGTATTCGTCAATACTGCCGTTTTTCTTTATACGCTTAAGCTCCTCTGCTTCGTGGGAGGGAGTATCGAGTACCTTGACCTTATCAAGCCTGTCCACACGTAAAGCAGAAAGCTTTTCCTCACCTTTTTTTGCACAGAGAAGATAGTATCTGCCTCCGCTGAACGCAAGCTCATAAGGACTTACAATAATATCCTCGTCATAGACATGACGTGGAATAAGCTCGTCACGGTATGTAATGCTGTTGCAGGAAATCTGTCTGTTTTTAAAAATTGCACGCTGTACTGATTCAATAATATCTACCGTATCATAGCTTTTTGTTTTGCTGATATTCTCTGCACGATATTTTAGTGTTTTCACGTATTCTTTGAAAGAAACCGAACCAAGCTCCGAAAGCTTTTCAATAAGGTTTTTTGAATAGGTCTGATTGAGCATATCGGAATAAAGAATACTGTCAATGAGGATACGAAGCTCTCCGTCTGTAATTCCGTCATCATCAAGATACCACCCTTTTTCAGTTCTGAATATTTCATATCCTGCATCTTCAAGTGCTCTGAATTTCTCATCAAGCGTATTTCGTGACATGGGTATTCCGTATTTACTTTTCATTAAGTCACGTATCTCCTGCTTTTCAAGATGGTGCTCACTGTCGGTATGATTTTTCAAAAGCTCAAGCAATGCAAGAAGAAGATAGTTTTTGTTGCCTGTTTCAGTATAATTTATCATTATGAAAACTCCTTTCAGCCTATGATATATTTCTCAGCAAAATCGAGTATCTGTGTAAGCTCACCATCTTTTTTGAAACGGTGGTCAGCTCCCTTTATAATGTTAAGCTGTGTCTGAGGATTCTTTTCGCAGAAACTTTTTATATCCTCAATAAAAACAAGGTTGTCGCAGTCGCCATGAATTACAAGCATAGGACGCTCTGTTCTCTTTTCAAGGATATTGTTAGCTTTAAGCTCTCTGTAAAAATCAGCGGAAATCTCGATTTTACGTTCAAATCCAAGAATCACACTGCCATTTCTGATGTACTCTTCAACAGGAATAATCTCACTAACAACACGTTCAAACACCTCTGCCATATTAACTGCGGGAGCACGCAGAACAATCTTTGTTTCAGCGGGAAGGCTCTCCAGACTGCTGAGAGTTATGTAGCCACCAAAGCTTGTTGCAAATACGGCTTTTATCTGTGCATTCTTGTATCTGTGCTGAGCAAATTCAAATACTTCCTGTAAATCCATGCGACAATTGCTTACATTGAAATATCTGTCCGCTTCACTTGTACCATGTCCCGCAAAATTAAAAGCTACAACAGCAATTTCGTGCTTCAACATACGCTCAGCAAGATTAGCAAGAACAGAGCTTTCCATATCTCCTGCAAATCCGTGAACTCCCACAACAAAGCCTTTTATCTCACTTTCAGGCTCGAAAATCTTGAGTTTTACAGAGTAGATGCCTTTGATTTCGGTATAGCTTATATTCATATTTCCTCTCCTTTGTAATTAATTTTCTTGCAGGAATATTGTATCATAAGCTATGCTCATTTTTATGAACATAAAGCCTTTTGTTCATACTCTTCCATTCCATTATATCTAACGGTTTTTCTCATGTCAATATTAT
>JAZPYL010000024.1:0-6194 GCA_045544175.1 Acutalibacteraceae bacterium | reverse complement strand
ATTTCTATTATACCAGATCTTTGGGTGTTTGTCGACTGCTCTGTCAGTATAACATATCACTGTATCTGTAGTTGTTACAATATCAATACTGCTTTTTGTACACATTTTATTTCCCAAACTGAACAGTGTGATATTTTTACTGTTATGTCTTATCTCAGGAATAATTTGGTGTATATTCAATCTGAAAAGACTGCTTATTACTCTGATTATCCTCTATCAGAAATACGCACCCGAAAAAATACGTTCTGCCTGTCTTTTTGAGCCTTGCTGTTCGGAATATATGAAGCAAGCAATCCTGAAATACGGCGTAATTTCGGGCACGTTCAGAGGAATAAAAAGAATACTCCGATGCCGCTATCCTAACGGCGGTATCGACGAGCCATAAATTTACAGGAGGTTTTATTATGCAATATAAAACAGTTACCGTCGAACACAAAGCAAAATATAAAAAGAAAGAGGAAATAACTATAGGTGTGGAATATCAAGAAATCATAAATCAACATTCTGCTGAAGGCTGGATTCTTCTCGGTATTCATCCAATGCAGATAAGAAGAAAAGTTGGATGCGGAAATATGGTTAATTGGTTTACCATGGCATGGCTTACCGGAGTTCCCAAACAAGCAGACGTACTCATTTTCTTCAGAGAGGGAGACGCTTCCGAGTTAATTGAGACTGATGCTCCCGAAAAGAAGAAAAAAGCAGGAGAAGCTATGAAAAAGGCAGGCTCAGCTGTTGCCGGAGCTACGAAAAATGCAATGAACTTTATGAAATCAGAGGAAACTGCCAACAAGCTCAGCAGTCTCAAAAACAAGGCTATGTCTTCTGTTTCGGGGCTTATGAATAATTCAGGCAGTGATGACAACTCTGATGCTCCTCAGGAGTAAGGCGTATGATTGCATACAGCCGTCCTTACGGAGGTGAAAATTTATGTTCATGACAAACTATGAGCTTGTCTACGGCAAACGTAAATTCAGCTCAAATGCTTCAAATCCCCCTGCTCCTGCGGAATATCATTCAGCTCCTGTTACCCAATCTGAGACAAGTGATACCGTCGAAAGCTCAAAAGCAGGATTTATGCAGAGTGCTGTTGGATTTATGAAGTCAGATGACACAAAGCAGAAATTAGGTTCACTGGCAGGCAAGCTCAAAAATGCCGCAGGTGTTGCTGCAGGAGCTGCTTCGGGGCTTGCAAAAAGCGCTGTTGAGACTGCAAAATCCGAAGAAACAGCTGCTAAACTTGCTTCCCTTAAGGAGAAAGCTCAGTCTGCTGCAGGCGGGATAAGTGCATCTGTATCGGGGTTGGGCAATAAGGCTTCAGAAGCTATAGCCTCAAGGAAACACTCTGCCAGCGACGAAATAGATTTTTCTGAGACAGATATGACTCATACTGAAGAATACTTAGAAAACACTGTACAGGAAGAGCCTGTCTATACAGATGACTTCTCTGAAACTTCGTCTCAGGAGAACTATGCTCCCGATGAAAAATATGAAGCTGATGAGTACATAGAAGAATACGAGGGCGCTTCCGATGAAACCAAAGAAGAAATTCCCGTTTACAATGAATCTCCAAAAGAGACCTATCACTCACAGACTGTTTATACAAGAACTCAAGATAATACTTATTCAAACACGTATGAGCAGACAACTACTGCTACTACACAGGAAAAATCAAATAAAAAGCCTGTTATTATCGGGATAGCAGCGGGCCTTGGCGTATGTGCCGTGTTTGCGGGAGGACTTTTCGGCGGAATGTATCTGATGAAGAATAAAAACGATACTCCAAATAACGATAATGTTATTGCCGAAAGTACAACAGAGGCTTCAACTACAGAAAAGCCCACTGAAAAAGTTACTGAGGAAGCGAAAACGGAGGCGCTTACTGAAGAGAAGACTGGGCCGCAGACTACTGTTACAATTTTGCCTTACGAAGAATATGAAGAAGCCGCAATGAGTGCTCTTGATGAGTTTATGGATTCATATTTTGGTGATATTGTTTCATATGGATTAGTCGATGTCAGCGGTGAAGGTGTTCCCGAATTAATTATCGATTATGAAACTGAAGCAGCATCAGCTTCATCTGTGTATATTTTTAACGGCTTTGATTACGGCGAGCCGATTCGTCTCGGAGAAGGTGCAGAAATCTGTTTTTCAGAACATCTTATTGAAGCCTATGGTTATGGAGGAGCTGTAGTCAGATATGTTTACGTAATAGATAATCATGGGGAGCTCATCCTTAAAGATGAAGTCCGTGAAGAATACACAGGATACAACTGGGTATACTCTTTAAATGGCAGAAATATAACGAATACTGACTATGATGAAATTAATAGGGTTTATGATTCTATGGAATGGGAATATGTCTGCGTTAACGAGTATAAACGTAAAAATACTGAATCTCAGAATCCTCAATCTTCATTCAGCAGTGATATAAATGATTACCCGCTTTATCTTGAGAGACTGCAATGGATTGCTTCTCTGATAAATCAGCGCAGTGAATGGTCAGTTTTCGTAAATAATGACTTAAGCATATCTTATTCTTCCGTTGCCCCCTCTGAGGCACTTTCAGTATTCGGATACATTCTTCAGGATATGAATAACGACGGGGTTGCAGAGCTGATAATAGGGCAACAAAATGATTCAGATATAATCGAGATGTATACAATTGATAATAATCAGCTCATTACTCTTTGTCAGACACAAGAACGAATATATTGTACACTCTGTGAAAACAATATAATCTCTATTTCCGGTTCTATGGGAGCAAGCGGAGGAGCAACTTCATTCAGTACATATACTGGAGGAAATGAACTTGAAGAAATCGTAAGTGTTGGCTATGAATACCCTGAAACAGGAGAGCCCCTTTTCTATCTTAATGGTAATCAGGTATCTGAAAATGAGGTTGATAACATCACAAATTCCTATAAAAAAACAACGCTCAATGTCACTCCCTTATCAAGTATTTCTTCATCAGGCAATAACACCTCTCAGAAAGAATATACTGTTGAAGAAATCCTGAACAATGCCGGCTCGGATTTCTATTTCTATGAACATGCTTATTCAGAGCGTGTAGTCGCAACTGACAGTGGCTCACTCAATCTACGTGCCGCTCCCTCGACAGAAGCAGATATTATTACAAAAATTCCTAAAGGTTCATACGTGGCAGAAGCCGGGTATAATAATGAATGGAGCCTGATAGCTTATTGGGATAACAATGGTATTGAATATGTAGGCTACGTAAGCAGTCAGTATTTGCAATAATATATTTTCCTATAACCTTGCCCGACCTATTGGTCGGGCATTCTTTTTAGA
The DNA here is from genome assembly GCA_045544175.1 of Acutalibacteraceae bacterium. Taxonomy (GTDB): domain Bacteria; phylum Bacillota; class Clostridia; order Oscillospirales; family Acutalibacteraceae; genus UBA6857. The sequence continues at coordinate 2,885 of JAZPYL010000024.1, read as the reverse complement.
TTTTATCGCGGTTCCTATTTTCCTTAAGTTTGAAATATATATAATTGATATGATATCAAATTCGGTAATCATACAAGGAAAGGAGAAGCAAAGAATGTTTAATAACAGCAAATACTTAACACGAGGAGTTCAGATGGAAATACCGCTTGAACTCCAGATTTTTATGTGGGAGTGTATTGATAATCTGCCTGAGCCAAAGGACTATTTACAAGTATTTAGTCTCGAAGCCTTTGGAGAAATGCAGAGAATTACCCACACCTCAGAGGAGCCTGAGCACAAAATGGAATACCTCATACCCTCAGAAGCTCCCATTACTCAAAAGGTCTATGTCATTGATGACGGCGACCACTCAACGATGTTACTTGCAGAAGAATATTAATTTACGGAGGTATAACAATGGAAGAAAATGTAATGATATGCTCACATTGTGGCGGAGTTATCGAATGTGGGTATGAGATGATAAACGGTCAAAGAGTATGCTCCGACTGCGTTTCACAATATACCGTAGTTTGCGACCGTTGCGGTGCAACTATATGGGACACTGACGCTTACGGTGATGAATACACCACTCTATGTCACCACTGCTATGAAAATTATTACACACGCTGCGAATCATGTGACGCACTGATGCACTGTGATGATAGTTATCACTTTGATGGATGTGACTACTGCTCCGAATGCTACCATGACATAGCCAGTGAACGCAGTTCAATCAAGGAGTACAGCTACAAACCTGACCCCGTATTCTATGGTAATGGCTCCCGCTATTTCGGAGTGGAGCTTGAAATTGATATCGGTGGTCGTGATACAATCTTTGCTGATGAACTCCTTGAAATCGCTAACGAGGACAATGAACATATATACATCAAATCGGACGGTAGTCTTAATGACGGCATGGAGATAGTCTCACACCCAATGACTTTGGACTACCACATCAGCGAAATGAACTGGGAAGCGATGATGAAAAAGGCTATTTCACTGGGATATCGCTCACATCAGACAAGCACTTGCGGACTTCATATCCACGTCAACAGAACAAGCTTAGGCGACACTCACGAGGAGCAGGAAGAGGTTATATCCCGTATCCTCTACTTTGTGGAGCATCATTGGAATGAACTTCTCAAATTCAGCCGCCGCTCCGAAGCTGCAATGAGTCGTTGGGTGGCTCGTTATGGCTATGAATCGTCCCCGAAAGCTATAATGGATAAGGCTAAAAAGGGAAACTATGGACGTTATGCCGCTGTAAATCTTTGTAATTATCATACAATCGAATTCAGAATGTTCAGAGGCACACTCAAATTGAATACACTTATTGCCGCACTGCAGCTCGTAAACGAGATTTGTAATGTGGCTGTTTTTATGTCCGATGAGCAATTACAGAAATTATCTTGGTCGGACTTTGTATCAAAGCTCACTGAAACTGAGCTGATACAGTATCTCAAAGAGAGAAATCTCTACGTTAATGAAAAAATTATGGGAAGTGAGGAATTGTAATGAACAAATTTGATGTAATGAAAGTGCTTTCAAAGAGTCCCATTGCGTTGGGCTCTCCGGCACAGGAGATTCTCAAGCTTGCAATTCTCATCGCCGCAACGTGCCTTGCAAGCAAGGTTGAAGAAATAATACGTGAGATCATCGAGTCGGACAAAATATCTGCCGCAGATGTAATCGAAGAAATAAAATTCAAAAGAGAGGAGATATGACTATGTGCGCATTATTCGGTTGGTTAGATATAAAAGGAATTATTCCTCATAAAGTATTGAAGAAGCTCACTCAGGAGCTCGCTAATGCGGCAGAGGAGCGTGGTACTGACGCAAGTGGTATTTCATACGTAAAAAACGGCAAGGTCACTATCTACAAAAGACCGAAGCCTGCTCATAAACTCAAATTCAGTTTCCCTGAAAATACAAGAGCAGTTATGGGACATACTCGACTTACTACACAGGGAAATCAGAAGTATAACTGGAACAATCATCCCTTCTTAGGTAAGGCTGACAGAGAGTTTGCCTTTGCTCATAATGGGGTTTTGTTTAACGACAGTAACCTCAGAAAAGAGAAAAAGCTGCCGCCTACTTGCATTGAAACAGACAGCTATGTTGCGGTTCAATTGATTGAAAGACAGGGCACCCTTGACTTTGATAGCTTGAAATCTATGGCTGAGGACGTTCAGGGGAATTTCACTTTTACGATATTGGACGAGGATAATACCTTGTATTTCGTAAAGGGAAGCAGTCCTATGTACTTAATTTACTTTGAAATGTTCGGTCTGTACATGTATGCTTCCACTGAAAGCATAATGAAAAAGGCTCTCAAAGCTACGGGACTGAACAAATATACATTTGAAGTAATTCCTGCACACGAAGAGGATATTCTGTCTATTGACATTGACGGTAATATTGCCCATGACAAATATGAGAGTTACCGTTACTCGTTTTTATCAGACTATTATAATCCCTATGATAATTATTATACTTGTCATGAGGAGTTACTACTCGAAATGTGCAATATGTTCGGTGTCGATGAGGAGGACGTACTTTTGCTTCTTGATTATGGCTATAGGGCGGACGAGGTGGAGGATATGCTTATGGACAGCGACCTTATTATTGAAGCAGCGAGAGACATTCGCTCCCTTGAACTCTGCGAAGCTTGATACTTAAATCGTTTCTTAAAGTATACTTTATGGGACACCCGAAAAACGGCTGAAAAAGCGTTCCAAAAAGTGGTGTTTTGACTTTTGAAACGTTCTGATATGTTATACTGAAAGAGCAGTCGACAAACACCCAAAATTCTGGTAGAATAAAGAAAATAAAAACCGGAAAGGGAAATAAAAAATGAAGTACAGCAAAGAATTCAAAGAAGAAGCGTTAAAGCTCTCCGACGAGATT
>JAZPYL010000023.1:0-8607 GCA_045544175.1 Acutalibacteraceae bacterium | reverse complement strand
TCACACAATCAGATATAGACTTTGAAAGAGAAAAATCAAAGCAGGAAGATATAAAAGAGAATATTCCTATCAGGCATTTCAGTGATGATTATCTTGAAACACTGGCTGTTTATCGGAAAATTGCTGATGAAATGCTTGAATATAATACCATTCTCTTTCACGGCTCGGTTGTTTCAGTAGATAACATTGGTTATCTGTTTACTGCAAAAAGTGGTACAGGCAAGTCCACACATACAAGCCTGTGGAGAGAATTTTTCAAAGAAAGAGCCGTAATGGTTAACGATGATAAGCCGCTTTTAAGAGTTACAGAAAACGGAGTTACTGCATACGGAACACCTTGGAATGGCAAACACAGGCTCAGTACAAATATCGGCGTACCTCTGAATGCGATATGCGTTCTGGAACGGTCAGACGAAAACCACATTGAAAAAGTTACAGCTGAAAGTGTATATAATATGCTTGTACAACAGGTTTACAGACCACAAAATTCGCAGAAACTACTGAAAACATTACAGCTTATTGATGTAATGGCTGATAATGCGAACTTCTACAGACTTGGCTGTAATATGGATATTTCAGCAGCTGAAACTGCATATAACGGAATGAAAGGAAGTATTTAACTATGAAACTGAAAGAATCATTTGTTTCACATAAAAACAAAGATGATTATATGATGATAGATGCGTCAGGAAAATTTGCGGGAATTATTCACAGCAATGCTACAGCCGCATTTATTGCAGAATGCCTCAGAACAGAAACAACAAGAGAAGAAATTATTGAAAAAATGCTCAATAAGTATGATGTGTCTGAAAACGATGCCGCAGAAGGTGCTGATAAGGTTATAAATGCATTAAAGAAAATCGGTGCTATTGATGAATAAGTCAAGCTTTGAGGAAGAAATTAAAAAGTCAGGCAGGATTATATATACAAATGTTGGTGACAGTATGATGCCATACATAAAGCAAGGCAGAGATGTTCTTGTTATTTCTGAAGTAAATGGTAAGCTGAACAAATATGATGTACCGTTGTATAAGCGTGACAGCGGTCAGTATGTTCTGCATCGTATACTTAAAGTGAGAGAAAATGACTATGTTATATGTGGTGATAATCGTTGGAATAAAGAATATGGGATTACAGACAGACATATTATAGGTATACTCACAGGAGTAATCCGTGATGGACAGGAAATTCCTGTGACAAACCGTAAATATCGTATCTATGTACATTTATGGTGCGACCTATTCCCTGTCAGAGCGTTTATTCTCCGTGTATGTCAGTTTGTAAAAAGGCGGCTCAAATGAAAAATAGTACACTAAAATGGCTTTATGCTGTGCTTGGAAAGCATAAAATAAATATAGTTTTGCTGGCTTTTTTACAGGCTTTGCTTGGAGGAAGTGGTATAATATATGCCTTACTTCTGAGAAATGGTATTGACAGTGCTGCTGAAAAGGACAAGTCGGGATTCATGTTTGCACTTGTTTCTGTTATTTTTCTTGTACTTATTCAGATATTATTAAGGGCCGTTGTTCGATGGCTTGAGGAACATTCACGCTCTGCAATAGAAAATATTATGAAAGCTCGTCTTTTTAAAACACTATTAAAAAAAGATTATGCAGCCGTAACAAAAATACACTCAGGCGAATGGATGAACCGTCTTACTTCTGATACAAAGATAGCATCAGACGGTGTGGTGGACATTATTCCCGGTCTTATCGGAATGACTGTGAAAATGGTCGGTGCCTTTGCTATGCTTCTGATTATAGAACCGAAATTTTTGTTTGTTCTTCTGCCCGGTGGTGTTATACTTATATTTCTTACCTACGCATTCAGAAAAGTTCTGAAAAAACTGCATAAATCTATTCAGGAAAAAGACGGCAAACTGCGGATATTTTTGCAGGAACATCTCAGTAACCTTATTGTTATCAGAAGCTTTTCAGTTGAACAGCGTATATCAGAACAGGGAAAGCAGAAAATGACTGCACATAAAAATGCACGAATGAAACGCAATCATTTTTCCAACATTTGTAATATCGGCTTTTCAGCAGCTATGAATGGTATGTATCTTTTAGGGTTTGCTTACTGTGGCTTTGGAATTATAAGTGGTACTGTAAGCTATGGTACTCTTACAGCTATATTACAGCTTATTTCACAAATACAGGCACCATTTGCAAATATAACAGGCTATTTGCCGAAATATTATGCTACAACAGCAAGTGCTGAAAGACTTCGTGATGCTGAAAGCTTTGATGATGATTGTACAGAAGAAGTTGTCAGCCGAGATGAAATAAACAGCTTTTATGATAAGGAATTTAAAGCAATAAAAATTAAAGACCTTTTCTTCAGATATGACAGCAGTGACAAAGGTAATGTTCTTCATAACCTGAGTTTTGATATAAACAAAGGTGAAAATATTGCTTTTACTGGGCATTCGGGGTGTGGAAAGTCAAGCTTGCTTAAACTTCTTATGTGTCTTTATCATCCTGACAGCGGTAAAATGATGATAGAAAAATCAAATGGCAAACAAACTGAACTTACAAGTAAATGGCACAGGCTATTTGCATACGTTCCACAGGGCAATTGCCTGATGAATGGAACGATTAAAGACATTATCACATTTTCAGATACAAATGCAGATGAACACAAACTCAGCTTTGCACTTAAAGTATCCTGTGCCTGTGAATTTGTATTAGAGCTTGAAAAAGGCGTTCATACTATGCTTATGGAAAGAGGAACAGGACTTTCTGAAGGACAGATGCAAAGGATTGCAATTGCAAGGGCAATATATTCAGATGCACCAATACTTATTCTTGATGAGGCTACAAGCTCTCTCGATGAACAAACAGAAAAACATCTGCTTGAAAACATAAAAAGTATGACTGATAAGACAGTTCTTATTGTTACACATCGTTCTGCGGCACTTGATATCTGCGACAAAATAATACGATTTACGGATAATGAAATTGAGGAAGAAAATGAATAACACATTTTATAACCTGATATATCTGTGTGGCTGTGCTGTGAACGGCACAATTCCTTCAGAAAGCTTTATATCTGAGATGGATATGAAACAGTTGTATGCAGCTGCGAAATATCACACGCTCACCAGTATCACAGCCTATGCTCTTGAAAGTGCAGGGATACAAGACAATAAATTCTGTACGGCAAAGGAAAAAGCCATAAGAAAAAATATATTCCTTGATACCGAAAGAAAAAGACTGTTTTCTTTCTGCGAAGAAAATGGTATATGGTATATGCCGTTGAAAGGCTCCGTACTCAAAGAGCTGTATCCTGATTTCAGTATGCGTCAGATGGCTGATAATGATATTCTTTTTGATACAGAATACAGGTCTGAAATAAAGAAATATTTTGAAGATAACGGCTATTCTGTTATAAGCTACAATCACGGCAATCACGATGTTTACGAGAAACTTCCAGTGCTGAATTTTGAAATGCATACTTCACTTTTCGGACAGGCTCACGATAACAGATGGGAAAATTACTATAAAAACATTAAGGAAAAGCTTATAAAGGACAGTAATAATAGTTATGGGTATCACTTTTCAGATGATGATTTCTATATCTACATAATAACACACGAATATAAGCATTATTCGGGCAGTGGTACAGGAATACGCTCACTTCTTGACTGTTATGTTTACTTGCAGGCAAAACAGGATACTCTAAACTGGGATTACATCACTCAGGAATGCCAAAAACTTGGAATATCTGATTTTGAGAAAAAAAGCCGACAGCTTTCACAAAAGGTATTCGGAAAAGCCTTACCGACAGATTTTGAAAAATTCTGTAATTATCTTTCAGAAACTGAAACTGAAATGCTGAAATACTATCTTACATCAGGAGTATACGGAACATTGGAGCGTAGGATTGAAAATCGTGTAGCTGATTTCCAAAAAGACAGTAAAAGTAAATCAAAATTCAGATATATACTCAGCAGAATTTTTCCGGGTATGGATACATACAAATCTGCTTTTCCTTTCTTTTATAAGCATAAATGGCTTTTACCTATTGGCTGGCTTTACAGACTTATACGGATGATATTCAGTAAAAAACGCAGAAACTCCGCTATGAAGGAATTTGATGTTGTGAGGAAAATGTAAAGAATCGGCAGGCTTTGTAGTTATTTCTACATTGCCTGCCATTTTTAGCGTTCATATAAAATTAATTTGCGTGTTTGAATAGGAGTCAACTTTTGAACAGTTTAATTGGACTGTTGAGAGTTGACTCCTATTTTTTATCGCCAAATAGCGGGTTTTATAAAATAGACCGATTGGACACTTTTATGCAAAAATCTCGAAATCGGGCAGCAAAATCAAAAATAGAAACGACTTCTGAACCTTGCTGATTAGACAGCGGGGTTCTTTTTATAATAGGCTTCTTCGGTCTGATTGGGTGCTTTGTAATTGTTAGCACGATGAGGACGCTTTTCGTTATAAAACTGCATGTAATCTGCAATATGCGTTTTGCAATCTTCCAACGAACGATAGGATGTGCGATATATTTCTTCTTGTTTGAAGGATGAAAAGAAAGATTCCATGACTCCGTTATCATACGGTGTTCCAGGCTTTGAGAAGGATTGCGTCACATTCTTTTCTATCAGTAATTTGCGAAAACTGTAAGAAGTATATTGGCATCCTCGGTCAGAATGAAATACGAGATGACCTTCGGGTTTTCTGGATTCCAGTGCCATTTTGAATGTGGAAGTAATGAGTTGCGTGCTCGGCCTTGCAGAGATTTTGTAGGCTATGATTTTCCTTGAAAATAAATCAAGGATGGCACATAAATGATACGTTTTCTTAAAGAGAGAAAACTGTGTGCAGTCACTTATCCATACGGAATTAGGTTTATCAACAGTAAATTCACGCTGAAGAACGTTTTTCGTTTCGTGAAGCTTTTTCCATATCTTATAGTTTTTTTGGCACGAGAACGGAAACTATGTATTCCCATTTCATTCATCAATTCACGAACCGTCTTTTTGCTCGTATGATAACCGTTTTTATTTAAAACGGCAAGGATTTTATCCGAACCGAACAGACCATGACTTTCTTCATAAATCTCTTGGATTGCTACTGACAATTCCTCTCTTCGTTTAGCGTATGAAGTGTCTGTTTTCTTGTTGCGTTTGATGTGATTATAAAATGTACAACGGTCAACATCCAAAGCCTCGCACAGAATGCGAACACTGAATTGTCCGTAGAGTTTTTCAAGTTCGTAAAGCTTTGTTTTCAACGGTGCTTTGCGTGTGCATTCTACGAGTTTTAGCACTTCAAGGATTTGCTTTTCTTTTTCGTATTTGCGCCTATAGTTATCAAGCGTCTTTTTCACCGTGATGTCATTCGCATCCGGAACGTCACGATATCGGTTGATCCAACTATACAACGTGCTTCTGGGAACGTTGTACTTTTTGGTGATATTCGCAACGGATTCTCCGGCACGATATGCATCACAGCATTTGATGATGGTTTCTTCTGCGTACTTTGTTCTTGGCATTTTGAACACTCCTTTTTAAATTGTCGGTACATTATATCAGGAAAATATGAAGTTTGCAAGGAGTGAGGGAAGGGAGGCGGTATGACGACCTTTCTAATCTGTATTGAAATTATGAGAAAGAAACAAGAAGCATAATATAACATCAGGGGCATTTTAAAACGCCCCGAATGCATTTAATACTCTGATTTCCGTGCTACACTTATTAATCATTATTTACTGCATAAACCTGTCCCGAAAAAGCAGTCAATCTGAATGTTGCAGTTCCATTCTTAATTTTCGGTAACACTGTTTCTCCGAATTCTCCACCGAAACGTGGCTCGTTGCTGTCAAGCAGCAGTTCAAGGGAAGAGATATCATCAAGCTTCAGCTTGTAATCCACAGCCTTGTCTGAGAAATTGAATACTGCAAGGAGTGTCTGCTTTTGGCTTCTTCGTAAGAACGCATACACACACTTTTCTTCGCTGTGACAATCCAGCCACTCAAAGCCGACTGTACTGTAATCATCAGCATAGAGTGCAGAATTTTCAAGATAAATCTTGTTCAGCTCCATAATATAGCGGTGAAAAGCGTCGTGGTTTGGATATTTAAGCAAATCCCAGTCCTGCTCACGTTTTTCGTCCCATTCTCTGAACTGTGCAATCTCATTCCCCATAAAATTCAGTTTCTTTCCAGGATGACAAAGCATATACAAGTACAACGCTCTTGCCTGCGGAAACTTTTCTTCGTACTGTCCATTCATCTTGTGAATGATAGTTGCCTTGCCGTGAACAACCTCATCGTGAGAAAGGGGCAATATGTACTTTTCGTTGTAAAAATACATCATACTGAATGTCAGCTTGTGATAGCAGTTGGTGCGGTCAGACGGATGTAAACGGAAATAGTCCAGTGTATCATTCATCCAGCCTAAATCCCACTTGAAATCAAAGCCAAGACCGCCCTCGGAAACAGACTTTGTTACACCGCTGTATGCAGAGGAGTCCTCGGCAATCAGCATAATATCGGGCAGACGTTTTTTCAGTCCGCTATTCATTTTCTGAATGAACTCAATGGTGGTTTTGTTCTCGCCACGATCACGATTTCCCTGCCAGTAAATAAGATTACTGACAGCGTCCATTCGCAGTCCGTCAAAGTGAAATTCGCTGAGCCAGAAGTAAGCAGCAGATTGCAGGAAGCTTCGCACTTCGCCACGGGAATGCATAAAGTTACAGCTGCCCCATTCGCTTCTGCCAACATCGGAATGTGGATATTCGTAAAGAGCAGTACCGTCGTAATTCCACAACGCATAGTCGTCAACGGCAAAGTGCACAGGAACAAAATCCATGATCACGCCGATGTTGTTTTTGTGGCACTTATTCACAAACTCACGAAGCCCGTCGGGATTGCCGTAACGTGAGGTTGCAGAGAAAAATCCCGTTGCCTGATAACCCCACGACTCATCACAAGGGTGTTCGTTAAGCGGCATGAGCTCAACATAATTATAGCCGTTTTCTTTCAGATACGGTATCAGCCAATCCGCAAGCTCCGTGTAGCTGTATAAGTCTTGTGCTTCATCGGATTTTCGTTTCCACGATCCGAAATGCAGCTCGTAAATATTGACAGGCTTACTCTCGAAACCGCCTCGTTTTGACAGCCATTTGCTGTCGCTGAACTTGTATTTTCCAAGGTCAAAAACTCTTGAAGCGGTATTGGGACGAAGCTCTGAGTAAAAGCCGTAAGGGTCGCAGTGGTCGGTAAATGTGCCGTCCTTTTTGTAAATGCGGTACTTATACATATCTCCCGATTTTGCACCCGAAATACTGCACTCCCAGAAGTTGCCGTCATAGACCTTGTTCATCGGTGTTTCTGTCCAACTGTTGAACTCACCGATAACCGAAATCTTGACAGCGTTTGGTGCAAAGGTGCGGAAGATTACGCCGTCAGCGTTAAGGTGTGCACCGAGATATTTGTACGCTTCAAATTCTTCTCCTATATAAAAGCCGTAGTAATCCATATTAACCTCCCAAAAGACAGTGGTTGTTTTTCTCTCTGAAATATAGTATAATATAGAAAAGAACGGACTTCAACCATCGGTTTCGGACAACCGTTGGAAACACGACGGTTGTCGCAAATAGTCGGAAAGGATACCTCTATGGATTACAGAATTGAAAAGACAAAGCGGAGCATTTTCAACGCTTTTATTGAGCTTCGTGCAAGAAAACCCCTTGAAAAAATTACAGTAAAGGAGCTTTGCGAAAAGGCACAGATCAACAAGTCAACATTCTATGTTTACTATCACGATGTTTATGATTTATCTGATAAAATCGAGAATGAAGTGATATCCGAGGTTTTGAAAAATCTTGATAACACAGAGGAAATTCTGACAGACCCTGCCGGATTTGCAGAAAAGCTTTTTCTTGGATACAGTTCACAGAATTCTCTGATTAATACTATATTCACAGGCACACGAGCTGGACAGCTTCCGCTTAAAATAGAAGCCTCACTGAAAGAGACAATATTTACAAACTATCCGCATTATAAAGACGATGTTGAATTCAATATCAGGCTGACTTACAGCATTTACGGCGGATATTACGCTTACAATCAATACTGTAAATGCGGTGATGAGCGCGTTACCAGTATTATCGGAGAAATTTCCGAAAGGGTGATGAAGTAGCAACCTGAAAATATATAGCAAATAATTCCTTGGATAAATTGACATTTTGTGATAGCACTAAAGAAGCTGGTAATAATCTTGAAAAACCTCGTAGAATCGTGATTTGCGGCGGTGATCAATTTCGTCACGTATTGACAGAAACCCTTGTAAACACGTTGTTTTACGAGGGTAAATTTTTTGTATGTGTGATTTTTAATGGCCTCATACCCTTACCGTACCCTTACATTTTGAAAGGGGATAAGGGTATGAGGCTTTTTTAATGAATTTTTGTTAACCGAGGGTAACGAAATCTGTGATGAATCTTATCGACTCAAATTATAATAATCAATCGTAAGTATTCTGATTAATTCAATAGTTAAATTATTGGAAAATAATAAGTGTGATTGTTGAGAATATATAAATATCTTCGTGTTAAAAATTCTGAACATCTGTTATGGTATAATATT
>JAZPYL010000022.1:0-53821 GCA_045544175.1 Acutalibacteraceae bacterium | reverse complement strand
AAGGTGAAGGGAATACTTGCGTATTTCCGAGGCTTTTAACGATGCTACAGGGAAAATATGCCCCATTAAACCTTGTACGGTTCGAATACCGTTACCTTAGGGTGACGAATATAATCCGAAATAGTTTTTTGAATGAGGATTTTCGCCAGTCTATTGTTAAAATACTATACTAAAGCCGTATTTGTATTCCTTGCCCGAAAGATTCTTGAATTCCTCAAGAGTGTGTGCACCCCAGCTGTCATATCCGCCGATGCCCATCTGTCTGAGAACAGCTCTGAAATAAAGCTTATCCCTTTGGGGAAGCTGATGCTTATGAGGCGCGTTCTCAAGGTCGGAAGCGGTATAAGGTGAAACGTTGATTTCCATTTCCTTATCCGCTTCAAAGGCAATTGAAGAATTGACGCTCTTAAGAACAGCTCTTCTTACACCTGTTCTCTCGCCGTATTCCTGAGGCTTCTGATAGTTCACATAAAGTTCGTCCACTGCCGTCTTGTAAAGTCCGATATCAGCACTGTAAAGACGGTCAATATAGTTTTCGTGAGGACCTCTGCCCAGATATTCGAGTCTGTCATATTCGCGTGAAAGGGGGAATATAAGTGAGATTTCGGGAATTTCGGGAAGCCCCTCTTCTGCCTTGAAGGTGTAGTCAACGTGAATACCCTCACTGCCGATTGTGTAGATAATCTTACCTCTGCTCTCGGGAACGGTAGGAACGCTGAAATTAGTTTCAACCTCTACACAGTCGCCCTTAGCCGTAATTTCACCAAGACCCTGCCATGCGTAATCCCCCGCCTTTTTCCAGACAGCGCAGCGTACCTCCTGCTTATTGCCTCTGTCATTATCCGTAAGAGCACGCCAGAAATTAAGCTTTACGTCGCCCCTGAGATATTCTCTGCCGCCCTTTTTAATTGAATAAAGAGCTCCGTTTCTTCTTGAGAAGCAGACCTGTAAGTCTTCGCTTTCAACATAAACAGTACCGTAGTTCATACGGGTGGTAACCTCTTTTTTCTTAAGAGGAGACTTTTTGTTTTCGTATTCATTTATAACGAACTGCTTCTTTGCTATACTGTGACCTGCCTTAGCCCATAAGGTGCTGTCCTTAAGCTCAAAGATAACATTGAGATACCATTCTCCGTCGGGAGTGTTCTTTATCTTAAGGTCAACCTTTTTGCTTTCACCGGGTGCGAGAGAAAGAATCATATCACCGCTTGACATAACTCTGTTTTCGCTGATTACCTGCCAGTGAAGATTATATTCCTTAAGGTCGGTGAAAAGGAAATCGTTTGTGATTTCAACTATACCCTTTGCAGCATCAATATCCTTGATGCGTATATTCTGATAAAGGCGCTTCATTTCAATAATTTTCGGAGTAAGCTCTCTGTCGGCAAAAACAAGACCGTTGGCGCAGAATGTGCCGTCGTGAGTCTTTTCTCCGCTGTCACCGCCGTAGCCGATAAAGGATGTACCGTCCTTATCCGTAAGTCTTACACCCTGGTCAACAAAGTCCCACACAAAGACACCGAAGAAGCTCTTATACTTATCCATAAGCTCAAGATACTTTTCATTGCCGCCGCAGGAGTTGCCCATTGCGTGTGAATATTCGCAGAGCATCCAAGGCTTGTCTGTATGCTTCCGAATATCCTTTTCGAGATTCCACGGATGAGGATACATCTGGGAATATATGTCCGTTACATTCTTGTCAAAATCAAAGTCCGCATCTTTCCATATTGATTCGTAATGTACCGGTCTTGCAGGGTCAACCTCGTGGAGATAATCGTGCATTTTAAGGAAATTTTCACCGCCGCTGCATTCGTTACCGAGGGACCAGATAATTACACCGGGATGGTTTTTATCTCTTTCGTAAAGAGACTCTATTCTGTCCATACATGAGGGAAGCCACTCTTGTTTTCCGTCGGGAAGAAGAGGAGTAACGTCGCCCATAAAGCGTGTGCCGTGAGTTTCAAGATTGTTTTCGTCAATGACATAAAGACCGTACTCGTCACAAAGGTCGTACCAGACAGGATGATTGGGATAGTGAGATGTTCGCACTGCATTGATGTTGTGCTGCTTCATAATAAGGATATCCTTTATCATAAGCTCCTTTGAAACTGCACGTCCCGTATCGCAGGAATACTCGTGTCTGTTTGTACCCTTGAGAACAAGTCTCTTACCGTTGAAATAAAGAACGGAATCTTTGATCTCAATATGTCTGAAGCCTGCCTTGCAGCTTACGAATTCAATATGAACGCCGTCTCTGTTTCTGATGGAAATAATAACATTGTAAAGATAGGGATTCTCTGCACTCCAGAGAGTAATATAGGGAAGCGTTGCCTTGAGCACAGCCTTATTACTGTTTTCTGCGGTATAGGAATCAGTTGCGACTATGTCACCCTTCATATCGTAAACGGTAAGTTCAAGCTCGGTATAGTCGCTTTCTTTACCTAAAAGCACCTCGGCTGAAAGTGTGCCGTTCTTGTAGTCACTTGTGTCGGGCACTGCATTTATCTTAAAGTCAGCAATATACTGCTCCTCAGTGGTATAGAGATATACCTCTCTGAAAATACCTGCAAGACGGAAGAAATCCTGGTCTTCCATCCAGCTGCCCGTACACCAGTGGTAAACCTCAACGGCGAGGGTGTTTTCGCCCTCTCTGAGAAGATCGGTAATATCGAATTCGCTGTGTCTGAAGGTGCCTTCACTGTAAGCGCATCTTACACCGTTGACATAAAGATAATATGCACTTTCTACACCCTCAAAGGTGATAACCACTCTGTCCTTTTTGTAGTTTTCCGGAAGAGTGAAGCTTCTGATATAACAGCCTACGGGATTATAATCAGTAGGTGCAAAGGGAGGCTCCGGCTCCTGAATTTTTTCCCATGGGTACTGAACATTTGAATAAACAGCATAATCGTAGCCCTGCATCTGCCAGGATGAAGGTACGGGAATAGTATCCCATTCACTGCTGTCATAATCGGTAAGATAAAAGCCTTCTTCTTTTTCTCTGTATGTGTCAAAAAGTCTGAATTTCCATTCACCGCAAAGGTCAAAGTATCTTCCTGAAAGATATCTTTCACCCTTGATTGCTTTATCAAGGCTTTCATAAGGCATAAAGGTCGCCTTTGAAGGGAGTCTGTTTATACCTGTAACCGTCGGGTCGCTGTGCCATTCGGTAAAGCCGTTTATTTCTTTCCTCATAATAGCCTCCTGCAAATAAGATTATTTAAGGTTCACCTTGTGCTCGAGTATGTAGCCTGTAGCGAACATAAGACCGAGAGCCACAAGGCCTGAGAAAATCGTTCCGCCTACACCGAAGGAAAAGAGTGCGCCCTGCACATCGCCCATCGCCTTAAAGGCAAAGAAAACCTTTTCCGTGCTTACATTGAAGGTAAGAGGTATAAGCTCAGTCAGAGCATTGTTTACGGAATTGGTAACGGCGAATATTCCCAAGAACACAAGGCCGCCCAGAAGCTTCGGATGAGACTGTAATGCTCTTGTGTTAGCAACGGTTACCGTGAAATATACGAAGCTTACATAAGTGAAGATTGTGATAATCGCCATTACAGCTGCCACAATAAGAAGCTCAACTACAGCCGCCGCTGAAGGAAGCATATTGAGTATACCGGACATGCTGATTGCGTCACCGATCATCATCATATAACCGTCGCTTTTGTATTTAGCATAAAAGAAAATAACCAAAAGAGTTGCTGCCATTACGGCAAAGCCGATAACAATCCAGACAAAAGAAACTATGATTTTTGAAACAAGCAGTGTGCTGCACTTAACGGGGAGAGTGAGTGTCAGATAGCCCTGTCTTCCGAAAAGTGTATCATAAAAATTCTTGATTACCGAAACGAGCGTTACAATAAGCGCCACAAAGCCTGCAACATAAAGGGCAAAGCAGCTCATAACACCCAAGAAGGTTGACTCAGAAAGAAGAGACAGTGCCACAATACCGCCGATAGCAAGCACTGCAATATAAATTGACATCGTGTATCTTGCCGAATGTCTGAATTCGTGTTTTATAAGCTTACCAAGCATAAGCAAAAACCTCCTTGAAAACTTCCTCAACGCTCTTACCTTTTTCTCTGATTTCATCAACGTGAGAATTTACAATGAGCTTTCCGCCGCTTATCATAAGCACACGGTTAAAGATTCTTTCAACATCACCGATAAGATGAGTGGAAATAAGAACAGTAGCATTTTTAGCGTAGTTATTCATAATAAGATCAAGAACTATACTCCTTGCCGCAGGGTCAAGACCACCTAAAGGCTCATCAAGAATATAGAGCTTTGCACGTCGGCACATTACAAGAATAAGGTTGATCTTTTCCTGCTGTCCCTTTGACATAGTCTTGATTCTCTGGTTTTCGTCAAGGCCGAAATCCTTTACCATTCTTTCTGCCTTTTCTTTATCGAAATCCTTATAGAAATCGGAAAAATACTTTATGGCATCCTTCGGCTTCATCCAGTCGGGAAGATAGGATTTGTCAGGGAGAAATGCAACAATGTCTTTTGTGTAAGGGCCGGGCTCCTCGTTGTCAATACGGACCATACCCTTATGATCCTTGATAAGACCTGTAAGAATTTTAATAAGTGTTGTCTTACCGCAGCCGTTAGGTCCTAAAAGGCCTACGATTGAGCCCTCTTCGATTTCAAAGGTAATATCGTCGAGAACTACCTTTCTGCCGTAAGATTTCTGTAAAGAAGCAACATTGATAATGCTCATTTGTTTTTACGACCTTTCGCAATTAATAAACCGATTTTTCCTTTTACAAGTCTTCTGAAATCTGCCGATACAACAGTAAAGCTAATAAAGCTCCATAAAGCCTGTAAGGCAAGAATTGTAACGGGATTATAGAACAGAGGCATATTCAGTATTACGCTCAGAAATACCAGTACAAGTGCTATGCCCTGACCTGAAAGAAGGAGATTTGAAATGAGTCTGTCTCCCTGATAAAGCTCGTGAGCCTTTACAACAAGTGTAAGAAGACTGTTATCGCCTTTACGGCAGATAAGAGAGGTTGCTTTGCCCTTTTCGCTGTCCTTTTTATATGACTCCATAAGTGAAGCCGCCTTCTGCGAAAGAACCTTAACCGATGCAACATCCAGGGAAAGCCTTGATGCGCAGTTGACCTCGTCAAGACAAGGCTCAAAGGAATTCACCATAAGAACAAGACCGGTCTTATTAAAGCTTGCGGCAAGCTTTCTGAAGGAATGGACCGCCTTATATTTTACAAGGAAGGATGCGACAATTGCTCCGTCAACAGCCACATACATAACATTCTTCTTGCCTGCATAAGCTTTTTCCTCTGCCTCTGTGGGAGAATCAATGCTGTGCTCAACAAGCATCTGACGGCAGCCTACAAGAACTCTTCTTTCTGCTATCCAGCAGGAGAAGCCCAGCTTTTCTTCATACTGTAAATCCTCTGCTTCGGGAAGGCTTATGCCGAGTCCTTCTATAAACTCGTCGAAGCATTCACCTGCCATTGAGCCACCCGATTTAAGTGTTATGCCCGCAAAAACAGCGGCGTCGCTTTTTGATATAACCGAGCCCCTGACTCTTCTGAAGGAAGATACCTCACAGGTGAAAAGCTCTTTTGCATCAGCCGAAACTGCCTTTGCCTTAGAGAGAATTTCAAGAGACTCAATATCGTTTACCGCTGCGCCCTTCTTTGAAAGACGGGAATTTGTGTCATAGAAGAATATACTGCTTACGAATTCGTTAAGAGTGGGAAGACAGAAGCATACCGAGGAAGTGAGTGCAGTTACAAAAGAAACCGCATCCTTGTTTCTGAGCATAAGAATCAAGCCTGCAATAAAGCCTGCCACCAGAACAGCAACAGATGTAAATGCATAGAATTTATCTTCATCCTTTTTAGGTGCTCTGTCTTCTCTTATGCCTTCATCCACACGGCTTTCACTGCCGTAAAGAATTGTAGGAGCATTTTTTTCACTCAGGCCATGAGCTATGGCAAGAGCATCGTTTTTACTTGAAACATAGTGTACACCTTCATAGTCACCCTTTTCCGAAAGGGCCTTAACGCCTTTCATGGCCGTAAGGTCATCAAGATATGCACCGAGAAATCTTATAAAGATTACAAATGCAAAGCAGACTGTATAGGGAATTACACCGTTGATACCTATACTGCCCTTGATGAGTGCAATAAGGTTGAATAAAAGAACAAAGATTCCGAGTACAACCGTCACTGAGTTCTGGTCGGGACTCATATATCTTATATTATTGAAGCCTAAAACAAGCTCCTTTCTTGCAATAAGACCTGCAAGAGCAAAAACGAGAATATTTATAATACCGTAGAAAACAGCACCTTTTCCGAAAAGGAACTCCAGTGCTCCGCCTTCCTCATAGAAGGAAGGAATAACCGTAAGAACGAAGCTGAGCACCAATGTGCCGAGAGACAAATACAGATTAAGTCTTCCTTTTGAAAGTCTGTCGGAAAGCTTTTCTTCATAATCCTTAAGAGAAATAAAGGTCTGCTTTGTGTTAAGAGCCTTGCGTTTCTTCTTTTTCTGAGCCTTTTCAACGGCATCGAAAATATCTTCGCCCTCATCAGCTTTTACGGAATCCATAACGCTGTCCTTGCCTTTTCCCGTAGGAACGGCTTCAAGGATAGTTTCGTCAGACTCCTTGCTCTTAAGAAAACGGAAATGCTGAGTAAAGCTTGCTCTCTTTTCACTGCTTTCCTCGCCCTGAGCCTTAGCTCTTGATTTTGCATATTCAACTAAATTGAAATGTCTTGTTGCGTCAACGGACTTTTCTTCACCGTTCTTTTCGGGAAGAGTGAAATGCTTTGTGCCCGATATATCTGCGTCAGTGTCTTCGTTTTCCTCAAATTCGGGCTTTTCGTCGGAAACGGATGAAACATCTTCCATTTCGTCTTTCTTTTCAGAGGTGAAAACCTTCACATCATCTTCAGCTGTGCTTTCAGCTTCTTCGGAATTTGTGTCATCCTCAGCAACGTCGGTTTCTTCAGCTTCTTTTTCAGCCTGACGTGCTTCTTCCTCCTGCTGCTTTGCAATTTCTTCGGCAGTGGGAATACCCAAATTCTTAAGAAGCTCATCAATATCAACGTTCTGCTCTTCATAAAGCTCTTCGTTTTTTACGTAAACATCAGCCTTGATTTCTTCAACGGGAGTGTGAGGAACAAAGGGCTTTAAGGGCTCTCTGGGCTTAGGCGGAGCTTTCACTTCAGCTTTTGGAGGCTGAGCCTTCTTTTTCTCCTTTTTTGCCTTAGGCTTTCTTGACTGCTTGTCCTCCTTTATACCGAATCGGTCAGCAAGCTCAAATATATCGTACTCCGGCTCGGGAGTGTCAATAACCTCTTCCTTTTTCTTCTTTTCTTTTCTTGACTTTTTAGCTTTCTTTTCTTTTTTAGAACCTAATTTTGATATAAGGTCATCCTCTTCAAAATCAAGGGCAAGCTGTTCAAATGCGTCATTATCCTCGCCGATTTCATATCTGCCCGAAGCAGTTTCAATATTTTCAACAGAAGCAAAAAACTCTTCTTTCTTTTTCAGGAATTCTTCATCATAAAGCTCAGAAGGGTCATTTTTCATTTCTGACATAATTTCTCTTTCCTTTCGTAAAAAAATACGGGGACTGCTTTATTTTTGCTTTAAGCCTAATCTCTGTCTTGATACCTCATACATAAGTATACCTGCGGCAACAGATGCATTCAGTGAGGTGATTTTACCTCTCATGGGAAGTGAAACGACAAAGTCACTCTTTTCCTTTATGAGTCTGCTCACGCCGTTACCCTCTGAGCCGACCACAAGAGCAACACCGCCCGAATAATCGGTTTCGCACCAATTCTGTCCGTCCATATCCGCCGAATAAACCCAGACGCCTTTTTCCTTAAGCTCGTCAATAAGAGTAGCAAGATTGCCTACTCTTGCTACGGGCATATACTCAACGGCACCTGCCGAAGCCTTACCCACTGCCCAGGTAAGAGAAGCATTTCTCCTCTTGGGAATAATAATACCGTGAGCACCCGAGGTCTCGGCTGTTCTGATAATTGCGCCTAAGTTATGGGGGTCCTCTATGCCGTCACAGATAATTATGAAGGGATCCTCCCCTCTTTCCTTTGCAAGAGCGAGAATATCCTCAACCTCGGCATATTCGTGGGCGGCAGCATAGGCGGCAACTCCCTGATGGTTGCCCTGACCGCACATAAAGTCAAGCTTTTTCTTGTCAACCTCTTTAATCACTATTTTCTTTTCTCTGCACTCGGCAATAATTCTGCCGACGGAGCCGTTTCTCTCTCCCTTTACGACAAGAAGAGTGTCTATTGCTCTTTCGCTTCTGAGTGCTTCGGAAACTGCATTTCTGCCTATAATAAGATCCGTATTCTGACGGTCATTTTCTCTTTCCATTATTAAAACCTCCGAAGGTATTTATAATCGGTTAATTATAACATAACGACAAATTATTTTAATTCTATTTCAGAAATTAGCTGAACTCAGATATTTTGAAAAGCGCTTTTTCTTTGTATTTTCTCCTTTCAAGACTAAAAATACTTAAAAACACTTGATTCTTAAATAAAAAATCTGCATAATATACTGAGTAAAATAAAAGTTAAGTGAGAGATAAAAATGATATTCAAAAAAAACAAGGAATACACGGGCACATTCGATTATATGATAGTCGGTCTGGGCAATCCGGGCAAGCAATACGAAAGCACAAGGCACAACGCAGGCTTTATCTGCATCGATATGCTCGCTGACAAATACTCGGTAAAAATCAATAAGCTCAAATTCAAATCTCTTATGGGCGAAGGCAGAATCGAAGGAAAGAGGTGTCTTTTCCTCAAGCCCCAGACCTTAATGAATTTAAGCGGTGAAGCCGTAAGAGATGCAGCCGAGTTCTACAAAATACCTCCCGAAAGAATTATTGTCATTTTTGACGATATAAGTCTCGACCCGGGCAAGCTCCGTATAAGAAGAAAGGGCTCTGACGGTGGCCATAACGGTATAAAGAATATTCTCTATCACCTTAAGAGCGATATGTTCCCCCGTATAAAAGTGGGTGTAGGTGCAAAGCCCAATCCCGAATATGACCTTGCCGACTGGGTGCTTTCACGCTTTACAAAAAAGGAAGCGGATGAAATAAAAAAAGCAGCCGAAAACACTGTCAGTGCCGTTGAAATAATGGTTACGGGAGATATCGACAAGGCTATGAGCAGATATAATTCATAACAAAAAATCTGTTGCACCGCAAATGATGCAACAGATTTACTTTTTATACACTGTATTTTTCTTTGTACTCTTCGTATCTTTCGTTGTAATGACTGAGGTTTTCTTTCTTAACCTTCTTGACATAAGAGTGCATATCCATTTCGTTGTGAGCCGTTTCAGTTACGCAGCCGGCGATATTTGAGCAGTGGTCGGCAACTCTTTCAAGGTTAGTGAGAATGTCACCGAAGACAAAGCCCTGTTCAATGGTACATTCGCCTTTTTTGAGTCTTTCTATATGCTGTCTCTTAAGCTCGTCCTTTAGGTCGTCAACAACCTGTTCAAGAGGCTCAACATTCTTGGCAGCACTTCTGTCGTTTTCCGTAAAGCAGCGGAAAGCAAGTCCGACAATTTCATTTACCGCACTGCAGATAGTTTTGAGACCTCTTGCTGCATCACCCGAGAAATTCATTTTCTTTTCCTGAATCTCTTCAAGTGCTTCAACAAGGTTTACCGCATGGTCAGAGATTCTTTCAAAGTCACCGATAATATGAAGAATCTTCGATATCTCTGCGCTGTCTTCGGATGTCAGCTCAAGAGCAGAAACCTTAATAAGATAGCTGCCGAGCTTATCTTCGTATTTATCGGTTTTCTTCTCTGCCTTCATAATGAAGTTATAATCGTCCTGATTATAATTCTCGAAGAGCTTTACAGCACGGTTAATGCTTTCGACCGAAATCTCCGCCATTGACTGAGTCACACTGCGGCAACGTTCAACAGCAACAGCAGGTGTTGCAAGAAGTCTTTCGTCGAGCATTTCGTACTTTTCTTTTTCTTCCGTATCCTTGATAGTAATCGTTGCCAGCTTTTCGAGAACGCCGGTCATCGGTGCCCACATAAGAACGCAGAACACTTTATACAAGGTATTAACAATAGCGATGCCGACCTCAGTAGCAGTATTATCGAAGAATTCGAATTTGAAAATTGCATTTGCTCCGTAGAAAAGAATAAGAGCTGCAACAGTACCGAAAATATTGAAATAAAGATGTACAAGGGTGGTACGCTTTGCATTTTTATTTGCACCGATAGCTGAAAGGACAGCTGTAATACAGGTACCGATAGCCATACCCATAACAACGGGGATAGCCGTACCGAAGGTAATAGCACCCGTGGTAGAAATGGCCTGTAAGATGCCGACCGATGCAGATGAAGACTGAATAATCGCTGTAAGCACAGCACCTGCAAGAACACCTAAAACCGGGTTGGAGAAAAGTGTAAGAATATTTGTAAATTCAGGCACCTCTTTAAGACCTGATACTGCATCAGACATTGCTGACATACCGGTCATAAGAGTAGCAAAGCCTAAAAGAATCATAGCCGTATCCTTGCTCTTGTTCTTTTTACTGAACATAAGAAGGTAAATGCCTATAAGGGCAAGAACGGGCACAAAGGAATCAGGCTTGAACAGATCCATAATTCCGCCGCCCTTAATAGCAGTAAGAGAAAGAATCCACGAGGTGATGGTAGTACCTACATTGGCGCCCATAATAATACCGATGGACTGATGCAGAGTCATAATACCTGAGTTAACAAAGCCGACAACCATAACCGTAGTTGCAGAAGACGACTGGATAATTGAGGTTACGATAAGACCGAGTAAAAATCCCTTGACAGGACTGTCAGTCATTTTACCGAGAATGGCTTTCAGCTGTCCGCCTGCTTTCTTTTCGAGAGAAGAACCCATAAGATTCATACCGAAAAGGAAGAGAGAAAGACCGCCGACAAGTGATAATACATCGAACAATGTCATAATTAATACCTCTCTGAAATTCTCTGTACGGATTGCGATGTTTTTATACCGCTGAGAAAATAATAACAATATTTGACAAACTTATCAATAGTTTTTGCAAAAATCCCCTCTAAATTCTGCTACTCGTTCAAAAAGATTTGTACAAAAAGGAAAAATGCTATGCAGAAGCAACAAATAAAAATTCGCATAGAAACAGCCTCGTAAAACCGACAGAAATAAAAATGAAAAAAACTCAAAAAAATTCAAAAAAACTATTGACTAACCGAAAATCTTGTGTTATTATACTTTAGCGTTGAGCGTGAGTTCAATCGCAACACAATAAGCTGGTGTAGCTCAGTTGGTAGAGCAGCTGATTTGTAATCAGCAGGTCGGGGGTTCGAGTCCGTCCACCAGCTCCAGTTTTTTTATATGGGTAGGTTCCCGAGTGGCCAAAGGGAGCAGACTGTAAATCTGCCGTCAACGACTTCGATGGTTCGAATCCATCCCTGCCCACCAAAAAATCGACTTGTGAAAACAAGTCGATTTTTTTATCCATTGCGAAAGTAATGGTATATCATCAACGATAGCGTTGCTATCGTTGTATCTCATCAGTCCGTCACGACTGTATATCATCACGCAAAGCGTGTATCAAAAAACTTTCGCAATGATGATATACAAGACTTCGTCTTGATGATATGCAATTCCTTACAGAATTGATGATATACAACGCTTCGCGTTGATTTGTTAGTAAGTTTATGCTATAACTATTATAAGGGAAGTGAGATTGTGTCCAAGAACTATTTGCTCGTTTATTCCGAACAACTTGCAACAGATATAGAATTACTTTGTCAAAGTATAAAAGCACCATCAAATACGATTTTTCAAATCCGTAAAAGTTCAAGCAGCGTTTATGCAAATATTCGAGAAGCAAACTACGGGCAAAGTAAGGCTGATATGCTTTCTAAATTTGAAATTGCATTAAAAGAATGTAGCGAAACAGAAGGTTGGCTACAACTACTGTTTAACACAAACACCATTAATGAAGATACATATAAAAAATACAGAAATCTATGCGGTAGAATTAGGCGAATGTTGATTTCAAGTTGTAAAACCTTAAAGGAGAATATGTAATGGATAATAATGAGGAATTTATTTTATTTTTAGATGATACAGCAGAAGAAGAATATGTAAAAAAATATGGCAAAGCGGAACTCCCAAAAACAAAAAGACGATGAAATAATATTTACAGAACTAAAAAAGCGGTTAAAAAATGGTGACTTTGATTTGAAATAGTTGACATCTAAATGATTCGGAACAGCCATTTCGAGTGTTCATTACGTATTTCGTGTGAACACTCGATTTTTTATGACTGTAATTCGAATTGCAATCTTTATTAATAAAATATAATAAGGTGCTGTTACACTAACCTGCAACAGCACCTTTATTTTTATCACTTTAAAAGGTCATCGAAAAATCTGAAATTAGCTTTTTCCGCCTTGAGCTCCCCTGCCTGAATCTTCTTTATAATTTCAACGATTCTGTCATTAATGGGGGTTGCCACACCGTGCTTCTTGCCGAATTCACATACCACACCGTTAATTGCATCAACCTCGCAAGGCTTGTTCTTCTTGATATCCTGAAGCATTGAAGGCTCAATAAGTCTGTGCTTTTTCATAGCTATAGGAAGAAGAAGGGTTCCGAAAGCACGCTTGAGAGCCCCCTTATAGTAGAAAAGACCTACAATGTTTTTGCCCTGAACAGGTGCAAAGGTAACACCTGCTGCATGGCCTACGTCGATACATTCCTTCATACAGCGGATAGCTACCTGCTTTCCGTCCTTATCCTCAGAAACGTCACCGAACAAACCGCCTGCAACTGTGCCGAGACCTGAGAAGGTAGCATTAATAAGAAGCTTTGACCAGCGTGCGCCCATAAGATTAGGCTCTTCGTGAACGGGACACATAAGCTCAAGAAGATTTTTTACTGCAGCAAACTGCTCGTCGGTAATGCCGTTCATTTTACCCATATGGAATGAAAGGCTGTCGGGTTCACTTGTAAGCTCGCATACGCCGGGCTCAATAAGTGCTGCACCCCATTCAACTGCACAACCCATAGTGTGCTCTTCACCGATGATTTCAGCAATGCCGGGCTCGGGGATACCGTTCTGCAAGGTTACAATTACACCTTTTTCGGAAAGGTAATCCTTGAGCATTGTCACAACCTCTTTGTTGTAAAGCTGCTTGGTGAGAAGAACGATAACATCGTACTTGCCTTCCATTTCATCGGGAGTGATAGCCTTTACGGGAACGGTCATTTCAACTGTACCTGTAATTTTTGCACCCTTTTCGTTAAGAGCAGCTACGTGCGCCTTGTTTCTGTTGATAAGGTCAACCTCACCGCCGTTTTTTGTTATGTAAGCGCCTAAAACCGTACCGAGTGAGCCTGCTCCGTAAATTGCGTATTTTGCCATAATGTTTCCTCCGTTGTTTTTATTTCAGTTTATTTTAGCACTATTTATTTATCTTTGCAAGATATTTCACTCTTCAAGAAAATCAAATATTTCATCAAAATACCATTTGAGAGTTCTGTCACCGCTCATAAAAATTTCGTGTCTTGCATTTTCAGTTTTTTTGATTTTTACTTTTGCAAGAGATGCAAATTTATCTGTATGTGTACCTGAAAGCTGCTTGTCCTCTTCCGGCTTAAAAATAAGAAGCTCTGCTCTGAGCTTATTTATATTCTCGGCAGAAAGAATTTTATCTCTTGCTTCAAGGGAAGCCTTCACCCAACCGAATGAGGGTCCGCTCGTTTTATATAAAGGCTCCTTTTTTCTCTTTTCGTGATAGTAAATGAATCTCGCCTCAGAGGAAGCATCGCTTTCCTCTGCAGTCTGATTTTCATTGAAAACGCATCTTCCGGGAGCCGAAACACTCTTGCCGCCGAAAAGACAGATAAGCTTTGCCGCAGTTTCTGCCACAGGTAAGGGCATACCCATATTACCGCAGATCATCGGTGATGAAAGCACAGCCTTATTGACATCATAAGGATTTTTCATCATATAAAGAAGACCGACGGTGCTGCCGAGAGAATGGGTGTAGAGGTGGATTTTTTTGTCCTTTGACAAGGGCTTTACAACCTCATTCATAAACCTTTCAAGGTCCTCAGCATATAGATCAAAGCTGTCCGTTTCAACTCTTTCGGTTTTGCCGCTTCTGTGCTCAGACTTTCCGTGATCTCTGAGGTCAAGAGAGAAAACACTGTAGCCTGCTTTAAGAAAATAGTAGGCTACCTCACGGAATTTCTCTGCCGATTCAGTAAAGCCGTGTAGAACAACAACACTGCCACGGGAGAGCTTTTTAAGATACTGCTCATAGTGAAGAGTGAGTCCGTCTTTTGAAAGGAAGCTGCCGTCGGTTCTCTTTTTAAGGAGATATGGCTCTACAGTTTCTGTCATAATGCTGTGATAGTTTCTTTCGTCAATTATCTGCACCTCGGTGAGCTTTTCAATAAAATCAAGCATAGTATTCCTCCTTTTGCATTCTTTATTTATTCTATCATATATCAAAGCTTAAAACAAGAGAAAAACCGCAGGTCTGTTGCTTTTCGTGTAACAGACCTGCTTTTTTATTATTCCTTATAAAGATTAATAACCGTCTTATTTTCAATAAGATCAATAAGAACCTGCTTAAGATCATAGCGGATGCTGTCGGGTGCATCACGGTGTCCGAAGAAACTACAAGAATACAATTTCAGCATCCTTTTTATATGGGGATTATATCCCCTTAATATTAAAGATTATAACCCCCATAATATTAATTGTCAAGGAGGTTATTATGATAGTATTTGATAAGCTTTGGATAACAATGAAGAAAAAGGGTGTTTCAACCTATTGGCTCCGTGAAAAATGCGGTATTGACAGCAAAACTATCCGCCGACTTAAAGCCAACGAGAACACCGAAACAAAAACTTTAGATAAAATCTGCGAAGCTCTTGACTGTAAATTAGACGACATAGCCGAATTCGTAAAAGAATAAAAGAAAAGCAGAGCAGTTTAAAAGGTGAGTTATGGAACAAAAAATCAGAACCGATATGAATATGGGCGATAATTTAAGAAAACTAAGATATAAATACGGTTACTCACAGGAAAAACTATGTGCCGAGCTTCAGCTGAGAGGCTGTGATATCGGAAGAAGCACTTATGCGAAATATGAATGTGGTGAGCTGAATATAAGAGCAAGTGTAATTGTTAATTTAAAGAAGATATATTACTGTTCTTTTGACGATTTCTTTGAAGGTCTGGAATGATTAATAGAATTGAAGTGGTATAAGTTTACTCAGAACCCTCGATAAAATCTGCGAAGCGCTTGATTGCAAAATAGAGGATATAGCTGAATTTGTAAGAGAATAAAAAATAAGAGCACGGCAAATTTAAAGCCGTGCCCTTTTAAAATTCATATCATTCTGACAACCTTACGGGGCGGGAACAATCTGTTTTTTTACTGCACTGTAAGGCGCAATTCTGCATTTTGCATTCTGCATTCACAATCAGCCAACCTCAACGATGCCGTCTTCCTTAATTGTTACGGTCATACCGTCCTTTACATATTCAAGGAACTCATCACCGAGAGAGTCGATAACGGGCATTGTCACACCGTCAACCCATACATCAGCAAGAACTGCACCTGCAGCTGCAAGAGAGTCAATGGGTAATGAGAAGAGCATACAAGCAGGATTCTTCTGAAGTGCGCATGCACAGTAGAGAACAAGTCCTCCCGTTGTTGAACCGATAGTCTGAGGAAGGCAAAGAGCCTTGTTCAGAAGAGATTTGCCGTATAAGTCAGCATTATTCTGGTCGCCGCATTTTACTTCCTTGTCACCGAACTGAAGAGCGTTCTGGAAGGATGCGAGGGTATTGAAACCGCTTTTGGTAACAACTGCTTCGGCTGTTACTGTACCGGGAGTTACAACTCTGCCTTTAAACTGTTTCATTATTTTTTACCTCCGTCAGTAATTATTGATAAAATCTCTGCTTCTTTGTAGAACTTAGCTGTTGTGTAAGTACGGAGCTTATTGGAGCAGGTAATTACGGGCATCTTTTTGCAGAGAGGATTATTCATATACATAAGAGGACAGATGTATGAAATGATAACGCCTGTAGCCTTAAGACGTGCATAATAGGGAGTCTTTTCAAAAGCCTCAAGGACCTTGGGAGCTGCAGTGAGAACAGTGGGAACAGAAACCTTTTTGTTGCCCTTTTTCTTGAGTTCAGCTTCAATGTTGTCAGTCCAGTCCTTAAGCTGCTGAAGAGAAAGATGGGGACAGCCGATGAAACAAAGCTTCGGAGCTGCATCAGGCTTTTTCCAGATAACAGGATAGTTCTTCTGTACTCTTTCAAGCTCAGCGTCATCAATGATATATTCCTTTGCACCTTCAGCGATAAGCTTTTCGCCAAGCTCAACTGCTTCAGGAGTAAGATTTTCAATATGATAAAGACCGACTGCACCGTTTGAAGCTGTTGCAGCACCGAAGTCCTTAAGATATGCGCAGGCTGAATCGTTAAGCTCTGTACCGATCCACTTATCAAGACCTACAACATAAGGAACATCTTCCATAACCTTCATACCTATTGCAGAACCGAGAAGCTGAGCCTCAGGCTTCTTTTCAGTCTGAACCTTGATAACCCATGTAGCTTTTCTGCCCTCATCGGTAAGAAGACCGAAATAAGGAACAAAGCCTACGATTGAGCCCATAATATCAATGATACCTGAGTTACGGTTACATCTTGCACCTAAAACAGAGTTTGCATAAACAACTGCACTTGACTCTGCCCAGGAGAGAACATCGCCCTTCTTGGGCTTATTGCCTACCTCATCCATATAGCAGGTGCAGGTGAAAGCGTCCTTGTTGAGAAGACCTAACTTCTGAAGCTGTTCCTCATAAAAGCTCTGCTTTGTGTACATAAATTTATTGAAGATAATGTTCTGGAGGAGATTTGCGGGAACATTTTTGTCGATGGGACGGGGGTCAACTGAGAATTTCTGTCCCGAAGCAACGCCTGCATCAAGAATAGTCTGCATAAGGTCATAAACGGGAGACATTACCTTAAGACCGAAGGAGGTAACAAGGTGATTGTAATCAGAGGTAATAGGTACTAATTTTTCGGCACCGAAGGCTTCACCGTACATAACGAGAGTCTTCATAACCTTGGCCATAACGTCGCCTTTTGAGCCGTCTAAAATGGCCTGCTGTTCCTGTGTAAGAATCATAGTTTTATTCTCCTTTAAATATTTTTATTCTGAGTTATATCTTCATAGCGATATCCCATGCGCCCCAGATAACAGTACGGAGATTGCCAACCTTAGCTGCATCACCGATAATATGAACGTGCTTTGCCTTGGGAGCTACGGGTGTGGGAACATAACCTACAGACATAATTACGCTGTCACTTTCGATATCGAAGGTCTTGCCTTCCTTGTCCTTGACGGTAACCTTGCCTTCGCCGATTTCACAAAGTGATGTTTCAAGATGTACGGGAACCTTGTTTGTCTTGAAGAAGTCACGAAGGTAGCTTGTATTTGCAAGGCAGATACCGGGAGTTGTTACAAGGTCATCCTGCATTTCAACGATAGTGGGCTTCTTGCCCTGAAGATAAAGGTCATAAGCGATTTCACAGCCTGTAAGACCGCCGCCGATAACAGTAACCTTTTCGCCGGTTTCCTTTTCACCTAAAAGATATTCGATAGCTTCAATAGCTGTATCTGCGCCCTTTACGGGAATCTTTCTTGCCTTAGCACCCGTTGCAACGATAACCTCGTCAGCACCGAGAGAAGCGATGTCCTTGACCTCTGTGTTCATCTTGACCTCAATGGGATACTGTGCGATTTCACGGATGTACCACTTGATAAGATCTCTGTCCTTTTCCTTGAAGGAGGGAGCAGCTGCGGCAATGAATACACCGCCAAGCTTGTCGCTCTTTTCGTAAAGAGTAACCTCGTGGCCTCTCTTTGCACAGACGATAGCAGCTTCCATACCGCCGATACCGCCGCCGATAACAGCAACCTTCTTGCTCTTCTTAGCGGGAGTGATTTTATATTTCTTGGACTGCATTGTTTCGGGGTTAAGAGCACAGCGTGCAAGACCCATTGTATCAAGAAGATCCTGAGTGTTTGCGTGGCCCTTTGACGATGAGAAGTTGAAGCAGCCGCTGTGGCAGCAGATACAGGGCTTGATTTCCTCAAGTCTGCCTTCGATAAGCTTTGTAACCCATGCACCGTCGGTAAGGAACTGACGGGCAACACCTACTGCGTCAATTCTTCCCTCTTCAATAGCCTTTGAAGCTACGTCGGGCTCCATACGGCCTGCGCATACAACAGGAATATCAACGAATTCCTTTATATGTGCTACATCATCAAGATTACAGTTCTGGGGCATATACATAGGAGGATGGCACCAGTACCAGGAGTCGTATGTACCGTTGTCGGCATTGAGCATATCATAACCTGCATCCTGAAGGTATTTTGCTGCTCTTTCTGATTCGGGCATAGCTCTGCCCACCTCTGTATATTTTTCGCCGGGCATTGCGCCTTCGCAGAAGCCCTTCATCTTTGATTCTACAGAATAACGGAGAGATACGGGATAATCCTCGCCGCAGCTTTCCTTGATAGCCTTTACAACCTCGGCTGCAAAACGGTATCTGTTTTCGAATGAGCCGCCGTATTCGTCAGTACGCTTGTTGAAGAATTCAATTGAGAACTGGTCAAGAAGATAGCCTTCATGAACAGCGTGAACCTCAACGCCGTCTACTCCGGCATCACGGCAGAGCTTTGCAGTTTTAGCGAAAGCTTCGATGATTTCGTGTATCTGCTCTTTTGTCATTTCGGGGCAGATAATATCGTGTGCCCAGCGTGAAGGCTGAGGAGAGGGAGAAGCAAGCTCATGAGATGTATCAAGAATAGGCTTTACAAGAGCACGGGTAATCTTGTTTTTGTGTAAGGGAGCTACAAGCTCGGTAATTGCCCAGCTTCTGCCCATACCTGCTGTAAGCTGAACGAAAAGCTTTGCACCTGTCTTATGTATTTCGTCCATAAATACCTTAAGATCTTCAAACATCTTGGGATTCTGCCATAACCATTTGCCCCAGAAGGTGTCGCGAAGAGGTGCAATACCGGGAATGATAAGACCTACATTGTTGTTTGCTCTTTCAAGAAAAAGCTTTGCCGCTTCCTTGTCAAAGTGGCATCCGCCAAGTTCAAACCAGCCGAAAAGAGATGTACCGCCCATAGGGCACATTACTATACGGTTTTTGATTTCTACATTACCGATTTTCCATGGTGTGAACAGAGCTTCGTAATTTTTGTCAATTGTGTTCATATTTTCTTTCCTTTCACAAAAGTAATTCGCAGGGCTACTCAAAAGGATATTCCGTAATAAAGCAGAATAAAACCATTTCAAGTGTTCAGAAATATTATATAGCAGCTATTTCCAAAAGTCAACAGAAAAGAGCCTCACTCTGCATTAAAGAAGCTCTTTAAATCACAGCACTTGACAATAAAAATTATGTCAGTTTTCTTAAATAACACACGGGCAAAGAATAAAGCTGTCGCCTGCACTTGCCCCCGGAATCAAACTGTGATACAATAAGCCCGTGAGGTGATTGTATGAAAGCTTTAATCGCAATAGATTCCTTCAAGGGCAGTCTCTCTTCCGTCGAAGCAGGCGAGGCTGCAGCCGAGGGTATAAAAAGAGTATATCCCGATGCAATCTGTGATGTTATGCCTATAGCTGACGGCGGAGAAGGTACCGTTGATGCACTTGTAACAGGTATGAACGTCAGAAAAGAAATCACACAAGCCACTGACCCTCTGGGCAGAAAAATTATGTGCACTTACGGGATTATCGGTGACGGCAATACTGCCGTTATTGAAATGTCAGCGGCAGCGGGGATTACGCTTTTGAAGGAAGAGGAGCTGAATCCCTTGTATACCACCACCTACGGCGTAGGCGAAATAATAAGAGATGCTGTTATTAAAGGCTGCCGTAATTTTATTATCGGCATCGGCGGAAGCGCAACCAATGACGGCGGCGCAGGTATGCTTCAGGCACTGGGCTTTGATTTTAAAAACAAAGACGGCAAGCCCGTTCCTTTCGGTGCAATCGGTCTTAAAGATATCGAATCAATCGACGGCTCGGGGGCTTTACCCCAATTATCAGACTGCACCTTCAACATTGCCTGCGATGTGAACAATCCTCTTTGCGGCGAACAGGGCTGCAGTGCGGTTTTCGGTCCTCAGAAGGGCGCAACACCTGAAGCGGTTAAGGAAATGGATTCATATCTTTCTCACTATGCCGAAAAAGCAAAGGCTTTCAATCCCCTATCAGACAAAAATTCAGAGGGTGCAGGAGCCGCAGGAGGCCTCGGCTTCGCTTTTCTTTCCTTCCTGAACGGAAGACTCCTCAGAGGCATAGACCTTATACTTGAGCAGATACATACAGAAGACAAAATAAAGGATGCCGACCTTGTAATAACAGGCGAAGGCAGGCTGGACTTTCAGACCGTTATGGGTAAAGCGCCAAGCGGAATTGCAGCTGCTGCAAAGAAATACGGAAAGCCTGTAATTGCCCTTTCGGGTGCAGTAACAAAGGATGCCGTTTACTGTAATGAAAAAGGCATTGATGCCTTCTTTTCCATAGTAAGAGGTCCGGTAACCCTTGAAGAAGCGATAAAAAAAGAAAATGCCCGCTCTAATATGGCCGATACCGCAGAGCAGGTTTTCCGTCTTATAAAAGCAGTAAAAGACTTATAAAACACAAATGGCTGATGCAGAAAAGCACCAGCCATATTTTTATTTCTTCTTTCTGAAGGTCACAAACTTGGTTAAAAAGTAGTTAAGGATTACTACCGTTACACTTACCACACCCTTGGCAATCATCTGTCCGCCGATTTCAAGACCAAAAATATTGACGGTAAGTTCACTAAAGCCTAAGGCATCCACAAAGAGCCACATTCCGCCCTCCTCTACGCCGAAGGTCAGAACTCTCGACGAAAAGAAAACGCCGATTTCCTTAATAAAAACCTTAGGCGCAAAGCTTTTTGACTCGAACACAAAAAGCTTATTGGTAAAATATGAAAATGCGACTGCCGCAAACCAGGCAACAGCATTACTTACAAGATAAAGCTCTTCACCGAATATTTTTCCGCATATCCAGAAGGTTGCCACATTAACAGCCGTTGTAAGAACGCCGAAAATACCGTACAGAATCAACTCTTTATACCTGACTAACAGTTCTTTTATCTTATTTATCATTATCTAAATGTTCCTTTAATATATAGATAGGTCTGTCCTTGCCCTGCACATACATCTTAGCAAGATATTCGCCTATGGTGCCAAGGCAGAGAAGAATTATTCCGCCGACTAAGAATATATGTGAAACAAGTAAAATATAGCTTAAGAGCCAAGGCTCGAAACGTGCTGATGCAAAGCAGGAAACGAATCCGCATAAAGACAGAACGAGAAACAGCCCACCCAACAGTGTTGCGATCTTAAGGGGCTTTGTTGAAAAAGCGAATATACCCTCGAAGGCATATTTGAACAGCTTCTTCGTGCTCCATTTTGTTTCGCCGCTTTCTCTTTCGGCTACCTCATAGGGAATATATTCGGTATTGAATCCCACATAGCTGAACATACCCTTTGAAAAACGGTGATATTCCTTCATCTGCAAAAGTGCATCGGCAACAGACCTTTTCATAAGTCTGAAATCGGAAGCGCCGTTGACGAAATCCACATCAGACATTCCGTTTATGGTTTTATAAAATGCAGATTTGAGTAAGGCTATAGCCTTGTTTTCTTTTCTTTCCTCCTGATATGCAGTCACACAGTCAATATCACCGTCAGAATTCATTACATCAAGCATTTCCAGAACAACCTCAGGTCTTTGCTGAAGGTCAGCGTCTATAAGGCACACAAGGTCACCCTTCGCCTTTGAAAGTCCTGCATAAATAGCGGCCTCTTTACCGAAATTACGGCTGAAGGAGAGAACCTGAATATTCTTTTTTTCATTTTTGTTGTAGTAAAGCTCTTTAAGCTTTTTTGGCGTTTCGTCTTTACTTCCGTCGTTGACAAAAACGAATTCATAGTCTTCGACCTTACCCGTAAAAGCTTCATTTACCGTATCGAAGAATTTTTCAACATTACCCTCTTCATTATAGCAGGGCACAACAAGAGATAATTTCATTATCTGTGCTTCCTTTTCACCGTATTGTTCTTAGCCGTTAAATATAAGCGTACATTTAATTATATCAATAAAAGCATTATATATCAAGAGCTAAAATCAAAATTAAATATTCCGAAAAAAAGCTACTGCAATTTCAAACTGCAGCAGCTTTAATAATCCTTTTATTTTATTTTCTCAGCAGCAACGATATCGCCTGATTTCGGCTCTTTATCTTTTTCCTTAAGTGTATATACAAGACTGATTTTATCGCCTTCGTTCATAATTACAACTGAAGGTGCGTCTGCTGCACTGATTGTGTAATAGATTCCGCTGTCGTCAATTTCAATGTAGTAAACACTTTCGCCGCCGATAACAGCAGTTCTGATATCAGTGATTGCACCCTTGACGGTAACCTCTTTTACATCTTCAGTCTCCGGCTCTGTATTCTGATTTTCAGAATCGGTAGCATCAATAATATCGTCAATATCAACATCGATCTTAATGTTGTTGCTTTCAAGCTTTTCAACATACTCTTCCATACATTCGGCAATCGAAAGGCCTGTTACTGCCACCTGATAGTTCTGAACATTAACCATAGCATAACGCTTTACAAGGTTATCTGCGTCCTTAAGGGACATAAAGTAGGTGGGCTGACCGCTGATGTTAAGAAGAATGGGGAAGGTTGCTGCGTAAGAATAGTCCTGAACATCACCCTGTGCAGAGGACATAGCCGAACGCTCCTTAGCACCGGAAACCTCATAGAAGTTAGCTGCCTTTGTTCTCATATTAACAAGCACAAAGCCGATAATAGCCTGGTCATTACCTGCAGAGGTAACACCTGTATACATATAAACGTCGTCATTCTGTGCAAGGTAGTTGGAGCCTTCCGTTGCAATTCTTACACCGTCCTGACCGAGAACAGAGTTGATGAAGCCCTTCTGGTACTGACCGTAATAGTTGAACTGTTCAACAAGAAGTGCATCGGAATAAATACCGTCAATCCACTGAAGCTCTGTGCTGTTTTTCACCTCGTCAACGGTGTATTCTGTCATTTCACCTGTTACTGCATCAACGATAACAACGCCCTTTACATCTGTACCGCCGAAAAGACCGATTGTCTTGTCAAGAACAGGGCAAAGCCAATAGGGGTCGCCGTTTTCGTCAATTTCAAATCTCGGTGTATCAAAAATATAAGTGGGATAGCTGAAACGAACGTGTCTCATAAGATACTTTGAGAAATGCTCCGTAGTTGCATACTTAATGTACTCACCCTCGGGAAGAAGAACAAGCTCACTCTTCTGTGTAACCATATTGACGATAACATAACCGGGAAGACCTTCAGAGGTGTTCTTAAGCCACTTGAAAACATCACCGTATGCGAGAGTTGTAACCTTGACGGGAGAGTTTTTGTAGTTTATCTGAGTGAATACTGATGAAATCTCAAACTGCGAAACCTTGTCAATCTTTGATAAGTCACCGAGAGCTCTGTTGGCAAGAACACTCGCAGCAGCAGTGTCAAGAACGGGAACAGATGAGAAATCCGCCTCCTGAATTTCACTTGCGAAGGTTTTTGTTTCGTCCACATCAATAATCTTACTGTAGGTCTTTGCTCTGAAGAACACAGAGGAAATAACCATACCGACACCTACAACGGCAATAAGAATACCGATAAAAATCATAGGTATAATTGATTTTTTCTTTGCATATTCAGTATATTCGGGACGAAGTGCAGCACCTGATGTAATTGTCATAAGTGCAATAAAAATAGCGGCAACAACACCCAGATACATATACATATCGGTACTCTTGAAATTCATCGGCGGAAGCATGAAATAATATGCAACCACAGCACCGATTACAGTGCCGATAATACTGATAATTAATTTAAGCCCTGCTTTTTTCGGAACAAGATATGCAGTCTTTCCGCTGCCCTTACTTGCTCCGTCTTTTCCGGTAAAGTCAACCTTAATAGGTTCCATAGCTTTAACTCCTTTTCTTTTCTGTATTCAGGTAAAAGTATTACCCGTGCAGATTAAACTGTATTCAATCATTATACACATACTACTTTAAAAATGCAATAAAGAATTGTTAAATATTTACTGCGGCATTCCCTTGTCTCTGTCAATAAGAACACCGGGAAGAGAATCATAGAATCTCTTTTTTATTTTTTCTTTTTTACTGAGAACCTTCTTTTCGGGTATCCCCGTCTTAAAGCGTTCCATATTTCCGTCATCGCAGATAAATGCCTGAGTAAGACAGATACCGCCTTCACCAAGGAGCTGACAGCGGACATAACAGCTTATCTCATTCTTGAATTCGGCAAGATTTATTACCGACATCATTTCGCCCTGACCTTCGGCAGTCTTTGATTTGATAACCTTGCCGTCAGCAATCCACTCTATTTTACTGCAGTTCTTTCCTCTTATAAGAATGGTATCCGTCTCGTCGTCCACCTTGATTTCCGTAACTTTCGGCACAGGGCCTTTACCCTCAAAGTCCTCGCCGAGCTCATTTTTAGCATAACGGGCAATGGCAAAAAACCTACCCTTTTCCATAGCTTCTCGAAGATTTTGGAGAGAATATTCAGGAAGAACAAAATCCATAAATGCCGTATCAATCTGTCCCGTTTCGTGAGCATCACTGTTGGCAAAGCCGAAAACACTTCTCTCTCCCTCGGGAATAAGCTTCTTAAGAAGTGAGTCCCACAAAATACGGTCACATCGGTTGGGAATATCGTACATATTAAGCACCTCGATACCCATACAGGACTTATATCTTCTGAGGATATCGGCAAAGAATTCAACATTTTCCTTTTTCGTTCCGCAGTCGGGATATTTTCTTGCCTGAAGCCAGTCTGTAGGATGATTGATGTGAGACAGACCGCCGCTTTCTTCAATAGCTTTTACGGGTCCCTCGTAATCATTTTCCCTGCCCCATACTCCTTCAAGAACATCAGTAAAAAATCCGTTGATATGATTGAACACCTTTACAACCATATTAGTCTCTATGCCGCCGGGAACACACTGAAGACCTCTCTTTTTTGTTCTTGTATCAGCCTTGGTTTTATATGTACCCTCCTGCACTGCCCTATACTCCTGAGTCGAAAGGTAGTATCTTTTGCCGTGCCAGAGATACTGAAAGCGATAAAGCGGAATAATGGTAGGCTCCTTATCCCATTCCTTTCCCACTATGCCGTGCTCGGTCATAGCAAGAATATCGAAATCCTGATCATAGAACGCCTCTATCATATCCTTCATACTGTCATTGGCATCGCTGTAGGTTGAATGGGTATGCAGATTAGTCTTATAATGGTTTTCTTCATCGGGAATAAGCTCTTCAATATCATTATAGGGACTGTAGATTTTATAAACGGACATACTTTTACCTCCCTTGATTTTTACCCTTCAATTATAATCTCTGCACTGCAATTTTGTCAATGTTTAAAGATAAAGGAAAAGGCCCGATTTTCTCGGACCTTTCAGACTGTCGATAAAGTCGCAAGAACATATATGCAAAATATACATACATATAAATTAAAGCAGATATAATAACAATATTGCTAACAAAATCCGAAGGAACATCGAATTCCCCCGGATTTTCGCATATATTTACCCTTTTTTCACCCTCTCGGAGTACCTGTGTACGCCTTCGGAGTGAAGAAAAGGGCATCTTGCAACATTCTCGGCAGTCTTTTTTCTTCTAAAAAAGAGATGTCCTATGCTGTAATGCAGAGGACATCATTTTTATTTTATTTTAGCTTTGACTGCCGGAATAATGACAGCCTTCTTTTCTCCGGCTTTCTCCATTTCTTCAAGAAGAAGCTTTTTCATAGCCGAGCGCACAATCTTATAATCGGGATGCTTTATAAGGTTGGTTGTCTGCAAGGGGTCATTGACAAGGTCATAAAGATACTCTTCCATATAAACGGGTGAGCTTTCCATAGTCATACCGCTTACATAAGAGGGAACGGAAACAGAGTAAGTATAATCCTTTGTCCTTATCGCTCTCGCGCACTGACTTTCGCTTATCTGGATATATACTGCCTGACGTCTCTTGTCGCTTCTTAGGTCAATGCCCTTGAAATGCTCAGGTACATTTATATCTGCTGCAGAAAGTATTGTTGCGGGAAGGTCGAGAAGACTTACAAGTCTTTCATCAATGAGACCGCCTCTGAAAGCACCGCCTCTTATTACAAGAGGAATATGTATACTGCTGTCATGGCAGGAACGCTTGTATTCGGCATTTCTCGTTTTGAAATGACAGCCGTGATCGCTTGTATACACAATTATGGTATCTTCATAAATCCCTTTTTCTTTAAGCTTGTTGACAAGTACACTCAGATTAAAGTCAATACGGTTAATTGCCGAAAGATAATCGGCATATTCCTTTTTATAGTTGCCTTTGAATGATGTTAAATCCTCGGGTATAGGGTAGTCTTTAAAGTAAGGAACTGTAGGAGTATAGCCCTCGAAATGTCTTCTGTCATTCTGGTGATGGGGCTCAAGCTGAGAGACAAACATAAAGAAAGGCTTTTCGGAATTGTAATTATCAATGTATTCTACAGCAAAGTCGTTTATGCAGTCGGCACGGTATCCCTTGAAGTCAATTCTTTCGCCTTTTTCGTCAAAGATATAGCCGTCATATCCGTGAGAGGTGAACTCAAGAATATCTGCCCCTCTGAAATAATCATAGCCGCCGAGTCTTTCCTTAGGTATGGCAGATTTTTCGTAGTGATTGTTTTTGTCTGAAGCAAGATGCCACTTGCCGATATAAGCAGTCTCATAGCCTGCCTCGGTAAAATAAGAGGCGAGAGGAGTAATACTTTCGGGAAGAGCTATTCCGTTTTTGAAGCAGCCTGTTTCCGTGGCATAAACACCTGACTGTAAGCACGCTCTTGCGGGGCCGCAGACGGGCTGACAGGTGAAACAGTTTTCAAAGGTAATACCGTCCTCGGCAATGGCAGTAAGGTTCGGCATTATATCACTGTTGAATGTGTCATATCTTTGCTGGTCGGTAAAATAAAAGATTATGTTTTTTCTTTTGCCGCTGTCCTTATAAGAAAAAATATCTCTATCCTCAAGAGCTTCCTTATAGGAGGATTGTTGTGAGAAAATGTCATTTTCATTGAAGGGAGGATGAAAATCAGCCTTATCCGAAGACTTTTCGGGCATAAAGATTTCTTTCTTTACTTCTTCATCTGCTGTCTTCTTTTCAGGAGGGAGTATAATTTCTTTTTTTACTGTATTTTCATTTTTTTCTTCTTTTAGTTTAACTTTGATATTAAGAGCCACTTGAGAAACCACCGTCTATAACAATTGATGTACCTGTAATAAAGTCGGAAAGATGAGAAGCAAGAAAAAGAACTGAACCTGCAATATCGTCAGGATTTGCGAGACGACGCATCGGAGTTCTCATATTCATATAGCTCATCCATCTTTCGTCGGCAGTATTTTCCGCAATAAGAGGAGTATCCACAAAGCCGGGAGATACTGCATTAACCTGAATACCGAATCTTGCCCATTCGCAAGCAAGGGATTTTGTCATCTGCAAAACGCCGCCCTTACTTGCGCTGTAAGCTACGGCAGTGGGTATACCCATAATACCGCCGAGAGAACACATATTTATAATCTTGCCCTTTTTCTGAGGAATAAAAAACGCATTAGCAACAGTCTGGGCAAGGAAAAACTGACTCGTAAGATTAATGTCAATAACTCTGCTCCAGTCCTCTTCCTTTTCGTGAATACTGTAGGTTGAATGAGATACACCGGCATTATTAACAAGAATGTCAAGGCTGCCTGTGTTTTCCTTTATTACAGAAGGAATATTTCCGACAGCTTTTCTGTCTGTAATATCACAAACAATAGTAAAGATTCTGCCGTCAAACTCTCTCTTAAGCTCTTCTGCAGCCTCAGAAAGAGAAGCTTCGTTGCAATCAGCCATATAAACTGTAGCACCGTTCTGCAAAAAAGCTTTTGTGCATTCGAGGCCGATGCCTCCTGCAGCACCGGTAATCAGCACTGATTTCCCCTTAAAATTAAATGAATAGTCCATAGCTTTTCTCCAATGTTTTTTTATTTACATTACATTATATAATTAAAACAGCAAAATATCAATATGTAATGGTATATTATTGAATTAAATGTAAAAAACTGGTCATATAAAATTGTTGTAATTTGGTTATTTTAATAAGGTCAAAAACTTATATAATGTTAATATAATTTATAAGTGAGGTATGGAAAATGAAAAGAGTTGTAACAATTCAGGATATTTCTTGTATCGGCAAGTGCTCTCTTACTGTAGCACTTCCCATTATTTCGGCTATGGGTATCGAAACTGCAATTATCCCCACAGCAGTGCTTTCTACACACACAATGTTTCAGGGCTTTACCTGTAAGGATCTGACGGATCAGATTAATCCTGTTTCTGACCACTGGAAGAAGGAAAACTTTGCCTTTGATGCAATATATACGGGATATCTCGGCTCCTTTGAGCAGATTGACCTTATGAAAGAATTCTTTGACAGATATAAGACAGAGGATAATATTATTTTTGTTGACCCGGCTATGGCTGACAACGGTAAGCTTTATCCTGCTTTTAACGAGGAGTTTGCAAAGTATATGGGAACTCTCTGTGCTAAGGCTGATATCATTGTCCCCAATATCACTGAGGCTTCTTTTATGACAGGCATTGAATATAAGTCGGAATATGACGAAGACTATGTAAAGACAATGCTCAAGGCACTTTCTGACCTTGGTGCAGGTATTTCAATTCTTACGGGCGTAAGCTTTGAAGAGGGTAAAACGGGTGTTATGGGCTATGATAAGAAGAATGACGAGTTCTACTATTACTGCCATAAAAAGCACAACCGTTCCTATCACGGTACGGGTGATATCTTTTCAAGCACCTGCATAGGCGCAATAATGAACGGCTTTTCCTGGAAGGAAGCAGTTGAAATTGCCGCTGACTATACAAGTGAGTGCATCAGAATTACTGCTGAAGAGCCGGGTGCAATCGAATACGGTGTAAACTTTGAGAGCGTAATTCCCCAGCTTATAAAGAGACTCGGCAAATAAAATATAAGGCATAAGAAGAAAATATCGCAGACGGAACATAGTCCTCTGCGATATTTTTAATTTATTGATTTTACTTTGTAACCTCGAAGCTTCCTTCAAGCACCTTACCTATTTTTGTATAGGGGCTGACGGGCCTTACTCTAACAGTATACTGACCTTCGGGGAGTACACCGAGATTTACACTGATTCCGTCGTCTACTGCCGTTACATAGCCCGAAAGCTCAGATAAAGCATAAACTGCATCGCCGTCACTGTTTTTTACGGTTACATTGTAGCTTACTGCATCAAAGCGTCCCTTTGCATCGGGGAAGGAGATAAGAGTTTCGCCCTCTTCATTGCTCATTGATTTGATTTCTGCATTTTCGGGGAAGGCAGGCTTTGTATCAAGTGATTTCATATTGCACCAGGTGTAAAGATGATTCTTTGAATTGTGAACACCTTCGAGATAATAGTCACAGCCTTCAAAGAAAACATCATTATGTGCATCAAAAATCTGCACTCTGATATTGCCGTCGGCATCAACCTCAATAATATGATAGGAGGCTGAGGGGATAGTGGTACCTGCACCGCCGTCAAGGTAGTTGATGTTACCGATAAGGCCTGTAATTGCACCTGTACCTATAGCTGTGAATTTGCCCTGCCAGATTGAGCGGGGGTCATTGGGTGCATAGTGTGAGTGGCCCGAGAAGTCAACAACCTGCTTGTAGTCGCTGAGGACTCTGCGTATTTTCAGGTCTGCCCAGTTGACACTGCCGTAAACGGAAAGGGCGGGGTGGGGATGCTGGAAAACGAATATAGGCTTGTCGCCTGTATCTGCAACGGCTATATCAAGCCGTTCTTTAAGCCATTCGGTTTTATCACCGAAGTTTTCGTCCTTATCTGCATAGGAAATACCGATAAAGTGGTAGCCGTTGATTACGGTATGAGTGTCAAATTCTTCGTTTATGTATTCAGCATAGTTTGCGAAAGCATCAACACCTTCGGTTTCTCTCTCTTCGATGAATTCGTGGTTGCCCATACATGCGAGAAGAGCTGTACCTCCCTTAAGAGAAGAGGAAACTATTTTTTTAAAGCTCTGGTATTCAATCTCTCTGCCCCATTCGGTCATATCACCGCAGACCATAACTGCATCGAGGTTCTTGTATTTTTCACTTTTTTTACTGTATTCATAGCACTGAGCAAAAAGCTCCCTGAATTCCTTCGCTTCTTTCTGATTTTCGTCACCGTTAAGATGCACGTCACTGCATACGGCAAATCTTAAAACGGGAGTAAAATCCTCAGGTACTGCAGGGGGCTCCTCGTTGATTCCTGCGCGAACAGAAAACACAGCAAAGAAAACCGTAAAAAATGCAGTCATCAGCTTTGCAAAAGCGTTTGCACCAAGTAATTTAGTTATCATATCAATATCCTCCTTGTATTCTCAGCCCTTTCGGGTAATGATTTTTTCCTTTTCCGCCTGACACCTTGATACCGCCGAGGGTACAGCCGTCAACTGTGACAACTGCCCAGCCGTTTTCGCAGTCGGCAGAGATTTCTTCGCCGTGAAGATATTTTTTTACCTCTTCACTGTCTGCTGCAAGCTCGACTCTCCTTCTGAACCTATCTCCCATTGCCATAAAAAACTGGTGATGGGGCTGAATGTAGCTCTTTCTTATTTCACCGATTGTAACACCGCAGGAAAAAGCAGCGCCTTTTTTTATGGGAAAATCGGGCGTAAAGTAAACGGGATTTCCGTTATACATAATAACCTTTTCTCTGTTGTAATCGGTGAGTGTACTGTCAAGAAAATCGAAAACTGCTTTATCAATCTTCACTGTTTCTTTCTTCTGCGGCAGACTGTCCCTTCTGTTATATGTATTATGAAGCACCGCCATAAACTGACCCTCACCCTTACTTATGTGGGGATAAAATCTTCGGGTGAAGCTTATATTTTCGCACTGACAGCCATCAAAGGCTATTCCCTCAGCAGTAGCCTCCTCTACCTCTTTTTTTACTCTTACAAGCTCAAACTCAGGGTGAGAGGAGAGAAAAGAGTCAATCAGCATTTCGTTTTCTTCAAGAGAAAAGGTGCAGGTGGCGTAGACTATATAGCCGCCGTCCTTTAAGGCTTTTACGGCATTTTCGAGAATTTCCCCTTGTCTTACGGCACACTTTCTGACATTATCCTCACTCCACTCCGTAACGGCAATCTCTTCCTTCCGGAACATACCCTCGCCTGAGCAGGGAGCATCAACGGTAATAAGGTCAAAGGTTTCGGGGAAAAGCTCTGCAATTCTCTTTGAGTCAAGGCAGGTGGTAACTGTATTTTTCAGACCCAGCCTTTCAATATTTCCTGTAAGGATTTTACATCTTGAGGGGATAATTTCATTTGAAACAAGAATGCCCTTTTTGCCCAGTCTGTTTTTTATCTGTGTGCTTTTTCCGCCCGGTGCGGCACACATATCAAGCACCGTCCAGTCAGGGTCAATATCAATACACTCAATCGGTGTCATCGCGCCCGGCTCCTGAACATAAATCATACCTGCGTGGTGGTAGGGGTGGTTGCCGATTTTATCGTAGGTGTAGTAAAAACCGTTGCGGCAGTAGGGTATCTTTTCTGAGGGAAAGGGATTGATTTTATCGAATTCCTCAAGGCTGATTTTATCCGTATTGACACGGAATGCCTTGACGGGCTTTTCTTCGAGAGCTTTTTCGTAAAGAGCATATTCCTCACCGAGAAGCTTTTTCATTCTCGTTTTAAATTCTTCGGGTAGATTTATCATTTTTCCTCACCGCTTAATTTCATTTCCGCATAGAGCATACACATTCCCACAGCAGTAATTGCAGCCGTTTCCGTGCGTAAGATTCTCTGACCTAAGGAGACTGCTTTTCCGCCTACAGCAATAGCCTCCTCAACCTCTTTTTCTTCAAAGCCGCCCTCTGAACCGATAATAATACCCACTGACGAGCCCTCTCTGATAAGAGAAAGAGCCTCTTTTGTCTCTTCCATTCCTCTTTCATTTTCGTAGGGGACAAGAAGTACATCAAGATTTTTTGCCTTTTCGAGAGCCTTTCCGTAGGAAAGCACATCGCTTATTACGGGCACAGAGCTTCTTTTACTCTGTTTTGCGGCGCTTTCGCTTATTGCCTGCCAGCGTGTGACCTTGCTTTTCTTTTTCTTATCGTCAAGCTTTACAACACATCGGTTCATTTCTGTGGGAATTATTTCGTGAACACCCAATTCAACTGCCTTCTGGATAATAAGCTCCATTTTGTCGCCCTTGGGAAGTCCCTGGAAAAGATATATCTTAATGGGAAGCTCCGTATTCTGATAATTCTCTTCGGTTATCTCTGCAACAACACAGTCACCCTCATAAGCCTTAAGAGTGCAAAGACTGCTCTTGCCGTCACAGCTGACAAGAAAAATATCGCCCGCTTTCATTCTTAAAACGTTTTTTATATGGTTACAGTCAGAGCCCGATATAATGTAGCAATCGTCCTGCCTGTCTGCTTCACTGACAAAAAAATTAAACATCCGTTCACCGCCTCCAGTATATTATATCAAATAATATCACTATTTACAATCGGCAGAGAAAAACTTTAAAATATTAAAAAGTATTAAAAATGAGTTTGACAAAAAATGACATAAATGTTATATTATAAGGAGTGAAAAAATTACTGGAGATGAAGAAGTGGCAGAATTCAGATGGATGAAAATTGATACAGCTTCAATTATGTTTTCGAGTCTCAGCAGTAAAAGCTGGGGCAGA
This sequence comes from Acutalibacteraceae bacterium, assembly GCA_045544175.1. GTDB lineage: Bacteria > Bacillota > Clostridia > Oscillospirales > Acutalibacteraceae > UBA6857. The sequence continues at coordinate 20,810 of JAZPYL010000022.1, read as the reverse complement.
ACATTCAGAGTGGCTGTTGTATTAAAGGATGAAGACGTAAAACCCGATATTCTCAGAAAAGCAGTGGCAGACCTTGCGGTCTCCTTTCCGAGTATGTATACATTTATAAGAAAGGGCTTTTTCTGGAACTATCAGGAGGGGGCAACACTCCTTCCCGAAATCCGTGAGGAGCATTCCCGTCAGCTTTTACCTATTACTATGCGTAATGACGGAAGACCTGACTTCAGAATTCTTTATTACAAAAGAAGAATTGCGCTTGAAACGGCACATTATCTCGGTGACGGTACAGGAGTAGGTATATATTTTGACGCTCTTATGGAAAGATATGTTGAGCTTTGTGAAAACCCTGAAAGCGAATACAAGCCCCTTAGGGTTGAAGACAAGCACCTTGCTAATTCCTATGCAGATTATTTTCAGAAGGGCGGAGAAAAGGAAGAGCAGGATAATACTGAGGCATATCATCTTGAGGGTGAAATCAAGGAAGGCTATCTTCAACTGATTTTCACTATAATTCCTATGGAGGAAATCAAGGCTAAGGCTAAGGAAATGAATCTTACCGTAACTGAGTTTCTTGCGACAGCGCTCATTTTAGGTACAATCAGAAATGCTTCGGGACCTATAGAAAAGCCCGTTGTAATTGCAACGCCTGTAAATCTCAGAAATTTCTTCCCTTCAGAGACAGTAAGAAACTTTACCGTACAGAGCAAAATCGTTTTCTTGCCTGAAGGCAGAGCAGACTGGACCTTTGAAGAGATTGCCGACAGTATAAGAGGACAGCTTAAGGAGAGAACATCAAAAGAGAATCTTCAGAAAACCCTTAACCGTTTCGGTGCACTTGCCGGTAACCCCATAATCAAGCCTGTGCCCAACTTTATCAAACAGGCAGTTGTGCGCAAATCACAGAAGGACACCCACGCAGGCTTTACTACAATTCTCACCAATACAGGCGAATCTGAATTCAGTGACAAAGTAAAGGCAAAAATCGAAAGAGTTGACGGCGTAAACGGTGATACAAGCGGTTACGGACTTTTAAGCACCTGCTCGGCACTTAGTAATAACGGACTTTTCAGTATGTGCTTCTCTCTTTGCAGTGAAGATACGTCCTGGGTAAGAACCTGCGTAAGAATTCTTGCTGAAAGAGGTCTTAGTATCAGAATTGAAAGCACCGACGGAAACGGAGAGTATGACAAATGAGATGCAGAGAATGTAACGTTGATGTAAGCGAAAACTATAAAAAGTGTCCCCTTTGCGGCAGTGAGGTTTATGATGACGAGCCAAGAGTAAAGAACATAAAAGCGGCACCTTATCCTCAGACTGCAGTGCCCGAAAAAGCCGAGAACCCCAAAAAGCCCAAGACAGCCTTTACTGTCGAAAAGCTCAAGGCATATTTCAATTTATAATATAACTGAAAGTACTTTTTCATTTTTCTGAAGGAGTACTTTTTATTTCTTTTTACCTTTACACTTTTATTTCTTTATGGTAAACTTAGGAAAAGGGTAAAACAAATTTAACCCAAAAGGAGAAATACTATGAAAGCAAAAATTACTGTTGCCGGTGAAATGAAAATCGGTGAAATTGACAGAAGAATTTACGGCTCTTTTATTGAGCATTTAGGCAGAGCTGTTTACGGCGGCATTTATGAGCCGGGACATCCCACAGCCGATGAAGACGGCTTCCGTAAGGACGTTATTGATATGATTAATGAGCTTGGTGTACCCGTTGTGCGCTATCCGGGCGGTAACTTTGTTTCAGGCTATGACTGGGAGGACGGCGTAGGCCCCGTGGAAAAGCGTCCTGCAAGACTTGATCTTGCCTGGGGTGTCACCGAGCCTAACAAATTCGGCACAAATGAATTTATGAAATGGTGTAAAAAAGCAGGCACCTCACCTATGATGGCTGTAAACCTCGGTACAAGAGGCCCCGATGCTGCAAGAGCACTGGTTGAATACTGTAACCATAAGGGAGGCTCAAAGTATGCCGATATGAGAAAAGAGCACGGCTATAATGACCCATGGAATGTCAAGCTCTGGTGTCTGGGTAATGAGATGGACGGCCCTTGGCAGATGTGCGCAAAAACTGCAGTGGAATACGGCAGAACGGCCAACGAAGCGGCAAAGCTTATGAAATGGGTTGACCCCTCCATTGAAACTGTTCTCTGCGGTTCTTCAAGCAGATATATGGATACCTTCGGCGAGTGGGAGAAAACTACCCTTGAGCTTTCATATGATAATGTTGACTATGTTTCTCTTCATCAGTATTACGATAACAGAAGGGGAGACACTGCTTCCTTTCTTGCAAAGAGCCTCGATCTTGAGGATTTCATTTACAGTGTAATCTGTGTCTGCGACTTCGTTAAGGCTAAAAAACGCAGCAAGAAAAAAATTAATCTTTCCTTTGACGAGTGGAATGTATGGTATCACTCAAACGGCGCTCACGTTGAAAAATGGTCAACGGCACCCAATCAGCTTGAGGATATATATAACTTCGAGGATGCACTTGTTGTTGCTTGTATGCTCATTACTCTTATGCGTCACGCAGACAGAGTGAAAATCGCCTGCCTTGCACAGCTTGTAAATGTTATTGCACCTATCTTCACAAAAACCGGCGGAGGTGCCTTCCGTCAGACTATCTTCTATCCCTTTATGGAGATGTCAAAGCACTGTACGGGTAACGCTCTCAAGCCCATTATCGAGTGCGGTAAGTATGACTGTAAGGACTTCACCGACGTACCCTTCCTTGAGGCCATAGCTTCCTATGACGAAGAAAAGGAAGAGGTTGCGATTTTTGCCGTTAACCGTTCTCTTGACGATAAAATGGAGCTTGATATTTCACTCCTCGACTTTGAGGGATATAAGCCTGTTTCCTTTGATTCAATGGACGGCTACAATGTTCTTGATGTAAACGATTTCGGTAACGAAAAGGTGAAGATGCACAGTAATGCACTTCCTATAGAAAACGGCAAGTATATTACAACTGAGCTCAAGCCTCTTTCATTTAATGTAATCAGATTTAAAAATTCTAAATAAGAACAAAAAGAAAACAATTCTTGACTTAATTGTTAAAATAGGTTATAATCAGTTTATACACGAATATGTATATAAAAAATCGGAGGTTATAATTATGAAAAAAACAAAAGCACTCATTTCTCTGTTTGTTGCTGTTCTTCTTGTTTTCTCTTTAGCTACGGGAAGCATCGCTGCAGCAGACGAAGCGCTCACAACAACAGTGTCTGTTCCTACAACTGCACCCTCAACGGAGGATGAATCCGTAACTGAGAATCCCTATGATGACGGTTATAATGCAGGATACGAGGACGGCTATAACGATGGCTACGGCGCCGGCTTCAATGACGGATATTTCAACGGCAATCATACAGATAAGCCTTTTGATATCTTTGATTTCATTGAAGATATACGCTGGAGACTGGTAGACCTTATGTATAATATCAAGGACTACATTGTTGAAGCTCTTATGTTTGATTTCTCTGCACCCAACTTTAACAGCGACTATCTTCCTGCTGAAAATCAGGCAGTTTTAGGCGAAGAATCTGCTGCTCTCTGCGAAGAGTTCAATGCTCTTATTGAAGATGCACATTTTGTAAGAGAAGAAACAATTGTTACCAAAACAGCCAATGTTGATATTGATGTAACTGATATTATGGGCGGTGAGCTTACAAAGAAGTTAATCGATCCTATTCTCAAGGAGTATCTTGTGGAATCAACATCTACAGAAACATATTTTGAAGGTGAAGAAATCTGGAATCTTCAGCGCATCACACTTTATCCCGAAGGCCTTGTTTCAGCTAAGAAGACAGAAAACTCCGACGGTACAACTGACTACGAGTTTGTTCTTAAGGAGGAAGCCTCTTATTTTGGCGGTAAGGAAGCTGAATATGTAACAGTAGGTATCGAAAACAAGGGTGGAAACGAATCAATTATAATCGACGGTATTTATCATGATTTATGTGCAGATACCCTTGATATTCAGTGGTTTATTTATGATTTTGCTCCCCTTCAGATTACAGGTGCATCAATCAACTATCCCGGTGCAACCGTAAAGGCATCAACCGATGCTCAGGGTAGACTTACAGCTCTTTCAATCGATATGCCTGTTAAGGGTACAGGCGAAGCAGCTGTAGTTTTCCTTAAGGGTGATATCGCTCTTGAAGGCTACAGAAATGAAGGCTATACATTCAAATACGCAAACTAAGGTGTAAGAAACGAAAAATATTAAAAAGTTTTTATGCCTGTTACTTGCTCTTATCGGATATTACAGAACTTACTGGGAAGCATAACACAAAAACACGGCTGAAGAGAAATCTTCAGCCGTTTCTTCATAAACTAAAAGGTCTGTACCGTTCGGTGCAGACCTTTCTTTATGCGCTTGTTATACAGCGTTATATACCTTTGCCCAGCGGAGATAGCTCTCCTCTGTATAAGTCTTGGGCATTGTTCTTTTAACAATGGGAAGGATGGGAGCACCCTTCATACCCATAAGGAATTTAGGTACAATGGGAGCAAGATGGGGCATTGCAGCAGCAACCTTTGCAAGAAATACGGGTGTAACGCCTAAGGGGCCACCGTCAACAACTGCAAATTTTTCTGCATTGAGAACCTTACGCTTCATAAGATAGTTCACATGGTCGCCTTCAACGTAAACGAAGAAATTTTTAAGAACATCAATAAGAACCATCCAGTGAGCCAAATCCTGATAATATGTGTACTGGTATTCCCAGAGCCTTTCGGTTGTGTATTCAAGATTTCCCGCTTTCATAACTGTGTCGGCGAGAATTTTACCTGCCTTCATACTGAGGATAATACCGCTGCCGTTAAGAGGAATGGTCATACCTGCACTGTCACCTACAGCGGCATAGCCGTCAGCAACAATCTTGGAAATCATTCTTCTTAAGGGAATATCGCCGCGGTTTCCGCCTCGTACTATTTCTTCACCGATGAAGGGATATAGTCTTCTTGTATCGGCGAGGTCAGCTTCAATTTCTTCCTCTGTAAGCTCACCGGCCATACCGAATTTACCTACAAGCACGTCAACATAATCGTCTTCGCAGATTATCCAGCCGATGCCGGGTCGGTTAAGGTGGAAGAGAGAAACAATTGACGGGGGATTACTCTTTTCACCAGTTGTATTTTTGAAATAAGCTCTGTAAACGTGAAAGATGTCTCTTTCGATAATCTCCTTCTGAATAAGACAGCCTTCAGGGAGATTTCTTCTGACAGGGGAATGCATACCGCAGGCATCAATAACAAGGTCAGCGAGGAATTCTTCGCCGTCTTCGGTAACAACACCCTTGATTTTATCGCCCTGAGTGATGGGGCCCTTTACGCCCTTTTCGAAGATGAATTTTACCCCCACACTTTCGCACTGCTCAATAAGGTATTTATAAAGAATCTTTCTGTCCATATAGATTCTTTCTTCAACAACAGGAATTTCAACGATTGTCTCTTCGTTGGGGCTTATGTATGCTGATTTCATTGTGGGAAGATACTTGTCCTTTTCAGGTCTTGGTATGTCGGCAAAATCGAAGGCGGAAAGGTCCATAGCATCGTGCCAGTCGTGACCGAGCTCTTCTTTTTTACCTTTTTCAATGACAGTCACATCATATCCGTATTTTGAAAGATTATATGCTGCCGTAAGACCGCCGTGACCTGCACCCGCAACAACAATTTTTCTCATATTTTTTACTCCCTTTACAAATATAATTGTAAACAAATTATATCCCTTATATTAACTGATGTCAACACAAAATAAACAATTTGATGTTTATTACTTTTGCTGATAATTATAATTAATAAAATTTTTATTAATAGGTTTTCTTTGCTATTGATTTAATATGTGAAAAGATGTAAACTATATAAGATATAATGGATTATTATGTAGAAATATATATATTTATGGGTGAATAAGTTGAAAAGAATTATAACAGTGTTTGTAGTTTTTGCCCTGCTTGCTGTCTATCCTGCAGGTAATTTTTTATCTGTTTCAAAGGAAAATTATTCTTCCGAGTCGGACACAGAGGCGGGCATTTCATATTTGCAGAGTCTTTCTTCAGCTGATGCAGCTCAGGCAGAGGCTATTGTATATCAGGCTGAGGAGAGCAGAATTTTTGACTCTATGACAGCTGCAGAAATTGCGGCGAAAAATCTTGAGATGCTTGAAAAGGGCAAAACTACCTACAAAAAGCTCTTTAAAAATGTTTATATAGCCGGTGATTCACTGATGCACGGTCTCGAGTCCTACGGGGTTTTAAGCAAAAAAAGGCTCTGTACTCAGGTCAGCGCAACACTTTATCATCTTGAAGATAATATGAAAAAAATCGTCAAGAAAAAGCCCGGTACACTTATTCTTCACTACGGAATAAATATGCTCGGCAATGACGATGACTCTCTTGCAGGCTATATTGAAATGTACACAAAGAACATAAAAAAACTCAAGAAGAAACTTCCTGAGACAAGAATTATTGTAAGCTCGATTTTCCCTGTTGACAGAAAAATTGCCAAAAGAAAAGAGCTCGGGAAAATCAAAAAATACAACAAGGCACTTAAAAAGATGTGCAAAAAGCTTGATGTTGACTATCTTAATAATTCACCTCTTTTTAAGGAGATTGAATATATGTACGGCCGTGACGGAATTCATCTTCCCGAAGCTTTTTACAGAGATCACTGGCTTAAGTATGTCATTAAAGAAATGGAGATTATATAATGAGCCGAGCAGGTTTTTCTCAGCTTATCTGCGTGGTTTTGCTGGTAGTTTTTATCGGCTTTTCTCTTTCGGGGGAAAAGGAGATGGTAACAAAGTCTGCCACTGAAATTGCGGAAGAAATAACAGCTGTAATTGATACGGAAAACTTAATAAATTTCGATGAAGCAAGGCTCAGGGATGAGTTCGGCTTTGACGGTGACAGCTTTGACTTCTGGGTGTTTATCGGCAGTGAGGATATAATGGATGTAAGAGAAATCCTTGTCATAAAGCTCAGTGAGGGTGAGGACAGTAAGGCTGTTATATCTGTAATAGAAAAAAGAGCCGAAGAAAAATATAACATATATAAGGATTATGACCCTCTTGCTTCATCAATTCTTCAGGCGAGGGTAACAGAGGAAAGAGGCGGAGTTATCTTCTATTCTGCCCACGAAAATGCCCGTGAGGGCGCAGAGGTATTTCTTAAAATTGCCAACGATTAACTTAACCTGAGGTGAAAAAATGGTATTCAGCAGCGCAACCTTTTTGTTCCTTTTTTTACCTGTAACCCTGTTTTTATATACTGTAACAATTTTTGAAGACAAAGAAAGGGAAACGGTAAAAAAGAACGTAGTTCTTTTAATAACGAGCCTGATTTTCTATGCATGGGGCGAGCCTGTGTATGTGATTCTTATGCTCCTTAGTATAGTGTTCAATTTCAATGCGGCAATTGATATTGACAATTATATTTCTAAGCCTTTCAAGAAAAGGTTTGTTTTTGTATGCGCTCTTATATTCAATATTTTTATCCTCGGCTTCTTCAAATATTACGGCTTTATTATTGAGAGCGTCAATTCGGTTTTCTCTTTATCTCTTACCTATAAGGCACTGCCTCTTCCCATAGGCATTTCTTTTTACACCTTCCAGATACTTTCTTATGTAATTGATGTCTATAAGGGTGAGGTTAAAGCACAGAAAAAAATAGTAAACTTCGCTACCTATATCACTATGTTTCCTCAGCTTATTGCGGGCCCCATTGTTCAGTATTATGACATAGAAAAACAGCTGACAGACAGAACTGTTACAAAAGAAAAATTTGCCGCAGGTATAATGATGTTCATAAGAGGCCTCGGCAAGAAGGTTCTTTTCGCCAATGCCGTAGGTGCTGTGTATGCTGAGGTTTTAGAGGCAGAGATTTCCTCTCTTTCCGTTGTAACGGCATGGATAGGAATAATCTCTTACACTCTTCAGATTTATTTTGATTTCGGCGGATATTCGGATATGGCAATCGGCCTCGGTAAAATGCTGGGCTTTGATTTCTTTCAGAACTTCGATTTTCCCTATAAAGCAAAAAGTATTACTGACTTCTGGCGCAGATGGCACATAAGTCTTAGCAGCTGGTTCAGGAATTATGTGTATATTCCCTTAGGCGGTAACCGTAAGGGTACATTCAGAACGATAATAAACATACTTGTTGTATGGTCTCTTACGGGACTGTGGCACGGCGCAGCCTGGAACTTTATTGCATGGGGTGCATTTTACGGTGTTCTTCTTATACTTGAAAAATATGTTTTCAAGTCTGTTATTGAAAAGACACCTTCATTCATAAGACATATTGTTACGATGGTCATAGTAATGATTGGCTGGGTGTTCTTCTCAAGCGAATCTCTTGCCGTCGCAACGGATTATCTTAAGAGTATGTTCGGCCTTTTCGGCAACAGCTTTATTGACGACACGGCAAGGTTCCTTATTTCAAACAACGGCTTTTCGATTATAGTTATGACAATGAGCGCCGTAGGTGTGTTTGCGGCACTGCCGAGGATAAAGAATTTCCGTTTCAATATAACGGCAATGAGCATTCTGTACACGGGAATATTTATTCTGTGTATCATCTATCTTATAAGCGAAACCTATAATCCCTTCCTTTATTTCAGATTTTAAGAGGTATTTATGAGCAGCGAAGAATTTCAGAAAGACAGGGAAATTCCCGAAGACAATTTAATAGAGAATTCCGAAGCCTTGGAAGAATCTGAAGAGACAGAGAAAAGGGAAGAGGTAAATGCAGCTGAAGAGGCAGAAATGGAGACTCCGAAAAAGCAGAGAAATAAGGGCGATTTTATCTTTTCTCTTCTTATTGCCGTATTCTGTCTTATAATTTTCGGCGTCGGCGGTGCCAATATAATTGCACCTGACAGAGATTTTTCCGAAAGTGAGAACAGAGTGCTTTCAAAAATGCCGAAGCTCACATTTTTCTCTCTTGCCGAGGGCACCTTTACCGACGATTTTGAAACTTATTTTACGGATCAGTTTATTTTCAGAGATGAAATGATTGCCGCTAAGACCTTCCTTGAAAGAATAGCAGGAAAAAAGAAGGTCGGCGGAGTATATATCGGCAAGGACGGCTATCTCTTTTCTGAAGAGACAGCCTTTGACGAAAAGTCTGTTACTGAAATGACCGATGCCCTTTCATCCTTTGCCGATAAATATAAAGAGAGCAGAATAACCTTTATGCTTTCACCTAACAGCGGCTTTGTGAATTCAGACAAGCTTCCCGAAAATCTTGTTTTCCACGATCAGAATTTACTCATTCAGGATATTGAGAGCTATACTCTCAGCGAAAGGGTATCGTGGCTGAACCTGTCGGAGACTTTCGCAGAATACGAAGACAGAGACTCACTTTTCTATAAGACCGACCACCACTGGACAACAAGGGCGGCACATCTTGCCTTCACAAAGCTTATGGCAGAGTGGGAAAAGGATATAAGTAAGACCGAGTTTAAGTTTATGTCTGTAGCCGACGACTTTCAGGGAACCTTAAGCTCAAAGGCAGGCGTGCTTTCCACCTTCGATACAGTCGAAATCTGTGTGCCCGAAAAGTCGGAGCTCAGCTATCTTGTCACAATTGACGGACAGGAAGAAAAAAAGGCAACACTTTTTGATGAAAGTAAGCTCAGCGGAAAAAATAAGTACGAGGTATTTTTAGGCGGCAACTACGGCAGGGTCACCATAGATACGGCATCAGAAAGCAATGACAGCCTTCTTATTATAAAGGACTCCTATGCTAACTGTATGGTGCCGATGTTTACACCCTTCTTTGCAAAGATAGTTCTTATTGACCCGAGATATTTTAAGGAAAGCCTTGCTGAAACCGTAGAAGAAAACGGCTTTACCCACATTCTTTTCCTTTATAATCTCAACACTCTGCTTGAAGACAGAGACCTTGCGGAATGCCTGAGCGAATGAATGAAATTCATTTGCAGGGCCAAGGGCCAAGTACCAAGGGCCAAGGCCGTCGCACAGCGAGCTGGTAGTTGCGTTCTTCCCGCACAGTAAAACTGATTCAGTTTTAAGAGCACCCATTTGGGTGCTCTTTGTTGCTTTCGGATGCAAATATAATGTTTAACTTTGTTTTGCGGGCAGAGTGTTGTTGGTTACTGCGTTGCTCAGCGGCCTTGGCCCTCGGCCCTCGGCTCTTGGCCCCTTACAAATCATCCGCATCCTGTACGGGCTTTTCCTTTTCGTTTACGGGCACACCCGTATAAGAGCCGTTGACATCGCTTTTGATTCTGCTGTCGGGTGAACGGAACTTTGTTACGGAAAGTGCTTTTTTCATTATTCTGTCTCTTTTTTCCTTGCTTACCATTTTATTTTTTCCTTTCTTCAGGTCAGAGTATTATAGTATGTGCAGATTGCACCTTGTAATAAAAGAAAAATTTTAGTAAAATAAATGCAACAGAAGCTGTTTTAAATTCATCTAATGGTTTGAACGGATGTGATAAATTATGAGCTCAAAAGTTATTGAAAATCTGGTCAACAAAGCAAAGGAAGGAAATATTGATTCTTTCGGCATACTCTACGAAACCTACAGTAAGGATATGTATAAGTTTGCCTATTATTATTTAGGCTCATCTGTTCTTGCTGAGGACTGTATCAGTGAATGCGTCCTTATTGCCTTCGAGAAAATCGGTACGCTTAAAAAGGCGAGTGCCTTCAAGTCCTGGCTTTTTAAAATTCTCTATAACTGCTGTAACAAGGCACTGACGGAGAAGATACGTTCCCGTGAAACCGCAGAGCTTTCCGAGGTAAGAGACCTCGGTGCTTACGAAGAGGATCTGAGCGAAAGTCTGAGTCTTAAAAATGCACTTCTGAGGCTCAGCGAAGAGGAGAGAACAATAATAGTCCTCAGATATTCGGCAGGGTACACAAGTAAGGAAATAGGAAAAATACTGGGAATGAAGGATTCAACCGTACGCTCGAAGCTTATGCGAAGCACAGATAAGCTGAGAGATATGCTACATACGAATGAGGTGATTAGATGAAATACAGTGATGAATTAAACAAGGACATAAAAAAGGAATTTGATGCCGGCATTGAAATGCCCGAAAGCCTTTCGAGAAATAATATTGTGAAGCTTCTTAAGGAGAAGGGTACACAGGAAAAGAAAACAAAGATAAAAATTCTTCCCAAGGCTTTATCGGCAGCTGCTATGATAGCCATTGTTGTTGCGGCTACAGTTACAATAGGACTTCGCAGTAATTTTGTACCCGTTACAAACGGTGAAGAGACTACTCAGGCTCTTACTACTACTCAGGCAGCAGTAAAGCCCGAAGCGGAGCAGGAAAACGAAGAAACAAACGTAACTGTTCAGAAAAACGAAAATCTGACGGTTGACGATTTACCAAAGCCCGTTCTTAAGACTGCCAAAAGCAAGGAAGACCTTGAAAATCACTTTTTAAAGTTTTATGCCGAGGATAAAATTGATGACTATGTTGAAGGCATATTCTATACGATGGGTGCATTTATAGATTTCAGCAGCGATAAAACAGCCGACAGTGCAGTAGAAGAAAACCATAGCGCAGTTATAGATAATATGGCACCTACAATGGCGGCAACAACTGCAGCAGCTCAATCAAGCTCTAACTCGGGATTCAGAGGTGACGCCCCCTTCGGTACAACCAATGTTCAGGTGGCTGATGTTGACGAAGGCGACATAATCAAAAATGACGGCAAGTATCTTTATATCGTAAATTCAGATATAAGCACAGGCAACAACAGACTCACTATAGTAAATGCCGAAACAATGCTCAAGGTATATCAGGGCTCGGTTATGCCCGAGGAAGAAAACGAGTATATGCATATAGAGGATATTTATGTAAACGGTGATATACTCACTGCCGTATGCAGACATTCCCGTGAAACCTATGCAGTAATCTATGATATAAGCCAGAGACACGCACCTAAGGAAATCAGAAGAACCAATCAGGACGGAACATATATTTCCTCAAGAATGGTTGACGGTATTCTTTATCTTGTAACTGAGTATACCGTAAGAGGCTCTTCAGCCGAAGAGGTAAAGGAAAATGCAATTCCTTCCGTAGACGGCAAGGATATGCCCTGCGACTGCTGCTATATTGTAGACGAGGACAGCACAAGCTATATTGTACTTTCTGCCTTTGATACAAAGAACAAGGACTCAGAGGTTTCTTCAATCTCTGTTCTCGGTAGCGGCTTTGATGTTTACTCAACGGCAGATACCCTTTATGTTTACTCCTATGCTTACAGAGAAAAAGATGCTATGGAATATACTGAGGTTTATTCTTTCTCAATTGACGGCACAGACCTTAAGCATAAGGCTACGGGCAGTATACCGGGAAGTACAGTCAATCAGTATTCCTTTGACGAGTACAAGGGCTATTTAAGAGTAGCTACTACACGCTATGACTACCGCAATAATATTGATATCAGCAGTGTATATATTCTTGACTCAAAGCTGGAAAAGGTTGGTGAGGTGTTCGATCTTGCCGATGACGAGCAGGTCAAGGCAGTAAGATTTATGGGTGATACGGGCTATGTAGTAACCTTCAGAAACACTGACCCCTTATTTATCCTCGACCTTTCTGACCCTGCAAATCCCACCGTTACGGGCGAGCTTAAAATCCCCGGCTACTCCGCATATATTCACCCCATAGGCGATAATTACCTTGTAGGTATCGGCTACAACGGTACAGATGAGGCTGTAGACTCAGACAGTGTCAAGGTTTCCGTATTTGATGTAAGCGACAAGACAAAACCCGTAGAGACGGACACCTTTGTAATCAAAAAAGCAACCTCACTTGTTAACTCCAATCCCAAGGCATTTTTCTGGTACAGTGAAAGAAATCTTGTCGGTATTCCCGTAAGCTTCAACAGTGGAGTCAAGAGCATACAGACTCTCGAAATCAAGGACGGAAAGATTGTCTCTGACCTGGGATATATCCACTACGGAGAGACAGCTGAGAGGGCATACGGTGCTTATTCAAGCTCAAGCTATGCTTTCTATGACTGCTTCTGGTATTCCGATCTTTTCAGAGGCACATATATAGGAAGCAAGCTCTATACAATTGACGATTTTGATGTTATTGAGCATGACCTTGACAGCGGAAAAGCAACAAGAAGCTGTGTTATAGGCTCAAGGGAGATAAAACAAACGGTCAGCAGTGACACAGTTACCACAACGCCTCCCGGTGATATTGTTCTTATGGAGACAACATCGGTAACGGTTCAGTAAAAAATTCAATAAGAATAGTGACGGTGCCTTCGGGTGCCGTCTTTTCTTTATGTTGACAATGCATTGCTTTACATATATAATTGAAATGTAACATTTTGCAAAGGAGAAAATCTATGAAACCGATAATTATTGATGCCGAAAAATGTATCGGCTGCGGAAAGTGTGTGAAGGACTGCGTTTCGGAAAAGCTGAAAATCGTTGACGGTAAGGCGAAATTTATGTATGAACGCTGTATTCAGTGCGGTCATTGCTATGCAATCTGTCCCACAGGTGCCGTCACAATGAGTAATTACGGGGACTATGAGGGCGAAAAGCCCTTTGATATTGCCGGATTTGACAGCGATAAGCTTCTTATGGCTATGAAGAGCCGAAGAACAATCCGTCAGTTCAAGGATAAGGAAATTCCCAAAGAGGATATCGAAAAAATCATTGAAGCGGGAAGATACTGTCCTACAGGTACAAATGCTCAGGACTTTCATTTTACGGTTATACAGAAGGCCATCCCTGAAATCGAAAAGGAATGCCTTAAAATATTCCGTTTCGCACAGAAAACTGCAACACTCTTTTCAAAATATATAAAGAACACTACCTTGGACGATAACTTCTTTTTTAAGGGTGCTCCTGCCGTAATTGTTGTCAGCAGTACGGGACATACAAGTGCCTGCCTTGCCTCCTCATATATGGAGCTTATGGCGGCAAGTCTCGGCATAGGCGTTCTTTACAGCGGTTTCTTCGTCGGTGCGGCAAAGCTCAATCCCAAGGTTATGTCAATGCTGAAGCTTCCCAAGGGACATAAGCCCGTAACCTGCCTTGTTTTAGGCTATCCCGATGTGGAGTATCAGAGAATTCCGCCGAGAAATGAAGCAAAGATAAAATATATCTGAGGTTAAAAGAGGGGAGAAAAATATGAAAAAGTTATATCTTGATACAAAAGAAAAAATTTACAGAGCCACGTCAATAATTTTTATAGTTCAGCTTTTCGGAGCTTTAGGCGCAGGCTTCTTCTTTGTTATACAGAATCTCTTTCAGACCTATCACATATTCGGTCTGACAGGCGACACAATGGAGCCTACCTTGTGGTTTATTCTCTTCTGGGCAACGGACTTCTTTTTTGTTGCCCTTGCAGTGATTGTGTCTTATCTTATTGCCGGTCTGCCTGCTCTTGCACCGTCACTTGCGCTGAGTGTCTATTTCGCTCATTTTGCTGATATGAGTGAAAGTGCAGTCAATATGTATCCCTGCTTCTTTGCCACGCCTGCCAATTATCAGAGTGCTACAGCAATCGGCTATATGGGTTATCTTATTATGGCTGTGATTCTGTCTCTTCTTATTAAATTTCTTTATGCGGGCTGGTCTGAGGCTAAGAATTCTATCGGAAGAGGAATAGACTCTCTTCTTGCAAAGCTCAGAAAGAAAATAAAGGCCATTCCCGAAGCTCTGAAGGGTATTGAAATCATTGAGGGTGTAGACCTTATTGTGCTTATTCTTATTATTCCCGTTGCTTCTGCGGCAACAACCTTTGTACTTATAAAATTCGGTATACAGGAGCCCTTTGCTCTTCTTTCGCAGAAACTGGGCGAGGCTCTGACTGCACTTTCATCATCGAATATTATTCTCACTGCAGTTGTAATGGGACTTATGGTTGGCTTTGACCTTATCGGCCCTGTATCCCTTTCAGCCTTTTCCGTTGCCACTGCGGCTTATCTTACTACTGGTAACGCACAGCTTATTACAATTTACAGTGTATGCTTTATTGCTGTGGGCTGGACTGCATTCTTCGGTATTTTCTGCTGTAAAATCTTCAAAAAGGGAAAGACTGACACTGACGATATGAATCTTGCTACCTCAGGTCCTATCAATGCCTTCTTTGAGAATATCAAGCTTACAACGGCTTTTGCAATGCCTCTTGCAATGAGAAGTCCCTTCACCGTTATTCCCGGACTTATGGCAGGCTCTTCTGTAGGCGGTCTTCTTACGGCTGCTTTCGGCATAGTAAATACAGCCTATACTGACGGCTCTCTTCCGAGATATGCTACGGGAAATTATACCTTTGGCAGTGTGGATTATACCTTTGCCGAGCTTTTTGAAAGAGGGGAAATATATATGAGCTTTACTCTGCCCCTTCGTTCAGGTGACTGGCTAACCTGCAGATTGCCTCTTTTTGCAATTATTCTCGGCAGTGCATTCTTAGGCGGTCTTCTTATAATGCTGCTCAAAGAGCTGGAATACCGCTTCCTTTCAAAGAGAGGCTGCTTCTATGAGTCAAAGGGAGATTTTGTTATTGAAATGCGTGAATACGGCAAAAAGCTTGCAAAAGAGCTTAAAAAGTAAAATACTTACAAAGACCATCTGTCTGACGGCAGGTGGTCTTATATCTGAACACTATATTTTAATTATAGGGCTTCTTAATTGATTTTTTCTACGGTTTATGGTATTATACAGACAGATTAAAATTTTTGGAGGATAAAAAATGTGCAGTCTGATTTACGGAATTACTGCCGTAGTTGCACTTGTGCTGGTAATCGGATATTATTTCTTTGTTAAGAAAAAGGATATATGGCTGTTTCTGTTGTTCCTTTGCGTGTTTCTTGTCAACATAGGGTATTTTTCAATCTCCGTTTCGGGTATACTCGAAGAAGCTCTTCTCGCTAACAGGATTTCATATTTAGGGTCGGTATTCCTGCCTTTGTGTATGTTCATATCCGTTGCCGATGTGTGTCGGATTAAAGTTCCGAAATATGCGGTCGGTGCTCTCGTGTGTATCAGTGTTGCGGTCTTTCTGATTGCGGCAAGTCCGGGGTATACGGATTGGTATTACAAGGATGTCACTCTTGAAACAGTGAACGGAACAGCAAAGCTTATCAAGGTATACGGTAAGCTTCACATAGTATATCTCTTTTATCTGCTTTCTTATTTTGCTTCAATGGTAGCTACTGTCGGCTATGCAATTGTAAAAAAGAAGATAACGTCTCATAAATATGCTTTTATGCTCACTGCAGTAGTTTTTCTTAATATACTTATCTGGCTTCTTGAACAGCTGGTGCCTACAGAATTTGAGTTCCTTTCAATCTCATATATCGCAAGTGAGGTTATTCTGCTTTTCCTTTACAGCATAATGCAGGATTACGATGCCCTTAAGAATATGCAGATGCAGATTGATATCGCAGAAGCCGAAACGGAAAGCATTATGCCCGAAGCAGAAACGGCAGAGCCTGAGGAGCTTATTCTTTCTGAGCAGGTGTCTCTTATCCTTGAAAGATGGGAGACTGCTGAGTCTCTTACCGCAAGGGAGATTGAGGTTCTTACTCTTATTCTTGACAACTGTAAGCGAAAGGAAATTGCAGACAGGCTTTGTTTGTCAGAGAACACGGTAAAAACTCATACATCACATATTTTTTCCAAGCTTGGCATAAAAGGAAAAAGTGAGCTTATTGAAAAAGCTACTGAGCTTGTCAGTGTAAGCTGAAGCGGTCTTTTTTGACAATATCACCCCTTTTTAAGTTAAAATCACCCTTTATTTCGGTAATGGGTGATTTTTTATATATGTACTTTAAAGTATAATATATACAGGGATTATGTTCCTGAATTGCAAACAAAAAGGAGATATTATTATGAAGAAAAGACTATTAACCCTTATGTTCACTCTCGTTTTACTCGTAGGCATTATTGCGGCTGTGGGTATGACTGCGAGTGCGGCAGAAAACTATATTGCCAACAGCAATTTCGCAAAAACAGAAAATGATATTATTAAAAATGTGTTCTTCAGTCCGAATTCGGACGGTACCGTTAATATTGGTGTTAATGTTGATATAAAGCATCTTGATCCTCAAGATATAAACAATAATTTTACAACTATCGGATATTGTTACTACATTAATGATGACAATACTCGTTATTCAGGCTCTTACGGCGGCCTTAATACTTTAGATACAGAATTCAATTTTACCGGCTTGGTCAAAAATGCAAAACCCGGAGATAAATACAGAATACAGTATTATCTCTCTGAAGATTATTACGGAGATTATGAGTGGGAAGGTTACGATTTCGCATTTGTTGAGGTCATTGTTCCCGATCTTATAGTCGGTGAAGTTGAAGCGGTCGGTACCGGTATAGCTTATGACAGCACCAAGGGCGCCTACGCCCCTGTTTTCACCAATATGATTGCCAAGGATACCAGTGGTAATATATTCAATTATGCCAACATGGTGACCGGCGAGGCTCTGTACACTGATAAAGATTCGTTCATTGCCGCAAACAAGCTAACTACTGCCCCAGTGGCGGGAACCACCTATTACTTCGCGATCATAGTTGACTTATATGAATATGGCGTGTTCGATTTGGGATATGATGATGATATTGATGATAATATCTCCCTTACTATACCCGGCTGTGCTGTGGAATACTATAATAGTTTTATACGTGAATCGGAAAGCTATATTGAGATTAGGTATAAGTTGACACCTTGTGTTCATACTTACACAAATGCTTGTGACACAACCTGCAACGAATGCTCAGCAGAGAGAACTATAACTCACAAGTGGACAGCAGCTACCTGTACAGAGGCAAAGACCTGTTCCGTATGTAAGACTACATCAGGCAGTGCACTCGGTCACAGCTGGAAAGATGCAACCTGCACAAAGGCAAAGACCTGCTCAGTATGTAAAGCAACATCAGGTAAGGCTCTCGGCCATACATATAAGAATGTAACCACAAAAGCAACCCTTTCCAAGAACGGTAAGGTTGTAACTAAGTGTTCAGTCTGCGGTAATGTTTCAAAGGCAACAACCGTTTACTATCCGAAGACTATCAAGCTTTCAAAAACCGCTTACACCTATAACGGCAAGGCTCAGACACCTTCTGTAACGGTGAAAGACTCTAAGGGTAACACCCTTAAGAAAGATACAGATTATACTGTTAAGTATGAAAGCGGAAGAAAGTCACCGGGCAGGTACACTGTTACAGTCACATTTAAGGGTAAGTATACAGGCACCAAGAAGCTCTACTTCACAATTGCACCTAAAGCTACAAGTAAGATAACTGCTTCTCAGACTACAACTACAATAACGCTCAAGTGGTCTAAGGTAACAGGTGCAGACGGCTACAGAGTATATAAGTACAACACAAAGACCAAGAAATACGAAAAGCTTAAGGATGTAACAAAGAACACCCTTAAGATAAGTAAGCTCAAGGCAGGTACAGCCTATAAGTACAAGGTAAGAGCATTTACAAAGGATGACGGCACAATTTACGGCTCATACAGTGATGTATTTGAAACTGCAACAAAGTGCAAGACTCCTTCAATCAAAAAGCTCACAACAACCAAGGACAAGGCTTCATTCACATGGTCAGATGTAAGCGGTGAAAGCGGCTATCAGGTTTACTACTCAACCAAGAAGGACAGCGGCTACAAGAAGGTTGCATCCTATAAGACAAATGTAGTAAAGGGCTCAAAGAAAAAGCTTAAGAGCGGCAAGAAATATTATTTCAAGGTCCGTGCATACAAGAAGACCGCATCAGGAACAGTTTACTCTGCATGGAGTGCAGTTAAGAGTGTTAAAATTAAATAAGCATTTTAAAGTGTTGCCACCGGGGAGAAAAATCCTCGGTGGCAGTTTTATATGAAGGTAGCAGAACAAAGAACATATACTTTTAAGTGAGCGGTCTTTGTGTAAGCAGTGAAGCTAATAATAACACAAGATAAAATATAGCTGCGGAATATCTTACGGCATAACAAAAAAGAGCAGGTTTAAAAACCTGCCCGATACGTAACTAATTTAATTATGAGGAAATGTAAAAAAAGAAAAGTGAGTATTCACTTGTGTTATGAATACTCACTATGGTGCACCCGACACCTTGAAATCCGAACCCAATGCCGACTTTTCGAGGTCGGCAAAGGTTATGGTTTCAGTACCGTCTTTGAAGTTGAAGGTAATTACCATTCTATCTTCAAATAAGAATACTGAGTTAACAAAATTATTGATTAAAGTTCTTCTGTGATCAAGCTTCTTTGGATTAAGCTTACGGAATTTGTAGAACCAATATAAAATCTCCTCACGGGTCAGTTTTGGTCTTGACATTTCCTCTTTCATAATCCTAATTGAAAGCTCGCTCTTTTCTGCCTCAAGTTCTTCCATTCGCTCTTTGGTAGTAGGTGTTATGATGCCTTTTTCCATTGCAGTAATGAGGTTGTTTATCGCTGTAAGAGTCTGTGCATATTGCTTTTGCAGTATGGGGAGAATAGTACTTTCTTTGTTAAAGGTTTCAAGTGCCTGGTCAGTTAAAAACTCAATGGTTTCATCATTCATAATAAGTCTTCGGATACTGTCAATAACAATATCCTCAATCCAAGCCTTTTTAACTGTTTTCTTATCACAGCCTTTGTGATTCTTTACACTTACGCATTTGTAGTATCGGTGTACAAACTTTGTTCTGCTTGTACCGCTTTCACCTACCATAAGACACTGACACTTGCCGCAATAGAGCTTTGTCGTTAAAAGATATTCATCTTCCGCTTTGTGCTTTGCAGGGGCTTTCTTATTCTGCTTCATTTTTTCCTGTACCAATTCAAACAACTCCTTATCAACTATTGCGGGAATTCCTCCCGGTGTAATGACATCCTTAAATTTGTATTCACCGATATATTTTCGGTTGTGCAGCATACGGGCAACAATGTCAACATCTAACTTGGTTTTCTTATGAGTTCGTACACCTTGGTAGTTGAGCATATTTGCAATGTGCTGCATAGACATACCCTCAGCATAGCTCTTAAAAGCTAAAACTACCGCAGGTGCGGTAACCTCGTCAATTAAATAATTCTGCTCTTTATCTACCTTGTAGCCAATCGGCAAGGTACCGCCGTTGTATTTACACTTAAGAGCATTTTCCATCATACCTCTTGTAAGCTTTTCTGCAAGCTCAACAGAGTAGTATTCAGCCATACCTTCAAGTAAACTTTCAAGCAGAATACCCTCTGCGCCCTGAGAGATGGTTTCGGTTATGGATACAACCTTAACTCCGTTCTTACGAAGCATATTTTTGTAATGAGCCGAGTCGTATCTGTTACGGGCAAAACGGTCAAGCTTCCAGACGAGTATAACTTCAAAATGCTTTGAAGCACTGTCTTTTATCATCTGCTGAAATCTCGGTCTGTTGTCTGTCTTGGCAGATAAAGCTCTGTCGATATAGGTATCAACGATTTGAATACCGTTCTTTTCAGCATATGCTTTACATTCACGAAGCTGTCCGTCAATACTTTCTTCCTTCTGATTGTCGGAAGAGTATCTTGCGTAGATAACGCCTATCATATATATTTACCTCCTTTGATTTCTGTAAATATTGTAATTCATACACTTGTTTTTGTTAAATGTGCGGATGCGACTTTTACATCGCACCCGCTGTTTCTTTATTCGATTATCTTTAATTTGTCCCAATCTCTGTCCCATTCTTCAAATTCTTTTCTACCACTTTCACTTTCAAAGAATGACACTATATCTGGAAGAAAACATCTGACAAGAGATTCAGCGGCATCCTCTGAAATGAGAACACCGCTGAGATTATCGGAATTAACCTC
>JAZPYL010000021.1:0-9913 GCA_045544175.1 Acutalibacteraceae bacterium | reverse complement strand
TTTCAGGGAAGGCAAAGAGGGAAAGTGGGGCATATAGGATTTATGTGGGCGGAGGGGGCGGCGGTGAGCCGCGAAAATGCCCGACGCAGTCGGAGCATTTTCCAAATGTGTGGCGCAGCCACACATTTGACCTGTGCTCTGCTTCGCAGGCACAGGTGCGGCTCGCCGCCGCCCCTCTACCGCCCACCTGAAAGTAAAAGCACAACCTCCCCTCCACAAAGCCAAGAACCACTTATCTATAAAGCACCGCACACCCGGTTGTCTTGCGACCTGCCACGGTCGCACCCTGAGGGAAAGTAGCCGATAGATAGAGCCTTACTGAAAGGCAGAGCTTTTCGACAAAGCATACTCAAAGGAACTGCACTCTTTTTTCCCGACGTAGAACTAATAAGACATTGAGCAAAAAATAATAAACCACCCGTTCCCCTCCTCGAAGCTGAGAACCACTCACCTATAAAGCACCGCATACCCGATTGTCTTGCGACCTGCCACGGTCGCACCCCGAGGGAAAGTAGCCGATAGATAAAGCCTTACTGAAAGGCAGAGCTTTTCGTCAAAGCATACCTAAAGGAATGGCACTATCTTTTCCCGACCAAAAAAGAAGGGCATTTTGTTTCCTTTGGTGCTCGTCTGAGCCAAAGGAAAAGCCCGAGCGGCTCGAGCGGAGTAGAACTTAAAAGATACATCCGTATGAATATCAAAAGAACCAACTTTCAGTTAAATCAATCATCTTAAATCCTTTACATACGTTCATAATGACAAGCAGAACGTCACCTCTTCGTCAGAGAAACGGGCGTATATAATAAACGCCCATATAAGCTTTTACGCTGACGGACACGGCAAGCCGTGTCCCTACAATACAAACCATAAAAAATCGTATTATCTTTACGCAAGCAGACACAGCTACGGTTATACCGACGCAGAAACACAAAACAAGGACGGCCAATGGCCGCCCCTACAATATACAATCGACGGATTTACCCGTCATAACTCTATCCTTCTGCGGAAAAGCGCAAAAAAGAAAGGTCACGGAAAACCCGCGACCACAATTCTGCATTTTGCATTCTGCATTCTGCATTAACTTACGCCTTCTTCTGATAACTCTTACAGAAGTGAGGAATTGCGATTGAATCTGCACCTGTCTTTTCATGTGTAACTTCGATTTTTTCGAGCTTGCACTTGTCACATTCAACATGGTACTGACATTCAGTAACTGTACACTTTACGCCTTCGTTTGTCATGAAATTCACCTCCCTTTGATTTCTGTTAATAGTATTGCTCAAGGGAGGCGAAACTATTCATAAAGTTATTCGCCTAAATATACCGAATAGGCATCAGAACGGACTTTTTCTTTTTTATTTTCAATAATTCTTTCCTTAAAGCTCAGTGCCTGAGGACGTTTTTTAAGGCTTTCCGTATATTTCATTGAAACGGCAATGAATATAAGGAAGATATAAGGCATACCGAGATTTGTCTCAAGGAGTGAATTGATAATCATAGGAGCGAGCTTGTCCGTAACGCTTTCGAGGGCTGCAGAACGGATTCCACCCAGGAACAGACCGACCTCCCAGCCGAACTGAACCAGTATACCGATTGCAAGAAGCCAGGGAATATGTATCTTTTCCTCTTTGTTTTTTCTTGAAAAATTCCACATAAAGAGTATCAGATAGCCTACAAAAAGAATTATTGCCATATAGCCGTGATATGCACCCGTTGTTCGCTGGATGGTAATTACATTTTCACCTGAGGCAAAGGTTTTGGTAATAAGGGGACAACAGAGCCACCAACCGAGAATGAGGGTTGTATATTCGAAAAGATTTTTGTCTTTTGAAATCCACAGCCATATCCAAGTAAAGTTGGTAAAGCCGTAGCTCATACTCATCCACATCAGCACCCAGAAAAGACTGTGGCCCTCGGAGATTGTTCTTGAATGAGTGAGCAGATGAAAAATACCGTAGTCAACTATCTGATAAAGAATACCGGCAAGAAAACCGACAATTAAGGTTGCATACTTCTTCTTATAAAACAGTATTCCCGCAAAAACGAGAAGAAAACATATATCAAGTCCGATATATAACGGGTCAAAAACTCTTTGTGCTATAACTTCCATAACTTTTTCTCCTGAATGTTTGTTTTGTTAAATGTTACCATTAATAAAAAAATCTGTCAATAAAAAAACAGACTAAAGGATAAAACAAAAACTGTCGTTCTGAGCGTAGCGAAAACAGAAAACTGTCATCCTTAGCGTAGCGAAAACAGAAAACTGTCATCCTGAGCGTAGCGAAGGATCTTAAAGCTCCTCAGCTTATTCAGAATGACAGTTGAAATTCAGTTAATATCCTGCACGTAACGGCAAGAGAAAATATTATTTACCAATCCTTGTGAAGAAGCTTACAAGCTTATAAACAAAGGTGAAAATAGGATAAAGCATATCAAATACATTTGATACTATGCCGTCAACACCGAATCTTTCAAAAATATCTGTAAGCTCCTTGTCAAAGAAGCTGTTCATAATGGGATCTGTGTCAGCCTTGACAAAGGGACTGTTTTCATCGTAAGCTACGGGTTCGCCGTTCATAAGGGTAAACTCAAAGGTTCTTGAGCCTACGGGAGTAACGGTACCCATAAGATAAGTAACATTGATTTCGAAATTCTTAAGGCTCACTTCGGGGAATGTGCCCTTTATTTCGATTTCCTTGCTTTCACCGGGCTTAAGAGTAAAGGGAATAAAGCTGAAGCTGATATCGGCATCCTTTACATTGACAGCGTTTACAAAAACACTGTTTTCTCTGCAGATATTTGTAATAACGAGTGCTGTGTCAGCTGAGGAGACATAACCCTCCGTGCTGTTATTAAATGCGGCGAAAACTGCGTGGGCAGGATTGGTTGTTGCGTGGAACTGAGTGTAGCCCTCTGCAGTATGTACATCATAGCTCTTATCGGTTAAAAGAAGCTTGTGAAGAAGAGAGAAGGTATATTCATCCTTAGCGGTCATACCGTGATAGTAATCTTCAACGAGCCATGTGTGCTCAGGGAGATAAGCTGTTGATGCGTCAACAGTCATTGAGGGAGATACCTGATAAAAGCCTGTATCAACCTTCTGTACATAACCGTCAGCGAATCTTTCTCCATAAGGAGCAACAGTTGCACCCGTTGCACTTGTTGTCGGAATAATTCCGTCAGATGACACCTCAAGGCCTGTTACGTTTTTAATATCGTAGCCTGCCATAATATAAATGTTTGTACCTGCAGCCTGAGCCTTCTTGAAGCCCTTGCCGTAATAGTTTTCACCGTCGGGTGACATAATGTCATAGTGCATTCTGTCGCTCTTTTCAATAAGAGCCTTGCTTTCTTCCGGGTCAAGAAGCTTATCCTTGATATAATCATAATACTCGAGAGGCATAAAATCCCAGAGACAGCCCCAATATCCGAGGGTATCGAGAATCTGAGGTGCAATTGCGTTGGTAAGGTCATCAAGGAAGCCTAATTTTTCAGCCTCAAGAAGAATGTGATAGTCCTCTTCCATCATAAAGCCGTGCTGAATGAAGGTAAGAATACCTACCTCGTCAAAGCTCAGATTAGCGTCAAAGGCATCAATTGCAAGACCTGCACCGCCTAATGCGGGAATTGTAAGAACGGCATTGTTTACCTTGCCTTCATAGCCGTAAAGGGTAAGATATGTACCGGCAACCTGACCGCCGTGTGAAACAGCAAAAATATTTACCTTATCGGTGGGAGCCTTGCCCTTTTCAGCTCTGAGCTCATTTGTGTAGCTGATAACATCGTCAACAAAGATTTTCAGATCGGCTGCTGCATCAATTGAACCCTTTCTGAAATCGGTGCAGAATACATAGAGGTTTTCATAACCGACTTTTTCAGCAAAGGTAGCCATAATTTCACTTTCGTACTGGAAATCACCTTCGGGATATTTCTCTCTTAAATTAGCAAAGTTGCTTTCCTCGGCGGTAGTGATAACACTCTTTACATCAGCATAAAAGCTTGTACCGTCGGGGTTGCATTTAGCACCGCCGAAAATACGGTTAAAGCCGTCAGCAAGAGTCTTGGCGAGCTTATCAACCTTGCCCGTAATAAGATAATCGAGGAAGTTGGGCACTATTGTTTCAAGGCTTCCGCCCTCGCCTACCTGCTTTACAATATCACTCCATACCGCAATCTCCTCACCGGTTTCAGGGTCGGTGCGTGTCAGAACCGTTGAGCCGAAGCCGGGTACAAGAATAACAGGATAATCGGAATACTCCTCTTCACCTTCAGCGGCATAAGCTACGGTGAAAAGACCGAAAACCATAATCACACTAAGTAAAATACATATAAGCTTTTTCACTTTTATCTCTCCTTTTTCTGTCAGGACGGAAAACTCCTGCTTATTCATCTTATTTTACCATTATATACAGAAAAAAGCAATCGTTAAATATAATAAAAAAACAGTCATCGGTTATATACATATAACATTCAGACTGTTTTTTGCTTTCAGAGAATTATTTTGTTTCTTTTTCTTCTTTTTTCTTAAGCTTCGGCAGAATAAGACATACGCCGACTGCAAGTACCGCAAGAAGTCCGATACCTACGGGAATAATATAATCAGCATCATTATCACCCGTAACAGGTGCAACATAGGCCTGCATTGCCATAGGCTCAGCTGCAATTACCTGAACAATTACAGCACCCACACTCAGTACCATTAATACTGCAAGGAAAATACAAATTCCCTTTATCATTGCTTTGGGCATCATAGGCTTTATCTCCTTATCTGTATTTTAAGTTGAACCGAACAAGCCGAAATGTCCGATCTACCCGTTTATTTTACATCTGTTAAGAACTATTGTCAACCTTTAAAGAACAAAATTGACCTTAAAAAGAGAACAGGTGCTCTCAAGTAATACTCAAAAACACCTGTCTGTCTTATTAATAAGCGGCTGCACTTGCGTTTGCTTTGATATTTCTTATCTGCTGCTTTGCAAGAGAAACAACGAAGTCTTCAACAGACTGAACATTTTCTTCGATGATTTCTTTTACTTCCCACTTTTCATCCTTGATAAGCTCATCAGCAAATTCTTCATACTCAACAGCTGCAAGGTCATTTCTGATTACATCGGACCAGGTTGCCGTTTCCTTGCCTACAGAGTACATAATGTGATAGCCGTATGTGGTTTCAACGATACCTACATCACCGGGCTTTCTGCCTTCAGCAACGGCCCAGTTTTCGAATTCGGGAACCATATCACCCATTGCAACATCCTCATAAATACCGCCGTCAGCTGCATTGCTGTCCTTTGAATATTCAGCTGCAAGCTCACCGAAGTATTCTTCCGTCTTGTCGCCTTCAAGCCATTTTACAAGTACATCCTGTGCTTCCTTGTAAAGAGCCTTATCCTTTGTGTTGTCAATGTCAACGTCGATATCAACGGTTACATCATATTTACTTGCATCAAGAAGCTCAACATCAATAGCTGATGTATCTTCTTTTTCTTCTGTTTCCTCAGCTTCTTCTGTCTCTTCAGCTTCTTCTGTTTCTTCCTCTTCGGGGAACTGAAGGAGAATGTGTCTTACATCATAAGTGATTTTATCTGCTGCCTTATGAACGGGAGCTTCCATCATATATACAGTGTAGCCTGTTGTTTCGTCTTCAACGATATAGGTTTCACCCTTTTCGGTCTTTTCACTCATAGCCCAATCAAGGAAATCTTCGTCATCAGCTTCATAAGAAAGGTCGTCGTAGGTTAAATTCTCAAGAAGAGTGAGTGAATCGTCGGTCTTCATTTCCTTGTAATCTTCGTTCTCTGCAAGCTTTTCAAATTCAGCGGCAACTGCTTTGAAATCCTCGCCTGCCTCAAGCTTTGCAACAAAGGATTCTGCCTTTGTCTTTGCGTCAGCAAGAGTTTCCTTTGTAACCTCTGTTGTTGCCTCTGCATCTTCACTTTCAGCTTCAACAGTTACCTTTTCGGCATTGATTACATAGTTTCTGAGAGAAACCTCACCGTAGGTAAGAATTTCATCCTCATATTTCTTTTCAATTTCCTTTTCGCTGTAGCTGTCAGCGTATTCTTCGAGTAATACATTCTGTACCTTTGTAACAACAGCCTGCTCCTCACAGATCTTTCTGAGAAGTGCCTTTGTCATTGCCTTGCCGTAAAAAGCACGCAGATATGCGGGAAGAGAATAGTTGCTGCTCTTTGCATTTTCTTCAACTGTCTCGATTGTCTTTTCAACATCGGCAAGATCCTTTTCATCAAGCTCGATGCCATTTTCTGCTGCGTAAGCAAGAGATGCCTTTACAAGCTTGATGCTTTCCTTTGCACTGTAATCGAAAAAGTCAGTGAACATAGGCTCTTCTATACCTTCGATTTCACCGCCGTATTTCTGCTGGTCAGGTGAAATACTGTAGTCATAGCCTGTGTACATAGCACCCATACCCTCACCGTAATAATAGTCATACTGATAAGAGTAGTTGAAATAGTTTGAGAATGCGGAATTGTAATAATAGCTGTATTCAGCCATGGGAATCTCTGTATCACCAACGGTAAAGGCTACCTTGCCTCTTTCAAGTACGCCTGAATTGCTGACAGAGAAGCCGGCAATACCTGCAATAAGTGCAATTACAAGAACTACTGCAATTGCAGTCTTTGATTTCTTTGTAAGTACAATGTTGTGTGATTTCTTTGCATTTTTCTTAGCAGCCTTGGCAAGACGCTCTTTACGCTCTTCGCGGTAAAGCTCAGCTGCTGATTTTTCCTGATTAGCCATTGGGGGTTCATCCTTTACTTATTTATTTTTTGACCTACTTCAGGGACAGACTCTGCCCTTAAGTATACTGTTCTTTATTGTATACCATTTAAGTAAAAAAAGCAAGTCATTTTTATATACATTATATATGTACCTATTTAACATTTGTAACTTAAAAAAAAGCTTAATCTTTTCTATACTCCAAAAATATGTACCGGGTATGAATTTCGGGTTCTTTTCTCTTGACAGATGATTTTTTTGTCTCTAAAATATTAATTATCGAACAAATGTTCACATTTTAATGGTATGTCTGAATCAAATTACAGACAGGAGGAATTTCAAAAAATGTATTTAAACAGTTTTTCAAATGAAGAATATCTGCTGGCGCAGGAGGCTTTCTCAAGCTGGCAGACCAAAACCTATGAAAATGTTGAGGATTATATTTTAAGACAAAGGAAGGCAGAACTGAATGAGCTGGTAAACAAAGTAATCAAAAATGAGCTTTCAAGCACGGAAAAGCTTATTCTGGAGCTTCACTGGAATCAGAAATTAAGCAAAAGTGAAATCGCCAGAAGGCTTGCAATAGAGCCGTCAACAGTAACACGCAGGCTTGATAAAATCAGTGAGATTATCTATGAAAAGCTCAAGTATGCACTTGAATACCGCTACGGCACGGGATTTTCGGAAAAAGCAAGACTTATCATTAAAAACAAGGATGCACTGTTCAGCTATCAGAAGCCCGAAATTATTTCTGAAAGAGTCAGAATGCTCAGACAGCAGCAATTTCTGACAGAAAAGGAGGTCAGTGACCTTACGGGCATATCTGAAAGCAGACTGAAAGAAATTGAGAATGCAGGCAGAGAAATGACCGTCGGTGAAGCACGGAAGCTCGCCATCTTTTACAAAACCTCAGCCGATTATATTATTTTCGGCACCCTTTCCCCTGCATTTAAGAAAGGTTGGAAAAATTAATGAATTTGAGCTTACAGGAGTTAGCAAATGAATATGAAAAGTCAATTGAAGTACAGAAAAACGTTATAAAAAGTGCACGTGAAAAACTGCAGAATGCACGAAAATCAGGAGATTTCAGAGAAATCAAAAGGCTGAACACGGTTCTGCAGGTTCTCTATGATGAAAAATATGAGCTCGAAGAAAAGGCTCACAAGCTCAGAAATTATTACAGCTGAATAAGGGCCAAGGGCCAAGGGCCGAGGGCCGAGGGCTAAGGACATCGTCGCCGAAGCGCTTCCGGTGGAAGATGAAGCGAGGCGAGGATGGTGCAGCGGTCAAAATTCATAGGCGCTCCAAGCCGTAATGAATTTTGGGAACCGCAAGAGACAAGGCCGCCAAATAGATTGGTAGAAATAAAACTCTGCCCGCACCGATAAGCTTTATAATGCTTATATATTTAGGGCGACATTTTCAGATGGTTAAGATAACTTGAAAAATAATAATTGGACTGTGTTATATTGCACAGTCCAATTGTTTTTTATTATTCTGCTTTACGGTGCGGGAACATCTTTTCTTTTACTTCACCATAAAAGCGGCCTCGAACCTATGCCCTTGGCTCTTGGCCCTGACTCTGTCCTTGGCTCTTATCAGCCCTGTCTGTAATCGGCAAGGAAATCACCGAGATCACGCATTGCCTTTGCCATCTGATCAGGCTCGGGAAGCATAACAATTCTGAAATGATCGGGTGTGGGCCAGTTAAAGCCTCTGCCGGGGATAATCATAACGTGCTTTGAATGGAGATAATCCATAGCAAACTGCTGGTCGTCGGTAATGTTGAAGCGGCTGTCAAGCTTGGGGAATATGTAGAATGCAGCCTTATTCTTTACAAAGCTTACGCCGGGAATCTTTTCAAGCTCACGGCAGCAAGCCTCTCTCTGCTCGTAAAGTCTGCCGCCCGGAGTTATCATTGCTCTTGTGCTTTCGGGGTCATTGAGCGCAGCAGGGATAACAAGCTGCATAAGAGCGTTGGCACAAAGACGCATAGCACAGAGTCCTCTCACACCTGCAATGAAATCCTGAGCCTTATCCTTGGCACCGGAAATTACCATCCAGCCGCAACGGAAGCCACAGACAATATGTGACTTTGAAAGGCCGTTCATTGTAATGCAGAGAAGGTCGGGGCAAAGAGTTGCAGTTGAGATATGCTCAAGGTCATCCATAACAAGACGGTCATAAATCTCGTCACTGAAAATAACAAGGTTATGCTCTCTTGCAACAGCAACAATCTTTTCAAGAAGCTCCTTCGGATAGAGAGCACCTGTGGGATTGTTTGGATTAATGAGCACGATAGCTCTTGTCTTGGGTGTAATCTTCTTCTTGATATCCTCAATGTCGGGATACCACTCTGACTGCTCGTCACAGATATAATGGACAGGCTTTGCACCTGCAAGGTATACGGAGTTAGTCCACAGCGAATAGTCGGGAGCAGGGATAAGAATTTCATCATTATAGTTAAGTAAAGCAGTAAGCACCATTGTTACAAGCTCACTTACACCGTTACCGATGAAAACATCATCGGGAGTAATGCCCTCAATACCCTTTGATTTATGATAAGCGCAGATTGCTTCTCTTGCATCGGGCATACCCTTAAGGTCACAGTAAGCTACAGCCTTATCTGCATTATTGAGCAGCGCATCACGAAGACTGTCAGGCATACCGAAGCCGAAGGTCGCAGGGTTACCTGTATTTAGACGAAGAACATCAATACCCTCAGCACGCATACGGTTAGCTTCCATAAATACGGGACCGCGGATATCAGAATGCACGTTCTGCAATTTGTCGGATTTCATTATAAAGTCCATACTTTCAACCTCTTTCCAAGAAATTTACCCGTCTATTTTACCCTTATAAAGAGATAAATACAAGGGGTTTTCTGAAATTTATATAATAATTTTCTGTTTGCATATAAAGATACTGTATTATGGTGTATGGTATAAAAGTATTTCTTAGTAAATCACCATATTATATACTCCGAAACAGTATCGTAAAGGCAGAGAAAAGCCGTAAGAGAGTGCAGAAAGCAGTGAGAGGAATGTGAGTACTTTTCCGTAAGGTTGGCGGTGGGGGCGGCGGCGAGCCGCGAAAATGCCCGACGCAGTCGGAGCATTTTCCAAATGTGTGGCACAGCCACACATTTGACCTGTGCACTGCTTCGCAGGCA
>JAZPYL010000020.1:0-39938 GCA_045544175.1 Acutalibacteraceae bacterium | reverse complement strand
AAAAAAACATACAAAGAAATGATATACCAAAATTGAAATAATTGCAATATTATATATGAAAAAGTTTGAAAAATAAATTTTTGTTTACATAAATAACAAATATATTATCCTCTGTTCTCCTCTTCTCCCCTTTTTATTTTGTGGGTAGTTGTTCTTACAAAGTCCTTATTTCTTACAGTGACCTTTTTGATATTCTTGTAGGACGGAAGCTTTCGGTTAGTTGAACGTACAGCCTCCGTTACGGCTTTATCAATATCCGTCTTTGTAAGTTCGTTCTTTTTGAGCTTCTTTCTTATCTCCTCTTCGTCGGGAATTATCTGCGCACTGACAATAAGGTCGTCCTCGGCGTAGACCATACAGTCAGATATAACGGAGTTTTTAAGAAGATAATATTCAACCTCTTCGGGATAGACATTCTTGCCGTTTCTTGTGACAATGACATTCTTTTTTCTGCCCGTAATATGATAATTGCCGTTTTTATCCTTGTAGCCAAGGTCACCTGTATGAAGAAAGCCGTCAATAAGCACCTCGTCGGTAGCTCTTTTGTTTTTATAGTAGCCAAGCATCACCATAGGCCCTCTAACGCAGATTTCACCTATATCCTTATTATCTCTGTCAACTATTTTTACCTCAACATTTTCAAGAGGTCTGCCGATTGAGTCGAAGGTTATATTTTCAAGAGTATTGCAGATAACAATAGGTGAACACTCCGTAAGTCCGTAGCCGATAATAACGGGAATACCGAAAAGGAAAAAATCCTCCGCAACACTTTGCTGAAGCGCCGCCGCACCTACAACTATTTTTTTGAGTCTGCCGCCGAAAAAGCTGTGAATATCAGAAAAAAGCTTCTTTTTCTTTTCTTCGCTCAAAGCAGCCGAAACGACGGATACTATCTGCAGCTTCTTCCTTTTACCCCTGCTGTCAATTTCTCCCATTATGCGCCTGTGAAGCTTTTCGAGCATAAGAGGCACTGTCACAAAAACCGTAGGCCGATAAAAAGAAAAGTCATCTCTGAGAGTACGTATAGACTTACAGAAGCTGATTGACCCGCCCGAATAAATTATCATAAGAAAGGCGATTGCTTCATAGGTGTGGTGAAGGGGCAGCACCGAAAGGCTCACATCATCCTTTTCAACATTAACGCTCTTTGAAACGCAGATTAAATCCGAGCAGAGATTATAATGAGAGAGCATTACACCCTTGGCCATTCCCGTAGTGCCCGACGTAAAAAGAAGAACTGCCATTTTATCCTTGTCGGGATTTTCGTAAAAATAGTCACCCTCGCCCTTCAGAAGCTCCTCGCCCTTTCTTAAAAGGTCACCGAAGAAAACCGTATTATTTACATTGTCCGTGCAGATAACCTTAATATCTCTTTTAGAAAAGTGGCAGGCGGAAATAACCTTTGTGCTCGTCTTTTTGTCGCAGATTATCCCCTCAAGCTGTGCAAAGGAGATAATGTTTTCAAGCTCCTCCTTAGGCATTTCTTTATCAAGAGGCACAACAACACCGACGGTACCTGCTGCGCTCATATAGCCGAGACACCACTCATAGCTGTTTTCACCCATAAGTGCAATTTTTTTACCCTTAAGCCCCATATCACAAAGTGCCGCAGAAAGTCTGTCAGTATCAGTGCGGAATTCTTCGTAGGTGACGGTTTTCAGACTCCCCTCTTCGTCCTTTAGAAGAAAGGCAGGTCTGTCTCTGTATTTTTCTTCACTGTATAACAAAAGCTCACGGAGATTTTCGGGATTTTTCATTTTACACACCGCTTTCATATTATTTCATATATTATATTTTTTATCGTTATGAAATATTTATACTGTTAAAAAACGGCAAAAAGCCGTTTTTCAGGGCCAAGAGCCAAGGGCCGAGGGCCAAGGCCGTTTTAAAGTGGTTGTAAAAGTGTAAATACAGCCCGCAAAATAAAGCAGAAATATTAAAGGCACCCATTGGGGTGCCTTTATTGTTTTATTTAAGTGTTCAAAAAAACTTATCGGTGCGGATAGAACTTTATTTTTACAGGTCTGTCGGGCGGCCTCGGCCCTCGGCCCTTGGCCCTTGGCCCTGAAAAAGTGTCCTTGGCCCTCTTTACTCGTCCTTTTTCGTTTCCTTATCGTAAAGATAGGACCTGAGAATTTCTCTGTTCTCATCAAAATTCATTTTAAGAACTGCCTGACCGTTTATTCTTGCATCGGACCAGGTGCCCTCAGCGGGAATCTGCTGCTGCTCAATATCAAAATGAATATATCTGAGTGCCGCACCTACTGCAAGACTGATAAGCTCACTCTGATTGATATCAGTTGAAATATTGGGAAGAACCTCTTTTACAATGCTTATAAGCTTGAAGGGATTGGTTCTGAGTGCCTTACCGACAATAGCCGTAATGACCTTTCTCTGTCTTTCGGTTCTTCTGAAATCGTTATCCACATATCTTATACGGCAATACCAAAGAGCCTGATGGCCTGTCATATGGTTAGTGCCTTCAACTATGGACGGGATTTTAACCTCTTCACGCATATACTTGGCTTCAGCTTCCGTAACACCGTCAATGGTGACACCTCCGAGAAGATTTACAAACTTTCGGAAAATCTTGAAATTCACCATAACATAGTTATCAATTTTTATGCCGAAGTTATACTCAATGGTATCCATTACAAGCTGTACTCCGCCGTAGGTGAATGCGGCATTGAGCTTTGTGTGATAGCCCTTTGAGGGAATATATACATAGCTGTCACGAAGGAAAGAGGTAAGCTTTAGTTTTTTATTCTGCTTATCAATGGAGAAAAGCATCATTGTGTCCGATCGGTTACCTTCAACATCACTTCTTCCGTCGGTGCCTATGAAAAGGATATTGATAACATCGTCACTTGTGTGAAGAGTGCTTTCATCAACATAAGCATTTTCTTTTATGCTGTCGTCATAGTCAAGACCGCTCAGTGCCGACAGTCCGAAGCCCGCAAGAGCTACAAAGAACAGGACAAATATACCGAGAACGGACAGTGCAATTACCTTTTTCTTTGATACGGGCGGCTTTGGAGGAGGTCTGTGAGAGCCTTCCCTTGACATTCGTACAGGCTTCTGATGAGCAGGAGTATTAACTCTCTGACCCTGAGGTGTTCTGTGCTGAGGGGCAGGCTTATGAGCCGTTCCCGAATGAGAAGCAGAGCCCCGTTCAGGTCTTGCCGAGGGAGTGCGTGACTGCACGTTTCTGTTATTATGTGACGGCATATTTACACTTCTTTCCTCTTTATCCTCACTTATGAAGGAGTTTTCATCCTCAAAATCCGAAAAGAGATCTCTTCTGTCGCTTTCAAAGGACACATTTTCCCTTTTGTAAACGGGCGCCTCAAAGGATTCACCAATCTGAGAAAGAGGCTTACCTTTAGGCGTTCTGTCAGCAGGAGCACTGCTGATGCTGTCATCATCGGGGAGATTCACCGTAAATCTTTCCCTTTGTGAAAAAGCCTGTGAAGAACCGCTTTTTTTGAAATCAAGACTGAAGCTTTCGTCAAAATAATCTGTATCTATAAAATCGTCAGAGCTTATACGGCGTGAATTAACGGGAGATTCTCTGTCGAACTTTTTCTTTTTGTCAGAAAAATATATATCGTCCATTTCTTCCTCCTTTAATTTTCTGTTTCGGTTTCATTTTACCTCAAAAGAAAGGAAAGCACAATAGCTTTAAGACTTTTGTCATAATTTCTTTAGAATACCAACTTTATCAATTAAAGGTCATTCTTCACCAAATCCTCAAAGCTTTCTCTTCTGACGGCAACAAAATCCGTTCCGTCCTTAAGCATTACAACGGGAGGACGGGGAATTCTGTTATAGTTGGAAGCCATAGAGTAGTTATATGCACCTGTAGTGAGTACGGCGAGAATTTCGTCTCTTTGAGGTCTTGGCAGAAGTACGTCAGGCTGAATAATATCTCCGCTTTCGCAGCATCGGCCTACAACATCACAGCGAAAATCAGCCTTATCGTTCATACGGCTTGCAAGACATACCGTATACTTTGAGCCGTAAAGGGCAAAGCGAGGGTTATCGGGCATACCGCCGTCAATTGAAACGTAATTCTTATAGCCCGTGATTTCCTTAAGTGTACCTACGGAATAAAGAGTCATACCTGCGTCGGCAACAATGCTTCTGCCCGGCTCCATAAGGACCTTTGGCACAGAAATACCGAGTCTTTCACAGGTCTTTTTAATATGCTCGGAAAGAGAGCGGATATTTTCGGGAATATCCATAGTTGCATCCGTTTCGGTATAACGTACGCCATAGCCTCCGCCCATATTGAGTATCTTCAGGGGCAGAGAATACTTTTTCGCCATATCTGCGGCAAATTCGAGCATAATCGTAGCCGCATCAAGATATACACTGCCCTCTTCGTCAAAGACCTGAGAGCCTACATGGCAGTGATAGCCCATAATCTCAATATTCTTAAAATTAACAGCCTCTTTTACGAACTCCTCAGCCTGACCCGTTTCAATAGCGATACCGAACTTGGAGTCAACCTTGCCCGTAGCAACGGCAGAATAGGTGTGAGGGTCAATACCCGGTGTAAGACGGAGAATTACCTTCTGTGTAATTTTTCTTTCGCCTGCAAGGGTGTCAATTGCCTTAAGCTCGTACATATTGTCAACCATAAAGTAGCCAACACCGCACTCCATAGCATAAGAAATATCCCAGTCGGTTTTATTGTTACCGTGGAAGAAGGAATTTTCCATAGGGAAGCCTGCACTGAAGGCAGTATAAATCTCACCGGGAGACACAAGGTCAATGCCCATTCCCTCTTCTCTCATAATCTTATACATATACTTAAAGCAGGCGGCCTTACCTGCATATACGGGATAGCTGCCCTCGCCGAAGCAATCCTTCATAGCCTTTATATAGGTACGGCAATTATGACGGATTCGGTTTTCGTCGCTTAAGTATAAGGGGGTGCCGTGCTTTTCTGCAAGGTCTACCGTATCCATACCTGCAAAGGTAAGATGTCCCTTTGAATTTATGCCGATATTTTCACATAACATAGTTTTATCCATCCTATCTTAAGATACAATCCGAAACAGTTTTTAAGGAGGATTGCATCCGTTACCTTATTATAAAAGATGTGCAATAAGCTCCTGTCTGTCAGTAGCGGAAAGGTCCACGGGAGCAATATCAAAGACGGTTTTACAGCCGTAGTCTCCCCTCGCAGCCATTCTTGCAACAGCTCTTGCAAAGCATACAAGCACACTGCCCGTAAATTCGGGGTTTGAATCAAGTGTAAGCTGATATTCAATAACCTGAGTGTGACAGTTATCCTTGCCTGTAACACCTGTACGGATAACACTTCCGCCGTGAGGAAGCTCAGCGTGGTCCCTCTTCATTTCTTCCATAGAAATAAAATGAACGGTGGTGTTATAGGGCTCAAAGTAAGCGGGCATTGTGACAATTTCATTACGGATTCTCTCTTTGTCTGCGCCCTCCTCGGCTACAACATAGCAGACTCTTTCGTGCTTGTCTCTTGCAGTGAATTCCGGTGCCTCGCCCTTTCTTACTCTGTCAACAGCTTCCTTTACGGGAACTGTGTACTGACGGGCATCGACTACGCCCTCAATTCTTCTTACGGCATCGGAATGTCCCTGAGAAACACCCTTGCCCCAGAAGGTGTAATCGCTTCCGTCGGGAAGAATGCAGGAAGCATAAAGACGGTTAAGTGAGAACATACCGGGGTCCCAGCCGCAGGAAATAAGTGCAGTTGTCTTGCCCTCAGTGGCCGATTTATCTACATTTTCAAAATGAACAGAGATTGAAGAATGATTGTCATAGGAGTCAACAACATTGAAATTCTTTGCAAGCTCAGGTGTCATTTCGGGTAAATCCGTAGCACTGCCGCCGCAGATAATAAGAACGTCAAGCTTATCCTTCCAGTTTAATATATCATTTGCAGAAATTACGGGAACATTCTCCGTAGCTATTTTAAGTGTGGAAGGCTCTCTTCTTGTAAAAACAGCAACAAGCTCCATATCCTTGTTTCTTTTTAGAGAATCCTCAACACCTCTGCCTAAGTTACCATAGCCGTAAATGCCTATTTTCATAGTTACCATCTCCTGTGGGTTTGAATTTAATATATAATGGATTATTATAACATCTCTTTTTTATCTATGCAATAAAATACGAAAAGAAAATTGATTTTTTCTCTCTTTCCGCAAAAAAGAAACGGCACCCGAAAGTGCCGTTAAGATGCAATTTTCTTATTTAAGGGGAATTACAAGGTCATAGCTTGTGTCTCCCGTTGTCTCTGCTACCCATGTGCCCTTAGCCATATCTCTTGCTCTGAAGATAACCTCATCCTCGTAAACCTCAAGAATGTAGCCTGTGCCGCCGTTATTGTAGGTGCCGTCCATATTCTCAATTGACATTGAAGGAAGATTTATGCTGTGGATACCGTCAACATTGTTGTAGCTGTTGGGGCCGAAGCCTGAATGAAGGTGACCTGAAATAAGGAACACGTTTTCATATTTTGAAAGAATAGCCTTGATATCGTCACTCTGTGCGCCTACCGTACCTGCAGTATCATCGGAGCTGTTCCAGGCAACCTCTACATTATGAGTAGCCTTAAGGGGCTGATGGAGAATTACGAATACAGGCTCGCCGTTCTCACCTGCAACCTCACTGTCAAGCCATGAAAGCTGCTCGGGGCTTATGTATGCCTCTTCAAATTCAGTTTTGTCTGAGCCCATTACGATAACCTTATAGCCGTTGATTCTCTCAGAGAAATGGAAGGACTGCATTGCCTCGTCACCGTTGAGAGTGTTGGCGAAATGGCAGAAGGTATTCATACTCTGCTCATAAAGGCGGAGTCTGATATCGTGGTTACCTGTAGCCATAATGTATCTTGTATCAAGACCGCCGATGCCGTCATAAACAAGCTGATATTCAACGGAAAGTCCGTTTTCGGCAATATCGCCTACGCCGATAACTGCATCAAACTTGCACTGTGCATTATGTAAATCCTCGGCTGCTGCCTTGAAAACAGGGTATCTTTTTACAAGATAGTTAGAAACCTGAGGGTCAGCAACAAGGGCAAAAACTGCCTTTGCTTCGTCGGGATTGCTTACTGTGATAGGTGTCTCTGTTGAAGGGCCTTCGTATCCGTTACCGAAAAGGAAGGTAAGGGAAATAATAAAGCCGAAAAGTGCATAAAAGAATTTCTGAAATGCTGTTCTCATTACCATAATTGATATACCTCCGTATTGATATTTATCCTAAAAGATTTTACCACTGCAACAAAAGTTTGTCAACTGTTGTAAAAATTTTTAAGAATAGCAGAAGGTCCGTCTTACCATATAAACGGTATCAGACGGTATTTTACCCTGCTTTTATATTCACTGTAGCCTTCAAGCTCTTTTTCGAGAAATTCCTCCTCGTACTTTATACGCCCTGCAATAATAAAGGGATATATGAGGAAAATAATGAATGAATACACCGAGCCGAGAACAAGGGGCATAGATAAAAACAGAAGCAGT
This sequence comes from Acutalibacteraceae bacterium, assembly GCA_045544175.1. GTDB lineage: Bacteria > Bacillota > Clostridia > Oscillospirales > Acutalibacteraceae > UBA6857. The sequence continues at coordinate 32,430 of JAZPYL010000020.1, read as the reverse complement.
GTGGCACTGTACATCGGATGCCTTACAACACCGTAAAGTCCCGTATCAATAACCTTCTGGTTTTCCTGCACCTCTACGGTACGGCTGAGGTAGGTGTTTTCTCTTAATACCTCAGCGTAAAGAATATATGCAATAAGAAAAAGGACGGTTGCGGCGATTGTGACACCCTTCGGTAATGTATACCAGCCGAAACGGCAGCCGAGACCTGCCACAATAAACCCTGCAAGGAACATAAGTCCGCTGAGCTTTACAACAATACTCTGCTCCTTCTGCTTTTCCTTTGCATCAAGTCTCCTTTCAAGAAGAGAGGGATTTTTTACCATCATCACAATACCCGCAATAAACATCGGGACAAAGAGTATTCCCATAAACAGCCACCCGTTAAAAAATGACAAGGTACCTGCAGGCAAGAATACAAGTAAGCCCACAAGGACTAAGCCAAGAGAAAATTTAATTATAGCCTGAACGAATAATTTAGTTGTCATTGCCGTTCTCTTTTCTGTATTTTTCTATAGTTTCGGTAACCTTCTTATCGTTATAGAAAATGAATACAATCAGTGAAAGAAGACTGAATATACCTGCAAAGACGCCTGTGAGCTTTACGCCCTGAAGGCCTACAGATTCACCTGAGGCTGCACCTACGGCAAGGATACTTGAAACGCCCATCATTGCGATTGCAGATGCGATTTTTTCAATAAATGTCTTCACGGCAGAGAAAATACCCTCACGGTTAACACCGCTTACAAGGCTGTCACACTGAATAATATCGGAGATGACAGACTGAGGAAGAATATTGATTGCGGCAAAGGGGAAGGAAACGATAACACCCATTCCGAGACCTACGAAAAGCTCGTTGCCCGGTGCAAGAGCAGCAATTTTATCGCCGAAATAGATAAGACCGAAAACAACGGTGAAAACAACACTTGCAATTATCAGAGGCATCTTTTTATTATACTTACGGCTGAGCTTTATAATAAGCGGGAAGAGACAGATTGCAACTGCGATTGCCACAAGCATAACAAGGAATGACTGAGATTCGGGAACATTGAGAAGCATTGTTATGTAATAGAGCATAGCTGTCTGGAAGAATGCCATTGATACGCCGCTGAACAAGTCTCCGAGGCTGAAAATAACAAAGTTTTTGTTTCTGAAAACAAGAGAAAAAGACTTAAGCATTGACTCTGTGGGCTTATTGTTTTTCTGCACATAATCCTTTTCTTCAAAGGCGTAAGCACTGAGAAGAACACAGACAAGACCGATTGCCGCAAAGAAGGTGAACACGGTACGCCATGCCCAGAGAGGAGAAAGTCCTGCATTCTTGAGCATATTTACAAAAAGAGTAGCCGCATACATAAAGGAGCTTGAGCCCATAAAGAAAACGGTGCTTATACCGTAGTAGCCTACTCTCACCTTTGCATCGGGAATGATTTCGGGTACAAGAGCATTTCTCGGAATAAAGAAGAAGGTATATGATGTATAATATGCGAGAAGGAAGAAGCCGACCCAGACTGCATTAGCTACAGAGCCCGCCTTAAAGGGAGCATAGAAAATAAGCAGAACGGAAAGTGCATAAGGTATTGCCGCATAACGAAGGAAGGGCATTCTTCTGCCTGCCTTGTGTGTACACTTATCGGAAAGTGAAGCTACAATAGGGTCAGTTACGGCATCGACAATCTTGCCAAGAGCAGTAATGAGCGCCATTATTGTAATAAAGCCCAGAAACTTATTTTCGGGAAGAAGAATGGGCAGACCGCTTTTTGCCGTCGGCTGAAAGAAGTAAAGCAGATAATTGCTTATCATACCTGTAAACAGACCCTTTGCAATATCTGCAAGGCAGTAGCGGTACATTTTTCTTTTAGGTAAAGCTGTAGACATTTTTATCAACCTTTCTTTTCTACAAACATTTTATAACGGAGATTATATCACACATTTTCTTAAAATACAATCAGTACAGACACAGAAAAACTCTTACGATAGTTTTCTGCTGTAAGAGTTTTTCTATAAAATAAACCGCCGAGGAAAATCCCCGGCGGTAAATATTATTTTATTCAGCTTATTGCTTCGATGAGTGAAACAATGATGTTAAAGATTGCAATAATAAGACAGATGTACTGAGGAATACCCTTATCATCGTGAACAGGTCTGCCGCAATCGGGGCATACATCAATGATTTCAGCTTCACAGTCGTCACAAACCTTGTCGCCGTCTTCGTCAGTGTGGTCAAGCTTTGAGTTTTCGTCTGCTACAGTATCTGTTGCACCGCAGCCTCTTTCGCATTCTGCTGTCTTTGTGCCGTCAGCAGTGCAGGTTGCATCGCCGTTTGAAACGTAATCGAGGAAGATGTGCTCAAGAGCAGGGATTTCTCTTTCATCAGTTGTCTGACAACCGTTGTCGCAGTAAGAAATTTCCTTACCTGCAACACCGCACTTGGGTGCTTCAAACTCTTCATACTTTGTGAAGGAGTGACTGAGAGCTGTGCCTTCGACTTCTCTTTCGTCAGTTTCACCACAGAACCAGCAGGTGCCTGTTTCAATAGCATTAACTTCACATTTTGCAGGTGAGGTTATTTCATAATCATTGAAATTATGAGTACCTCTGAGGCAGTTTTCCCATGATGTAAGTATATAATCCATCATTTCGTTGATCTTTGCAATATTTTCAGCATTTTCAGCTACTGTGCCTTCAAGAGAATATAGAAGATCATTTACTTCCCTTATTGCTGCTAATGCTTCATCGGTTGCTTTTTGGTTATCTATAAAATCCTTATACTCATCAAGCAATCCTTCTGCTTCAAGCTTTTCTGCAAACTTCTTATTAGATTCGGCAGCAAGTTTATCACCGTCAACCTCAACAAGTGTACCGTCTTCGATTCCCTTGTCAAGCTCTTCTTCGTAATCCTCAAGAGCCTTTTCAAGCTCTGCAACATCTGCTGCGCTTGTATTTTCGTCAGCCTTCATTTCTTCGAGCTGAGTCTTGATTTCTTCAAGCTCTGCCTTGCCTTCGTCGGTTACGTTTTCTGAAGCAAGCTTTTCTTCGATATCATCAATTGCTTCGTCAATTGCTGTATAGTCAGCCTTGACATATTCGCCGCTTGCGATTTTTTCGTCAGCTTCATCAATAATCTTCTGAAGTTCTTCAGTTATCTCATCAATTATGGGCTGATCCTCTTCAATAAGCTCATAACGGACAAAGCCAAGCTCGTCGAAAATGTTACCGTTATCCCTGACAATGTCTCTGTAGCTCTTATCGATTTTGTCTATTGCTTCCTGTGTAAGAGTATCATTTCTGCAATATTCAATAACCTTCATATAAGTATCATTTAAGGCTGTAGTATCTGCTTTCTTAGTGGGTTCTGTGTATGAGTGACCGCAAAGAGTACAGGTGTAGGTGTAATAACCATCTTCAAAGAAACCTAAATCTGCATTAAAATGAGGTCTTGTGAGTACGCCTTCGCCCCACTCGTGTGGACATTCGTAATCGCACTTGTCACAAATACCGTTGGTGTAGCTGCCGTGAGGACAAGTATAACCGCAAGCGCACTTACCGTCGGCGAAGCTGTGGTCTGCATCTTCGCTTATCTTGCTGCAGCCGTCTACAGTACATTCCTTCCAATGCTTATCTGCATCATATTTCCATTCACCGCTGAAGTCGCAGGTGTGAAGTGCGGCACCGCAGACTGAACAGATAGCGCCTGTTTCGTTTTGGTGAGCACATTCTGTTCCGCAGCCATTTACACAGATGCCGTCAAGGTTTGCCCAGTTATGTGCAACGGTTACTGCATCAGAAGAACAAACATAACCTTTTTTTGTTGTTGCCTGACAAGAGTATGTCTTTAAGCATTCAGGATTCTGCAAGGTTTTTCCTGTTTCACTGTCGAGCTCTTCAATAATTCTGAGAATTGAGAATTCTATTTCTAAGTCTTCTGATACGTTATATGCGTTAACCCATACAGTTAATTTTGCATCTTCACTTACGGTAAAGCTTCCGCTTTCTGTAATATCGATATTTTCTTCCAGTGTCCAATCTTCATTGTTGATATCGAGAGAAAACTCCTCAGAAGAATTTGAAGATATTTCTAAAATATCGCCGGCTTTTGCATCAAAAGTAAACAGTTTTATATACTTACCGGCACCACACAGCCATTTTCCGTTTTCAAATACCGCAGAAGCTGTTACATTATCGGAAGTGAGAATGGGGGTTTCAATCTCATGCCACAGGAAAGAAGCATCAAGGGTGTTGAAATCAACCGTATAATTATTTTCAGATGTAGGTTGCTGTGTGAAGGTGCTTTCACCTAAATAAACAGACAGCTCACCTGTCGCTTCGTCATACTCTGTTTTTTCTATGGAAATATTCATACAATCGTCTTTGAAGGCATCCTGTACTGTATAGTTTTCAGCTTCCTGAGCACTGCTGATACCTGTAAAGACCGTTATTTTATCTGTGGTGCTCGAATTATCAATTTCAACGGCTAATTTTCCGCCTTTATAATCTGTAACATCGATAACAGACGTCGCCGGGGCATCTATGTAACCATCTGCCACAAATTGCGGATGGCTATCTCCGCACTCTAAAACAGTACCGTCGAGATTTATCGTAACATCTGAATATAGCGAATAGTATACCGCATGAACTTTGCTTTTGAGTTTTCCGCCGTAAAGGTTAATGGAAGCGTTGGCGCGTGCATCCACTGCACAGGCATCAGATCCTGCATTTATGTTTTCGACAGCACCGCTGTAAAGACTGAACTGGCCGTAATCCGTCACACTAATGGTGTAAGCTTCGTCATTGGATGTTATTTTACCTGTTTCGTTCTCTGATGTATCATAAAGTGAAAATGCGCCGTATACCGAAAGTATATTCGAATACCATGTGTAACCGTTAAGATCGAGAGTAACACTTTCGCCATTCTCTACATATATATTGTAAGAAGTTGTAATGTTACCTGCCGGAATATAGTTACCTGTGGGTAAAAGCTGCCTTGAACCGGTTGTTTCAGCCTTAACACCGTCGATGTAAAGGTATCCGCCATCTGATGTGAGGACCTTAGCGCCGATAAGCGTGCCACAGTCGTCACAGAATTCATTGCCGTCTTCATCGACGTGGAGTATTTTACCGCAGACTTCGCAAACAGCACCTTTCTGATTTTCGTGATGACATTCAAAACCGCACACATCACATACACCGTCAGTGTAGCTTTCATGGGGACATACCTCGCCGCAGTCGGCACAGGTGCCGTCAGTCCAGCTGTGGGCAAAGGAGATAGACTTCCAAGTTTTGCCCTGCCATATGGTACCATCCGTAACATCATTTTTCTTGTTGCAGTGCAACGTCAAGTCAATGTTAGCGAAAGGAAGACCTATCGTATTAAAATCTCTGAATGTGATGGCTCCTTCTGCGGAAAGCACAAGCGTGTTTAAAGCATTCAGTTCATCAAAGCCCCAAGCACTGATGCTGGTCACGTTGGGAAGATATATCGCCTCCAAATTCGAAACATACATGATAGCCTCCATATCCAACGCTGTTGCACCGGGGAGTGTGAGGGTTTTCAATGCCAATGGGATTTTCGGTCCATCCGGAGTTAAGACCGTAATATTCGAAACAGTCTGCGCCCCGGCAATGGTGAGGTTGACACTGCCTGCAGCGGCAGTGGAGCTGCAAAAAGCCGTATTGATGGCGGTGAACATTTCTTCGTCTGCCTTTGCTGCAAGAACGATAGAAATATCTGTGTTACCTGCATTAAGCAATTCTAACAAATCAGATTGCAGTTGCTCTGCTGTCATATTGACAGCAAAAATATCATAATGCACGTCGGGATTCACTTCACCGTAAGGAGCGTTACAATACTCGCAATAAGCCTGATGCGTATCGGTTGCCACACCGCCCGAACAAGCCACATTCGTGTCAAAGGTTGCTTCACCACAGTTACAGGTGGTATTGTGTGTGCCGTCTCCGTTGGATGCAGCCGTCTGCTCGGTATGGTTGCACAGGAGCAATTCACCCTTTGCGTTCTGCTTTACTTCATAGCCATCCATAGCAGAAGCGAATTTGCCTATATCAAGGGTTATACCTTCGCCGGGGACTGCGAATATGCCGTCTGTAATTTCTTCCGTGTCAATTTTCACTCGCCATACTTCACCGTTGGCAGGCTGAGTGTTCAATGTGATCTTACTGCCCAAGTTAAATTCGCCGGCTCCGCCGCTTATGGTCGGTGTTCCGGAAACCACTACGGAGCAATCAAAAGTCTGTATTGCATATTGACCGGCACCGGTGATTTTCGTATCGCCGCTGATGGTAACGTTGCCGGATGTAATCCAAATACCGTAAGTGCTTCCGTAGATTTCTCCACCGGTGATCAGTACCGTATCGGTATCGTTGTTAACATCGAGCGCAGCGCTACTCTCATTTTTGATGGTGCCTCCGGTCATAGTAAAGATACCGGAAACTCCCACCTCTTCCAGTGTGCCGCTTTCCAAAAGCAGTGTGCCGGGACCACCATCATTAGTCCAACCAACAATCACAGAACCATTGATATTGCCGTTGCCCTTGCTATCCCGAATCGTCAATTCGGAAGCACCCCAAACTCTAAGTGTCCAAGTGTCAGCAGAAGCGAGAGTATGTCCGTTCAAGTCAAGAGTCAAGCCCTTGGCGGTAGTTGTGATGGTTTCCGTCAAGTCCGTCACATCAGCCAGCAGTGTCAGCGTTGTGTTATCAACCCAATTTGAAAGTGCTTCGTCAAAATCTGTGTACTCAACATCACCGATTTTCGCTACGGGTGTATCCACCGCAAAAGCAAAAGGCACACCCGTCACAACCATTAAGATTGTGAGGATGATTGATATGGCTTTCTTTAAGGTTTTGTTCATTAATTTCATCTCCTTTAGTGTTTTGTTTTATTCATCAAAGCATTGTTTTAATAAGATTAAGGAACATCATCAGCAGGCAGACAATATTTTCTGCGAAGCTGTCTCCGTGAGCGGCTCTGCCGCAGTCTTTGCAGATTTCGTCCGGTGTCGGTGTTTCTTCTTCACCGCGAATACGTAAAACAAGATGAAGAGTTGATTCTTTCTGAATGTTATAATCGGAAAGGGTTTTACCTTTCTCAAGCTGCTTTCCGGCAAAAATCAATCTCTGCTGATCGGGAGGAATTCCCTCTTTCTCCTGAATTTTCGCCTTAATGGCATCAATTGAGTCATTGGGCTCCACTTCAAGAGTTATAGTTAAGCCATCGATGGTTCTTACAAAAATCTGCATAGCTGATGCAGATAATGTCATTGTCAGCATTATTACCGTAACCAACAGTAAGGATAAGGTTTTCTTCAAGGTTTTCTTCATTAATTCCATCTCCTTTTAAATAATCATTTATCAGTCTTTATTTCAAGCTCGTTGAATACACTTTCAACTGCTTTTTTAGCCACAGCTTCAAAGTCGATTTTTTGAATAAACTCAATTGCCTCATTGACTTTTTCATCATCTGCCTTATAAATACGCAGAAGCATTGTTACGAGCCTTTTTGCTTTTCCCTCAATAGTAAAATACATGTCGCAGGGAATAGTCATATATGCTCTCATAATGCCCATAGAAGCTATTTCAGTTTCGTAGAAGTCCTTAATTTCAAAAGTCGGGAATGTTTCACTGAAGGCTTCATACATAATATTTGTTCTTCTTTTAAGAACTGCTTCACTTGTCTTAGGCATTGAATAACCTGAAAGGTAAAGGTTACGCATATCCTCATTCATTTCAGCCATATAAAGCTGTAACACCTCATTTGCTATGAAGATAAGCGCTTGGTCGTCGGTGAGCTTTTTTGAAACGGCATCCGATGCCGACGTAACTCCGTCAAGAAATTTTGTCACGAGCAAACCTAAAATTTCTTCTTTACTGCTGAACTCATAAAGTATTTTACTTTTGAGGACACCGGAAAGCTTCGCTATATCGGCAAAGGTGGTACGCTCAAAGCCCTTCTGCATAAACAGTGCCGTTGAAGCGGTAAGGATTTTTCTGTGCAACTCAGCAGTTGCTTCTTCACTTCTTATGTTCGCCAAATCATCAACTCCGTTCTCAGTTCACATTCCAAAACGAAACGTGGTTTGTTTTCGTTGTTATATTAACACGGAGATGTCTGAATGTCAATATTTTTTAATAGTTTTTATAGAATTTCTTTATTGCTTATAGTTATGTCACAGACAAATCGCTTATGCCCTTATCAATTAGCTTTATAACGAAAAACCGTATTTCAAGGAACCAAATATCCTCAAAAAACGGTTCTTAAGGCTTCTTGAACACCGGCTCACAAAAAAGAATCCCTCCTGTCGAACTCCCGCGGGTTCAGATCGGAGGGTTAATTCATCATGTGATTACAGCTTATTTTTGTCAAAAATTTAAACGGCTCAACAAATTGGAATTTGATTGCAAAATGATTAATGTTTTCTACTCTTGCGATTCTTTTTCCACTGACCGATTTTATCAAAAGCACCCAAGCAATGCAAGGCATACAATACCAATGAAGCAACGGCAAGACCACAAATAAAAGACATAATATCACCACAAATTGCTTCTGGAATAATGCCGTTGAGTCGTCCTTTGTGTTCGCTTCCAAAAAGCAAATAACTAATTAACATTAGACAAGTAGATCCTGCCAACATAGTGCGTAATCTTTCTTTTCTTTTGTTGCTTTCTTCGGTAGCATATTCTGCTACTTTTTTCAATGTATCCTTGGTTTCGTTATCCATACTCTCGCTTTTCCTTTCTCCATCAATAATTTCACGAATATCCACATTATAGAAATCCGCAAGTTCGATGAGCATATCTACATCAGGCATATTGCTGCCTGTTTCCCATCGAGATACAGATCGAGATGAAACATAGAAATGCTCTGCCAATTGTTCTTGGGTTAACCCTTTTTCTTTTCGTAGTTGTTTTAGAAATTCTCCAATTTTCCTTTGGTTCATTTGTGTATACCTCCTTTCATCGGTAATTATATCGGAATATCTATAAAAATACCACGACACAAAGCGAGAAATGCCGTGGTATAAGTAGACAATATGTGTCTATTAGATTATTTGATAAATTCTTATTTATCGAGATAATTATATCACACATAATCTGAAATTACAATCGGGTGCGGGTGTCCCGCCATCCATTATTCATTATTAATTATTCATCAGCGAAGCGACTTCATTATTCATTAGGAAAAGTCGCATAACACCAATGAATAATGAAAAATGAATATTGAATAATGAATAATAAAAAAGAAAAGCCACACTATCGTGCGACTTTTCTTTTTTGTGTTTACAACTCATTTTTGAACCACGCTTATCTGACAGCAACCGCCGAGGATTTCTCCCCGGCGGCAAGTTATTAATTCAGTTTCATTAATAATGAGCAACTCCACATTCACATACGGGATTGATTTTAAAGAGTTTTGAGAAGAACCGAACAATCTTCCAAAGGAATCCCATAAAACCTGACTTGTGGCAGATATGTCCGCAATTTTCATCTGTCGGTTCATCAGCAGGCTCGTCAGGTGTATCGGGCGCAGGTGGCGGAGTCTCTTTCCACATTGCATAAAGGATCAGCTTTGTATCTTCAAGTATAATTATATCTTCAGAATTATACTTAATTCCGTTTCCGTTGGGCAGTGTATTCCAGCTGTCAAAAACATAGCCGGGATTTGTGAAGGTACAGTTCGGCAACGCAAACACATCTCCTACCTGCGTTGCAGATTCATTGAACATATTACCCTTACCGCCATTGGCATCAAAAAAGATTCTGACCGAAGTATCACTAAAACCATCATTAAGAAAAACTTTTCTCTGCCTGATAAAATCCAGAAGTTTTGTATTTACATCATTAAGATAGAACTGCTTTACGGTATTACCGTCTGCTGTGCCGTAGATTCCCCAACGGGTTGCATTCATTGCCGCTGAGTGGGCAATGCTTTCGGTAAAAGAAGAAAGCTCAGTGATAAACTTATCATTAAGTACAGATCTAAAATTTGTCGTCCATTCTTCACAGGCAGCAGCAAAGAAATCATCCTGTTTATAAAGAGCATTGAGCACGGTAGGAAGAGAGTATGCAGCATTATCGGTCCACTGATAGATTATACCTGCCCACCAACCGTCAGGTGTACCGTTATTCATACCGAAGCGATTTGTGCTCTCGCCCAGCGACATATCAAAGTCCCAAACAGGTGCGGCAACAAACTTGTCACTATCGGCATCCTTACAAATATAGAAACTTGTTAAACCTGCATCGAGGTTTTTCGTAAACTCCTGAAAAACATACATTTTTACCATTGAATTAAAATCAATATATTCGGAATAATGCTTTCCAAGACTATTGTATCCCGTTTCGGAATAAACCGCATCCTCAAATTCCTGATAAAGTGAACTTATATATTTCACCTGTGCTTCGGAAGCGTATTCAGGTTCTTTGACAACTATGGTCTGATTTCTCTTTGTTACAAATCCGCTTATCTCATTGATATAACGGTCAGGCAGTTCATATTCAAGAAGATAACCGCCCGTTATGTCATCGGGATTGTTTGGAATATTAACCCATTTCCGAGTGTCTGCTTTAAGCTTACGGTAATTTGACTCGCGCTGACCGCCAAGCTCACATTCTTCGATATCAATATCGGGATTCGCATCCTCTGTGGCGTCTGTAAGATCAGCTATTTCTACACGGCCGTCACCGATTTCAACACTTTCACACAACACATAATTCCCGTAGTATTCGTTATTTATATAAAGGTCAACGAAGGTATGCTCCGAGGTAAAGGGAATACCAAGGCGTTCAGCAATGGTCAGAGCTGTATGATTTCGTATAAGGGTTTCGTCCATATGGTTTGCAAGTAATGTCCACTTCTTTGCTTTATCCATTCCAAAAAGAGACGTCTTTTTATCAAACTTGATGTTATACGGTTTTTTCATATAAGTCCAGGTTGCATTGCCGCGTCCCTTTATGTATTCCAGCTCCTTTTCGAGAATGATTTCTCCCTCTGAGGATATAACTATACTCGCAGGCTCTTTATGGCTTTTATCAGCATGAACCGCATCCATTGTACCTGACTCGGTAGTAATATGAAGCGAAGGCAATCCTTCAGACTTCATAACATACAACTTATATGCATTACCATCACAAGAAAGAGTATACTCTGTATCGGATTCAATAGAAATATTACCTCCGTTAATAAGAAGGTTGTCATCCAAAAAGACCTCAGCAGATGCAGTATATTTTACCGTAAGATCAGACAATTCTGCATCAGATGGCATAAAGAGATAGTGTTTCTCACTTCCCTGCCACCATCTTATCACCAGTTCTTTTTCTCCCACAGTTGAAATAACAGAAAAATCCGTAATACCCGCATTGACAGCAGAAGTTATAACAATTACGTTTGAGAGAGCAAGTGCTATTACAAGAATTAACGAAATGAGCCTTTTCATTTTCTTCATTTGTAACACTCCTTTAAATTATCATAGATTCATTATATCATAAACATAGGAAAAGTCAAATTCGCATCCGAGCAAAAAAATTTGCCGATAGTACCGAACGAAGCAACTTCACCCAACCAAAGGCCCACACTTATTCGCTATTCCTTCTTACTTATTACGAGCTTGCGAGTAACAAGGTTCTCCGAAACAAAGAAATCTTTGATTTCGAATCTTTGATTTCGTCTTGTTTCGTGAGGTTCTTATTACCTCGCCAAAAATCGACCCGAATGTTAGTGAAGAGTGAATAGTGAAGAGGTAAAAAGTAAAATCGACGAACTTTTGTCGAAATTCGTCGATTTTTGTGCTTACAACTTGTTTTTGTCAAAACTAAAATTATACAATTCTCCACTTCATTGATTTTGCAATTACATAAGAACCTTTTTTAAATTCGTCTGTATCTACAAAATTATCATCAGACCAAACAATATATTTCTGTTTATTGAATATAACAGATGTATCAGTAATTCCCCACTGGTTGTCTTTTATCTGCCACTCTGCAAGATTTTCAAATTCAATTTCAACAACAGAATCATAAATACTTGTAACAAGTATTTTAAGAATTAACTTTGTTTGTTCAGGATTAAAATAATGACCATTTTCTATCTTCGCAATCCCATCATTAGTATACTCAGCTTTAATTATGTAACTATCGTGTAAAGAATTTGTTTTATCTAAAAAGCACATTATATCCTCTGCTGTTTTTATTGAATTAAACATCTTTCTACCTCCAAGCACAAATAATTTTGATAGATATAATTATATCACACATAATCTAAAAATACAATCGGGTGCGGGTGTCCCGCCATCACTTCTTCACTATTCCTTCTTACCTATTACCTCGCCAAAAATCGACCCGAAGATTAGTGAAGAGTGAATAGTGAAGAAGTAATAAGTAAAAATCGACAACCTTCTGTCGAAGATTGTCGATTTTTGGCCTTACTGCCCCATATCTGCAAAGCAATTTTAATATGTTAATTTTATTTATTCAAAGCATTTAATTACGTCAGAACCTTTTTTTACAAATGCTATAAACTCGTCAATCTCTGCAGTTATTTCATAAGTGCCTTTTGTATAAACCTTTTTATCCTTTGTGAGAATCCATTCTCCGTCAGGAATATACACGGTTTTTGTTGTTTGTCCTTGTTCTACGATTGGCGCGAAGACGATATCATCACCGAACATATACTGTGTTTCAAGTGTGTAACAAGTTTCATCATCGGGATACTCAAAAAACATTGGTCGAATTACGGGATAACCTTTTTCACTTGCAATATCCATTTGACTTTGAATGTACGGTCTTAGCTTTTCACGAATGAAAATCAGATTTTTAAGAATTTCAAAATTTTCTTCACCAAAGCTCCAAATTTCATTAGGGTCGCCGCTCGGCTCTTTAAGTCCCGGAGTTGGCTCAAAATGGCGGTTCCGTGAACCGTGAAGTCGCATAACGGGGCTGAAAACTCCGAATTGGAACCAACGTACAATAAGCTCTTTAAAGTAATCGCTTGTAATATCTGCTCCGTAAAATCCGCCGATATCCGTATTCCACCAAGGTATACCGCACATTGACATATTAAGCCCTGCTTTGACCTGACAAGCGAGGCTTTCAAAGGTAGATTCAATATCGCCTGACCAAACAAGTGAGCCGAATTTCTGGCTGCCAAGATATGCACAACGGGTCAGGGTAATTATATCATCTCTGCCGATTGACTTAAATCCGTCATAAGCCATTTTGGAGTAGTAATACGGGTACAGAAGTGCCACCATATCAGCTCTGCCCTTATACCAAATCAGGTTGTCAAAATGTTCAGGATGGATTTCAGGCTCTGCCTCGTCAAACCAAAGAGCATCTACACCGTTGTCTATGTAGTTTTCCTTAAGTTTGCTCCACACAAAATCCCTTGTAGCGGGATTGGTAACGTCAATTTCATTCTGCCAGCCGTAGAAGTCAAATACTCTGTCGGGTCCATGGGCTGTACGCATAAGCATATTGTTGTTTCTCATATGCCGGTAGTTTTCGCTGTGCTCATTTATTGTGGGCCACATAGACACAATCAGTTTTGTATTCATACCGTGAAGCTCATCAGTCATAGCCTTTACGTCTGGCCAGTATTTCGGGTCGAACTTATAATCTCCTTGCTCTGTCCAATGGAAATAGTCAGCTATTATTACAGAAAGAGGTATACCCAGTTCCTTGTATTTTCTTGCCACTGAGAGCAATTCTTCCTGCGTTTCGTAACGGAGCCTGCTCTGCCAGAATCCTGTAGCCCATTCAGGCATTTTCGGCGCATAACCTGTCAAATCGGAAAGTGTGGTGCAAACCTCTTTAGGTGTACCTGCCATAACAACAAAGTCCATGAATTTACAACAGTCACAACTCCAGCGAGTACGGTTATTTGAAAGCTCACAAAGACCTGTTGAAGGGTTGTTCCACAAAAATCCGTAACCTAATGAAGAGTACACATAAGGGATTGTGCATTTTGCATTCACATTACGGATGTCTATTGAAGAACCTTTTAAATCAAATTCATTGTCCCAACTGTGGCCGAGGCCAAAGAAGTGTTCGTCCTTATCGGGCTCAAAGGTAACTCTTGCGCTCCACAGACCGCTTCCCTTGTTATCAAAATGGCGATAGTTGCTTTTAAAAGTAAGTTCAGGTTTTTCTTCAAGGATTTTCTTTTCATTCACAAAGAAAGTGAGTTTTCCGTTACCTTCAATTTTAACCTTTAATGTGCCACAAGTAAGGGTTACAAAATGCTCAAACTCCTCGATTTTCGCATCTGCCTTTTGCGGCATAAGAGTATAGTTTTCATCAATTATTTGACAATCAGGAAAAGATTGAAAACGAATTGCACTCTTGCCACAGGGAGTAATGCGTATAAGCTCTGTATATCGCATTAATAACAGTTCGTTATTGTTTATAACAAGATTTTCCATTGAATCATCTCCGTAAAGTCTTATTTCCGGGATAATTATATCACACCTGATGCGGAATTACAATCTGGGGGCGGGTGTCTCGCCCTAACTTATTCACTATTCCTTCTTACTTATTACGAGCTTGCGAGTAACAAGGTTCTCCGAAACAAAGGAATCTTTGATTTCGTCTTGTTTCGTGAGGTTCTTATTACTTTGCCAAAAATCGACCCGAAGATTAGTGAAGAGTGAATAGTGAAGAAGTAATAAGTAAAAATCGACAACCTTCTGTCGAAGATTGTCGATTTTTGTGTTTACAACTTTTTTTGTCAAAAATAAAAACAGTTCGACAAATTGGAATTTGATAGTTAGAATAATCCCCTGTTATATTTGAATTGTGCGTATAGGATAAAAACCAATCCAATCAAAGCACCTATACCTATTACCCATCCGCTTGCCATTATGTTTCCCAACGCTTGTATAATAGCACCGACAATTATAGCCGCGCCTACAATAAGTGTTCCAAGACCGACAAACATACAATACGCCTTCTGATTCTCTTTCGTGACCTTGCGACGATTATACCAATGGATTGAGCCGATATTTCCACACATATTAAAGATACCGAAAAGCACACAAACAACACCGATGCCTAACTGAGTTAAGCTATCTCTCAGTGGTTCGATAAAAATGAACCCTAATATAAACAGACCAATAGCGCAACCTGCAGCGAAGCCGATGATGACCTTTTTTTGTTGGTCGATAGTCTTATTCTTTGACACAAGGATTTCTTCGTTGCTCTTGTTTGAAATAAGCTCGTCAATTGTAACACAAAAATAATCTGATAATAGTTTGAGTGACTCGTCATTCGGCAATCCCAAGCCGTTCTCCCATTTTGCAACAGCAGAACGTGAAATATGTATATCAGCCGCGAGCTTGGCTTGCGATACGCCTTTTTTGTTTCGCAGTTCTTTTAGTTTTTGGGAAAATTCCATAGAAACACCTCCGTTTTTTTCTAAATATATTTTTTCATATTTCAAATTGAAAATCTACCCTTTAGAGTGTTACTTTTATGGGTTGCGCTGTTACTTTTATAAATAACACCCTCGTTCTACTTAAGAAGGAGGGCTTTTCAATAAATTCTTATTTATCAAGATAATTATATCACACCTGATGCAAAATTACAATCGGGGGGTGCGGGTGTCACGCCCATAATTATTCATTATTCATCAGCGTAGCGACTTCATTTTTCATTATTCATTTGAAAATCCGTTCTGCACTAATGAATAATGAATGATGAATATTGAAAAATGAATAATACAAACAAAAATCCGCCCACTTACGTGAACGGATTTTCGTTTGGCAGTACTACCCAAATCTGAACCATTGTTTATTTCTGTTTATATCTCCCACTCAGCAAGCCATTCTGCAAATTCTCTGTAAATAGTTTCCATTTCTTTTTCGTATGTATCAGCATTATTCATCTTATACTGACTTCTGCCATCACCAAATGAACCGCTGTATTCGGTAGTTGTTGCATATTCCTCTGCTTTGAGATCTGCAAATGCACGTTCAGCAAGTGATTTTGCCTTTTTGATATTCTCAACAAGAGTAATAAAATCCGTAGTGCTTACTTCTTCGATAGTATTTATCATAGAATCGAAATAGCCTTCAGCATAGCCGTAATTAAACTGAGCACCTTCAGTTTCTATAAAATTGATTGCATCGGTCGGGTACAGATAGTCTTTACCACCCTCAAATTCAGCAGTGTATGTGGGCCAAAAGCAAAGAAAGTTAATATATTCATACATATTATAAACATCACTTATTACTTCTGTAGAAGCGAGCTGCTGCCACAACTTCATCTTGTCAGACATTTCGCTTGTATCGACCTCAGTATAGGTTGCATCCTTGATTCTGTAACCGTATTCATAGCCGTATTCATCGGTATAGTCACCGAACTCAAGGGTACCCGTAACTTTTATAGCTCTGTCGGTAAACTCAAAAGAGTCACCGCTTTTAGCATAAACAGCCATTGTGTTTGAAAGTTGTGCTGTGTTCGGCACACAGAAAGGACAGCTCTGATAAGGCAGATTCATCAGATACATAAAACTGCCGTTAATCGGTGAAAGGGTTGACATATAGCCAATGATGTTTACCTGCTTACCGTCAAGCTTCTGCATAGCTTCAACACTGTTAGCCTGAGAGAAACTCAGGGTATTGTCGATGATTTCATCACCGCCGTTATCATTACCGCAGGAAGCAAAAACAAACACAGCAAGACAGGAAACAAGAATTAATACGATTACTTTTTTCATTGCGAAACACCGTCCTTTTTAGACATATTCACCGTACAGATAACGGTTGGAAGCACACTGATGACAAATACAACAGCCATAATCATCAACTCAACGGGATAGATTTTTGCCGTATCAAGAACAATGCCCATTGACGCTACATAACCACCCATAAGCACAAGACAAAGCCTTGAAGCAACAAAGGCGAGTATTGTAGAAATCAGACCGATGATGCCATTCTGAATGATGTATACAAGATTAATCTTATTCATACCGATACCTATAAGTCGCATAAGTGCAATTTCTTTTTTCGAGTCATACATATTCAGAAGAGTGATAACCGAAATGATAAAGATGTTCATTATGAGGATTATTATGCAAAGTATGTAAACTATCGTGGTGCTCATATCGACATTTTCCAAAACTTCCCTCAGAACTTCTGACGGATTGATAACGAGAAGTTTTGAGTTTTCGCCGTACTCTGCAGAAAGCTGACTATAGGCATTGAAACTTTTACTCTTTACAAGAATTGCACATACATCGCCGTGGTGCTCGTGATTTTCCTCTTCGTGTTCGTCGTGGTTTTCTTCACTGTGATTATGGGTTGCCCAAACAGTTTCAATAGGAGTGAAAATAACATTGTCATAAGCCGTCTTAGTTTCTTTCAGTATGCCTACTACTGTAAGGGGATTGCTCTCATGAGCGTGTCCCTCACCTGTAAGTCCGTGTGAAGTAATAAGCTTAGAGCCTATTGTAAGCGAGTACTTTTCAGCAACAGCCGCACCCACAACACATTGGAACTTCTCAGCGAACATCTCGCCTTCGGCTAAAGTTTTACCCTCAAGGAAATCGGGAGTTGTACCGACAATTTTAGCCGCGTTATAAGAGTCACCCATCGTAAAGGGTACAACCTTATTTACACGCATATCCTTTTCGAGCTTCTCAACATAATCATAAGATATGGTGCCGAGCGGCTTTTCTGTAAAGAACATTGTGTTCATTGCAAGCTGAGTTGATGAGCCTGAGGGGCCGATAATCATATCATAGTACCCTGCCGTTGTCTTAAAGCCGCTGTCTACCTGCTGAGCTACATTATAAGCGAGCAAGCCCACACAAGCAGAAATAACAACAGAAATAACAACAAGAATTATCTTGGCTTTTTTGATAGCCATATTTTTAAATGCAAACTTAAACATCTCTTCTGCCTCCTGTCATCTTATTCATATCAACAGTGCAGTCGAAATATTTGCCGAGTCTTTCATCGTGGGTAACAGCAATAAGTGTTTTGCCTTTTGAAATTTCAACAAGCTGCTTTATAACTGCTTCACCGATGGAGAAGTTAAGATTACCCGTGGGCTCGTCGGCAAGAATAATCTCAGGCTTTTTGACAATAGCTCTTGCAATAGCTACTCTCTGCTTTTCACCGCCTGAAAGATGCTCGACTTTTTTATTTTTCTTATCAAGTATTTCAAGAGACTCAAGGACATCATCAATACCTGATATATCAACCTTTTCAAGTCTGAGAATACCGATATTATCCATTACGGTCATTTCATCAATGAGTTTGAAATCCTGAAAAATATAGCCGATTTTTTCAATTCTGAATTTGTCTTTCTGCTTCTGACTTTTCTTAGTCATATCCTCCCCGGCAATTTCAATGGTACCTTTCTCGGGCGACAATATACCCGCAATCATATTGAGCAGTGTTGATTTGCCACAACCGGAGGCGCCTAAAAGCATATAGCTTTTGCCTTTTTCAAATGTAATATCGTTATAATCAATCGCAGTTTCATTAGGGAACTGCTTTGATACATCTGTAATTTTTATCATTTTTATCTACCTTTCAGTTTAATTTCGGATACGAAAAACAGGCCTGCCAATGTCGACAAGGCGTGTAGAAAACACGCCTGAAAAGACACGTATACACGTGCCGATACATTAACAAAGCCTGTAAAAGGTAGATATTAAGCTGTAAGTTTTACTTTGTTTTCAACAAGGTTGAGCTTTCTCTTTTCTGTGTCAGCAAACAAAGACATAATTACCGTGTTATGCGAAACACAAATAAAAATACTGTCACACAACAGACACAAAAATATAGATTTCAACAGTTCTCTTTGCAGTGCAATATCACGGCAAATCTGACAGTTTTCACCTATACAGTTATGTTCGGTATTATGCTCAATCAGACAAACTGAAAGGAGAATGCTCGTGCAAAGCATAAGGCAAACAATAAGCTTAAGTTGCTTTTTCATACATTTTCCTCCTTGCTGAATGATATGATAATTATATCACAAGACAAAATCTAATTCAATATATTACGATAAAAAGAGTTCACAACACCTGTTTATCGAACCGGTTCGGTTCGTTTTACCTGCAATTTCAAGTTTTCAGCACAGAATTTCGGTTTTTTTGAATTTTACGGTTCGTTTAAAACAAAAAGAAGGAAGTGCCGTGAAGCCTCTTCCCTACCGGGTTTATAAAAAGTAAAAGACATCTCAATCGAACCGCATTGGTTCAGATTTGGGATGTCATTCAAAAAATTAAAACGGCTCAACAAATTGGATTTTGTCGCTCAGTCAAACTGAAATTTATCTTTTCTTATATGTCGCTACAATTCCAACTACAGAAGCCAAAAAAGCAATCGGTGCAATTCTTACAAACAAGAACTCAAACCCATGCATTATTGTTCCCGCCACCGCCAACTCAGGATCATTGTAATTCCAATCCAGATAAGAACTACTCATTGATGCAAGCACGATAAATATTATCACTATAACCGCACACAATGAAATAAGAATCCATCGAATCGTTTTGACCGTTGTTATACTTCTTTTTGCAAGCTGCAAATTAATAACTTCCAACTTTTTAGAAAGGGTCTTTAAATCATCAGTAGTCGGTTCTGCTATGGGTTCTCCAAGTAATTCACTTACAGTAGTATCCAATTCATCCGCCAACACAATCAGCATACTGGAGTCAGGAACTGACACACCATTCTCCCATTTTGATACAGTCTGTCTTACTACATTCAGTTTAATTGCAAGTTCTTCTTGCGATAGCCCTTTTGACTTTCTAATTCTTTTGATGTTTTCATTAAGCATAATCTATGCCTCCTTGTTTTGATGGCTCAATTATATATTCAAAAGAGCCGTTGCCACAAGCAACGCATATTAACATCCGCTTATTTATCGGCTTTTCACAGACAAATTCTTATTTGTAGGGATAATTATATCACACCTGATGCGAAATTACAATCGGGTGCGGGTGTCCCGCCCTAACTTATTCACTATTCCTTCTTACCTATTACTTTCCAAAAATCGACCCGAAGATTAGTGAAGAGTGAAGAAGTAATAGGTAAAAAGTAAAATCGACGAACTTCTGTCGAAATTCGTCGATTTTTGGAGGTACCACCCAGATTTGAACTGGGGAATAACGGTTTTGCAGACCGTGGCCTTACCACTTGGCTATGGTACCGTATATGGAGCGGATGACGAGGCTCGTACTCGCTACCTCCACCTTGGCAAGGTGGCGCTCTACCAGATGAGCTACATCCGCATATTAACTTAATTGGCGACCCGGAACGGGCTCGAACCGTCGACCTCTAGCGTGACAGGCTAGCGTTCTAACCAACTGAACTACCGGGCCATAATGGTGGGAACAACAGGGCTCGAACCTGTGACCCTCTGCTTGTAAGGCAGATGCTCTCCCAGCTGAGCTATGCTCCCATCCTGCACCACTTTCATAGCGCTCGTATACTATAACAGAAAACAAGAGTTTTGTCAATGGTATTTTTGAAATTTTTTAAGAATTTTTATGAGGTTTATCAAGAGGCTCAAATCCGAATTCGAAATCGTCGTCCTCTTCATCCTCCTCGGGTAAAAAATCACCCATAATAAAAGAAGTGATAGCTTTCATTCTTTCCATAAAAACTTTAAGCCACAAAAATAAAAACTGCATAAAATCCATAAAAACTATCTCCTTCCCTATCATTAATACAATAATACTATAACAACTTGCATCTTATGTCAACAAGATTTAAAAAAATATTAAACAAATTTTGCGTTTTTGTCTCAGAATCGCAACATATCAGTATTTTGTTCAATAAAACGGAAATAATCCTGAAAAGCTCACGGCAAATCAGGATTATTTTTCTCATATCTTAATACTGTTCTGCTAAATCGTAGATAAGTCTTTCTGTCTTCTCCCAGCCGATACAGGGATCGGTAATACTCTTACCGTAGCAGCCTTCACCGATTTTCTGTGTTCCGTCTTCAATGTAGCTTTCAATCATAAGGCCCTTTACGAGCTTGTCAATGTCGCTGTTATGACGGCAGGAGTGAAGAACCTCTTTTGCAATTCTCGGCTGCTCAAGATATTTCTTGCCTGAGTTTGCGTGGTTGGTGTCAACAATAACTGCAGGGTTCTTAAGGTCAGGTCTTGCGGCATAAAGCTCAGAAAGGTGAAGAAGGTCTTCATAATGATAATTGGAGAAGGACTGGCCTCTGTCGTTGACATAACCTCTTAAGATTGCGTGGGAAAGTGGGTTGCCCTCACTTCTTACCTCCCAGCCTCTGTAGATAAAGTCATGGCTGTGCTGACCTGCGGTGATGGAGTTCATCATAACGGAAAGGTCACCGCCTGTGGGATTCTTCATACCTACGGGAACATTAAGTCCGCTGGCTGTAAGTCTGTGATGCTGATTTTCAACACTTCTTGCACCGATTGCTACATAGGAGATAATGTCCGAAAGATAACGGTGGTTATCGGGATAGAGCATTTCGTCAGCGCAGGTAAGACCTGTCTCGTTGACAGCTCTCATATGAAGTCTTCTGATAGCGATAATACCTTTGATAAGGTCAGCTGCACCGTTGGGGTCGGGCTGATGAAGCATACCCTTGTAGCCGTCTCCCGTTGTTCTGGGCTTACCGGTGTAGATTCTCGGGATAATGAGAATCTTATCCTTTACCTTTTCCTGAACGGGTGCAAGGCGGGAAATATAGTCGAGAACACTGTCCTCATTATCTGCAGAGCAGGGGCCGATAACAAGAATAAGCTTTCTTTCCTTGCCCTCAAAAATATCTCTGATTTCCCTGTCTCTTTTTGCCTTGATTTCTGCAGCCTCTTTGGTGATGGGATATTCTTCCTTGATAACCTTGGGAATGGGAAGCTTGCAGACGAAATTCATATTCATAATATTTTACCTCCGTTTATTTGTCAAAAAGCTTTCTGCGCTCAGTTGAAATGCGCATCATATTCATCATTTCTTCCTTGTTGCCATCCTTAAGATAGGCATACATTTTATCAAATTCGCCTTTGAAAAGGTCCATCTGTCTTAAAAGAGCATCTTTATTCATAAGGAAAAGCTCGCTCCACATATTTTCGTTGATATTGGCAATACGTGTCAGGTCCCTGAAGGAGTCACCCGTATACTTTTCAAGCTCTCCGTGCTCATAGCAGGTCATAAGGGAAACAGCTATGCAGTGTGTCAGCTGAGACACAAAGCCTATCATTTCATCGTGCTTTTCGGGAGACAGCTCATTGATTCTGCCGAAGCCGAGAATTTCGCCTATTCTCTTGCAGGCCTCAATGCCCGAATCGGTGTTTCTCTTAGTGGGAACTACGATATAGTTAGCGCCGTAGAAAATGCTCTCGTCACTGTTTTCAAGTCCGTATACCTCTTTACCTGCCATCGGGTGAGCAGATATGAATTCAACAAGAGGCGGAAGCTTATTCTGTATCTCCTCAACGATACAGCCCTTGACGCCCGTAACGTCAGTAATGAGGGTACCCGGCTTGAGAAGGTCGCCGTAGGTTTCAATCCACTGAATGAAATACTTAGGATAAAGAGCGAAAATAATAATGTCTGCGCTTCTTATCATTTCCTCGTCAATTTCAGTAGTGGCTTTTTTTACTATTTCGTGAGAAAGAGCATAGTCTACGTCCTTCTGCTCCTTGGTTATGGCTTCAACGTAATAGCCCTTGCCCGTAAGGCCTCTGGCATAAGAGCCGCCTATAAGACCAAGACCGACTATAAGAAACCTTGTGTTTTTGTTGACTGTTATCATTTTATTTGCCCCCTTTGTTATCCTTCAGCGACTCCAATACCTCAAAAAAGTCGGGATAACTTTTCTTTACTGCCTCTGACCCTTCAATTTCTCCGCCGAAAAGAGATGAAATTACAGCAAGCGACATTACTACTCTGTGGTCGTTATGGCCCGAAAGCACTCTTTCGCTTTTATGAAGGGGAGATTTATTTATTACTATTTCATTTTCATTTACCGTGATGTCTGCACCGAAGGCGGAAAGCTCTTCTTTCATTACCTCGCCTCTGTCGCTTTCTTTTATCTTAAGCCTTGCCGTACCCTTAAGAACTGCGCCGTTTTTCATGGCTGCAAGTGTCATAAGTATGGGCGCAAGGTCGGGACAGTCACTGACATCGAGAACGGGTCTGCCCTCAGAAAGCTTTCTGAAATACTCCTTATATATTCTGTCACCCTGAAGAGAGTCTTCTTTAAGTCCCTTCACCATAACCTCACCGCCGATAAGATTAAAAGCGTCAAGGAATGCGGCGTTGGAATAGTCGCCCTCTACAGTAAGGCGCTGCGCCTCATATTTCTGCGAGCCCTTTATATAAAGAGTAGCTTCATCCTTCCACTCTGCACTCACGCCGAAGCTCTTCATAGCACTTAAGGTCATATCAATATAGCTGCGGCTTTCGATTTTACCCGTAAGGCTCAGAGTACTGTCTCCCTCACAAAGAGGCAGAGCAAAAAGCAGACCGCTGATAAACTGACTGCTGATATCGCCTCTTAAAGTAAAGTCGCCGCCCGTAAGCTTGCCTTTTATCTTAATTGTGCCGTTATTTCTTTCAAAACAAAGTCCTTTGTCACTGCAGATTTTTTCGTAGACCTCCATTGGTCTTTCCATAAGTCTGCCGTAGCCCGTAAAGGTGTGAAGGGCTTCCGAGAGAAGCGCTATTGGGATAAAGAATCTCAGTGTGCTTCCGCTTTCTCTTGCAGGGAAGCTTTTTTCTTCCTTTATCTTTTCGGGTGAAATACCCTTTATTTTTACAGTGGTTTCGCCTTTTTCTGTCTCTGCACCCAAGGCTTCAAGGCAGTCGAGAGTGGCAAGGATATCCTCGGAATAAGCAACATTGCTTATTACACTTTCGCCCTCAGAAAGCCCCGCACAGATAAGAAGACGGTGAGCCATACTCTTTGAGGGAGGTGCATACACCTCACCCTTGAGAGTACATTTTTCTATTGTTATGTTCATTTAATCACTTACTTTTTAAGATATTCCTCTAAAAAATCAATTGCCCTTAAATACCCGTCAGTGCCAAGTCCCGTAATTGTCTTTACTGCCGCAAGTCTTATGTAGCTTATCTGACGGAAATCCTCTCTTTCCTCAACCTTGGAAATATGAATTTCCACAGTGGGAAGCTGTACGGATTTTACTGCATCAAGAATGGCAATGCTTGTATGGGTGTAGGCACCGGGGTTTATGACTATACCGTCAAATTTTCCGTAGGCCTCCTGAATCTTATCAACGAGACAGCCCTCATGGTTGGACTGATAGCATTCACATTCTATATTCTTTTCCTTACAGTAGCCTTCTATCTTTTCAATTAAGTCCTTATAAGTTTCTTTTCCGTAATGGTCAGGCTCTCTTATGCCGAGCATATTAAGATTAGGGCCGTTGATTATACAGAGCTTCATTTTATTGCCTCCAGTATCTTAGGGTGACGAGTGTAATCCGAACCCGTTTTTTGCAGGTGGATTTTCGTCAACCCTTCGTTAAAATACTCGCAAATCCGGCAAGGATTCGCTGCGTTTTGTGCCTTGACTTGCCAAAAATCTCCACTGCAAAAAATCTACAACCTGAAAGTGCGAATTTTTGCGAGATTTTTGGATGATGAGGATGACGACAGGCTGACGCCTTTCGAATCCGAATCACCGAAAAGCCGCTGAAATTCACGCTTTCAGGCGGGTTTGGATTATACTCGTCACCCTACTGACGGAGTGTTCGACCTTTCCGTCAACATCAATTTTTATGTCGCAGGAAGAAAGGTAAATATCATATCTTTCCTCATATCTCTTCTTAAGAGCTTCAAAGTCCCTTGAAAGAGGTCTGTCATCAGTGGGCATTATGTCCTCAAGGGGTCGGTCAAGGAAAACAATAAAGCCGTTAGCCTTAAGGTAATCCACATTCTCCCCTCTTAAGACTGCGCCGCCGCCCGTTGCAATAACAAGGTTGTTTTTAAGTGCTACGCTTTTAACTGCTACGGCTTCAAGGTCACGGAAATATTCTTCGCCCTTGCTTTCAAAAATGTCACTGATTATGCCGTATTCCCTTACGATAATATCGTCAGTGTCAACGAATTCCTTCGAGAGTGCCTCAGAAAGAGCCTTGCCGATTGTACTTTTGCCGCTGCCGGGCATACCGATAAGGACAATGTTTCGTTTTTCAGAAAGAATTTTACGGTAAATCCTTTCTGCCGTTTCCTCTCTTCCGAGCTTCTTATCCGTAAAAATCTCTGCTGCAAGAACAGCCTGAGAAACGAGCATATAAAGACCGCACTCACAGGGGATACCTGCTTTTTCGCAGTCAAGGCAAAGCTTTGTTTTAAGAGGGTTATAGACAACATCCGTAACTCCCTTAAGATTCTTAAAGAGAGAAACATCAACTGCCGCCTCGTCGGTGTTGGGGAACATTCCGCAAGGGGTGGTGTTGATAATATAGTCGCAGTCGCCGTGAAGAGAAATAAGGTTATCATAGTTTACCTCACCTCTTCGGCTGACAGTGATAATTTCTTTTGCGCCGAGATAAGTAGCTACGGCATTGGCAGTTTTCGATGTACCGCCTGAGCCTAAAATAACTACCTTTTTGTTTTTATAGTCAAAGCCCTGCTTTTCAATAAGCATTTTAAGACCGCCGAAATCGGTGTTATAGCCGTAGAGCTTTCCCTCACGGTTGACTATGGTGTTGACGGCACCGATAGTCTTTGCGTGCCCGTCAATATAATAAAGGTAAGGTATTACCCTTTCTTTATAGGGAATGGTGACATTGATACAGGAAAAGTCTTTCGCTTCCATAAAGGAATCAAGGTCATCTCTCGCTATTTCTTTTATTTCATAGGTATAGTCGGCTATGCTTTCGTGAATAGGCTTTGAAAAGCTGTGAGAGAGCTTTTCGCCGATAAGTCCGTATTTCATAAAATCCTCCGGATTTTAAATGCAGAATGCAGAATGCAAAATGCAGAATGCAAAATGCAGAATTGCGCCGTACAGAGCAGTAAAGGATAAGTTGTACCCGCCCCGTAAGGCTATATTTAATACTTTATGTTATATTCTTCTTATATTATAAATTCTACCGCCTTAATACTTCAGCAAACATACCTCTGCGGAAAGGAGGTAAAAGGAAATATAGACCTTTCCCGCGACCATCATTCTGCATTCTGCATTCTGCATTCTGCATTCAGATAGCCGTTTCCGTATCTTGTCATCAGCAAATCACAAAGAGTCAGTGCTGTTACAGAGTCAATAACCACTCTCGCTCTGTGGATAATTGCAGGGTCATGTCTGCCCTCAATCTGAATTTCTTCGTTGGTTTTTTCCTTGAAATTCACTGTCTGCTGTTTTTTATAAATTGAGGGGGTGGGCTTTACGGCACATTTGAAGGTAATAGGCATACCGTTGGTAATACCGCCGTTGATTCCCCCGTTGTTATTTGTCACTGTCTCAATTCTGCCCTCATTTACTACAAACGGGTCATTAGCCTCGGAGCCCTTGAGTGAGGAAATGCCGAAGCCGAGACCGAACTCAACACCCTTTACTGCAGGGACGGAGAAAAGTGCGTGAGAGAGCATACTCTCCACCGTGTCAAACCAAGGCTCACCTACACCTGCAGGCATACCCGTAACAATTGTTGAAAGAGTGCCGCCTACACTGTCGCCCTCTGCCTTTGCCGCTTCAATAAGGGAGATAATTTCTTCCCTCTTGTTTTCGTCTAAAACGGGTACGTCAAGAGATTCAAGAAGAGCCATATCCTCTTTTATGTTTTCAAAATCCCTGTCCTTGATATAACCGCAGGAGGAAATATGTGTTGCGATTTCGATACCCTTTTTCTTCAGGGCTGAAATTGCAATTGCGCCTGCGGCAACAAGAGGTGCAGTGATTCTGCCTGAGAAATGACCGCCGCCTCTGTAGTCCTGGAAGCCGTCATATCTGCAGTCGGCAGTATAGTCGGCGTGACCGGGACGGGCAAGGTCCTTTGTTTTTGAATAGTCCTTGCTTTTGGTGTCACCGTTTTCTATCAGAAGACAGAGAGGTGTGCCTGTGGTTTTATTTTCAAAGACACCGCTTAAAAATTTAACCTCGTCCTTTTCGCGTCTGCCTGTTGAAAGAGCGTTTATGCCCTTTCTTTTCTCCATCTGAGAGGAGATAAATTCTTCATCAATTTCAATTCCCGATGAAAGTCCGTCAATTACACAGCCGATAGCTGCGCCGTGGCTTTCACCGAAAAGAGTTACACTAAGGGAGTTTCCGAATGTGTTTTTCATCACTCTGCCCCTTTCTTAAATCAGCTTCATAAGTGCTGAAGCGTCGGTTTTTATGAATTCAAAGGTGCCGATTTCCTTACTGAAAACAGCCGTCACACCCTTACCCTCACTTTTCTTATCGTGAGTCAGGGCGGCGCTTACCTTTTCTCTGTCGAAGGCGTATTCTGTGGGAAGTCCCGTCTTTTTAAGAGCAGATACAACTCTGTCTCTTATTTTTTCGTCACACATAGGTATCATACCTAAAGCTACACATTCGCCGTGGTAAAGCTCACCGAATTCCACCGAGGCTTCGATTGCGTGACCGATTGTATGGCCGAAATTGAGAACCTTACGAAGACCTCTCTCCTTTTCGTCCTCTTCAACAACCCTTTTCTTGACAAGAAGTGACCTTTCGATTACCTCTTCAATTCTTTCTTCTGCTTTGCCCTCTTCAAAGATTTCAAAGAGGTCCTTATCCATTATGATACCAGCCTTAAGTGCTTCGGCAAGTCCGTTTTTTATCTGTCGGTCGGGTAAGGTCTTAAGCACATCAGGGTCAATGATAACCCTTTTGGGCTGATGAAAGGCACCGATAATATTCTTTATCTTGCCAAGGTCAATTGCCGTCTTACCGCCGATTGAGGAGTCCACCTGAGAAAGAAGGGTGGTGGGAATATTGTAAAAGTCAATGCCCCTCATATACGTTGCAGCGGCAAAGCCTGCCA
Source organism: Acutalibacteraceae bacterium (assembly GCA_045544175.1). GTDB lineage: Bacteria > Bacillota > Clostridia > Oscillospirales > Acutalibacteraceae > UBA6857. The sequence continues at coordinate 4,466 of JAZPYL010000020.1, read as the reverse complement.
TATCTCCCGTAACACCGCCGCCTACGGCAATAACTGCATCCTTTCTTGTAAAGGAAAGAGAGAGTAATTCCTCGCAGATAAGACGGTAGGTGTCAAAGTTTTTGCTTTTTTCGCCCTCAGGGAAGGTGTAGATACTGCTGTTTTCAAAAAAGGAAGCAACAGTTTCAGAATACTCCCCCGGTACACCCGAATCGGTAACAACAAGCACCTTACGGTCAGAGGGTATGGGGAGATATTCCCCTGCCTTTTTTATTGCACCTCTTTCGAGGATAATATCGTAGGATTTTTCACCTAAATTAATGGGTATAATCATAAAAATCACCTTATTATTCCGATATGGAATCTATGATTTGTCTGAATTTGTCAAGGAATGCCTCTTCACCGAAGGTATTGAGCTTAAAGAACATCGCCTGACTGCCGCCAGTAGTAATGGCTGAAATATAAGTTTTTTCGCCATCGGGCTGAAAAAGTGTTACGGTAAGACTCACTCTGTTGCCGCCCGAATAGCTGTAACGCTCAAAAACACGGACACTGCATTTTGCACTGTCATACCAGTAGTCGCTCTTTTCTTCGAGAGACGCCGAAATACTGCCTTCAACAACGGCATCCTCTATCTTTTTTACAATACTGAAAAAATTGCCTGTTAATACAAATTCAGCCTTAGCCATTTCTTTCACCTCAGATTTTTGAGTTATCCTTATATGTTCCTATCATCTTGAGTCTGTCACAGCAATCGGAAAGCTCGTCGAGCATATATCTGCCTCTTCTTGACTGAAGGTCGCCTTCAATTTCAACATAGAAGTAATATGTCCAGATTAAATCCTTCATTGCACGGCTCTTGATGCTTCTCATTGAATAGCCGTGATGACCGATAACATTGATTGCATGGGCAAGGGCACCTGCCTTATCGGGTACGGTGAAAACAATAATTGAATGGTCCCTCTTTTCAGTGCAGAGAGTTCTTGAAAGAACAACAAAGCGTGTTGTGTTGTCACTTGCCTCGTTGATATTTTCTCTTATTACAGATAGGCCGTAAAGCTCAGCCGTATCTCTGCTTGCGATTGCTCCGAGGCTTATGTCCTCAGTGTCGGCAACAAGCTTTGCAGCTCTTGCCGTATTCTCGCAGGCCTCAGCCTTATAGCCCTGATTTCTTATATATGCGGCACACTGGTCAAGAGCCTGCTGATGACTTATAACCTTTACTATATCCTTTTCCGTTGCACCCTTAAGTCCGAGAAGATTATGACGGATGTCAAGGCTGTAAAGACCGTTGACATAAAGTGAGCCTGAGAACATAAGGTCAATAACCTGACCGACCTCGCCTGCTCTGCTGTTTTCAATAGGAAGCACCGCACAGTCACATTCGCCCTTTTCCACTGCCTCATAGGCTGCCTTGAAATCGGGATAGGAAATACGGTTGCCGTCGGGGAAGATTCTGCCTGCGGCTATATATGCGAAGGCTCCCTCAACACCGCTGTAGGCAATGTTGGCTCCCTCTAAAATACGGTGCTGATATCTCTTTGAGACATCCATTGTATTCTTCATAAAGGGAACATAGAATTCCTTGATTTCCTCATTTTCTATATTATCAAGGTTTGCTTTTATAAGAGCGTCTTCTCTCGCTCCGTCATATATGGGAAGACCTCTTTCTTTTTTATACTCTGCGACCTCTTTAACCGCCGCCATTCTCTTTTCAAAAAGTGCGGCAATCTCCTTATCGGTCTGACTTATTATTTCTCTTGCTTTATTGAGCTTGTCCATTTTATATCACTATCCTTATATGAGATTATATTCCTTTGCAAGCTTTTCAAATGCGGGAAGGGATCTCTTTATCATATCCGTTGAAACGCAGTAAGAAAGTCTTACATAGCCGGGGAAGCCGAAGGAATCGCTGGGCACTAAAAGAAGGTCATATTTCTTTGCACTCTCGCAGAATTCCGCTGCATTTTCTATAGGAGATTTCATAAACAGATAAAATGCTCCGTCGGGCTTTGCGGTCCTGAAGCCCAGCTTATTGAAGGCCTCAAGAAGAATATCTCTGTTCATCTTATAAACCGATACATCGCTTGTCTGACCCACACATTTTCTTATTACAAACTGCATAAGTGACGGTGCGCACACATAACCCAAGGCTCTGCCTGCACCGCAGACAGCTTTATAAATAAGGTTAAAGTCCGACACCTCGTCGGGCACAAGGACATAGCCTATTCTGTCACCCGGTAAAGAAAGCGACTTTGAATATGAATAGCAGACAAGAGTATTATCATAATACTTTGTAAGATAAGGCACCTTAACATCACCGTAAACAAGCTCTCTGTAGGGCTCGTCGGAAATAAGGAAAATATCCTTGCCGTATTCGGTCTGCTTCTTTCTCATAATATCGCAAAGTGCAATAACTGTCTCCTCACCGATAACAACGCCTGAGGGGTTATTGGGAGAATTGACAACAACTGCCTTTGTATTCTTTGTAATTGCCTTTTCAAAAGCTTCAAGGTCAATCTGCAGATCGTCAGCCTTGCACTTAACCTCAACAGCCTTAGCTCCCGCCGATTCAATAAACACCTTATATTCGGGGAAATAGGGTGCGAAAATAATAATCTCGTCATCCTTCTCAGTAAGCGCCTTAAAGCAGATTGAAAGTGAAGCGGCAGCACCGCAGGTCATATAGAAATTCTTGAACTCAAAGGATGTGCCGAATCTCTTGTTAAGGTCATCGGCTATCGCCTTTCTTGTTTCATTATCGCCTACTGCCGAGGTATAGCCGTGAAGGACACAGGGCTCCATTGTTTCGGCAAGCTCTTTTATTGTATCGTTGACAATTGCGGGTGCAGGCACACTGGGATTGCCTAAGCTGTAGTCATAGACATTATCCTTACCTACCTCGGCAATTCTCTTTTTACCGTATTCAAAAATTTCTCTTATCACAGAGCTTTTTGCTCCTAATTCATACATTTTTTCTGATACCATAGCTACCACCGTCTCTATTCTTTTTCTCTCACTTTTTAAAAGTGCATAATAATAAATTATACACCTGTGAAAAAATTCAGTCAATAATAATACATTATTTTTTCTCAATAGATATTAAATACCGTATAAATTTTCACTGTATCAGCTTATCGGATGCAACTCATTTTACGCTTTACTTTATCGATTTAAAGTTTTACAGTTTAAACTACAGCTATTCTATCACAGTGAGTTTTAAAATGCAAGGGATTTTCAAAAGTTTTTTTGAGAAAAACAGAGGTTTTCCACATTTCCACAATTGGTAAGGGATGTGGAAAACTCCCCGTATTTGTTTTAGATATAGAATTTGTTTTATTATTTTTATTTGTTTTAGTATAGCATGCAAAAAATGCAAAAGAATGCACTTGCATGCAAATGCATATTTCAGTTTATTGATGTTCCTTCTTTTTCCCATCTTTTTTGTGCTGCTTCAATTCTTTTTTGACAAATCTCTTCATACTTTTTGCGGTTTGTGTCTACAGAATCGGCAAGGCGAAGGAAACAGGCAACCATAAGTCTGTCATTGAATTTTGGAAGATTATGATTAATATCATAATCAAATATCGCCATAACCAGCTCCCCTATTTCCTCATAGGTAAGCAGCTTGAACATTCTGTAAAAGTCGTGGTGAAGTAATAATGCTTTCTTCATATATGTAGCTCCTTTCTTTTGAAAATAAAAAACTGACAGTACAGTAAAAATCGCTTTTTACTTCCTGTCATAATTTAATTCTACAGACAAAATCACCACTTGTCAACATATTTATTTTTCAGGCTTTTCGCGGTGTTTTTTGCAGAAAATACGCAAAAAATTGCGGTTTTGGAGGTATATGGATAGGGGTAGTTATGTCAGGAAAGAAACTTAAGATGTCATTCTGAGCTATGCGAAGAGTCTTAAGTTGACCGTGTTAGCTTTAAGGCGGTTATTTTATCATTTATATGGTTATAAAGTATAAGTTCTACGCGCTTCGCTAGGAGTGACTTTTCTCTTGGGAAAAGTCACCAAAACCGTTTTTCGGATGCTGTGAATGTATGACTAGTCGGATGCGGAAATGGACTTTTTCGGTCGCCTGTCAGTCATATCTTTTTTGTTATTCCCTCAGTCTGCCGTACATAAAAAAACACACCCTCTGCACTACCGAAAAATCCGTGATTCCGCACCGCAGGTATGTGTATTTTTACCCAATCACCAAAGGGGCTTTCCCGTTGTTCCGTTTTCTGTCCGCGCCGCAAGCACGCGTACTGTCTTTTAAGGGCATTCCTAAGGGTATGCTCTTTCTCTTATGTGGGGGAAAGCTGAGGAAGAAGGTAATTGGTGCTTTTCAGTTTATGTTTTGTAGGGAGAGTTGATGAAGAGGGTGATTGGTCGGTTTCTGATTTATGCTTTGTGGAGGGAAAGCTGTACTATAAAATATATGTGGGCGGTGGGGGCGGCGGCGAGCCGCGAAAATGCCCGACGAAGTC
>JAZPYL010000019.1:0-66169 GCA_045544175.1 Acutalibacteraceae bacterium | reverse complement strand
TTACAACCTGAAAGTGCGAATTTTAGTAGGATTTTTGGATGATGAGGATGACGTCAGGCTGACGCCTTTCGAATCCGAATCGCCGAAAAGCCGCTGAAAGTCACACTTTCAGGCGTGTTCGGATTATATTCGTCACCCTATCCTTTAGGCCTTCTATTATTCTTTTTTAGAAATTCTCTTGTAAAATCCTCATAGGCAACACTGCCCTTTGATGACTTATCGTAATAATAAACGGGCTGTCCGAAGGACGGAGCCTCGGAAAGTCTTACATTACGAGGAATTACCGTAGCATAGACCTTCTGAGGAAAGAACTTTTTAACCTCAGATACTACCTGCTGAGTAAGGTTAAGTCTGCCGTCATACATTGTGAGCAGAACTCCCTCAAGCTCAAGTAAAGGATTATAAAGCCTCTTTACCTGTCTTATTGTATTCATAAGCTGTGACAGACCTTCAAGTGCATAGTATTCGCACTGAATAGGCACGATTACACTGTCAACAGCGCAGAGAATATTCACTGTGAGCAGTCCCAATGAAGGCGGACAGTCTATAATAATAAAATCATAGTTATCCTTTATGGGAGCAAGGGCATTTTTGATTCTTGACTCTCTGTTTTCAATATCCACAAGCTCAAGCTCTGCACCTGCAAGGTTCATATTTGACGGTAAAACGTCAAGCTTGTTATATTCAGTTGTTTTGATTATATCTTCGGCTTTTGTACCGGTAATAATCATATCATAGGTTGATTTTGTAACACTTCTCTTGTTTATTCCCAGTCCGCTTGTTGCATTACCCTGAGGGTCAACGTCCACAAGAAGCGTTTTATAGCCGAAATGTCCTATAGCAGCAGCAAGGTTGATTGCAGTTGTAGTCTTGCCCACGCCGCCCTTCTGGTTAACAATCGCTATGGCTTTTCCCATTTTCATACCCTTTCTTTTGTTTTTTCGCTATGAAAGTAATTATAGCACAATAAAATCCGTTTTTAAAGACCTATAAGCGAATTTTTTGAAAAACCTTGTTTCACGTGAAACATTCGTGCAATCACTCTGCCAAGAACAGAGTAAAAGCAAAAGCACCCGCCGTTAAGCGAGTACTTCTGCAAGTGGGGTGTGAAAGAGAAAGATATGATGTAGTAAGCATTCAAGTTTTCAGCCTTATGCTGAAGGGATTTTCTTTTCGGGGAGTCTGTACATTTTACTTTTCGGTATTTCGATTACATATCTGTAGCTATCCCCCGTATCCTCCCTTTTGACATCTGCGCCGATACCTGCTCTGTTCATGGTATCAACGGCATTATTTATTGTGTTAAGGAATATCTTAACATCACTGAACATTATTTTTGTCTGCCTTTTCGGCTTATCTTCCTTTGTCAGCAGGTCATTTATGTAGTTTTCCGTCTGACTGACGTTGAGCTTTCTTTCAATAACTGTCTCCAGACAAGGCATTACGTCTTCTTTAGGCAATCTGAGCAGTGCTCTTGCATGTCTTTCGGAAAGGCCTTTTTCGAGAAGTAAATCTCTCGCTCTTTCGGGAAGAGACAGCAGACGGAGCTTGTTTGAGACTGTAGACGGTGCTTTTCCCAGTCTCCTTGCCGCATCCTCCTGAGAAATATCGAAGTCCTTCATCAGCTTTTCGATTGCAACGGCCTCTTCAAAATAGTTGAGATTCTGTCTTTGCAGATTCTCTATAAGTGAAAACACTGCAGATTTAAGGGTATTTATGTCAACTACAATGCACGGAACCGAAACAAGCCCCGCAAGCCGTGAGGCTCTCAGCCGCCTTTCCCCTGCTACAAGCTCGTAGCCCTTGTCTACCTGCCTTACGGTCAACGGCTGTAAAATGCCGTTCATTCTTATGCTTATGGCTAAGTTCACAAGCTCTTCCTGATTAAAGGTTTTTCGCGGCTGGTTAGGATTAGGATAAATCATTTCACTGGGTATCAGCAGAACCTGTCCTGCCTGCCTTGGTTTTTCGCTTATCATCATAAGAATAAAACCTCCCTATGCCAAGATGATACCATGACACAGAGAGGTTGTCCAGCAAAACCGTTCGTTGAGAAATTCGGTTATTCTACATTATATTCTTTTATTTTAAAGGAAATTTCGCCATTTTTGCCGAAGGACGAGGATATTTAGAAGGTGTTGACGAAATCTTTTCGATTAAAATGATAGTTCTTTCGCCGCTGTCGGCTAATTGGAAGGTCTTTTTTTCTTTGATTGCACCGCCCAGAATCTTTATTGCAGCAGTGCCTTCAGCAATTTCTTCGTCAGCCTTGGCGCTTTTCATTGAAATAAAGGTTCCGCCGACCTTTATAAAGGGCAGACAGTATTCGGATAAATCCCTTAAATTAGATACGGCTCTTGCCGTTGCAAAGTCATACTTTTCTCTGAACTCCTTGCTCTGTCCTGCATCCTCAGCTCTGATATGCACTACATTTGCTGTCAGCTCTAACTTTTCGAGAATATCTCTTATTACATTAAGCTTTTTGTTTGTAGAATCAATAAGGGTCATTTTAAGGTCAGGTCTTGCAATAGCCATAACCACACCGGGAAAGCCTGCACCGGTACCCACATCAATTACACTTGCTCCCTCGGGAATATCTGCGGCAGTAAACACCGTAAGGCAGTCAACGAAATGCTTTATTACTATTTCATCGGGCTCGGTAATTGCCGTAAGATTAATCTTTTCGTTCCATTCCACTAAAAGACGGGCATATTTATCAAAACGGTCAACAGCCTGTTCATCAAGAGCTATGCCGTATTCACTTGCTTTTGTTTTTAATAAATCAGCTGAAATAAAGCTCATTTTATTCTCCTTATGTTTCACGTGAAACATCACTTATTTTTTGAAAGATATATCAGCAGTACAGAAATATCTGCAGGGCTTACACCGCTGATTCTTGAAGCCTGACCTAAGTTGGCAGGTTTAATCTTGTTAAGCTTTTCCTGTGCTTCCATTCTTAAGCCGATAACCTCTGTATAGTCAAGATTTTCGGGAAGCTTTCTCACTTCAAGACGGCGCATTTCTTCAACCTGAGCTCTCTGTCTTTTAATATATCCCTCGTATTTTATGCTGATTTCTACCTGTTCGAATACTTCTCTGGGTAAATCAGGTCTTTCTTTGTCGAAGTCCTTGAGTGCTTCATAGTCGAGCTGAGGTCTTTTTATAAGCTCAATCATTCTGCAGCCCGTTGAAAGCGGCGTTGTTTCACGTGAAACAAGCACCTTGTTAAGCTCTTCACTGGGCGGAACAGATACAAGGGAGATTCTTTCTCTCTCCTTTTCAATAAGCTCTAACTTCTTATTGAGTCTTGCCATTTTTTCTTCGCTGACAAGGCCTACCTTATAGCCGTACTCCGTAAGTCTTATATCTGCATTATCCTGACGGAGAATAAGGCGGTATTCCGAACGGGATGTCATCATTCTGTAAGGATCGGAACAGCCTTTGGTAACAAGGTCATCAATGAGAGTTCCTATATAAGAAGAGGCTCTGTCAAGAATAAGAGGCTCTTTGCCTTTGATCTTCTGTGCCGCATTGATACCTGCAATAAGTCCCTGGGCGGCAGCTTCTTCATATCCGCTTGAGCCGTTGAACTGTCCTGCACCGTAAAGACCTTCAAAATCCTTGAACTCAAGACTTGCCTTAAGGGATAAGGGGTCAACACAGTCATATTCAATAGCATAAGCCGTTCTCATTACCTGAACATTTTCAAGGCCGGGTATTGTTCTGAGAAACTTAAGCTGAACATCCTCGGGAAGAGATGAAGACATACCCTGAAGATACATTTCCTCGGTGTTCTCACCGCAGGGCTCAATAAAGAGCTGATGCCTTTTCTTTTCAGCGAATCTTACGATTTTATCCTCAATTGAAGGGCAGTATCTCGGTCCTACACCATCGATTTTTCCGCTGTATAAAGGGGAACGGTGAATATTTTCGAGAATAACCTGCTTTGTCTCTTCGTTAGTATAGGTTATATAGCATGGAAGCTTGTTTTCGGGAGTGTAATCACCGTCGAAGGAGAAGGGAACAACAACCTCGTCGCCCTCCTGAATTTCAAGGTTTGAGAAATCTATGCTGCGGCGGTTGACTCTTGAAGGTGTACCTGTCTTGAACCGTCTTGTCTGAACACCTAATTTCTGTAAGGATGCGGCAAGCTCCGTTGAAGCAAACATACCGTCGGGGCCGCCGTCATAGGCAACATCACCAACATAAATTCTTCCGCCGAGGAAAGTTCCCGTAGCGAGAATAACGCACTTTGCATTATATATGGCTTCAAGACGGGTTTTAATCTGCCAAATGTTATTTTCTTTTGAAAGAGAAACTACCTCTGCCTGAACGAGCTCAAGGTTTTCCTGTCTCTCCATAACGTGCTTCATATATTCGCTGTATCTGCGCCTGTCAATCTGAGCACGCAGAGAATGAACGGCAGGGCCTTTGCCTAAATTGAGTATACGGCTCTGGAGAGTATTGGCGTCGGCAGCCTTGCCCATTTCACCGCCGAGAGCATCAATCTCACGGACAAGGTGTCCCTTTGATGTACCGCCGATTGAAGGGTTGCAGGGCATATTACCGACCCAGTCCATATTGATTGTAAAAACGCCGACCCTTGTTCCGAGGCGTGCAGCGGCAAGACCGGCTTCAATTCCTGCATGACCGGCACCAATAACAATAATATCATATTCCTTTGCAAAATACTCCATTTGAATTCCCTTACCTTTTTGCAATTGAGTGTTTTAAGAAAGATGAAATTTTCCACATTCTGTGTTGAAAACTTTATCTGATTTTTCTTCGTTTCTGTTGAATAGATTTCGTCTTTTCGACCTGAGCATCGTTTTAAGTAATTCTATTCAATAGAAATAAATGTGTGAAATAATTACACATTAAACAGGTATTATTTTTCCGTTTTGTAATTATAATACGATTTTCAGCAGCTCTTGAGTATCAAAGACAATATGAGTTGCGTTATGCTCCTTAAACTCATCTTCACTGCCGTAACCCCATATAACACCGCAGGAATCTACACCTGCGCCTGCAGCTCCGTCAATGTCAAAGCATCTGTCGCCTACCATAAGCACCTTGCTTTTATCCGTAGCGCCAAGCTGCTCCATTGAATCGAGAACAAGACCTGTTTTTGTGCTGTGGTTGCTGTCGTCAATCTTTACTCCGACGATTGCATCAAACTTGTCGGTGATGTTAAGATAATCAGCAACATCGTAAATAAGTCTCTGAGGCTTAGAGGAAGCAATACCGACCTTGATACCCTCTTTATGAAGAGCATCAAGAATTTCGGGAAAGCCCTTGTAAAGCTCACATTCATAAATTCCTTTAACCGTATATCTTTCACGGTATTTCTTTATATAAGCTTCGACCTCATCCTCGGACACATTATAAAAATGCGTATAGCTGTAATAGATGGGGGGACCGATAAATTTTTTAAGGTCATTTAATTCGGGAACATCTTTTCCCATCTGCTCAAAGGAATACTGTAAGCTTTTGAGTATTCCCTCACCTGTATCGACAACTGTGCCGTCAAAGTCGAATATCACATAATCATATTTAGCCATAGAAAACTCAGCCGATTCATTATAAAACAAACCGGCTTTCCTTTCAGATATTTATTTTTTTGCAGTTATATTCTTTCTCTCCTGAGCCTTAAGCATAAACTTGTCAATCTTAACGGTAAATCTTTCGTGAGTACCCTTACCGATAAGACCGGCATTGTCATAAGCCTCAACATCGAAGGAGATTTTTCTGCCGTCGAACGCAGTCACGGTAGCAGCTGCAGTAACCTCTGCACCTATACAGGTTGCAGCAAGGTGAGAAATGTTAAGAGCAGTTCCTACAGTAGAAATACCCTCTTCCGTATACTTATCGCAGAGCTCACTTGCAGCCTGCTCCATAAGTGCAACCATAAAGGGTGTTGCAAGAACAGGAAGAGAACCGCTTCTCATACTGGCAGCAGTGATTTCTTCTGTAACAACAGTTTTAACCTCATGCTTTGTTCCGATATCTATATTCATAGTCATATAACCTCTTTTTCAGATAAATCTTTTATCACAGTTTTCCCACAAGTGAAAAGAGCTTCACTCTGTTTTCGTCAAGCTGAATATTGCTGTCGCCGTAAATGGCAGTCTGTAATTGCTGTGCGGCAAGAGGGAAATCCATAAATACAACGGAGCTGCTTCCCACATAGCCGGTTTTAAATATTTCTGCGTCACTTAAGGCAAACTGCTCAATATCATAAGAAATCCAGCCGTTCGTAAGTGCCTGCGTGCCGTAAGAAAGAATCTGCATCTTTGTAAGGTCAGTTTTTACATAGGCAAAGAGCATATCAAGAGCATCGTTAAGCTGAGAAAGGGAAGCTCCCTTTGCACTGTTAATAAATGCAGTAATAACCTGTCTCTGTCTTCTTGTACGGCTGACATCACTGTCTGCGTCACTTTTTCTGATTCTTGCAAAAACAAGAGCTTCCTTACCGCTGAGAGTAACGGCAGGACCGCTTTCAATAGTATGCTTGGTTGTACGGTTAATATAATTAGCCTCATATTCCTGTACCTCAACGGTAATTCCGCCGAGGGCGTCGATTATATCAACAAAAGAAGAAAAGTCAACTGCTACATAATAGTCAATATCAATTTTAAAATTCTTTTCTACCGTATCAATAAGAGCATCGGGACCGCCGTGCATATAGGAAGAATTGATTTTAGCATATCTGTCTTTTCCGCTGATATTCATATAACACCAGGTATCACGGAATAAAGATGTCATATTAATCTTTTTAGTCTTTTTATTAAGAGAAACCAGAATAAGAGAATCTGAATTTCCGCCGTTCTGAAGAGCATCCTTTGAATCAAGACCCACAAGCAGAACATTAATAACATTTTTGCTTGAATAGAGTGTTCCTCCGTTATTTGCCCACTGATAAAGGAAATCGTTAAGAGAGCCTGCGTTATCAATAGCACTCATTATTTCCAGCTCTTCATCATCATATATTACCTGCTGAGAGATAATCATATCCTCGTTACTGTCGCCCGTGTCCATAAGCTCGAGCTTTTCGTTTATGAAAGCCATACCGACAGCACCTACTATCATAATGGCCGTAAGAAGAAAATAAAAATTCTTCGCTCTTCTTCTTTTATTTTTCCAAAGAAATGCAGCAATCGGATTGGATTTTTTTCCGTTATTTTCTTTCTTTTCCATTGTCTCACTTCTTTCCTGTTAAACATTCTTACAGCAACTATATGCCGGAAAGGTTTTTCCCGGCATATAAGCTGAATATATTATTCTTCTGTTTTTTCTTCTGATTTTGCTTCAGATGCCTCTTCAGTATTTTCCGAAGACTCTTTGCCGTCTTCTACTTCCCTTACAGCGATTGCAGAGACAACCTTTTCATTTTCAGAAATTTTCATTACACGCACACCCTTTGATGTACGGGAAACAACATTAATCTGTGCAGCAGCCATACGGATAATAATACCGTCAGAGGAGATAAGAATAATATCATCTCCGTCATAAACATTGGCAACTGCTGCAACCTTACCGTATTTTTCAATATGATAGTTAAGAACACCCTTACCTGCTCTTGACTGGAGTCTGTACTCACCGAATTCACTGAGTCTTCCGAGACCTGACTCGGCAATTGTAAGAATCTTCATTGAGTCATCCTGATTCTTGCCGATAATACACATACCGACAACCTCATCGCCCTCTTTAAGCTCAATTGCCTTAACGCCTCTTGCTGTTCTGCCGATAGGACGGCAATCGTTTTCGTTGAAGCGGATGCTCATACCGTTTCTTGTGGCAACAAGAATATCATCGTCACCGTCAGTAAGTCTTACCCATGCAAGCTCGTCATCTTCGTCAAGATTAATAGCGATAATACCGTTCTTACGGATATTCTTATACTGTTCAAGGTCAGTTCTCTTAATGATACCCTTTCTTGTAACCATACAGAGATATTTGATCTCTTCACCGCCGAAATCGGGTACACGAATCATAGAGCTTACCTTTTCGTCAGCCTCAAGAGGTAAGAGATTAACAATATTCATACCCTTGCTCTGCTTACTGCCTTCGGGAATTTCATATCCCTTAAGTCTGTAGGTCTTGCCCATAGTTGTAAAGAACATAATATAATCGTGACTCGAGCAGGTGAACATTGTTTCAGCAATATCCTCTTCTCTTCTTGTCATACCCTTAACGCCTCTGCCGCCTCTGTTCTGGATAGAATAAGCTTCAACAGGCTGACGCTTGATATAACCGAGAGTAGTGAGAGTATATACGCACTGCTCCTCGGGAATAAGAGCTTCAATATCAACCTCACCGCTGACGGTAGTGATTTCTGTTCTTCTTTCGTCACCGAACTTATCTCTGATAGCCATAGCTTCAGTTTTGATAATTTCGAGAACCTTTCCTTCAGAAGCGAGAATTTCCATAAACTCTGCAATTTTTTCTTTAAGAGCAGCAAGCTCTTCTTCAATCTTGATTCTTTCAAGACCTGTCAGCTGTCCGAGTCTCATCTTAACGATAGCATCAGCCTGAACCTCTGTAAGTCCGAAACGATCCATAAGAGCCTGCTTACCTGTGGCCTGGTCCTTTGATGAACGGAGAATGGCAATAACCTCATCAATAAAATCAAGAGCAGTCATAAGACCTTCTAAGATGTGTGCTCTTTCCTGAGCCTTCTTAAGGTCATATCTTGTTCTTCTTACGATAACCTCTTCCTGATGCTTGATATATCTGTCAAGAATCTGCTTAAGAGTAAGAATCTTAGGCTCGCCGTCAACAAGAGCAAGCATAATAATACCGTAAGAAACCTGAAGCTGTGTAAAGGAATAAAGCTGATTGAGAACAACCTGAGGATTAGCATCTCTCTTAAGATCAACAACAAGACGCATACCTTCTCTGTTTGAATAGTCGTTGATGTCGGAAATACCTTCGATTTTCTTATCTTTTACAAGATCAGCCATAGCTTCGATAAGACGGCGCTTATTGACTTGATAGGGAAGCTCTGTAACAACAATCTGGAATCTGCCGTTTTTGCCTTCGACGATTTCAGCTCTTGCTCTTACAATGATTTTACCTCTGCCCGTAGCGTAAGCAGCTCTGATGCCGCTTCTTCCCATAACAATACCTGCTGTGGGGAAGTCGGGACCCTTGATGTACTGCATAAGCTCATCAAGCTCAGCCTCGGGATTGTCAATATAATAGCACATACCGTCAATAACCTCACAGAGATTGTGAGGAGGAATGTTAGTAGCCATACCGACGGCAATACCTGTAGAGCCGTTAACGAGGATGTTGGGGAATCTTGAAGGTAAAACGGTGGGCTCTTTAAGACGGTCATCGTAGTTGGGAGCAAAGTCAACCGTATCCTTGTCAATATCGGTGAGCATTTCCATAGAAAGCTTACTCATTTTACTTTCAGTGTAACGGTAAGCAGCAGGGGGGTCACCGTCCACGGAACCGAAGTTTCCGTGACCGTCAACGAGAATATATCTTGTTGAGAACTTCTGTGCAAGACGAACCATAGCATCATAAACCGATGCGTCACCGTGAGGATGGTAGGAACCGAGAACGGAACCTACGGTGTCGGCACATTTACGGTATGCCTTTTCGGGATAAAGTCCGTTTTCGTGCATCGTATAAAGAATACGGCGGTGTACGGGCTTAAGACCGTCCCTTACATCAGGGAGTGCTCTTGATGTAATAACAGACATTGAATAGTCAAGAAATGATTTTCTCATTTCTTTATTAAGGTCAACATCTATTATCGTTTGATTTTCATAGTTTAAATTTTCCATATTATCACCGTTCAAATGTTTTTTTGGTTATATGTCATTTTAAATATCTACTTTTATAAATTTGCCTTTGAAATAGTTTTCGATAAGATTTGATATCATTGTGTGCTTTTCCGGATCCAGTGCTCTTTTTGGTATAAGCACCGTATCAGTTTCACCGAAAGCAAAGGCGATTGCATTACTGCTGTCAATAACGTTTGTTACCCTGCTGAATGCATAATGCTTTTCAAAGGTGCCTTTGAATTTTTCTGTGGGAATATAACGGTAAACAAAGTGGTCACCGTAAAAATCAACGGTTACGGGACGTCGGGCAAGCTGAGATTCATTATTATACTTTATTTGTGAAAAAACAGTTATAATAGCTACAATTCTCGGAATAAGAATAAAGGATAAAAAAGCATAAAAAATAATTTCATACTGACTGGAAAGGAATCCGATAACAATAAAAGCACACATAAACAAAATATCTGAAAGCATTTTACTTTTTTCATTACCGAAAAGTATGCTTATCAAAATAGCTTTTTTATTTACGTCATTTCTTTCGGGGATAAAGCTTAATGAAAAATATTTCATATTTTCTTCCCCCCTACTGTATTTTCATAAAAATATTTTTCCTTCATTTTTTCCTTGAGGATAAGACTGAAGGCTTCTGCTTCACCCTTGACAACACCGCTTTTTGAAATACAGACGGGAAGATTTCCTTCTTCAACAATGATATTGATTGAATTTATACCTTCGATAACCATCTCAATTTCTTCATAAAAATAATTTGATTTACTGTAGGGAGTAGAAAATTCAATATCATTTTCTCTTAAAACAGCCTGCTTAAGTCCTTTTTTTTCTGTTGTGTCAAATATCTTTTTCACATTTTTTCTTAAATTTGACCTTAAAAGAAAGTAAACAGAAATAATTTCCATAATTGTTAGGAAAAATGTGGCAAAAGAATAAAATTCCTTATCTTCACGAAAAAAGAATATAACAGCATTTACGGCAACAACCGAAAGTGATATGAGAATCAAAGCTACAATAAAATATTTCTTATTTATAAATCCTGATTTTTTACGCCATATCTCTGCACCTTCATTGAAAGCAGCTGCCGTATCTTTATAAACAATACCGTAAGATGTCATTTTATCAATTCCTTAAATATCAAGATTCTGAACATACTTTGCATTCTTTGAAATGAAATCTCTTCTCGGCTCAACCTGATCGCCCATAAGAATAGAGAAGGTTTCATCAGCTGCAATAGCATCTTCAAGAGTAACACGGAGCATAATTCTGTTTTCGGGATTCATCGTTGTCTCCCAGAGCTGCTCGGGGTCCATTTCACCAAGACCCTTGTATCGCTGAATATCTGCACCGGGCATTTCCTGCATCTTTCTGTCTCTCTCTTCGTCAGAGTAAGCATATTCGTGCTTCTTACCCTTTGAGAGCTTATAAAGAGGCGGCTGAGCGATATAAACATATCCGCCGTCAATAAGAGGTCTCATATATCTGAAGAAGAAGGTGAGAAGAAGAGTTCTGATGTGAGCGCCGTCGACGTCGGCATCGGCCATAATAACAACCTTGTGGTAACGGAGCTTTTCAACGTCAAAATCTTCGTTGAAGCCCGCACCGAGAGCCGTAACAACGGGAAGAAGCTTTTCGTTAGTGATAACCTTATCGGGTCTGCTCTTTTCAACATTGAGCATTTTACCCCAGAGAGGAAGAATAGCCTGAATTGTTCTGTCTCTGCCTTCCTTTGCAGAGCCGCCCGCAGAATCACCTTCTACGATGTAAATTTCGGTCTTTGAGGGATCCTTTTCCGTACAGTCGGCAAGCTTACCGGGAAGAGAGTTGCTTTCAAGAGGAGATTTTCTTCTTGCAGCTTCCCTTGCTCTTCTTGCTGCCTCTCTTGCTCTTGAAGCATCAAGAGACTTTGAAACTATTGTCTTTGCAACGGAAGGATTTTCTTCAAAGAAATCCGTAAGCTTATTATAAACTGTGTTACTTACAAGCTTTGTAATTTCTGTATTACCCAGCTTACCCTTTGTCTGTCCTTCAAACTGAGCTTCGGTAAGCTTTACGGAAATAACGGCAACAAGACCTTCACGGCAGTCTTCACCTGTAAGCTTTGTATCGGCATCCTTAATGAAGCCGTATTTTTTACCGTATTCGTTGAATACCTTTGTAAGTGCTGTCTTAAAGCCTGTTTCATGTGTACCGCCGTCAATGGTATTAACATTATTGGCATAGGAGAAGATTCTTTCTTTATAGCCGTCGTTATACATAAGAGCAACCTCGGCACTTCTGTCGCCGTCAACGGTTGAAAAATGAATAACCTTTTCGTGTACGGGAGAAAGACCGTAGGTTTCACCGATATGCTCAACGAAGGAGCCGATACCGCCTTCGTAGCAGAAATAATCCTCAATTATATTATCTTCGTCACGCTTATCTGTAAGAGTAATAGCAAGACCTGCATTAAGGAAAGCAGATTCACGAAGATGATTCTTAAGGGTTTCATAATCGTATTCTGTTGTTTCCTGGAAAATAAGAGCGTCAGGCTTGAACTTAATAAAGGTACCGGTAATATCTGTGTCACCGATAACGGTAAGGTCAGTTGCAATATTACCTCTTTCAAATCTCTGATGGTGAACGTGTCCGTTCTGAGAAACCTCAACCTCCATCCATTCGGAAAGAGCATTAACAACAGAGGAACCGACACCGTGAAGACCGCCGGAAACCTTATAACCGCTTCCGCCGAATTTACCGCCTGCATGAAGAACCGTAAGAACAACCGTTACGGCAGGAAGTCCCTGCTGTTCATTGATACCGACGGGAATACCACGTCCGTTATCTCTTACCGTAATAACATCACCGGGTAAAATTTCAACCTCGATATGTGTACAGTAACCGGCAAGAGCTTCGTCGATTGAGTTGTCAACGATTTCATAAACAAGGTGATGAAGACCTCTGGGACCCGTTGAACCGATATACATACCGGGACGCTTTCTTACCGCTTCAAGTCCCTCAAGAACCTGAATTGCGTCGGCAGTATATTCTTCAGTAACAACAGTATCCATAGTTTCAATTATTTCTTCCTGTTTTACTTCTGTTATTTCCTGATTTTCAGCAGTAGCCTTGATTTCATCCATGGCTATTACCTCCGTTTCGTTATTTTACAAAATTATCTATATAAATCGGGTTTTAACCTTAATTATTTTCAGTATTTAAAATCCTCTGTTCTCTTTAAAAGAGTAGATGTTGATATCTGTGAAAGGTAAACGGAATTTTTTTCTTTTTCCGAAGAGCAGACAATGAATGACTTGGGAAGCTCCTGAGAAACAACTCTTACTCTCCCCTCTTTTTCTGCAGTGGCGAGATAGTCTCTTGTCTTTTTTGAAACCGTAGTATTATCAAGATCGAAAATACCTATTATTTCATTCAGTGTAATAACTGTGCTCTGTCCCAAATGAAGATACATAATATTTCCTTCCTTTATTTTTTCTTACAGATTCCGTCTTTCATTTCAAGTCTCATACCGTATTTAAGATTCTTTACCGCTTCGGGATCACAACAGGTAATAAACACCTGCCAGTCTTTTATGTGGTTAAGAATATAATTCTGACGGCTCGTATCAAGCTCACTCATTACATCGTCAAGAAGGGCAACGGGCTGAACATCTGAAAAATTCTTTATTACTGCCGCTTCACCTAATTTTAATGCCAGAGCCGCAGATCTTTGCTGTCCCTGAGAGCCATAGGTTCTTGCAGGAAGGCGGTTAATGTTTATTGATAAATCATCTCTGTGAGGACCGACGGAAGTAAAGCCTGTAATAAGGTCATTTCTTCTTGAAGCATAAAGCTGATTTTTCATATTTTCATATAACTCCTGCTTTGTATCACCGACAATGACACTTTGCTGATTATATGAAATATCAAGCTTTTCCTTACCTGAAGAAAGACCGCTGTAAATTTCATCGGTATAAAATCCCAGTTTATTTATATAACCGAGTCTTTGTCTTATAATCTCCGACGCAAAAAAAGCAATTCTTTCTTCCCATACATCAAGAGTGTCGTAAAGCTCGGAATGAAGCTGAATATCCTTAAGAAGAATATTTCTCTGAGCCACAGCCTTATTATACTGTGAAAGAGTTACGGCATATTTAGGCTTGAGCTGACTTATTGCAATATCAAGGAATCTTCTTCTTTCATAGGGTCCGTCTTTTACAAGTGAAAGATGAACGGGAGAAAATATAACCGCTAAAAATTCACCCATAATCTGACTTGAGCTTTTAAGCTTGACACCGTTTAAAATATAGTGTCTTCCCGTGGCTATTTCAAGATAAGCATTCTGGTCTCTGCCGCCTGCAAAAAAATCCATTGAAAGATTAGCCTTGGTGCTGTTGAAATTAATAAGCTCACTGTCCTTTGAGCTTCTGAAAGAACGGCATCCCGTAAAAAGCCATATACTTTCAAGGAGATTAGTCTTACCCTGAGCATTTTCACCGTAAATAATATTTACGCCGTCGCAGGGGTCAATTGTTGTTCTTTCAATATTTCTGAAATTTTTAACTTCAAGATGCTTTACATTCATTAAAAATCACCGCAAAAATTACTTTACAATTCTATAGACTGTCTTTTCAAATTCAAAGGTATCACCCTCAAAAAGCTTCTTACCCCTTGAGGTACACACTTCACCGCAGACCTTTACAAGCTCATCCTGAATGACCATTTTTGCCTGACCACCCGTAGAAACTGCACTTGAAAGCTTTAATGCGGCATCAAGTCTTATATTTTCAGTAGTAATTTTTACTTCTTTTTCTTCTCTTTTTGCTAACTTAACTTTAACTTTCATATATAACCAACTCTGACTTTATATTCTTACGGGAAGGATAAGGAAGAAGAATTTTTCTCCCTCAAGAGGCTTTATGATAATAGGCTGATTTGAACTTCCCATTTCAACTCTTATTTCTTCTTCATCACATACCTTGAGTGCATCAAGAACAAATCTGTTATTGAAACCAATTTCAATTGAATTACCTTCAATTTCAGCGGCAATCTTATCTGATGCAGTACCGATTGCCGTAACTGAAGAAAATTTCATAATTCCGTTTTCTACACTGCAGCGAACGGGACTTGACTTGTCGGTAATAATAAGTGATGTTCTTTCGATACATTCAATAAGACTTCTTGTATTTACTTTAATCTGTGTTGAAGAGGTAAGAGGAATAGCAGCCTTATAATTAATGAAATTACCTTCAAGGAGTCTTGAAATAATCTCGTAGTTTTCATATTTGAAGATAATGTGTCTTTCACCTGCAAGAATTTCTATTTCATCCTCTTCCTCACCGTTGAGCTTGGAAATTTCACTGAGTGTTTTTGCAGGAACAACAAATTCGAGCTTTGTATCATCAAAAGTATAATTGATATTTTCTCTTCTTATTGCAAGTCTTGCGCCGTCAACAGCAACAAGCACAATAAGTCCATCACCGATTTCAAACTTGACACCTGTATGTACGGGATTTCTCTCTCCCGTAGAAACAGAGAATATGGTTTTTCTTATCATATCCTTTAATATTGCAAGATTAAGAGAGATAGGAGAAAACTTTGTAAGAGTCGGAAGCTCGGGATACTCATTACCTGATGTACCGATAAGAGAATATTCAGCCTCACCGCTTTTGATTTTACAGATATTTCTGTCATCGCATTCAATTGATACGGTATCGGCAGGAACCATTCTTAAAATATCGCAAAGATTCTTTGCTGCAAGAACAACCTTACCCTCAGATATAACATCAGCTTCCATCTGAATTTTTGAACCTACCTCAAGATCATAACCTGTAAGAACAACATTACCGTCCTTGGCTTCAATAAGAATACCTTCGAGGGCAGGTATTGTTGATTTATTTGATACTGTTCTCTGAACATTCAAACAGGCTTTTGCAAATTCTGAACTGTCACAAATAATTTTCATGTCAAATCTCCTTTTTATCAAAAAACGTAAAAATTAAAAATTAATAATAGTAGTAGTAGTAGTGTCTGCGGATTCGGTGGAAAAAATTACTTTTTCAAGATTTCATAAGGATTTGAAGGCAATTTTTTCTGTTGAATCTTTTGTTTAAACTTTCCTGTTTTTAACAGAGACACTTTTTATACTGTGTAAAAAGTGGAAAATCCGGTGTGGAATGTTAATAAGAGTGTGGAAAATCAGTTTTCATTTATGTTCTTGATTATGTCATCAATTGTAGCCTTGAGAGACACATCTTTTTCAATCTTATTCTTGATTTCCTTAAGTGCATAGATAATGGTTGAATGGTGCTTATTACCGAATTCATCACCGATTGACTTAAGAGAAAGGCCTGTTGTCTGATCGACGATATAAATTGCAACCTGTCTTGCGTGGGATATATTTGCGCTTCTCTTATCGGAACGGATATCGGCGGCAGAAACATCAAAGGTTCTTGCAACCTCGTTGATAATATTATCAACCGTTACGGGAAGAGGCTGATTGTCGTTGATTATATCGCTTATGGCTCTTTTTGCAATCGCTACCGTAGGTCTTACACCTTCGACATCCTGATAAGCCTTGATTTTCTTTACTGCGCCTTCAAGCTGTCTTATGTTTTTCTTGATATTATCGGCAATAAATTTAATAATCTCATCATTGAGCTCAACCTCAAGATTATCAGCCTTATTCTTTACAATTGCCATTCTTGTTTCCAGAGTAGGCGGCTGGATATCAGCAATAAGACCCATCTCAAATCTTGTACGGAGTCTGTCCTCAAGAGTCATCATTTCCTTCGGGGGACGGTCAGATGTAAGAACAATCTGCTTACCGCTGTTATTCAGAGCGTTGAAGGTATGGAAAAATTCTTCCTGTGTAGTTTCTGTTTTGGCAATAAACTGAATATCGTCAACTAAAAGCACATCACAGCTTCTGTATTTTTCATGGAAAGCGTAGGTGTTGTGATTTCCGATATAATAAATAAGCTCGTTTGTAAAATGCTCACCGCTTGTATAGATAATATTTGCATCGGGGTTATTTGATTTGATCTCATTCATAATGGCAAGGAGAAGATGGGTTTTTCCTAAGCCTGAATGACCGTAAATAAAAAGAGGATTATAAGCTTTACCGGGGTTGTTTGCTACATTGATTGCCGCAGCGTGAGCAAAACGGTTAGAGGGACCGGTAATAAAATTTGAAAATGTATAATCGTATTCATTTATGCTTGATTTTTCATTTTGATTATCTTCGTTATTTTTTACGTGATCGTTGGGAATAACATATTCTATATTGACCGGAAATCCTAAAACGGTTTCGAAAGCAGAATCAATAATTGCAGAAAATTTATCGACAATGATTCGCTTTTTGAATTCGGTAATTGAAAGATAAACCGTATCATTCTGGAATTTTATAAATTTAAGAGGACTGAGCCAGACATTATAAGCTACTTCCGTTACGGAAACCTTAAGCTGTTCCTGCACAAGTTCCCAGATTTCATCAAAAGAATCCATAATTTTACCTCCTTGATTTTTAAAAAAAGTACTTGATAAAATAATGTGTATATATTAATATATAAATATATAATTAAATTAAAATACAGTAAACTGCATAGTACAACACCTTATTATTTTATCATACTATTTTTAATCTTTCAAGTCCTTTATAGAAAAATATTGATTTAAAGGCCTTAAAAAGCTATAATTACCTTAAAAGAGGTGGAACACGTTGAAAATAAAAGAAGCCGAAAATGACATAATTTTGGAAAATATAGAGTGTATTGACATTGAACTTTGTCTTTTTTGCGGACAGGCTTTCCGCTGGGAGAAAAAAGAGGACGGCTCTTTTTACGGAATTGTAAAAGAAAAAGCAGTTAATATCTTTCAGAATAAGAATCAGATTATTTTCAAAAACACATCAAAAGAAGATTTTGATAATATCTGGTCTGATTATTTTGACCTGAGTGAAGATTATAAATCAATTACGGAAACCTTTGAAGGTGACGAATATCTGAAAAAAGCCAAGGACGAATATTATGGCATAAGAATTCTTCATCAGGATTCATGGGAAGCCCTCTGTTCATTTATTATTTCGCAGAACAACAATATTCCGAGGATAACGGGAATTATAAAAAGACTCTGTGAAAATTACGGTGAAAAAATCGGTGAAGACAGTTATACCTTTCCTCATTATGAAAAACTCAGAGATGTAACAGCCGAAGACCTTGCACCCTTGAGGGCAGGCTTCAGAGCAAAATATATAGTCGATGCAGTTCAGAAGCTTTGCAGTGGTGAAATTTCACTTAAAAAAATAGAAAAAATGCCTATTGAAGAAGCAAGAAAAGAGCTTATGAAAATAAAGGGTGTAGGAGCTAAGGTTGCCGAGTGTACTCTTCTTTACGGCTTCGGAAGAAAAGAGGCCTTTCCCGTTGATGTATGGGTTAAAAGAATAATGAGTGAGCTTTATCCCGACGGCTTACCCGAATGTACAAAAAATGTGGAGGGTATTGCACAGCAGTATTTATTCCACTGGAGAAGAAATTTAAAGGAAAATTGATATGACTAAGAAACAACGAGCTGCATTATGTGTAGAAGCAATTGAAAAAGAATATCCCGATGCCCTCTGTTCCCTTACGGCGTCTAATCCCCTTGAGCTTTTAATAGCAACAAGATTATCTGCCCAGTGTACCGACGAAAGAGTAAATAAAATTACACCTGCTCTTTTCAGTAAGTATCCTACACTTGAGGATTACTGTAATGCAGATGTAGGGGATATAGAGAAAATTATTTATTCCTGCGGATTTTATAAGGGTAAGGCAAGGGATATAAAGGAGCTTTCAATAAAAATCAGAGACGAATTCGGCGGCAGGGTACCGGATTCAATTGAAAAGCTGACCTCTCTTCCGGGAGTAGGAAGAAAGACGGCAAATCTTATTATGGGTGATGTATATAAACAGCCAGCAATTGTGGCGGATACTCACCTTATAAGAATTACAAATCTTATAGGTCTTGTTGAAACAAAAGATCCGAAAAAGGTTGAGCTTGAGCTTAAAAAGATAATCGAGCCTGATAAAAGTAATGATTTTTGTCACAGAATAGTTCTTCACGGAAGAGCAGTCTGCATAGCGAGAAGACCTAAGTGCAGCGAATGCTGTATGAAAGAATACTGTAAAAGTGCGAAGAAGACAGCAGAATAAAATCTGCTGTTCAGACTGTCGATAAAGTCGCAAGAACATATATGCGGAATAATATATATACATATAAATTAAAGCAAAGATAATAACAATATTGCTAACAAAATCCGGAGGAACATCGAATTCCCCCGGATTTTCGCATATATTTGCCCTTTTTTCACCCTCTCGGAGTACCTGTGTACGCCCTCGGAGTGAAGAAAAGGGCATCTTGCAACATTCTCGGCAGCCTGCCAGCTTGTCGAAAATGCTTTTTCGACAAGCTGAGCGAAGGCTTTTCTGCCTTCGCTTTTTTTGATATAATATTGCATATTTTGTATGTTTTTGTTGAAATTATCATAATATAGTGGTATACTAAGCTTAAATAAGTTATTAAAGCTTATCAGGATAAACCCTTAAGGAGTAAATTTTATGAACAGAAAAATTGTTTTTAAAAGAATAATAGCGTTATCACTTGCCCTTGTTATGCTTATGAGCTTTGCTGCCTGCGGCGGCAAGGAAGAGGAAGAAACCACTACAACAGAAATCACAACCACCGAGCCTACAACGGCTGCTCCCGTAATACCCGAAAAAATCAACAGACTTACAGGTCTGCCCACACTTTCAAAAAAGGCTTACGGCAAAAGACCCGTTGCAATTATGATTAACAACATCAAGGCTGCACTTCCTCAGTACGGTATCAGTGATGCAGATATTATGTTCGAGGTTGTCGTTGAGGGCGGTATTACAAGAATGATGGCTGTTTACGGCGATTATACAAAGATACCCAATGTCTGCTCCATAAGAAGCTGCCGTTATTATTATCCCATTCTCGCATACGGTCTTGATGCAGTTTATATCTGCTTCGGCAGTAACGAGACTTTCGGCACACCTACACTTGAAAGACTCGGTATCGACTATTTTAACGGTGCGGCAAATTACATCACTGACCTTTTCGGCAGAGATGCCCAGAGACTCAAGACCTACAGTAGCGAGCACACAGCTTATGTAAAGGGCGCAAATATTCCTTCTGTATTTGAAAAGCAGAAAATCAGAACTGACTATAAGGAAGGCAAGAATGTTCCCATTTTCAATTTCGCCGAAAAAGCTACAGCAGCAGGGGATATTACCTGCGATGAAGCAAAGCTCAGCTTCTCAAATTCATATTACAGCACATTCAATTATGACAGCGAAAAGAAGGTTTATTATAAACAGCACAGCGGTTCTGCTCATAAGGACAGCGTCAGCGGTGAACAGCTCAATTACGTGAATGTTTTCGTGCTTGAAACCGATGTCAAAAAACATAAGGACGGCTATCTTATGAAGGTTGCCCTTGAAGGCGGTAACGGCTATTATATTTCAATGGGTAAGGCTCAGAAGATTACCTGGCAGAAGAAGAGCGAGGGCGACACAATTGAAGTCTTTGACGTTGACGGCAAGCCTCTCAGTGTCAACCCCGGCAACAGCTACATCGGTATTCTTTCTCCCGATTCACTGAAAATCAACGGTGAAAAGCCCGTAACAACTACAGCTGCAGCTACAACATCGTCTGCAGGATAAGAAAATAAATCTTTCAGGCGAGGTCATAGTAAGCTGTGACTTCGCCTTTTTATGTTTAATCTCAGACAAAAGGGAAATATAAATATATAAGGAGGTACTCTTATGAAAATACTTTTTTACGATACAAAGCCCTATGATCAGGAATCCTTTTCGAAAATACTCCACAAATATGAGGGGATAACCGTTGACTTTCTTAAGACAGACATATCCCGATATACCGTAAATTTAAGCAAGGGCTACGATGCAGTCTGCGTTTTTGTTGCATCCGATGTAAACGGAGAGATAATAGAAAAGCTCAGGGAAAACGGAGTGAAGCTCATTCTTCTTCGCTGTGCAGGCTATAACAACGTTGACCTTGAAAAAGCAAAGGAATGCGGAATCACCGTTATGCACGTGCCTGCATATTCTCCCGAAGCCGTTGCAGAGCACGCACTGGCTCTTGCCTTTGCCGCTAACAGACATATTCACAAGGCATACATTAAGGTAAGAGAAAACAATTTCAGCCTTATCGGTCTGACAGGTATGAATTTCAAGGGCAAAACGGCAGGCATTATCGGTATGGGTAAAATCGGCGGTGAGATGGCTAAGATGTGCCACGGCATAGGTATGAAGGTTATCGCCTATGACCGACATCCCAATCCCGATACGGATTATGTTGAATTTGTGTCACTTGATGAGCTTTTTGCCCGCAGTGACCTTATCTCTCTTCACTGTCCTCTTGTAGAAAGCACATACCATATCATTGACATTAATGCCATTGAAAAGATGAAAGACGGCGTTATCCTTGTCAACACCTCAAGAGGTGCCCTTATCAGCACCGAGGATCTTATAAAGGGTATACGTATGCACAAGTTTGCAGGTGTAGGTCTTGATGTTTACGAGGAAGAAACGGAAAACGTTTTCGAAAACCGTGAGGATGATATTCTTGAAACATCCGTAACGGCAAGGCTCCTTTCCTTCCCAAATGTTATTGTTACATCACATCAGGGCTTTCTTACAAGCGAAGCACTTGAAGCTATCAGCATAACGACTCTCGAAAATGCAAAGAGCTTTACGGATGGAACGCTCATTGAGAGTAATATTGTATCCTAATGTCAAGATAAATTCGCAATTCGCAATTCGCAATGCGCAATCGCGGGGAACAGACAGCAGGAAAAAAGGTTCTCTCCGCCCCGTCGGGCGAGATGAACAGAATTATATACGGTAGGGGCGGCCATTGGCCGTCCTTGCTTTTTATGCTCCCGTGTCGGTATAACCGTAGGGACACGGCGTGCCGTGTCCGCAAAAGGCGTGCCGTGTCCGCAATAGGCGTGCCGTGTCCGCAAAAATAAAAATGTCATCCTGAGTGTAACGAAGGATCTTAAGAGATACCCCTCTGTCACTGCGTGACATCTCCCCTTTCAGGGGCGACACCCTCTGTCACTGCGTTCAGAATGACAAGAGGGTAGGTTCTCCTATCTTTCGTTGAATTGATTACGGTAGGGGCGGCCATTGGCCGTCCTTGCTTTTATGTTCCTGTGTCCGCAAAAATAAAAATGTCATCCTGAGTGTAACGAAGGATCTTAAGATTCTTCACTGCGTTCAGAATGACATATCCCGTAGGGCATGATGACCCCATCATACCGCCGACGTCTTTTTGTTTATGTGCTTATTGCAAAAAAATAACCGCCTCGTAATGAAGCGGTTATTACATTTAAAATATCAGCACCCTCAATGCCTCGTATCGTCGGAGAAGCATTCGCAGAACCTTGCAACAAAGGACGGCTCCTCATTACCTGCATAAAGGTGGCTTAAATCACCGTACTGCAGGCAGGTGAATATGGCTGTGCCTTTTTCTCTTTCCTGAGTAACGAGCCTTGTCACCGATGAGGGCAGAGCAACAAAGTTGTGCCACATAACCATAGGCGAAATACCGAAGATATGTGAGAGTATAACGGACTCCACACCGAAATGGCAGAAGAGAACTATTCTTGCGTGGCTTTCCTTTTCCACCTGAAAGATTTTGCCCTTATGCACATAGCCGTATTTTTTAAGAAGCTCGTCTATGCCGTCGGCAACCTCTTTGTAATTCTTGTAGGCTCCGCCTTTTTTCATAGGCTTCACCTTATGCCAGCGGGAATAGCTGTAGTAATCGGGAATAGCCGTCCAGTAGGAAGGCAGTCTGTCCCAGCAGTAGATTTTTTTGAAAAGGCCTGTCTGAAACTTGCCCTCAAACTCTGTCAGCCAGGGGAGAGTTTCGGCAGTGCGGTTCAGTCTGTCCAGAGTGTATGATGCGGTTTTCTGCGCTCTTCCGAGAGGTGAGCAGTAAAAATCGGTGATTTCAAGCTTGGAAAGTCTGTCGGCTAAAAGACGTGCCTCCTCAGTGCCCTTGTAGGTGAGAGTGTCTCTTTCATAGTCGGGGTCGCCGTGACGGACAATAAGAATTTCCATAATATATCAGTCCTTTTCATTGATATACTGATGATAACATTTTTATGGCCTGAGGGCAAGAGGGGAGAAGGAAAGAATTGCTTTCATTTTAATTTTGTGCTATTATTTTACTGTAATTTTCTTTCTCAAATCAACAGATTCTGCAAACCTTGTTGTTCATTTTATCCTTTTTTATGTGTACAATAATCCTGTAAAATAAAGAAGGAGGTTCACGAAATGAACACAGACAAAATTTATGCAGAATCAATCGCAAAGGAATATGCGCCCAAGGACAATTCAAAAATTGTCGCCCTTAAAAAGCTCGACAATAAGGCAAAAATGCCCGCAACAATTTTCACCTATACCTTCGGTATTGTCTCTTCCCTTGTTTTAGGAACAGGTATGTGCTTTGCTATGGAGGTTCTCGGAAGCGGTACTGCCGCTATGGTGCTCGGCATAGTTATCGGCATTATCGGTCTTATGGGCTGCGGCGTAAACTATCCCATTTATAAGAAAATGCTTAATAAGGGCAAGGAAAAGTATGCCTTTGAAATTGTTGAGCTTGCCCGTGAAATCAGCGAGCAGGAAGAAAACTGAAAGGAAGAACAGTAATAAGGAAAGGAGAAAGTCCCTTGAATAAATCAGAAAGCAAGTATTTCAACACTGCCGTAAAAATGAATAAGGCTCTGATTTCCCTGCTTGACGAAAAGCCCTTTGAGTATATAACTGTCAGTGAAATCTGCAAAAAGGCGGGAGTCAACCGTTCCACCTTTTATCTCCACTATGAAAACACAAATGATTTGCTCGAGGAAACAACAAAAAATCTTTTTGACGGCTTTCTCTCTTATTTTGTTGACGATACGAATAACATCACAACCAATTTCTCGGAATGTGAGCTTTCGGAGTTGAACTTCATATCCAAGGAATATATACATCCCTATCTTTCATACATCAGGGATAACAGCCGTATTCTTTCAACGGCTCTTGCCCATTCAGGCTCCTTCGGCTTTGACCGTGCCTTTCAGAGAATGTTCACACACATATTCAACCCTATCCTTGACCGGTTCAATTATCCCGAAAAGGACAGAAAATATGTAATGATGTTTTATCTCAGAGGAATATTCGCTATTGTTGAGCAGTGGCTCAGAGACGGCTGTGAGCTTTCAATTGAAGAGGTAACGGAAATAATTCACGAATGTATATTCGGCAGAGATTTTACAGCTTAACAAAAATGCCCCCGACGGTTTGTCGGGGGTTTAGTGTTTGTATAACAGGTTTAAATTATTCTGCTACTGCCGTTGTAGGTATATATAATTTGAATTCATCAGCTATTACAGCATCAATATCTTCAGCCGCTGAACCGCCGATGCCGATAGCGGCTCCCGAACCGTCAAGCTCAAACTCAATTACCGATTCTGTTTCACCTTCGGGAGAGGTAACGGAAATTTCACCCATATAATAAGGCTCACCATCCTTGCCTACTCCTTCTTCCAGTATGATTTCCTGCTCGGTTTTTTCGCCGTTAATCAAAACGATTACTTTGTTTGTGACTACCTCTACAGCCTCTGAAATTGCTTCGCCCACTGCACCGTCAGTTGCCGCATTTGCAATAACACCCACGGAACAGACGAGTGAAATAATAACAACTGCAGTAATGAGTAATCTTCTAAAGCTTTTATTCTTTTTTCTGTTTGTCATATCCATTATCCTTTCTACAGCTTCATCGGAAGGATGGACTTTTGAAAAGGCAGCTACATATTCAGTTTTATTCATATATCCAATCATCTCCCAATCTTTCTTTAAGCTTTGTTCTTGCACGGCTCAGCCTTGTTTTTACGGCAGACTCCTTCAGGCCAAGCAGGTCTGCAATATCCTTTACGGATAAATCCTCATAATAAAAAAGGTGTATAACCGTGCGATCCTTCTTCGGCAAAGCCATAACGGCATTAAAAATATCCTGCTGTGCCGAAGAGTCAAATATATGTGGCGAAACAATTTCATTTTGCTCTAAGCTCAGGTGATTTCGGAAAAAGGCTTTTATGTAATTCCTGCTTTCGTTGACGCAAACAGCCGTCAGCCATTTATCAATATGCTCCTCGTTTTCAAAGTCTTTGGGATATTTCCATAATTTGAGAAAAACATTCTGGAGAATATCCTCGGCATCGTGAGTGCTTTTAGTAAAAGAGAGTGCTATGAGAAAAAGCCGTTGGTTGTTTCGTTTTACCGAATGTATAAAATCGCCGTTTGTCATTGTTTCACCGCCTGTATGAGAAAGGTCCTTTCACTATTATAACAAATGAGGTGGCAGAAAGGTTACAGATTATTTTTAGTTTATAAAAACAACTTTAATAAAAAATAAGAGAGAAGCCGAAGCCTCTCTCTTTTTTGCATTTGATTGTCATTCTGAACGAAGTGAAGAATCTTGAAACACCCATCCGCCCTTCGGGCACCTTTTCTCCGAAACCGGAACCCTTTTGTCTGCTGACGCAGACATTTCCCCTAGAAGGGGAATAACCTTTCAGGGAAGGCTACTTGATGTTTAACTATATGTTGGTGTATTAATGGAGAGGGCTCCCCTGAAAGGGGAGCTGTCAGCTATGCTGACTGAGGGGTAATCATCCCAGCGAATTAATCATACTAAGATGTTCAACATATAAATCCTTAACGTCGTTGATCTTTGTCATACCGCCCTGAAGACTCATATGGTCGCCGTCATATACGGGCATAACATTCCATACGCCCTTTTCTACATTATTGCTGTCATAGTCCTTTGAGGGAGAACCGAAGGGAGCGGTAGCAGAAATGGTATTAACAAGACCGTCATTCATCTGCCAGCTTTCATCAAGGATATATCCGCCTGCAGTTTCGCCCGTATAGGCACCGATAGCCTTTGATGAGGAGACGAAGAGCTTTTCCATTCTGCTTTCAATGGGAGCGTATGTGCCGTTTTCCTGCTTTTCGGTCATATTGCAGGGGATCGAGAAATAGTAGGCAGTGTCAAGAGTGAGAATTTCCTCATTGAGCTTAAGCGCATTGTCAATATACATATCGTAGGAAGCGTAGTCCTTGCTGCTTCTTTCGTCAACCTGACCGCCCGTTGCAGTGCCGATAAGGTTTGAAAGCTTGTTTTCAATTTCGGTCATTACCTTGTCAAAGGCATTCTCTTCCTTGTCCTCAGGTACATCCTCAGTGCTCACATTGTAAGCCGTTGTGCCGTTGTGAGGTGCCGCAAGAGCCGTTACACTGTAAATCCAGTCTCCCTTGCCGCCCTTGAAGAAGTCGGAAAGCTCATCTTCGGGTGTTGCATCAATTTCTTCCTGAACACCCTTTTCCATAATACTTGCAAAAAGTCTTACGGTTGCACCGCCAAAGGAGTGGCCGAGAAGATTGATTTTGTCCTCACTGCTGAAGGAGGGTATAAGAGCCTTGCCCGTAAAGTCTGCACCGTATCTTTCGTGGCCGAACTCTTCACTGTGAGCCTTGCCGTAGTCAACAACGGTACCCGTAAGCTGTGCATAAAGCTCGCAGGCTCTGTCCCATGCGCTGAGATTGGGAGCTACGGAAGCGGCATAGCATTCGAAGCCCTTGTCGTTCAGATATCTCATAAGGTCGCCGCCGAACATACCCCAGTAGGGCATTATTTTATTGACACTGTCATAGCTGCCCCAGCCTGAAAGGCCGTGGACGAAAACATATCTGTAGTTGGTGTTCCAGTCAGTGCTGTCGGCCTTGAGTCCCGGACCCGTGTAGCCGAAAATAACAGCGATTGAAAGAACAAGACTTATCATTCTGTAAACGATGTTGCGGATAATAGCATTCATTTTTTATACCCCTTTTCAATAATTTAACTTATAATATCATACTTTCGCTCTTTTGTGGAAGAAAATAATACTTTTTAATATAATTTTTTTTGCAGATTATGAATGAATATGACTTTTTGGGGGCAGATAATCAGTAAAACAGGCCCTTCTCAGCCAATGAAAACAGGACTTTAATACAGTAAAAAAGAATTTTTATGCATATATACTTGATATAGATAATAAAAAATGAGAGTTTTTCCATTGTTTTTTGTCAATATGCAATAAAAATGAATAAAAATGTAAAATTAACGAAAAAATGCCTTGACTTTTGCATAAAATTGCGTATAATCAGTAGCATAGTTCAAAAACGATTGGAGATAATACTATGAAACAGATTAAAAAAATTGTACTTGCTTATTCAGGCGGTCTTGATACATCAATCATCATTCCCTGGCTCAAGGAAAACTATGAGGGCTGTGAGGTTATCGCAGTTTCAGCTGACGTAGGTCAGGGCACAGAGCTTGACGGTCTTGAGGAAAAGGCAATCAAGACAGGTGCATCAAAGCTTTACATCGAAGATCTCAACAAGGAATTTGTTGAGGATTATATCTACCCCACACTTAAGGCCGGCGCAGTATACGAGGGCATGTATCTTTTAGGCACATCCTTTGCACGTCCTCTTATCGCTAAGAGAATCGTTGAAATTGCCAAGGCTGAGGGCGCAGATGCTATCTGCCACGGCTGTACAGGTAAGGGTAACGATCAGGTTCGTTTCGAGCTTACAATCAAGGCTTTCGCTCCCGAAATGGAAATCATTGCTCCCTGGAGAACATGGGAATTCAAGAGCCGTGAGGACGAAATCGACTACGCTATCAAAAAGAACATTCCTCTTAAGATTACAAGAGAGACCAACTATTCAAAGGATAAGAATATCTGGCACCTTTCACACGAGGGTCTTGACCTTGAAGATCCTGCAAATGAGCCCAAGTATGAAGAAATTCTTGAAATGGGCGTTACACCCGAAAGTGCTCCCGATGCTCCTACATATATTACAATCGGCTTTGAAAAGGGCGTTCCCGTAACACTCAACGGCGAAAAGCTTGACGGTGTTCAGATGGTAACAAAGCTCAACGAGGTAGGCGGTGCAAACGGTATCGGTATTATTGATATGGTTGAAAACCGTCTTGTAGGTATGAAATCAAGAGGCGTTTATGAAACACCGGGCGGAACAATTCTCTATAAGGCACACGAAATGCTCGAGCAGCTCTGCCTTGACAGAGATACACAGCACTTAAAGCAGCAGCTCGCAACCAAGTTCTCTGAGCTTGTATACTTCGGTCAGTGGTTCACACCCTGCCGTGAGGCTCTTTCAGCTTTTGTTGACAAGACACAGGAAACTGTTACAGGTGAGGTTAAGCTCAAGCTTTACAAGGGCAACATCATCGGTGCAGGTATGACCTCTCCCTATTCACTTTACAGTGAGGATATGGCAACCTTTGATGAGGACGACTGCTATGACCAGATGGATTCAAAGGGCTTCATCAACCTCTTCGGTCTTCCCATCAAGGTTAAGGCAATGCTTGAAAAGAACTGGGACGTTAAATAAATGTAGAATGGGCTATCTTTACGGTAGCCCTTGTTTATTAGCATTGTTTGTGCTATAATTTTAAAAAAATATGCTTTGGCGGACACGGCAAGCCGTGTCTGCAAACAGATAATTCGGGAAGGTGATTTTACGGTTCATAAAAGGAAAGAATACAGATTGAAGCATTATGATTATTCATCGCCCAATTCGTATTTCATCACCGTTTGTATAAAAAACCGTCAACCTATATTGTGGCAAAATGTTTTGCACCGGAACAAGGATGACGTAGGGGCGCCCATTGGGCGTCCTGTAACCTACACCCTTTCGCCTTACGGAAATGTTGTTGACACAGCGATTAATAATATACCTCATATTTACCCGAATGTAGATGTAGACAAATATGTTATAATGCCGAATCATATACATATGATTCTGACCATACGGAATAAATCTGAAAATCATTCGTCTGACATTGCTAACATTGTCAATAAAATGAAGGGTTATGTCTCCGGACAAATTGGTTTTTCGCCTTGGCAGAAGTTGTATTATGACCGTATCATTCGTGATGAGGAAGAATATAACAATAAAATCAGATACATAGAAGAAAACCCTGCAAAATGGACGGAAGATGACGAATATATAAATTTGCAATATTTTGAAAATGAATAAACAAGGACGCCCAATGGGCGCCCCTACGATATTTATAATAAATTTTACACACCGGGAGGAACCAACCATGCCCCTTTGGACAGGACGATTCAAAAAGACACTTGACAAAAAAACCAATGATTTCAACTCCTCAATTCCCTTTGACTGCCGTATGGCACAGCAGGATATAAGAGGCTCTGTTGCCCACGCCACAATGCTCGGCAAGCAGGGGATTATAGATAAAAGCGAAAGCGATAAGATTGTCGCTTCTCTTAAAGAGATAGCAAAGGAAATCGAGGACGGCTCTCTTGAAATTGATATGACCGCCGAGGATATCCATTCCTTCGTTGAGGGTGAGCTTACAAAGAGAATCGGTGACAGTGGTAAAAGACTCCACACCGCAAGAAGCCGCAATGACCAGGTGGCTCTGGACCTGAGGCTTTATCTCCTTGATAAAACAGAGCTTATAGAAAAATCTATAATTGACTTAATCGGGGTTATACTTAATAAGGCAGAGGAAAATTACGATGCAGTTATGCCCGGTTATACCCATCTTCAGAGAGCTCAGCCCGTAACCTTCGGTCATCACCTTATGGCTTATGCCTCTATGCTCGAAAGAGACCTTGACCGCCTCTATGACTGCAAAAAGAGAATGGCTGTGTCTCCCTTAGGCTCAGGTGCCCTTGCAGGTACAACCTATCCCCTTGACAGAGAGTATGTTGCCGAGCTTCTGGGAATGAACGGTGTCAGCGATAACTCCCTTGACGGCGTGTCTGACAGAGACTATGTTCTCGAGCTTCTCGGTATGCTTTCAATTACTATGGTGCACCTTTCACGCTTTGCCGAAGAGGTTATTATGTGGTGCTCCTGGGAGTTCAAATTCATTGAGCTTGACGATGCCTTTTCAACGGGCAGCAGCATTATGCCTCAGAAGAAGAACCCCGATATTGCTGAGCTTGTAAGAGGTAAGGCAGGCAGAGTATTCGGTGATCTGCAGACTCTTCTTACGGTTATGAAGGGTATACCCCTTGCCTATAACAAGGATATGCAGGAGGATAAGGAGGCAGTATTCGATGCCGTCGATACGGTGCTTATGTGCCTTGACACCTTTGCACCTATGCTTGAGACTGCAACGGTTCTTCGTGAGAATATGAGAAATGCCGCTGCAAGAGGCTTTATCAACGCAACCGATGCTGCAGACTATCTTGTATATAAGGGACTTCCCTTCAGAGATGCCTATAAGGCAACGGGTCAGCTTGTAGCTCTGTGTATTGATAAGGGACTCACTCTCGAAACTTTACCCATAGAAGAGTATAAGGCTGTATGTGACCTTTTCGATGAGGATGTGTATAAGGCAATTGACCTTGACGAATGCGTTAAAAAGAGAACCGTAAAGGGCGGACCTTCTCCCGAATGTGTTCTTAATGAAGTTAGGAATATGCGTAATAAAATGGGAATGTAAATAATAAAAGCCATTGTAAAAGCTGAACTTTTCAACTGATACAGTGGCTTTTTTATAGGGCCTAGGGCCAAGGGCCTAGGGCCGAGGCTGTCTGACAGCGCGTTGAAAAATCATAATGACAGATACTGTAGGGCGTGATGACCCTATCACGCCGCCAAATGACTCCATCACAGCGCAACAGTGTGCAAATTGAAATTGCAAGGAACAGACAGAATTATTAAAAGCTTTTTTCTTTAAAAACTCCTTATTTCGACAAAATTCAGAGGACAGAAAGAGTAAAATAATGTCGTAAGAATAAACATAATTATACTATCAGATGAAAAGAGGAAAATAATGAGTAAAAGCGGCATAATCGGTAACGGAATTGTTCTTTTTCTGCTTGGGGTAAGGATAGAAATGTGCAATCGGATTCTACTGTATTTTTTCAGGCAGAGAAAATTTATGTTTGTTTGCCCTGTTCTTGATAAGCATCTTGAAAAGCTGCGGAAGGAATTTTCCTTTCTTGAAACACGGCATATTGCAATCGTAGGGTGTGATGACCCTGTTACGCAGTAAGGGTATTATTACAATACGGCACATCAATGCGGACACGGCAAGCCGTGTCCCTACGGTAATCAATCCAATGTGGATAGCAGAATATTCCCTTTTGTCATTCTGAACGCAGTGAAGAATCTTAAGATCCCTCGTTACACTCAGGATGGCATTTTATTTATACCGACACAGGAACATAAAAACAAGGACGGCCAATGGCCGCCCCTACCGAATATAATTCTGTTTATCTCACCTTATGGGGCGGGGGGAGTCTTTTTCTTGCTGTCTGTCCCCCGCGATTGCGCATTGCGAATTGCGCATCGATTATCCACTTGACATAACACCCTATAGGTTTTATAATTCAGTTAGAACAAAGCAAAGGGGAAATTATGATGAAAACAAAAGAACTCTCTCCCGAAAAGCTTATGAAAAAACAGCTTAAACGGGAAAAGGAAATCGCTAAATGGGAAAGGGAAAAGGCCCGTCCCAAAAAGAATTACTATCTTATCTATCTGATTTTCATTATCTGCATAATTTATGCTACCGACGAAATTGCTTCGCAGATAGGCACTCTTATGAAAACGGAAATCGCCAACGGACTTTTCGCTAACTTCGGTGAAAGCTCTGTAGGTGTTCTCGATATTCTTTCCGTTCTCACCGTTCCCTTTCAGGCACTGGCTCTTTTCTATAAGCCCCTTGCCGACAGGCTGGGCAGAAAGCTGTTTCTTATCATCAATACCTTCGGTATGAGCTTTGCAATGCTGGTTATTTTCCTTTCGAACAATATTCTTCTCTATTTTGTAGGTGCTGTTACGGTGCAGTTCTTTATCCCTCACGATATGCACGTTGTGTATATTATGGAGACTGCGCCCTCAAAGCACAGAGCAAGGATATATTCCTCAATTAAATTCCTTGCCAATATGTCCGTAATGCTTATTCCTCTTCTGAGAAGACTTCTTATGGACGATGCTTCCCAGTGGAGAAACGTATATCTTATACCTGCGATTGTAGGTATTGTAACCTGCGGCATTGCTCTTCTTTTTGCAAGAGAAACCGATGCTTTTATTGATTCCCGTCTCGCTTATCTTAAAATGAGCGACGAAGAAAGGGCAGAGCTTAAGGCAAGGAAGGATACGGAAAATGCTCAGGGCGGTCTTATCCCTGCCCTTAAATTTGCAATGAAGCACAAGCAGCTCAGGTGGCTTTACATAGTGGGTGCAATAGCAAATATGGGCTTTCTTCTCACTCTCAACTATCAGGTAATTCTTTCCTACGGCTATGCAGAAAATTATGTTGCTGAGGGTCTTTTTGCCTCACTTGGCGAAGAGGTAATGAATGCCGTAAGTGTAGGCCCCGTTACCGATGCTCTCTTTATGTTCCCCGTAGGCTGTGCAGTGGCTCAGGTAATTATGGGCTTTATCTCCGACAGTAAGGGCAGAAAAGCCGCAGCAATGGTTACGGCCTTTGACTGTCTTGTTACCTTTATTCTCTTTGCCGTAGGTGCTAAAATGGCGTGGACACCTTACCTTGTAGGCTTTTTATGCGGTGCATGTATAGGCAGCTACTATTCAACCAATGATGTTATCATAATGATGATAGGTGAGTCTGCACCGACAAATCTGCGCTCATCAATAATGTCTGCTGAGTTCGTTGTGGTAGCTCTCGGTGTTGTGATTTCCTTCGGTGTAGGTCTTCCTATCGTAACAATTCTCGGCAATACTCTTATGGATACGGTTGCTTTTGCTCTGACCGTTCCCGGCTTTATCGGAGCACTGGCTGTTCTCGCCTTTAAGACTCACGATACCAAGGGTATTGACCTTGACAAGGTGACGGGAGCAGAATGGGATTAAGGGAGAAAAGATAAAATAATGATTGTCATCCTGAGCGGCGCGAAGGATCTTAAGATTCTTCACTGCGTTCAGAATGACAAGGAGAAGCATTCGTAATGGCAGCTGTTTTCAGCTGACAACATTTAATAATCAGGAGAGAAATATGAATAAAATTCTTGTCGCAGGTGCAGGTCACGGCGGTCTTGTAACTGCCGTTCACCTTGCAAAAAACGGATATGATATTACGGTTATCGAAAAAGAGAAAAAAGAAAATATGGGCCATGACTGGCACGATTGGCTGAACCTTACAGCCTTTGACCTTTCTGGGATAGAAAGACCTTCCGAAGATATGTATTTCAAAGGTATTCCCCAGGGCTTCAGAAACCCGAAGGCTACGGTAATGCTCCGTGTTCCCGTAGGTGAGGATTCCATCTGTATGGACAGAAAGGTGCTTATTAATTATCTGCTTAATCTTGCCGAAAAAGCAGGTGTAAAGCTCCTTTATGAAACGGAGATACTTTCTCCGCTTACTGAGGGCGCAAGGGTATCAGGTGTTAAAATCAGAGATAAAGAGGGGGAGAGAGTCCTTTCTTCAGACCTTCTTATTGATGCGGCAGGAATGTATTCGCCTGTCAGAAGTCAGCTTCCCGAAAGCTGCGGCATTGAAAGAAATCTCGAGGGCACAGAGGTTTTTCACGTCTACAGAGCCTATTTCAAAAATCTTACGGGAGAAAAAACGGACCCGCCGTATCTTATCAATCTTTTCAATCAGAACATTCCCGGTATCGGCTGGACGGTGACAGAAAAGGAATATGTAGACATTCTTATCGGCAAATTCGGTTCGGCAGGCATTCTTACAGAAGAAGAGGTAAAGGCATCTCTGGATTCATTCAGAAAAGAGTTCCCCTTTATCAGTGAGGAGATTTTACGCGGAGGTCAGTTCGTTGACCTTCCCATAAAGCGAATGATGAGTATGCTTGTCTGCGACGGCTATGCGGCAATAGGGGACAGTGCAGGAATGACCGTACCTCTCAACGGCAGCGGCATAGTTCTGAGTATGAACGCAGGTAAAATTCTCGCTGATACGATTATGAAGGCAGGGGGAGTCTATGACAAAAAGAACCTGTGGCCCTATCAGTATGAGTATTTTCACCACTTTGCGAAGGATCTTATTATAATAGACAAGCTCAAGGATTTCTTCAACTTTGTAAAGGGCGAGCAGGTGGATTATCTTCTTGAAAAAGAGATTCTCACCCCCGAGCTCATAGCTGTTGCTGACGGAGCACCTGTTTCACTTACCCCTGCGCAGATAAGGCATATAATAGCCGTTTTTCCGCCGCTTCTGAAGCTTGTGCCGCCGCTTCTGAGAAACTTTAAGACGGTGCCTTTTATGGACTCTGTCTGCCGAAAAATGCCTGCGGTTTACGATGAGGAAAAGGTGCGTCAGTGGGCAGAGAAATATAAGGCAATATAATAAAATGAGCTACCGCAGACTGTGCGGTAGCTTTTTTGCAATTATTTCGGAAAAGGTCTTGATTTTTCGTTAAAGCTGGGGTATAATAACAAGGCTTTGAGAAATGGAGAGTTGTCCGAGCTGGTCGAAGGAGCACGATTGGAAATCGTGTAAGTCGCTAAAACGGCTTCGAGGGTTCGAATCCCTTGCTCTCCGCCAAAAATCGACAATCTTCGACAGAAGGTTGTCGATTTTTACTTATTACTTCTTCACTATTCACTTTTCACTAATCTTTGGGTCGATTTTTGGCAAAGTAATAGGTAAGAAGGAATAGTGAATAAGTTAGGGCGGGACACCCGCACCCGATTGTAAAAGTATTTTTAAGTTGTTGCCATTTTAAGCTGTAAACACAAAAAATAGAAGGTAGTACCGACAGGTGCTACCTTTTATTTTTTCGATGAAATCAGAAGGAAGGGATTCGAACAAGGAGGGAGCGAAGCGGAAGAAAATGCTTCGGGGGAGCATTTTCGCCGACGGGGCAACGAAGCCGTCAGGCGAGGCGATAGCACGGCAGTGCGGGACAAAATCCCTTGCTCTCCGCCATAATCAATACCACTGTTGATACAATTCTATCGACGGTGGTATCGTTGTTTTGCTGAGGTTTTTCTTTGTGCTATAAGGGGTTATAAAATTAAGCGTTGCAGGGGGTGTTATGTGCCCTTTCTGCAACGCTTTGCTTTGTTATGCTTTTGAGGTTTTCCGCTTGTTGAAAAGAATCAGACAGGCAGCAGCCATAAGAAGAATTCCCATCATTATGTAAGGTGCAGTACCTATACCGCCTGTTTCGGGTAAGAGTGTTCCTGTAGTGTTTATAACGCTGATTTCATTTCCTTCCAGATGGCTGGTACTGTTGATTGTCAGCTCAATGGGCTGAGCTGCAAGGTTATATCCTGTGGGTGCCTGAGTTTCCACCAGGTAATATTTGCCGTATGCCAGACCGTAAATGGCAACCTTACCGTCCTTGTCTGATGTTACGGAATTGACACTGTCTCCTTCAAGAGCACTGTTGTCAAAGAAGGATTCCTTTATAACCTTGCCGGCAACTCCCGATATTTCGGTAAGACGGCTGTCATTGTTACTTAATTCCTTGTCGGTGGCTGAACGGTATATTTCGAATACGGCACCGGGAAGTGTAATGCTCTTATCTGAAGCAGCAATTTTCAACAGATTGACAGCTCCGGTATAAACATAGGGAATGTCAGACTCTTTTTCAAAGTCAATACCTGTCGCATTTGTATATTTCAATTGGGCACGGTTGGGAATCTGTTCGGTTATCTGTGCATTGGCGTTTATCTGAGCGTCGAAATAGACACGCAGCATATAGTTTCCGAAGGCATTTGTGCCTATTGCTTTTGAAATTTTGCTCATACCGCTGCCGGTAAGTCTGATTTCAAATGAATCGGAAGGCTTCTCCGCTGACAGTGAATCAACGTCTGTTACCGTCAGCTTGTAGTCGGTACCCTCAGTCAGTTCTACGGGTGTGACAGCTCCGTTTATTTCTTCCAGTAATACCTTTGTGTTACCTATATAATCCAGACGGTTGTCGAGGGTATCCGTAATCACGAAGGCTTTTCCTTCCGAAATATCTTCGGGAACCGTTGCTCCGATTATCCAGGTATGAGGCTCGGAAGCATTCACTGAGGCTTCATCGTTTCCTATTGAAATAACGTCTTTTTCTATCTGTATATCGCCCTTGATATCGTTCTTGGGCTGAACTGTGATTTCATAAACCAGCTGACTGGTTTCGGGATCGGTCATAGGCACAAACAGATAGAAGGGATCAATAGGGCTGACAACACTGGGATGGCTGCGCTCAACGACAAGATATACTCCGTCGGGCAGACCGTGGTGAAGAAAGTTAAAGGATGCCTGACCGTTTTCATCGGTTATGAGGGTATATTCGGCAAGCTCGGGATAGCTGTATTCGGTGGCATCGGGAAGCTCAACATTACCCTTAAGATATTCATCCATAGTAGTTACGGGGAAGATATCAAAAGCAATGTTGCTCAGAGGCTTTCGTTCATAAGAATCGTCGCCTGCTGCAACGTTTGCAGTTTTATAGATGTTGAGTATTCTTTCGTCCTGAGCCACAACCTCGGCATAAACGGGAAGACGGCTGTTGTTATAGCCGACCATAGCCTGAGAGGTCTGTCTGCCGCCTACTGCATCAAAGAAGAAGAAGCCTTCGGCTGTCTGATAGCCCGAAATAGAAAGCTTTATGTCTCCTGAAGCTTCCTTTGCGGGAACATTACGGATTGTCAGCGTAACGGCACTGCTGCCGGCGGAAAGCTCTGCCTCGGCATAGTGTTCATCGTTCAGAGCTGCTCTGAGTGTAAGAGAATCTCCCGATGACATATCAACGTCAACCGTGGCAGTAACAGATATATCGTATGTTCCGTCGCCATTGGGGACAAGCACCGGATCCTGAAGGTCGGTGAAGGAAGCAGGCGAAACGGTTTTTTCGGTTGCTTCCACAGGCTCAAGTGAAAGCAGATAATCGTAAACTGTCTCGATTGTGGTA
This sequence comes from Acutalibacteraceae bacterium, assembly GCA_045544175.1. Classification (GTDB taxonomy): domain Bacteria; phylum Bacillota; class Clostridia; order Oscillospirales; family Acutalibacteraceae; genus UBA6857. The sequence continues at coordinate 29,366 of JAZPYL010000019.1, read as the reverse complement.
TTGATAAGCTCTAAGTTCTTGTTTCTTAATTCGCTGTAGGAACAGAGACTTGCGTATTTTGTGTTTGTGGGGTTGAAAACATAGCGGCAGAATCTGGGGAAGGTAAGAACAGAGCCGTGAACGACCTGCCATATAGCCGTCTGTGTTGCGGCAATAGCCTCACCGACGGTAAGGCTTTCAATACCTGCAGCCTGTGCAAGCTCGGCAGCCTTGGCATTCACACGGGCAGCGTGCTCTGCATCCGATTCGCCTTCTACGGGAATGACATAGAAGCCCTTCTGGAGAATTGCACGGACACGTCCGGCGGCATTACCCGAGAAAGAGGAGTCCTCAAGATTCAGACGGCGGTAGCTCGCTCCCTGTACAGCGGTGATGTTGATATCACTGCAATATGTGGGGAAGTGCTCACCGGTTACGGAGTTATACATAGTGAAGATGAAGGCCTGTATAGGTATACCGTTGCCTCCGTTTGAGTTGTTCAGATCGTAACCGACCATACAGGGGCTCTGATACAGATACAGCTTTTCACCGTTACCGTCACGGTTAAGAACGTAAGTATCGCTTTCCGTAATACCTGCCTCTGCCGCCGAAGCATTGGTTGCAGCGGCAAATACAATAAGAATAACCGACAGTATAAGGGAAAGAGTTTTTCTGAGTAATTTATGGTTTGACATATTTTCTGATGTCCTTCCGTTTATTTGTACTTTGATTGTAGCACTATTACCTACAATTTGCAACACATTTTAACACATATCAGCAAAAAAATTAGACATTTTTATAAAGAAAGTGTCATTTTAGAGCTGCTTATCTGAAGACGGTAAAGAATGCTTTTTTGCTGCAAAAAAGGTTTCGCTACAAAAACGTGAAAACTGTCTTATTTTATTCTCCGACACTGAAAAAACTTTGGTTTTATTGGGGTTTTCGGGTGAAAAAAGCAGAAGTTCGGTTGCAAAATTTATATTAATATGGTATTATGAAAGATGGAATTATGGGCTATTATGCCTTTTTATAAATAAATTCAGGTTAGGACAAAAAATTATGACGGATAAAGAATTAAAAAAGCTGAGCCGACTTGAGCTTCTTGAAATACTTCTTGAAGAAACCAAGGAAAACGAAAAGCTAAGGGAAGAGCTGGGCGAATCTGATGCGGTTACACGCAGCAATGCAGTGCTGATGAATTTAATCGACAGGCTGAACCGTACCCTGAATAAGGCTGATGCGGTAGCCGAAAAGCTTTATGAGGTATCCGAGAGGGCTGAGCTGCAGCCTCAGGATAACGGCGGCAAAAGGGTTGTGCTTTCTCAGGAGAGCAAGCCCCGTAAACAGCTGAAAGAGGCTGACAAAAATATTATAATGACTGATCTGAAGCTTTATCTTCGTATCCTTAACTATTATCTTTCCGATGACGAGGCACTTAAAGCACTGCCGTCGGATATTCAGAGGGACATCAGAACAAGAACAAGAGGAATTTTAGATGCAAAAAAATTCAAAAATCCCGATTAACTCGGAAGAGATTGAAAAAGAGCTTAAAAGAGAGCGATACAAAAAGAAATATAAAACCTCACTCAGAAGCACAGTTTTTACATTGGTTGCCGTTGCGGCCATTGCTATTCTTGTGGCAACTCTGTGGTTGCCCGTTCTGCAGATTTACGGCAGCTCAATGACTCCCTCTCTTGAGGACGGAGAAATTGTTGTTTCTGCAAAGACAAAGGATTTTTATCCCGGTGATATAATTGCTTTTTATTATAACAACAAGGTGCTCATAAAACGAGTGATTGCAGGCCCCGGTCAGTGGGTTGACATAAAGGAAGACGGAACGGTTTTCATTGACGGCTCGGAGCTTCAGGAGCCTTATCTTGCCGAAAAGGCCTTCGGTGAATGTGATATTGAGCTGCCTTATCAGGTGCCCGAAAACAAAATCTTCGTTATGGGCGACCACAGAAGTGCCTCTATCGACTCAAGAAGCAGTGTTATAGGCTGTATCGGCATTGAAGAGATTGTAGGCAAGATTGTATTCAGAGTCTGGCCCTTTGAAGCCTTCGGCTCATTGAATTAAAGCTGTTAATTAAGAATTAAAGGAAAGGAGGGATAAGCCTTATGGTGTCTTTATGGCAAAAAATTGCTGATATACTGCGTTTATCAAGACTTGAAAAGCGTTGGCAGAAGGCTGCAAGAATTCTTGCAATAATTGTCGTTTTCTGCACTACATATATGCTTATCCTTCCTGCCATAACCGTTGAGAAGGAAACCTACTGCGGTATAACCGACGAAAGCCATATCCACAGTGAAGGGTGCTATATTATGCCGAAGCCTGAGCTGGGCCCTGACGGAGAGACTGCTGAAATATGGGAAAAAACCTTAGAGGATATTGAATTTACCCAAAGCGGTGCAGAAAATGTTCTTGCCGTTGCAGCTTCACAGCTGGGATATAAAGAAAGTGAGCTCAATTGTATTCTTGATGACAAGGGTGTGACTCAGGGGTACACACGCTACGGTCAATGGTACGGCAACCCTTACGGAAACTGGAACGGAATGTTCGTATCCTTCTGCCTTTACTACGGCGGCCTTGAGGATGCAGAAAAGCTTATAGCCTCAAGTGCTTTGGGCTTACATCTTCAATGGACCGATAAGGACCTTTATGAGAGCGCAGACACTCACACCGTAAAGGAGGGCGAAATAGCCTTCTTTGATAAAAACGGTGACGGTGAAGCTGACAGCGTAGGTATTGTCAGTGAAATTGACGAAGACTCAGTAATTAAGGTTATTATCGGTGACAGCGAGGGTGCAGTAGCTGAAATAACCCTTGAGGATAAAGGTCAGATTATGGGCTACGGTCTTACAGGTGAGGTTACCGTTAAAAGTACAGAGGAAGAGACTACAGCTGAAGAGGTCACCGAAACAATTGCAGAAGAGACTGTAAGTGAAACTGCAGAAACAACAGAAGAGCCTATTTCGGCTGAAAAGGCAACTGAACATAAAGAAGAAGCCACTACTGAAGAAACGTTAGCAGAGGAAGCCACTACCGAAGAAACGGCAACTGTGGCTGAGACAACTACCGAGGTGAGTACCACTGAGGTTACTACAACTGAAGAGACTACTACTGAGGCGACTACTACTGAGGTGACAACTACTGAAGCCTTAAGTACAAATACAACGACTGAAAATATTACGGAAGATGAGATGCAGAAGGAAATTGAAAAATATTCCGCAAATCTCGATAAAGACACTCTTTCAGCTCTTGATGAATTGTCTGAAGAAGACAGGAATCTGGTTTTAAAGATGCTTTATATTAATTCTCTTCTTCCCACTCTGGATGAATTCTATGAAGAGCTTGACAGATTGTACGAGCTGGACGATACCGAAGGTGAAGAAGAATATATCAAAGAGATTCATAATAAATTTTCTTATGCCTACTGTTTGTATCAATGTCTCGATGAATTGCAGATATATTTTACCGAAACTGAAAAGCTTTTTGAATTAAAAGACTTTTTCGTTAATTTACCCCAAACCTATGTATCTGCTGAAACCGGCAATATTCAGTTCAATTTTATAAACTATAGGTGGTATAACGCTAATAACAATGCTTGGGATGATACTCTTATAACTCCCATTATATCTCATGGCGGCACAGTTTCAGAAACTGTGGGCACTGCAGTCAACAGATTCTGGTGGGGATTTGTAGTGGAGTACAATTCCCAATACGATTATTATTATGTTGATGAAATATATGTTCCTGAAGGAAGCAGTGCCAGCAATAACGATAAGATTTTAGCCTTGGAATCAGACACGGCATTTGTTCTTTTGATTTGGATGGCAGACGGCGGAACAACTCAGCAGCGTGCGGCGGCAGCAATAGCTCAAACCGTAGAGGTGAATGACAGAGTCAACATTTCCATTGACCCCACTACTGTTTCATCAGGCTATAAATCAGCGGGCTACGGAACAATCAGCTTTGATGTACCTTTTGTTGAGCCTACCACCGAGCCACCCACAACAGAGCCCGATGAACCCGACGAGCCTGTCGGTGACCCTGTTATTGAGGATATCCCCCTGTCAGACATTACTGACGGTGAGCTTTCCGACACTCAGGTCAAGGATGCAGGCGGTAAAACCACCTCAGCTGAGGGCGATGTGGAAATCAGTAAATCCATTGACGGTACAGATATAGAAAACGTATTTGATATCACTCTTACGGTGCGTACCGAAAGCAGTATGCAGACCTATCTTGCCGACCCCGATATGGCAGTTGTTATCGTAATGGATATTTCGAATACCATGAACAGTAAATACCCTGCAGGCAGTACAACATCAAGATACGATGCGGCTGTTGTTGCGGCAGAAAACTTTATCAATCAGTTTGCAGAGAAGGGTCAGGGAATCAGTAAATTAGGCTTCGTAGCCTTTAATACTCACGCTCACGAAATTATTGAACTGCAGGCATGCACAACGGCTAATGCTCCTTCACTGATAAGTGAGATGAAAACGGATACCAAGGCCATTATCAGTGCTTCGGGCTATGCCTCCTCTCACGACCGTTTTACAAACATTGAAGCAGGTCTGAAAATGGGCTACGATATGCTTGACGCTTCGGGAAACGAAAACAAGTATATAGTGTTCCTGTCCGACGGTTTCCCCACTACATATCTTAAAACGGGAACAACAACCTATCAGGGCTATGACCCTTATACTCCAAGCGGAACCAAGGGCTCAGACGGTGTTTTCTATGACTATGTCAAAGGCTACTACTGTGATCACGGTACCAGCTACAGTGACAAGGCAGCCATAAGAGCGAGAGAAATTGCAGAAGCAATAAAAAGCCCTGAAATGGGTGCAACTATTTTCTCCATCGGCGTTGATGTTTCCGGTCAGAATATATATGATTATGAATATACCGATGCCGAATATGCAAGCAATGAGTTTTCTATCATAGACCGAACAAGCACAAACTATGAAATCGGTGACGAAAGTCTTAACGGCTCTGAAGCTTATGAGGGACTGAGAGCCTTTGAATATTGGCTTAAATACAGTATCGGCTCCAGCTACTACTATGACAGTAATAACCAGACACAGATAACAGAGGCCTTCAATAACATTTTCACTGCAATCGAAAATATGAATAAAGAAAGCCGTGAAACTATCTGGACAACAACGGACCCCTTGCCCGTTCTCGGTGAAGACGCCTCCGTTGTGGAATTCATTAATTTCTTCGATAAAGACGGTAACGCCGTTTATGATGTAGACGAGGACGAAGGCTTCGAATACCTTGACGGTGAGTTCGGTGTAGGCCTCGAAAACACCGCATTCCACAAGGATGATACTATTTACTGGGACCTTAAGGACTCGGGCTATACCACGGATACCTCAGAGGACGGCAACACAACCTATTTCTATTACAGGATAAAATACCGAATAAGGCTTTATAACGAAAATGCTCAGTTTGTCGAGCACATCACCTATAATACCAACGGTGATGCTTATCTGGAATATAAGACGATTACTACGGTCAACGATGTAACGACTGTATCTGAAAACAAAAAGCTGTATTTCGAAAAGCCTGCCGTTGAAGGCTATTATGAGAACTTTGAATTCTTCAAGCAAAGTAATCTCGGTAACCCCCTTGAGGGTGCAGTCTTTACCCTTACCCACGATGACGAGGCGTGCCCTGTATGTCACGGTAACGGCAAGCCTGTTACTACGGTGAGCAAACTCGGCCCCTTCACCTCTGAGGCAGACGGTTCTGTCTCCTTCCCGAGAATACCGTCAGGTCATATTTATATATTAAAAGAAACTGTAGTTCCCGAGGGCTATATGGAGCCCGACAAAATATATAAGGTAACGGTTGCTATGGACGAGCTTTCCGTAAGGATATACGAATCCGAGGAAGACACTGTCGGCACACCGTGGTCGGGGGACGGAGATTTCACTCTTACCAATCGGCCTTATACCTACGTTCTTCCCGAAACGGGAGGCACAGGCACTTATCACTTGTATATAATCGGAGGACTGCTCATTATTCTGAGCGCTGTCTTTCTACTCTGTTTATATAAAAACGACAGGGGAAGGAGGCGAAAAGGCTTCAGGTAGTGACAGAAAATCCGACTATATAAATAATGTTTGTTAATTACTCCTACGGGAGAAAAAAGAAAGGAAAAAGTTATGAAAAAGACAAACAAACTCTTTAGCGTAGTACTTGCTATCGTGCTTGTATTCGCAATGGCAATCCCTGCATTCGCAGCAGGTACAGGTACCATCACCATTTCAAACGCAGTAAGTGGTGAAACCTACTCAGCATACCAGATGCTTACATTCACACCCGTTGAAGGTAATGCAGAAGCAGGTGTTTACAAGGTAGCAACCGGTTGGGAAGCTTTCTTCGCAGAAGGCGGCAAGGGCAGAACATACTTTGATATTGCTGCCGACGAAACAGTAACACTTAAAGAAGGCGCAGACCTTACCGCTCTCGCAGCAGATGCAATTGCTTATGAAGGCAAAACTGTAACAGCAACAGCTGAGGCAGCAAATGCTACAGTTGTACTTAGTGACCTTCCTCTCGGTTACTATGTAGTTGACACATCACTCGGTACAATCTGTGCTCTTACAAACACAAATTCAGACGAAACTGTTATCGAAAAGAACGAAGGCCCCGCTCTTGTAAAGAAAATCGTCGAAGACGGTCTTGTTGATGCAAACACAGTAGCTATCGGCGACACAGTTACATATCAGGCAACAATCACAATCGGTGAAGGTGTTGAAAATTATGTAATGCACGATAAGATGAGCGCAGGTCTCACCTTTGGCAAAGTTGAAAGTGTAAAAATCGGTGATGCAGATGTTGTTGCAGGTAATTACACAGTAACTTCAACAGGTCTTACAGACGGTTGCACCTTTGAAATCGCTTTTGATAATGAATACACAGAAGATCTTGCAAGAGGTACAGAAATCGTTGTAATTTACACCGCTACAGTTGATGAAGATGCAGTAGTAGGTTCAACAGGTAATCCCAACGAAGCTTGGCTTGAATTCAATACAGGTGACGAAGTAAGAACAACACCCGAGGATATCGTTATCACTTATACAACTAAGCTTACAGTTAATAAGACTGATAAAGACGGCAACGCTCTTGCAGGTGCAGGATTTACTCTTTACAAGAAGAACGGTGAAGCTTGGGACGCAGTTGGCAACGAAATCACAGGCGTTACAACATTCGTATGGAACGGCCTTGACGAAGGTGAATACAAGATCGAAGAAACAACAGTTCCCGCAGGTTACAATAAGGCTGCTGATATCGAGTTTACAATTTCAGCAACAGTTCCTGAAGAGGTTACTGCAGTAGGTGATACAGCAACTTGGGCATCAAACAACAATGATGTTACCGTTACAAACGGCACATACGAAACAGCTGTCAAGAACCTTACCGGTGGTCTCCTTCCCGAAACAGGTGGTATCGGTACAACAATCTTCTACATCGTAGGTGCTCTCCTCGTTGTAGGTGCTGCTATCCTTCTTATCACAAAGAAGAGAATGTCAGCAGAAGCATAATTTAAGCTTAACATTATAAACTGATGGGACTTATGTCCCATCGGTTTGTCAGAGAACCGATGCTGTCGGTTTTCTGACAAGCCGGTTTATCGGTAAAAGGAGTAAGATATGAAGAAAAAAGGTAATTCCACAACGGTACTTTTATTATTAATATTTGTTGTAGGTATGGGCTTATTGCTTTATCCCTCCGTCAGTAACTGGTGGAACAGTCAGCATCAGTCAAGAGCTATTGCCTCTTATTCGGAGGCTATTCAGGACCTTGACGACGATAAAATTGCCGAATATCTCGCTGATGCCGAAAGCTTTAATGAGCTTATCCGTTCCAAAAAGGGCTTTCAGTTCCTCTATGACGATGAAATGGTAAGATACAATTCTGTTCTCGATATTACGGGTACGGGCATTATGGCTTATATAGAAATACCTTCAATCAGCGTTTCACTGCCCGTTTATCACGGTGTTTCCGATGCGGTCCTTCAGGTTGCCGTGGGACACCTTGAATGGACGAGTCTGCCCATAGGCGGTAAAAACACTCACTGCGTTGTTTCCGGTCACAGAGGTCTGCCGTCGGCAAAGCTCTTTACTAACCTTGACAAGCTTGTTGAGGGCGATATCTTTATGCTCCACATTCTTGACCGAACCATTACCTATCAGGTTGACCAGATACTTATTGTAAACCCCGAGGATACAACCTCACTTAATATTATCGAGGGCAAGGACCTTTGTACTCTCGTCACCTGCACACCCTACGGTATTAACTCTCACCGACTTCTTGTGAGGGGCCACCGTATAGAAAATATGGAAGAAGCGCCCGTTATCAACGTTATATCCGAAGCGGGACAGATTGACCCTCTTATTGTTGCTCCCGTCCTTGCGGCGCCGATACTTCTTCTGCTTCTCTTATACGTTCTTATTAAATACAGAAAGAAAAAATAAAAGGAAAGGATGATTAATGTGAAGAAAATACTGCTGTTTCTTGCTCTTACTGCAATGATATTTTCTTCTGCTGTTCCCTTTGCTCTCGGGGCGCAGGGTCAGCAGCTTGAAATCATCTTCTCCGACGGGGGAGAGTATCTTGAAAATGCGGAATTTTCCGCCTATTATCTTGGCGGTGTCAGCGGCGGCAGAATATCTCCCGACGAAACCTTTTCTGACTATAAAGTCTCTTTTGATGTCTCCGACAGTGAAAAAACGGCGGCTCTTGCAGAAACACTCTGGGCTTATGCACTCAGAGACGATATAGCTCCCGATTATGCTGACAGCACCGATTCGAAGGGTACTGCCGATTTTGAGGGCAAGGTTTTGCCTGAGGGCGCATATCTTGTTGCGGCAGAAAAGCATTACAGTAACGGCACTTATTATTTCTGCAAGCCTTTTATTCTTGTTATACCCTATGGCGAGACTCAGACGCTTACTGTTACACCTAAATTTGAAACGGTCAATGAGAACACGGAAAGCCTTGAGATTTCTTACCGTGTTATGAAAGCCTGGGTGCAGGATGAAGGCGGTATAAGACCCGTTGAAATTCAGGTGCAGCTTCTCTGCGACGGAGATATATATGATACGGTTGTTCTCAGCAGTGAAAATAACTGGAGATACCGTTGGGATAACCTTTCGGCACTCAATCACTGGACCGTAACGGAAAAAACAGTTGTGGGCGATTATGTGGTTTCCCTTTCAAGTCAGGAAAAAGCCTTCCTTCTGACCAACAGCGGAGATATAGGCGATAAAGAGCCCACCGTACCCGAGACACCGACAACAGCACCCGATAAGACAACAAAGCCCGACGAACCGACAACTGAGCCCGAAGAAGAGCTTCCCGTAACAGGTCTTCTGCGCTGGCCTGTTCCTTATCTTGCAATGGCAGGTGTTTTAGTGTTCATTATCGGCTATGTGAAATACAGAAAGAGTGAAGCTGAAGATGAATAAAGGTAAGAAAACAGGAAAACTCATAATGTCAGCGGGCATTCTTCTCATTGCTTCCTCTATGGCTCTTCTGCTTTATAACAGCTACACCGAAAACAGAGCCGCAGAAATATCCGAAAAGGTTGTCGCTCAGCTTGATATGATGGCTACAGAGCCTTTTGACGAGCTTCCCGATTATGTTATCAATCCCGAAATGGCTTTGCCTGTAAAAGAGATTGACGGCAAAAATTATGTGGGCACCCTTTCCGTTACTGCACTGGATATTGACCTTCCCGTTATAGAGGAGTGGAGCTACGATAATTTCAAGACAGCACCCTGCGTTTACGAGGGAACACCCTATAAAAATAACTTTATAGTTGCCGCCCATAATTACAGAAAGCATTTCGGCTCCCTTTCGAGCCTTAAGCAAGGGGACAGCGTATTCTTTAAGGATATGGACGGAAACATATTCAGATACGAGGTTATGTATACGGAAATTCTCGATAACAATGCAGTAGAGGAAATGAGTGCGGGAGAATGGGATATGACCCTTTTCACCTGCACATACGGCGGTGCAACAAGAATAACGGTGCGCTGCAAGGCTGTAAAATAATAAATACCGTCACCTGAGAAGAATCGGCTTCAGGGTGACGGTATAGTTTTTTGTGTTCGGTGAAACTTTACGGATAAAATAAGGGGCAAGGAAAAACCTTGCCCCTTAAGTTTTTTATTCTGCTGCTCTTGCAGCTGAGTAGTTAAGAGACACGCTCTTCTTGAAAAGGCCGTTATCGTACTGAGGTCTCCACTGGTCACCGGTTTCAACCTTAGCTTCAAAATCGGCTTCATTTACTGCAACATCAATGGAGCCTACGCCCTTGATTTCACCGTCCTGCTTGTATACGCAGTCCCAGAAGGCGTGGTGGCCGATAAATGTAACGCTTTCGGGAATATAGAGATATCTGAGCTCCTGATTGTAGCTTAATGCGTCAGAGCCGATGTACTCGAGTCCCTCGGGCAGTGAGAGATAAATCTCACCGAGAGCTTCTTCTGAGGTGAGTGCCGTATCGGTAATGCCCTCTGCCTTATAGGTGTAAACATTATTCAGTGAAGGAGTATTTCCACCCCATGAAGCAGGCTCATGAAGCTTGAAAATACCGAGAGTTTCAATTCTCTTAAGGCCTTCGGGAAGATAGATTTCCTGAATATTTGTGTAAGCAAAGGCAAGGTCATTTATAACCTCAACACAAGAGGGAACAACGTAGGTCTGTATATCCTTTCTGTACTGCTCAATGGTAATATCTGCATTACCCATCTGTGCGCTGTATTCCTCGGTTGTGGTAGCACGGTGGGGCTCTCTGTACTTATCCCAGTCACCGTCCTTTTTCTCTGCGTCGGGAATATCATATCCGTACTTTACACGGAGATACTGGTCGTGGTTACAGGGATAGTTCATAAGAACAGTCTGATCCTTGTTGTAGAGAACGCCGTCAATGTCTGAATAGTAGGGGTTGTTTTCGTCAACCTCTATTCTTTCAAGTGCCCAGCAGGAATAAAAAGCCTTGTCATCAATGGATTCAACATCGGGACCGATATTGATTACCTTTACGGTGCCCTCGCAGTTGAATGCATAAGCTTTGATTGCTGTAATCTTTTTTGTTTCGTCTTTGACCTGTTTGCCGTTTTCCATAGTGAAAACATAATCAAGGTCAAGCTCTCTGAGAGGCTCCTTGTCAACATTGGTGTACCTTACGAGTGTGGCACCGTTTGCAGTGTCTTCAAATTCAAGACTGCCTCGCTGAACAACGCTCATAATACTGAAATACATTGAAAGGGCAACGGATACGATAATTACGGCAACGAGGAGAATCTTCTTCTGTGTTGCATTTTTGAAGGGCTTATTGATATGGGGCTCAGCAAGACCTTCAATTTTATAAGTCCATATTTCTTCTTCAGGGATATCGAGCTTTACCTCGGCATCAAGCTGAGAGGCTCTGGTCTTTGTTTTCTTACTCATTGTATATCCCTCCTTATCCTACAAATCCGCCGGAAACAGATGAGCCTGATTCCTTGGCGTGCTTTTCGGTAACCTCAGCTCTGCGCTTGAGAACCTCCATAACCATACTCTGCTTCTTTGCGTCATAATCCCAGAAGAGATAGGGAATTGTCATAAGAGCAAAGCCGATAACGTCAACGAGAATGGGGATAACGATAATGTTTCTTCTTGTATCGTCAAGGAAGAGAACCTCCCAGTTGCTGTTGAAGCCCCAGCCGAGAAGAAGCAGAGGAATAATCATACCTACAAATGAGGTGATAGGTCCTGTGAACCAGCCGAAAATACCGGCAAAGGATTCAAGACGCTCACCTGAAAGATACATCTGATAGTCGTGGATACGCACACCCATATCGTGACCGGCAGTGGTGGGAATGGTCTTTGTCATTTCCATAAGGAACATAACTATAAGACAGATAGTACCGCAAAGCATCAGATTGTCACCTGTGAACCACATAGCTGCGGCAATAGCAGCGTTACCGAGAGCTCTTGTAACCTGATAGAAAATCATAATCTGCTTATAAGAGAATCTCTTGAGGAAATAGGGTGAGAAGAAATCGGGCGGTGTACCTGCAAAGGAAATAAGAATTGAAAGCAAGCTGTAGGGAAGACCGCTCAGACGGAAGGTATGGAAATAGAGAATGGTAACAATGGGAAGCATACCGTTACCCAGAGCGTCAATAAGTCCTACAACAGTATTGATAAGAAGATACTTGTTTCTCAGAACACCGAAAAGACCGTCCCAGAACTTGATATGAGGCTTTTCCTCGATGGGAGGCTGAGGTATTCTTTCCTTTATCTTACCTGCAAAGAGCATTGTAAGAACGGCAAGGCTTATAAAGAAGCCGGGGATAACATATCTGTAGAAATTGATATCTGCCCATTCAAAACGGAGCTTGCCGACAACAGCAGAAATAACTACGAAAATAATTGTCTGCAGGAAGTGGGAAAGCTTAACGGGATATGTACGCACATAAATTCTTTCCTTGGGATTGGGGCTGATGCTCTTGGTACAGATTTCAAGGTTATTGGCAAAGCCGAATACACCGTAAACTGCAAAGAGAAGGTTTGCAACCCATACTCTTGTTGCAACATCTTCAATCTGATAAACGGGAAGCCAGCCGATAAGAATAACCATTACGCACTTGGGAATAACGTCGCAGTAAAGAGAATACTTATATCTGCCGTACTTGGGAAGAAGCTTTTTACGCCAGAAAATATTTCTTGCACCTACCCAGCCTGAATAGAGGAAATGGGTACCGAAGGTCTTGAAGCAGGCGGTGGCATTCATACCCTCAAGGCTGTCGAGAATTCTGATAAATGCGCCGTCCTGATTGAATAGCAGAGAATAGTCAAAGACTATAGTCGATATACCGAATATCATCATTCCCACATAAATTCCGTAGAATTTCTTTTCCATTTTCTTGGGAATAAAGCCAAGGTTGTCGCATACTATCCACCACATAAGTGCTGTAATATAGCCAAGAGGCATATTAAGTATACCTATAACCGAGAAGGTGAGATAAGGTATGTTATAGTGGTGCATAATAAGGAAGCAGGCAGAAGCAAATCCGATATACTCCAGCACCTTAGAGCCTGCATAGTTACTGCCTACTGCAAAAAATACGTCTTTATATTCCTTATAGGGAACATATTTTCCTTCGGCAGGGGTGTTCCAATGGTCTTTGATTTCGGTATAAAGTCCTTTGACTTTTCCCGCAAGGTTAGCCATTTGTATCATCTCCTTTTCAATTTGTAATATTTTAACATATTTGTTTCTTCAGAGCAATAGAGTTTGTTAAGTGTTTACAAATTATTACATAAAACACTCTGTTTTTCAGAAAATAAAGATAAGAACAACTAAAAGAGGTATTATTATGGCATCATTATGGCATGAAACGGCGGAATTACCCTCGTTTTCTTCACTTTCGGGAGATAAAAAAGCGGACGTGCTAATAATCGGAGGCGGTATGGCAGGAATACTGACCTCGTATATTTTAAAGGAAGAAGGCATAAGCTCCGTAATACTCGAAAAGGGGAGAATATGCGGCGGTACAACGGGAAATACAACGGCAAAAATTACTTTTCAGCATTCACTCATTTACAGTAAGCTTTTAAAAAAGAGCGAAGAGGTGGCAAGGGCATATTACGGTATAAACGACCTTGCTGTGAAAAAGTTTGACAGTCTGTGCAGGAACATCGACTGCGATTATGAAATAAAGGACAATTTCATTTACTCCCTCAGAGACAGAAAGAAGATAGAGGATGAATATCTGGCACTTCTTAAAATCGGTGCAAAGCCAATCCTGAAAGAAAAAACACCCTTGCCCTTTGATGTGGCGGGTGCAGTGGGAATAGAAAATCAGGCTCAGTTTCATCCGCTGAAATTCATCTCAGCAATTGCGAAAAGCCTTGAAATATACGAAAACAGCCGTGTAACAGAAATGATTGGCAACAAAGCGGTAACGGAAAAGGGCTCGGTTACTGCCGACAGAGTTATTGTGGCGACACATTATCCTTTTATCAACAAGCACGGTCTTTACCCCTTGAAGCTTTATCAGCACCGTTCTTATGTAATAGCCCTTGAAAATGCCGGGGATGTAAACGGTATGTACCTTGACGAATACGAAAAGGGTTTATCCTTCAGAAATTACGGCAGTCTTCTCTTAATCGGCGGCGGTGACCACAGAACAGGAAAAAAGGGTGGCTCTTACACAGAGATAAGAGCTGCAGGGAAAAAGCTTTATCCCAAGGCAGCAGAGAAATATCACTGGGCGGCTCAGGACTGTATGAGTCTTGACGAAATGCCCTATATCGGTGAGTATTCGAAAAGCACACAAAAGCTATATGTAACAACAGGCTTTTGCAAATGGGGTATGACGGGAGCTATGTCGGGTGCGCTTATTCTTTCGGATATAATAAAAGGAAAGCAGAACGCTTATACGGAGGTTTTCTCTCCGTCAAGAAATATGCTCACTCCTCAGCTGCTTGTCAATGTTTTTGAGACGGCAACAAATTTTGTATATCCTACAGTGAAGAGGTGTCCCCATCTGGGCTGTGCTCTTAAGTATAATAAGCAGGAGCATTCATGGGACTGCAGCTGTCACGGCTCAAGGTTCACTGAAGAGGGGAGAGTCATTGACGGGCCTGCTAACGGGGATATGAAATAATGCTTAAGGCATTATTTCAAATGCAGAATGCAGAGTGCAGAATGCAGAATTGCGTCCGACGGATGCAGTAAAAGGTAGGTTATTCCCGCCCAGTTGGGTTTTGAAATTTATTATACTCGTAGGGGCGACCATTGGTCGTCCTTTTTCGTTTGTCATTCTGACGTAAGGTGTTACCGTAGGGACACGGCTTGCCGTGTCCGCTAATCAACCGATACATCAAATTAAAATTCGTAAAGTAGGGGGGATGTTGGCAACATCAAGTAGTTGAATTAAAAAAGAGTACACAGCACAGCCATGTACCCTTTGAATTTTCTGATTTTTGCAACCGTAAACTTTTGTCTGTTTATTATTAATCAATCGTTTTATCACAATAAAAGTCAAAACCGTTTTTGCTTATTTTCTCAAATAAATCGGTAAGAGCAGAGGTAAGCTCTTTCATAGCATTGTCGTTTACGGAGCCTTTGTATCCTGCTTTACCGTAACGTACATACAGTAAATCTGTATCAGTACAAAAAATACGGTTTTCGTCTTTTTCATAAGGCTTGGATATTTCTGTACAAGCAGTATAAACATATCCTTCTTTCGGTCTTGATTTCAATTCCTCAGAACTCTTTGTTACATAAAAATACTGTGTACGGATTACAAGGTTATTCTTTTGTGCCTCTTCGGTGAAAGCAGTCGTCAGTTGTCTGACTTTTGCTCTGATTTCTCTCTCCATAGGAACGATTTCATCGGTAAAGTGTGCTTTAATATAAGCCTCTTTTTTGCTTTTACGCTTTTGGTACCATTTTTTTGCATTTTCAAAACAGTATCCAGTTATTGTTCCGTCCCAATGTTCTTCTAAAAGCTTTTTGGTTTTTCTGCTTCTGTAAATATGTCCGTTCATATAAGAACGATATTTACCCTCAACCTTTCCTGTTAAGCTGAAAACATCAAAATAAAAAGAACGGCCTTCGACGATAATATGAATATCGTATATTTTATTCCATAGATAGCGCTCTTCGGGTAAAAACAGATAACAAATTGAAACGCCCTCACTGTCGAATTTATAACAATAGGGAATTAAAATTATCGGTGCGATTATGAACAGCAGACCGAAAAAGCCGAAAAATATTACCCAGCCAATTTCTTTAACTGTTATTAATGTCAAAGCAATACACAGAAATATAATTCCGCTAACCATATAAAACACGAAAAGATTGTTCAGTGCAATTTGCTTTTTGTTTTTTGCCATTATTTTCTCACCCCGCTTTTTGATATTTTACTACAGAACCGCTTTAAAGTAAACACCATTGACAAAAAAACGGTTGACTTTACGCCAACCGTTTTTATCATTTACCATCCGAAACCGAAATAATCATTGAAGAAATCCTCAAAATCACTTGCACCGCCGTAGTAATAGCCGTCGTTGTAAGCCTCTGTAGTGGTTTCTTCTTCAACTGATGTTCCCTTGTCCTCGACAAGAGTAATCGTTACATCGAATGTGGTTGTTTTATAGGTTCTGCTTTCGATTCTGCAAAGAGTAAGAGTCAGAGTGTCACCGACTGTACCTGTGTCAATAAGGTCAAGAAGAACGCTTGAATCGTCCATATCCTTACCGTTAACACCGATGATAAGGTCGCCTACCTCAGCATCTGTACCTGCAAGAGAGCTGTCCTCGGAAATACCGGCAATAACAAGTGAGCCCTTGGGGAGTCCCTTGATTGAAACAACCATACTGTAAAGCTGATATGAGCTTACACTTGCATACTGGATACCAAGCTTCGGTCTGTTGGGAACGTATTTATACTGAACCAGAGCCTGAGCTACGGGGAGAGCAATTGACATGGGAACGGCAAAGCCCATACCCTCGTAGTCCGTATCGGCAATTTTTGAAGAGTTGATGCCGACAATCTGACCTGCAGTGTTGACAAGAGCACCGCCTGAGTTACCTGGGTTGATAGCTGCATTGTGCTGAATAACGGTCATTGTATAGGTTGAGGAGATTGAACGGTCAATTGCAGAAACAATACCGTCAGTCATTGAACCGAAATACTCACTGCCGCCGGGGTTACCGATTGCATATACGGGCTCACCGATTTTAAGTGAGCTTGAATTGCCTATTTCAGCTAAGGGAAGACCGGTAGCTTCTATTTTAAGCACGCCGATATCTGTTCTTGTGTCGGCGGCAACAAGCTTTGCCTCAAAGGTTCTTCCGTCAAGGAGCATTACGCCGTAGGTTACACCCTTTGTATTTATAACATGAGCGCAGGTAATAACATAGGTATAGCCGTCTGCCTCTGTCCAGAGAACACCTGAGCCTTCGCCTTCAAGCTGTCCCTGCTTATAAGTCATAACGCCTACAACGCTGGGTCTTACCTTTTCGGCAACTACAACGGAATTAATCTGCTCGATTGTACCCGGCTGAGTGGTGGCAACAGTTACCTCTGTAACGCCTGAGGCTACAGTTGTTGTTACCTCTGTTGTGGTTTCCTTGCCCGGCTTATCGGAACCGCCGAGGAAGCTTACAGCCATAGCACCCACTGCAACAACAAGACACAGAACAACAATAATAATTGCGGCAGTCTTTCCCTTGCTCTTTTTCTTCGGTGGCTCGGGAGCAGGCTGATAATTGGGCTGTGTGTTGAACTGATAGGGAGGCTGGAAATTGCTGTCCGGCTGATAGAAGCTCTGCTTCGGCTCTTCGGCTCTCTGAGCAGGCTCGCTCTGAGGAATATCAGCTGAGGTGTAGTGATAGGTTGTATTATTGAAGCTGTCAGACTGCATTTTCGGTGCAGCATAGGGGTTAAAATCAGTCTTTTCCGGCTCGTTGAAGGAGTCAGAATAAACCTCACTGACCTTATCTGTGGGCGGCTTCGGAAAATCGAAGGTTACCTTAGGCGCAGTCTCTTCCTCAGGCCTTGTGCCGTAAGTATTATCATTTACGGGAGTTCCGGCATTTTCTGCTTCATTTTCCGAAGGGAAGCTGCCGAATTTGTTTTCGTTATCGTTCATAAGTATTGCTCCTTTCTGCTTTTGCAGAAAACTATTATGTTTTAAAGGATAAGCTTGTTCATTTAAAACAAGTTTAAAAAGCAGTTATTCTGTTACAAAAGGAATTTCAAAAGAGA
Source organism: Acutalibacteraceae bacterium (assembly GCA_045544175.1). GTDB lineage: Bacteria > Bacillota > Clostridia > Oscillospirales > Acutalibacteraceae > UBA6857. Next base: position 11,595 of record JAZPYL010000019.1, on the reverse strand, counting down.
ATTCTGTATATTCGCCCTGCTTGCTTGCGGCTCTGATTTCGCCGTCGTGCATATTGATAATTGTCTTTACAATATAAAGACCGAGGCCTACGCCCTTTGTATCATAGCTTCTCGATTTATCTACCTTATAGAATCGCTCAAATATTCTTGCTATTTCTTCTTCAGAAACACCGGGACCCGAATTCCTTATGGTAACAGTGGTTGTCTCTCCGTTATTATGGGCGAAAACAGTGATTTTGCCCTTTTCGGGAGTAAATTTAACTGCATTGTCGATAAGGTTATAGACCACCTGCTGAATAAGGTCTCTGTCAGCTCTCATCATAACTGAGCCGATATCCTCAAAGCCTTCAATTTCAATATTGCTTTCGTTGATTTTCTTTTCGAAGGAAAGCAAGGTTTCAAAAAGCTGTGCGCTTACGTCATAGACAGTAGGGGAGAGCTGGATTTCACCTGCTTCGATTTTTGAAAGGTTGAGCATTGAAACAACCATTCTCGAAAGTCTCTTGACCTCATTGGAAACAAGGCCGAGATATTTTTTCTCCTCTTCGGGAGGAATTGTTCCGTCCATAATGCCGTCAATGAAGCCGCCTATTGATGTCATAGGTGTCTTAAGCTCATGGGAGACATTGGCGACGAAGCTTTTACGTGATTCTTCATTGATTTTAAGCTCGTAGCCCATTTTGTTAAGGGCCTTTGCGAAATCGTTGAAGTCGCGGCTTTTGTAATTTTCCTTTACCTGATGCTCAAAATCACCCTTTGCGTAATGCTTTGTGATTTCCTGCATTTCACTGAGAGGCTTGGTAACATCTCTCGTAATAAAGAAAAGTGCGAAGAAAACACCTACAAGAGCAATAAGGAGCGAATAAAAGTAAGATTCAAGTATTCTTACAATATAGGGAAGAAGTCCCGTAATAACGTCTTCGACGGCAAAGGCGACAGCTACAGCTTCGTCATTTATTCTTATGGGAGTGGAAGAAACGAAGGAGCCGAACTCAAAATCGTCACCGCCCACATAATCGGAAAAACCGTTATCTACAGCTCTTTTCATATATTCGCTGTTGACTGTAAAATCCTTATGTGCATCACACTCCGATGAATTTCTGCCGTCACAGTCACCGCAGAAAAGAACGTTACCCTCAGTATCTGTGATAAAATACTGTGAAATGGTAGCACTGCTCATGGTTCTGAGTGTTGCCTGAAGAATCTCTTCATCGGACATATCGATTAATCCGTTTTTACTGCTTTCAATAAGGTCGATGTAGGCATCAGAGATGCTTTTTACGTTACGGTTGAGATTTACGGCTTTATCGTCCCACCACTGACTGCCGATGAAAAACATCATTACAAAGCCCATAATGGAAAAGCCGAATATAACGGTGATAGCGGCACGGATGAAATATTTTTTGAATATAGTGCTTTTTCTTCTGCGTTTATGCTTTTTGTTGTTTGCCATATTTTTTCCTCTTTTCAAGAAAACGCTTGACAACGGGCGACATCCTTACGAGGTGTTGCCCAAATCAAGCGTTTCTTCAAGACAATCTGCCCTGTTGATTATTCCTTTGTTTCGAACTTGTAGCCTACGCCCCAAACGGTTCTGAGCTCCCATTTGTCGGAAGCACCCTCAAGCTTTTCACGAAGACGCTTGACGTGAACGTCAACTGTTCTTGAATCGCCGTAGTAATCGTAGCCCCATACCTCGTCAAGAAGCTGATCTCTTGTGAAAACACGGTTGGGGTTCTTTGCAAGGTGGAAAATAAGCTCCATTTCTTTCGGGGGAGTGTCAATCTGAACGCCGCCCACCTTAAGCTCATAGTTGGTAAGGTTGATTGAAAGCTTATCGTAGTGTACTTCCTTTACCTCTTCACTGGTCGAGAAAGCACTTCTGCGAAGAACAGCCTTGATTCTTGCAACAATTTCTTTTGTGTCGAAGGGCTTTACAACATAGTCATCAGCGCCGAGCTCAAGGCCTAAAACTCTGTCGAAAACCTCGCCCTTGGCTGTGAGCATGATAATGGGTGTTTTGGAAAACTTTCTGATTTCTCTGCATACCTGCCAGCCGTCAAGCTTGGGAAGCATAATGTCAAGGAGAACAAGGCTGGGGCTTTCCTCCTGGAAGGTAGTAACGGCACTCTGTCCGTCGTTGGCAATAACAACATTATAGCCTTCCTTTGTAAGATAAAGTCTTAAGAGCTCGCAGATATTAAGGTCATCATCAACAACAAGTATTTTTTCTGTGTTCATAATATTTCTCTCTTTCTTTTTTTATATATTATCATTTTTTCCTTAAATGTACTTTACCAATAGTATCTTTATAATAGGTTGAAAAATACATTACATTCTTTCGGGAGATTCAACTTTAAGCATACTGAGAATACTCTTCATTGTATCTCTTACACAGATGCAAAGGAAAAGTCTTGCCTGCATAAGACCTTCATCTTCAACACCCACACGGCATGCGCTGTAGAACTTATGGAAGAGTGTTGCAAGGTCAACTGCGTAGTGAGTAACCTTTGCGGGATCATAATTTTTAGCTGCACCGATTATTACATCGCCGAGGGTGGAAAGGAAGCGGATAAGCTCTCTCTCCTCGGGGCAGACAAGCTTCTGAAGCTCTTCTGAGGAGCAGTCTCTTGCTTTTTTGCCCTCGCCTTCAAGCTTTGCAAGAATACTGCAGATTCTTGCGTGAGCGTACTGGCAGTAGTAAACGGGATTCTGTGAGCTTTGCTCAACGGCAAGGTCAAGGTCAAAGTCCATAAGTGAGCCCGGCTCTCTTATATTGAAAAGGAAGCGGACAGCATCAATGGGAACCTCATTAAGAAGGTCAACGAGGGTAATGGCTTTACCTGTTCTCTTTGACATTCTTACAACCTCTCCGTCACGGACAAGACGTACAAACTGCATAAGGAGAATATCCAGTCTGTCGCTGTCAATACCTACAGCCTCCATAGCGCCCTTCATTCGTGCAACGTGTCCGTGGTGGTCTGCACCCCATACGTCAATTGCTTTGTCGAAGCCTCTCTTTTCCAGCTTGTTTCTGTGGTAGGCAATATCGGCGGCAAAATAAGTGGGATTGCCGTTGGCTCTTATGAGAACGTCGTCCTTAAGCTCAAGCTTGTCGATATATTCCTGAGTCTTGCCTTCTCTGAGAAGCATTTTTGTCTGAACATCCTTGTTCTTGTACCAGAGGGCGCCGTCCTTTTCGTAGGTGTAGCCTCCCTTTGTGAGAATATCTATAGTCTCTTTAAGCTCACCGCCGTTGTGGAGTGAAAGCTCACTGAACCATAAATCGTAATCAATACGGTATTTGGCCATAGCCTTTTTCATATTGTCAAGGTTTTTCGGAAGAGCAAATTCAACAAGGGCCTTTCTTCTTTCCTCTTCGCTCTTGTTCTTGTAGCTGTCACCGTAAGCCTCTTTGAATTCGGCAGCTCTTTCAATGATGTCTTCACCGTGATAGCTGTCCTCGGGAAGCTCAATTTCTTCACCGAGAAGCTGTCTGTATCTGATGTCAAGGGAAAGACCGAACTTTTCAATCTGATTACCGGCATCGTTTACATAGAACTCTCTTGAAACCTCATAGCCTGCATAATCGAGAACGGCGGCAAGACAGTCACCCAAGGCACCGCCTCTTGCGTTACCCATATGCATAGGGCCTGTGGGATTGGCTGAAACGAATTCAACATTGATTTTCTTACCCTTGCCGTAATCGCTTCTGCCGTAGCTGTCACCGGCTTCTCTTACCTCAAGAAGCACATCGGCATAGTAAACATCGGAAAGGTAGAAATTGATAAAGCCGGGGCCCGCAATTTTAACCTCTTTGAAATATGTGCCGTCAAGGTCAATGTTTTCGCTGATTGCCTGAGCAATTTTTACGGGAGGCAAACGGAAAACCTTCGCATTTACCATTGCCGCATTGGTGGAATAGTCACCGTTATTTCTGTCGGCGGGAACCTCAACGGAAAAGGCATTGCTTTCGCCCTCGGCCAAAGCTCCCTGCTGCTGTGCTTTTAAAATCGCATTATTTATAAGCTCTCTTATCTGACTGTGAGCCTTATCTACTGTTTTAGACATCTGTAGTCCTCCTGTTTTTCTGCTTGAGGGTTATATCAAATTCAATTATACCCAAGGGGTTCATTTCTATATCCGTAGCATATCTGAAATTGAGCTTTCCGCCCTTGCGGGTAATGTCAGACTTTATGGAAAGTGCGCTGACACCCATTGAAAAGCTGCCGTAGGGAGTAAGGTGATGGGAAATATTTCTCGCATCCTTTTCAATAACCATATAGGTATTGATTGAGCCCTCTCTTGTGACAGTGACGGATTTTCCCTTTTCAACGTGAAGCTTTGTCCGGCTTTCTCCGCCGTCATCCTCAGTTTCCGAATATGATATTATATAATCGTCGCCTTCGCCCTGTAAATCGGCGTGAGTTGTGACCTCAAGAACGTCCTTTTCACCCTCGACCTCCTGCTTGGTGACGATAGTAACAAGATAATCTTCTTTCATTTAATTTGCCTTTCTGAAGCTGAATATAAATATACATTATATATAATACCACAGTAAACAGTAAAAATCAATTTTTTTCTGAGATAAATTATTAGATTTTAAGAGGGTAACGGCTTATTTTTTTGTACTTCTTGACATAGAGTGAGTAAAAAAGCTATAATGATGTTATATTTTTAACTTGTGAGGTAAATGTATGTATCTGTGTTATAAAGAGCCTGCTCATATGAGCTATTTCGGCTGGGAAAATGAAGCCCTTCCTTTAGGCAACGGCAGAATCGGTGCCAAGGTATTCGGCGGGGTGCAGACAGAGCTTATCCATTTCAATGAAAAAACTCTCTGGTCAGGCGGCAAGGACGTAGAAGGCTTTGACGGCGGTATCGGTCCCTCTGACAAGGGCGAGGAGTTAAGAAAAATTCAGGAGCTTCTCGGTAAAGGCGATACAAAAGCTGCAACGGAAAAAATGAAAAGTCTTCAGGGTAATATGACGGGCTTCGGTGCATATCAGTCCTTCGGTAATCTTTACATTAATTTTGAAGGGCAGGAGGATCAGGATAAGTATGTCCGTGACCTTGACCTTGACACAGCCTCGGCTATGGTTTCCTACAAAATCGGTGAAAAGTCATTTACAAGACATTATTTTGTATCCTATCCCGACAATGTTTTTGTGGGAAGGCTTCAGGCTGAGGGTGAAGAAGCTTCACTTGATTTTGAAATATATCTTGTCTCTGAGCAGAAGGGCACAACCTCGGCTGATGAAAAGGGAATTTCTCTTTACGGCAGTGTTACGGCCAATGACGGCCTTGATGCGCCTGAGGGCAAGGACAGAAACTCTATGAAATACGGGGGCTTCCTTAAGGTTATCTGTGACGGAACTCAGGAGATAAAAGAGGACAGAATAGCCGTCAGGGGCGCAACGGATGCAATTATCATAATGAGTCTTGCCACCAACTATGTGAATAATTTCCCCGAGTTTTTCTCGGATACTGACCCTCTCGAAAAGGCAAGACAGACAGTAGAAAATGCGGCGGCAAAGTCCTTCGGTGACCTTTACAGAGCACATCTCAAGGACTACACCGACCTTTATAACAGGGTATCCTTTACTCTCGGTGAAGAGGAGACTCCTCTTACAACGGACTTTATGCTAAAGCGTTTTTCAAAGAAGGGCGAATACCGACGTCCTCTTATTACAACGCTTTTCCAGTACGGCAGATATCTTCTTATTGCCTCTTCAAGAGACGGCTCACTGCCTGCAAATCTTCAGGGTATATGGAATGCCAAGAACAATCCGCCCTGGTGCTGTGACTATCATTTCAATGTGAATGTTCAGATGAACTATTGGCCTGCTTATGCGGCCAACCTTGCAGAGACAGCTCTGCCCTATATTGATTTTGTCAACTCACTTAAAAAGCCCGGCAGAATTATTGCAAACAGAACTCTCGGTATCGGTCAGGACAAGGCTGACGGCACTCCCGATTATGATAAAGAGACAGGCTGGATGATACATACAATGGTAACACCTCTGGGTTATGTGGGCCTCGGAAGTGAGTGGAAATGGGGCTGGGCACCCACTAACGGAGCCTGGGCACTTCAGGGAATGTATGATTATTATCTCTTTACAAAGGATATCAAAAAGCTTGCAGAAGAAATTTATCCTGCTATGGAGGAATGTGCTCTTATGTGGTCACAGCTTCTCACTGAGGATAAAAACAGCGGAAGACTTGTTGTGTCTCCCGGCTTTTCACCTGAGCACGGCCCTGTTGCCGCAGGTAATACCTATGACCAGTGTATAATCTATAACCTTTATGAAGATGTACTCTCTGCTGCAAAGACTCTCGGTGAAAACGGCTATGCAGACAGAGTGAACGGTGAGCTTATTGAAATTATTTCGCAGCAGATAACAAGGCTTCAGCCTCTTCATGTAGGCAAGTGGGGACAGATTAAGGAATGGTATGACGAGGACAAGTTCTTTATGCGCGGCTTCAGAACCAAGGGCGTACAGAGAAAGCACCGTCATCTTTCACATCTTCTTTCCCTCTATCCCTTCAGACAGATTACACCCGACGACGAAAAGCTTGCAAAAGCGGCTCTGACAACCCTTGAGGACAGAGGCAAGAAAAGTACGGGCTGGGGACTTGCAGTGCGACTTCTTTCCTATGCGAGACTGGGCAAGGGTGACGATTGCAATGAGATTCTTGAAAATATTATCAGCAAGACTATTCTTAAAAATCTTTTCGGCACACATCCTCCCTTCCAGATTGACGGTAACTTCGGCTTTACTGCAGGTGTATGTGAAATGCTTCTTCAGAGCCACGGAAAATATATCCATATTCTTCCTGCACTTCCTTCCTCATGGCAGGACGGTGAAATCAAGGGACTTATGGCAAGAGGCAATTTCGAGATTTCAATGAAGTGGGAAAAGGGAAGACTTAAAGCAGCCACGGTCAAGTCAAACTGCGGCGGAAAATGCTCTCTTAAATATGACGGCAAGATTATGCTTGTTACCGACGGAGAGGGCAACGAGCTTGATACAGAGTTTGAAAACGGTGTTACAACCTTTGATACCGAAAAGGGAAAGACCTATAATTTCAGTTAAAGCAATATAAAGGCACTTTTGTGTATGCAAGGGTGTCTTTTTTTGTATTAATGTTCATTTGCCCTTGACAAATATCTCTATATTATGTTATTATCGTTTTATCGCTTTACCACATTAAGAGGGTAAAACAGTGTTCGGTTTAAAAGAAAGGATTGGAATTTATTATGACATCACAGCTTTTAGCATTTATTCTCTATTTCATCGTTGTGCTTGGTATTGGCGTATTCTTTATGTTCAAGAGCCGACAGGGAGGAGAAAAGGAATATTTCCTCGGCGGACGTTCAATGGGTCCCTGGGTAACGGCTATGAGTGCTCAGGCATCGGATATGAGCGGTTGGCTTCTTATGGGCTTCCCCGGAAGTATTCTCGCCTTCGGTATGGGTCAGGTGTGGATCGGTATCGGTCTTGCTCTGGGCACAATCGCTAACTGGATTTTCGTTGCAAAGAGACTTCGTAATTTCTCTAAGGCAGCCAACGATTCAATTACTCTGCCTCAGTATCTCACCAACCGTTTTGCTGCAAAAAGCCCCGTGCTTCAGATTATCTGCGCGATAGTTTTCCTGGTATTCTTTACAGTTTACGTTGCTTCAAGCTTTGTTGCAGGCGCTACTGTTCTTTCAAGCGTTGTACCTCAGCTTCAGGGTAAGGACAGCATTTGCCTTCTCATTTTTGCTCTTATCATTATTGCCTACACCTTCTCAGGCGGCTTCAAGGCAGTTTGCTGGACTGACTTTTTCCAGGGACTTATGATGCTCGTTGCTCTTCTTGCAGTACCCGTTGTAATTCTTATGGTAAAGGACCTTGACCCTGCCGCACTTAACTTTATGGGTGCTGACGGCGTTATGAATACCTTCGGCACAAATCCCTTTGACGCATCAGTTCAGGATATTCTTTCAGGTCTCGGATGGGGTCTCGGATATTTCGGTATGCCCCATATCCTTGTAAGATTTATGTCTATCAAAAAGGCCTCAATGATAAAGACATCTTCTACCGTAGCGATTATCTGGGTTATTCTTTCTCTCGGTGCAGCTATTGCAATCGCTATCATGGGCAGAATGCTTATCGGTGCAGAGCTTGTTGCAGAGGGCAGACAGGCAAGCATTTTCATTGTTCTCGTTTCAGATCTTTTCCCCGGCTTTATTGCAGGTCTTCTTCTTTCTGCTATTGTTGCCGCTGCAATGAGTACGGCTGACTCACAGCTTCTTGTTGCTTCATCAGCCTTTACAAGTGATATCTATAAGCCCGTTTTCAGAAAGAATGCCTCTGATAAAGAGGTTATGTGGATTGGTCGTCTTGTAGTTATTCTTGTTGCAGTTGTTGCATATTTCATTGCTAACAGTAAGGGCAGCGGTGCTCAGGCTATTATGAATATGGTTGAAAATGCATGGGGCGGTTTCGGCTCATCCTTCGGTCCTGTTATTATTCTTTCACTTTTCTGGAATCGTACTACATATAAGGGCGCAATTGCAGGTGTTGTCTGCGGTGCAGTAGTTGACGTGCTCTGGCTCGTGTTCCTTACAGCTTCAACGGGTATTTATGAAATCATTCCCGGCTTTATTGCAGGTCTTGTAGCCTGCGTAGCTGTCAGCCTTATTGACAAGGCTCCCGGCGAAGAAGTTCAGAAGATTTTTGAAACTGCAACAGCCAAGGGCTACGACGAAGATTAATTGAATAAAACAAATTTGCCACTGAGAAACCAAAAGGTAACTCAGTGGCTTTTTATGTATCACATCAGCGCAAAAATTGTAAGCGCCTCTTCAATCTGTTCATATAAGCTGCAGAGCTTTTCGGCTGAGGGCTTTTCTTCATCGCCTATTCCTATTTCAAAGGCAGGTCGGGAGAATTCCTTTGCAAACCAGTCTCTCAGTCCCCAAGGGGAGCTGCCGTCTCTTTCATTGAGGGAATAATTGCAGGAGCAGGCAAGTATTTTTGCCATCATAGAGCATTGTGCAGGCTCGTTTTCCGTATGTATCAGGGATATCTCTCCGCCGCCCGTATGCAGTGAAAGGCACTGGCGGAAATTCACCATACGGCAAAGTCTTGTAAAGGCTTTCGTCTCTGCTTCGCTTTCGGGATATTCACCGCCGAAAAGAGCGGGCGAGGGGGCAAAAATGCCTTTTTCCTGTGCAAGCTGTCTGCCTTTACCGAAATTGTGATTTATATCGACGCCCATAGCATTTGCTTTCCACGAAAGACGGTCCCCGTCTGTAAAGGAGGAAACAAAACTTCCCATACTTCTCGCACCTCTGACACCGTGAACGGATATTTCTGCACCGTCGGGGTTAAGACAGGGGATAACAGTTACACCAAGCTGGCTGAAGGCTTTTCTGATATCCACCGAGCAAAGAAGATGACTGTGTTTAACCGAGTGACAAAGCCTTTCGGTAAAAAGCAGCAGTATAAGGCTTGTAAGCCACTGACAGCCATGAACTGCGCCGACATAAATCACACTGTTTTTAGTATTACCCACATTCAAAGAGAAAATTCCTCTTCCGAGAGCAGTTCTTCCTACAATCTGAACATTTAAAAAAGGATATTCTTTAATCAGGTCTTCTATTATTTGTTTATTTGTGTTATAATCATAATTACAGGGCTTTACAATATGCTTCATTTTTATCACCTTATAAAAATATATTGAAGCCTTTTAATTAATATGCATGAAAGGTCGGATAGTTTTGGATTTCAAAGAAAAAACTCTGAACACAAAAGTAATATATGAGGGTAAAATCATTACCGTTCACGTTGACGATATTGAGCTTCCCGACGGCAACAAGGCCATAAGAGAGGTTGTTGAGCACAGCGGCGGTGTATCCGTTGCGGCACTTACGGATAACGACGAGCTTATTTTTGTAAGGCAGTACCGTTACCCTTATTCGAGAGAGCTTCTTGAGCTGCCTGCCGGCAAGCTTGAAAAGGGTGAAGACCCCCTTATTGCAGGTATAAGAGAGCTCGAAGAGGAGTGCGGTGTTGTAGCCGATAAAATTATTCCTCTGGGTACAATTTACCCCACCGTTGCCTACTGCAGTGAGATAATTCATCTTTACGGTGCCTTCGGCCTTAACGCCACAAAGCAGCACCTTGATGAAGACGAATTCTTAGCCGTAGAAAAGATACCTCTTAAGGATGCCGTTTATATGGTAATGAACGGTGATATTTCCGATGCAAAAACTGTTGCGCTTGTTCTTAAAATGGCAAGACTCAGGGAAGAGGGGAAAATATAAATGAAGGAATTTATTCTCGCTTCAAACTCTCCGAGAAGACGTGAGCTTTTCGAAAATTCGGGATATACATTCAGAGTTATGCCCTCCGACTGTGACGAAGACATAAAAGAAAATCTGACACCTCAGGAGACGGTCATTGAGCTTGCAAAAAGAAAGGCTATGGCTGTTTCTGAAAATAATAAGGGCAGTGTTGTTCTCGGATGTGATACTATAGTTGCTTTTGACGGTAAAATCTTAGGTAAGCCCGCTGACAGAGCCGATGCCTTTTCTATGATTAAGGCTCTTTCGGGCAGAAAGCATATTGTTTCAACGGGTGTGTGCATAACCGACGGAGATAGAACCGAGTGCTTTGAAAACACAACGGAGGTTGAGTTTTATCCCTTATCTGACGAGACAATCGAAAGCTATCTTGACACTATGGAATATACTGACAAGGCAGGAAGCTACGGAATTCAGGGCTTCGGCAGTGTGCTTGTCAAAGGTATAAAGGGCGATTATTTTTCCGTAATGGGTCTTCCCGTAAGTCAGTGTGCAAGGGTGCTTGCTGAGTTCGGCGTCGAGGGGAAAGTATTGTTATAGGGCCAAGGGCCGAGGGCCTAGGGCCAAGGACGGTTTAATGTGCGGTAGGGGAAAGGGTGTACCCGCACCGTCAGCCTGAAAGATTTTTTTGAATGCAAAATGCAGAGTGCAGAATGCAGAATTGTGGTCGCGGGTTTTCCGTGGCCTTTCTTTTTTGTTCTTTTCCGCAGCGGGATAGGGTTATGACGGGGAAATCCGTCAATTGTATTTTTGCTGTCATTCTGAATGCAAAGTTCACTTTGTCATTCTGAGTTTTGCGAAGAATCTTAGGGCTTTAGTGCTAACTTTAAGGTTGTACTTTTGATATTCATACGGATGTTTCTTCCAAGTTCTACTCCGCTCGAGACGCTCGGGCTTTTCCTTTGGCTCAGACGAGCACCAAAGGAAACAAAATGCCCTTCTTTTTTGGTCGGGAAAAAAGAGTGCAGTTTCTTGAGGTATGCTTTGACAAAAAGCTCTGCCTTTCAATAAGGCACTGCTATCGGCTACTTTCCCTCGGGGTGCGACCGTGGCAGGTCGCAAGACAATCAGGTATGCGGTGCTTTATAGGGAAGTGGTTCTTGACTTTGTGGAGGGGAGGTTGTGCTTTTATTTTCAGGTGGGCGGTAGAGGGGCGGCGGCGAGCCGCACCTGTGCCTGCGAAGCAGTGCACAGGTCAAATGTGTGGCTGTGCCACACATTTGGAAAATGCTCCGACC
>JAZPYL010000018.1:0-6749 GCA_045544175.1 Acutalibacteraceae bacterium | reverse complement strand
ACTGATTGTGCCATTGATTCTGCGGACTTCATCCACACACATCGCCCGAAGCTTGTCAATTACTTCGTCATCGACATCATTTGACGCTGCTGTCAAGTGCGTAACTGCTCCAAGCTCCACGGCAATCTTGAAGAGCAATCGTGCCAGCCTTTGCTCTGTTCCTGCAATCTCAGCCTTGATCATTCCGTTCAGAACTGGCGCAAGATAACCGATCGCTTCGCCTGTGTTTACGTCAAGATGCCCACAGTAAAAGCGGATTGCTTCCTCCACAAATTCGCTTTGCGAACGGCAGGCTGTGTCTTTTATGTGAGATTCCACAAGCTTTTTGGTCTTTGGATACAGCCAGAATGCGTATTTTTCCTTGTTCTCCATATTCCCTCTCTTTCCGTCGTAACACCTCACGACTTGCTTGTTTTTCCGTGTTTTTCGTGCTTATGGGATATTGCAACACCATAATCGTAACACCTGCCGGTTTTACGACCCTGTTTGCGAACTTCCCGAATTGTCCGTATCTTCGGCGAGCTTTGCTCGTCGATGTGATTGCGTCGGGAGCTACAACCCCGACGTTTTAACCTGCAATCTTTTCAAACTCCAAATCCACACCGCTTTCGTGGGACTGCCTATATTCTAATTGAGACAGCTAACCATTCTTGCGATTTCTACCCGTTTCACTCCGATAGTTATCGGGCTTCGTGGCTCTCTGTTTATTCATTGGACGTGGGATACCCTGAACAGTTTGCAGAGCATTCAACCCCGACAGTTATCTTATGATTTGCTCCCATTTCTGCCAAGTCCGTTTTCGACTGCTATTTTGCGGTGCATTTCACGCAAATCTGCGCTCATTGGTACTCTCGGACTGATTGTCAGAAGTGTTTTGGGAAAGCTGAATGTGAATCCTCCGAACTTGTCTTCCGAAACTATCTGATACAGATTCGGATGACTTTCACAGCGTTTTTTCAGTTTGTTAATCAGCTTCTGATTGTAGGTGTACACTTCGCAATCAGTTTCCGCTTCATTGAATGTGATAATCGTTTCTCTTTCGAAATTTGTCAGCATAGAAACTCCTTTCATTATCCGCAGAGAAGAAAAAGACCGCCTTAACATTGATTAGCATTTCTTTTCAAAAACTAATTGGCTTATATTCTTCTTTCTGCATTAATAAATAACATTCATGTGTTAGCTTCTATTAGTCTTATTTGTATCCGTTTTACGATACAACCCTGTGTCATCACAACACCACCCATGTGCAAATTCATAAGTGTTGCATCTCTGCTTGTGGTTGTAATAGTTATGCTGCACTTTCAAAATATGCTTTTCCTGCAATGTCTTTACAGCCTTTGCAACAGAGCTTCGTGCTATATGACACTCGTTTGCGATCTTACTGTAACTCGGAAAGCATTTGCCTGTGACAGAGTTCCTGCACTTGAGAAGATAGCACAGCACATAGAACTCTATCGGTGACAGATGCATTTCAAATGCGGTATTAGGAATTTTTACATAGCCTTTCATGAATACCTCCTTGTGTTTTTATATACTTTCTTTGTGTCAAAAGACACGCCACCCCATCCGGGTGACTTCACTGCTGCTCCACGCAGCAGCACTTTCCTTCAATTCGAAGGTGCCGGAAATTCTCTGACAGGATGGCTCCTGCCCCCGCCGGCAAAAGGAACGACTTCGGCTGATTGGCGTCCTTACCAATCACATAGATCTGGGCCTCTTGGATTACAACATCCAAGCCGCTTTTTACGGAAGTACCTTACCCCAACTTTCATTGCCTTACAAAGCTGGCACTGCTTTGCTGATCTTCGCATATTTTCTCGCTCGCTCTTTCGAGGTCTTGGCGTATGGAGATCTCAGCTGACGGAAGTGCATCCATCATCGGGGTACGACGTACCGAAGTGTTGGTATTCAGTTGTCAAGATTCTCAGAAGAGCATCTTATTCACACCCTTCTACTCTATAGGGACTGGGAGAAGTATTTTGAGAAGGATGAAAAATTTCCCTCTATATTTCTCTAGTAACTTTTTGAGAATTTACAAATAAATTTTTTGCTTTTTCTGAAAACTTTGTAGCCCTGCACAAATTCTGAGTTATCTTTTATGCTTTTTGCTATGCATGATTATCACCTCCTACTCTATAGGGATTAAGAAAAGCATTTTGAACGGAATGAAAGATCCCCCTCTATATTTCTCTGGTAACTTTTTTGGGAATGTCAGGGATTAATTTTTGTTCTTCTGAAAATTTTGTATCCTTGCACAAACTTTGATTTTACTTTGATGCATTTTGATGAGCGTTTTTCAGCCTTCATTTATTAGCCGACGAAAACGTGCATTTTACAAGTACGAGAGAAAAGTTTGTAGCCTTGCACAAATCATGCTATTGTTTCTTGTGTGCTTTGATATTTTCTTCACCCTCTAATACTCTATAGGCAGAAAAAATGCGATTTCACAAAAACAAATTTTTCAAAAAAGAAGATTTCGTAGTACTGCACAGAACTCGAATTCATTTTTTATGCAGATTGCCGTTTGCACACCCCTCTACTCTATAGGGACTAGGAGAACCGCTTTCACCACCCACTTTCAAATTATTTTTCAGAAAACAAAAAGAGCTCCTTTCCTCGCAAGGCGAAGAAGAAGCTCTCAATCATCGTACGAAACAATCGGCAAACAAAAAAACCGCCGAATCAAACAGACGCAATTATCCCGCAGGATAGAACACAAAAATGTTCACGTCAAAGTCTGGTTTCGTACGGCGCTTGGTAGCTCAGTCATAAAGACTGTCTCCGCTTGCTCGATTAGAAATCGTTATATTCAATTAAAATCAGGATTTCTCCTTTGACTTTATTCTAACACAATGCACGTTCAATGTCAAGAACAAATTTTCGATTTTAATAAATTTCAGTCACTTGCACAAAACTGCAAGAATGTTTGTTCGATTTTTATCAGAGTGTACAAAACCCTCCACAAGTTTTATCTTGTGGAGGGAAAATCATATTTCGATTGTGTCACCTTTTGCTTGTACTTTCTGCACCGCCAGAACTGTGTGTTTAACGAGCAGAAGCTCTAGCGCTGTACGTGTATCCTTTGTTTCTTTTCCTTCTGTTATAAGCTCTGCAACAGCTTTTCCCATGACGTTGTATTTCTCGCCGTAGTACAACACTATACCACAAGCTTTTGAAGAAGTCCAGGAGAAAAGCAAAGTGTATTGAAATCAATTCCTTATTAAATCTACAAATCTTTTTCGTTCGAATTAACGATATAAATTTCCAATATACGACTTTTGTTATTGCATTTTGACAAATTTTGTGATATAATAAATAATGAGTTATTATATATATTTCAGTTTTTGAACTTGACTCTGGAAAACTATTTCCCTGAGGTGAGTAACAGACTGGTGTTTCGTAGTTTTCATCGATGTGTGCAACTGAACTATTATGTATAAAGAATTGGAAAACTAAATTATATAATGGTTTTCTGATTAATCCTTATTATTAATAGCGGAGTGTCAGGATGGAAAACTCAAGCATAAATTTGGAGGAATAGAAATGGCAATTAAGAAGAATGAATTGTACAGCTCTTTATGGGCGAGCTGCGATAAACTAAGAGGTGGAATGGATGCATCTCAGTATAAGGATTATATTCTGACATTGCTGTTTGTAAAATATGTAACAGACAAATACAAAGGTGTAAAGTATGCGGATATCTGTGTACCTGAAGGCGGAAGTTTCGATGACCTTGTTTTATTCAAAGGAAATAAAAATATCGGAGAAGAGATAGACAAGGTTATTGCAAAGCTCGCCGATGCTGATAATAATAATCTTCGTGGAGTTATAGATAACGCTCACTTCAATGATGAAGCAAAGCTTGGTAAAGGTCAGGAAATGGTCGATAAACTTACTGGACTTATTTCTATATTCCAGAGACCAGAATTTGATTTCAAGAATAACAAAGCCGGCGGCGACGATATTCTTGGCGATGCTTACGAATATCTTATGCGTAATTTTGCTACTGAAAGTGGAAAAAGCAAAGGACAATTCTATACTCCTGCCGAAGTATCACGTATTCTCGCTAAGGTTATAGGAATTGATAAAATTGAAAATGCTGATGTTTCTGTGTACGATCCTGCCTGCGGTTCAGGTTCGCTCTTAATCAGAGCTGCAGACGAAGCACCGTTTGATGTTTCTATTTATGGACAGGAAAAGGATAACACCACAGCAGGTCTCGCTAAGATGAATCTTGTTCTTCACAATAAGGCAACGGGTGAAATCTATGCAGGCAACACATTTTCTGACCCGCATTACACTGAAGATGATGACAATTCTGTACTCAAACGCTTTGATTTTGCAGTAGCCAATCCCCCGTTTTCACTCAAAAACTGGACTGATGGCGTTAAAGATTACGGAAGATTTTCAGGTTATGGTGCTGAACCACCTGAGAAAAACGGTGACTTTGCTTGGCTTATGCATATTCTCAAATCATTGAAACGCACAGGTAAAGCGGCTGTCATTCTTCCTCACGGCGTGCTTTTCAGAGGAAATGCCGAAGCGACTATACGCCAGACTATCATTGATAAAGGATACATCAAGGGAATTATCGGACTTCCTGCAAACCTTTTCTACGGCACAGGTATCCCCGCTTGCATTATAGTTATTGACAAATCTGATGCTGATGAGCGTGAAGGCATTTTTATGATTGACGCAAGCCATGAATTTATCAAAGACGGCAATAAGAATCGCCTTCGTGAACAGGATATTTATAAAATTGTCAATACATTCAACAATCAGATTACAACAGACCCTAAGTATGCCCGTTTTGTACCAAATGATGAAATCAAGATAAAGAACGAATACAACCTTAACATTCCACGTTATATCGACAGCTCAACACCTGAAGATTTACAGGATATCAATGCACATCTTCATGGTGGCATTCCTGCTGTTGATATTGATTCTATGGAAAGATACTGGGAAGTTTTTCCAAAGCTCAAAGAAAAGCTGTTTCCTCCTATGCGTGAAGGATATTATAAGCTCGACATCAGTAAGGATGATGTTCGTAATACAATTTACGCAGATGAAGAATTCTCTGCATACGCTGATAAGATAGATACAGCGTTTGATGAGTGGATAAATGATGTTGATAACGGACTCCGTAATATAAATGAAAATGTAAGTATCAAGGAGTATATCGTTGAACTTTCAGAAATCCTCATTGAAAAATACGCGGATATTGAACTTGTTGACAAGTATGATATTTATCAGGTACTTCTTTCTTACTGGCAGGAAACAATGGCTGATGATGTATTTGTTCTTGTTCAGGACGGGTATGAGGCTGGACGTCAGACCGAGGATATTTATGAGATAACCGAAGACAAGAAAACCAAGAAAGAAAAGAAAAAATATAAGGGCTGGGAAGGAAAACTTATTCCAAAAGCAATTATCGAAAAGGTGTATTTTGCTGAAGAACGAGCAAAAATTGATGAAGCACAAGCTGTTGTGGACGAAACACAGAGTCAGCTTGACGAATTTATCGAGGAACATACAGGAGAGGAAGGGATTCTCCGTGATTATCTTAATGATAAAGATGCTGTTGATAATAAAGCCATAAGCGCTAAACTTAAACAGCTGAAAAAATCCGAGCCTGATGGCGAAGAATACACTGTGCTGAAACAATATACTGACCTTTCTGACAGGATTAAAAAGTATACAAAAATTGTCAAAGAGCTTAATATAGTTCTTGATGCTAAAATTCGAGAAAAATATGCAGAGCTTACTATTGATGAAATTAAGGAGCTTCTCATCAATCGTAAATGGTATTACACCATTTTTGACGGGATTAAGGCTTTATATGTAACTACATCTCATAATATGGCAAGTCGCATTTCCGAGTTGACAGAGCGTTATGAAGATACCTTGCCTGAACTTCAGACACAGGTTAATGATTATGAAGTAAAGGTGAAAGCTCATCTTGAAAGGATGGGATTTGTATGGTAAATACTACAGCTAATCCTATAAAAGAGTATTATATTGCATATTTTGATTTGCTTGGTTATAAAGAATATTTTACGAATAACCCAAGTAAAGTTTCTGAGTTTTTAGATACTATAAATACTGCAATTAACAAAACGAAAAATTATATTCAAAGCATTAATAATTCTATCATTGCTCAGAATGTTGCCAATTTAAATATTCACACTAAAATATTTTCTGATAATATACTTTTATGTACTGAAGTCGAAAATGGTTCATACGAAAAAGGTAAAATACTTTCGTTTATGACAGTTGTATCAGAAATACAACGAGGATTTATTTTACAGTGTGGTTTGTTTTTACGTGGTGGTATTGTGAAAGGTGAACTTTCGTTTAACCAAGATTTTATTTATGGTCAAGGGCTTATTGATGCTGTTGAACTTGAAGGTAAAACCGTATATCCCAGAATAGCCATTTCAAAGGAAATTGTATCTTATTTGTGTAATATACAATTATATACACAAGAAGAAGCAAACAGAGCCAATCAAATTGAGGAAGCTTCTAAAATGGGCGAAGAAATAAATCCGAAAGATTATCAATTCTATCAGGAAATGCTTGCAAAAGCCAACAAAGAACAATTATGCTTGAAATGGGTTAATACAATTACATATAAATGGAATGATGGCGAGTTCTTGCTTTCCTATTTATCACATGTAAATTTGGATGATTTTATTGATTCGGAAACATTAAACCAAATAAAAGGATATCTTAATGAAATATTGCCT
>JAZPYL010000017.1:0-6917 GCA_045544175.1 Acutalibacteraceae bacterium | reverse complement strand
CGGCGAGCCGCACCTGTGCCTGCGAAGCAGTGCACAGGTCAAATGTGTGGCTGTGCCACACATTTGGAAAATGCTCCGACTGCGTCGGGCATTTTCGCGGCTCGCCGCCGCCCCCTCCACCCACATAAACCCTCTCCGCCTCACTTTCCCTCTTTGCCTTCCCTGAAAGGGAAGGTGTCAGCTATGCTGACGGATGGGTTACAATCGACGGACCTATCCGTCACACTCCCGTACCCTCTGCGGAAAAGAGCAAAAAAGAAAGGCCACGGAAAATCCGCGACCATAATTTTGCATTTTGCATTATGAATTTTGCATTCAGAAAGTGAAGGACGGCCAATGACCGCCCCTACCGGATATATTTTTATTTACGATGCGGGTACAAGCTTTCCTTTACCGCACATTAAATCGTCCTTGGCCCTAGGCCCTCGACCCTTGGCCCTGAATTTGCCTAAGCAAATTCTCCCCGTCTCTGTATCCCAGCTTGTACATTTTCATAACGGCTGTCTGATTCTTTGAAAGCGTCTTCATACCGAAACAGTCCTCAGGCTCGACAACAATGACCTTTCCTTCTTTTTCGAGCTCTTCAATTTCCCTGAGTGACTCTGCATTTCTCTTGTGAAGAGTTTCTGCAAGAGAAAGAATCTCAGGATAACGGTGCGAAAACTTTCTGAGTATAGGCAGATATTCCATAGGCGCAAGGTAATCCTTCCGTGGCTTCGTAAGGACAATTATAACCTTATCGCAGCCGTCTTCAAAAGCCTTTTTAAAGGGGATTGGGTCAGCAAGTCCGCCGTCATAATAATCGTCACCGTTAATATTGATGGGACGGCACACAAGAGGCAGACAGCAGGTAGCCTTAAGATAAATATAGTCGTTGAGAGTAAACTGACTTTTATCAATATAGCAGGCTTTTCCGTCTTTTGCTCTTGAAATGACCAGCTTGAAAACAGTATCGGATTCCATCATCTTATTAAAGTTGAGGGGATTTTCTCCGTCTTCATTACTTAAGACAGTATAAAGATAATCAAGATTGAGAAATGAGCCGTGCTTTATGAAGCTTTCAAAGCTGATGCATTCCTTGCGCTGAAAATATTCGTGGTAAAAAGTGAGTGTTCTGCCTCTTTGCTCTGCGACGTATGTGATAAGATTTGCGGCACCTGCAGAAACACCGAGGCAGTAATCTGCTTTAAACCCATTATCAAGAAAGGCATCATATATTCCGCTTGAATAGACACCTCTTATTCCTCCGCCTACGTCAACAATACCTAACAAGAAAAACACCTCACTTTTAAAGTAACGGCATAAATAACCTCAGAATGTCATCCTGTGTCTTGCGAAGGATACGAGGATTCTTCACCGCATTCAGAATGACAGAATAATTTTCATTGAGAGTAATTATCCACATAATTATATTGGTTTAAATCATTCTTGTCAATATTTTTGGCTTTTGCATTAAGTTTTATATCACAACATCTTGCAAGATAAATATTTTAATTGTATAATAATTTATTATGTATCACGGAGAGTGGAAATAAAATGACACATAAAAGAAGAGCCGGTGTGCTTATGCATATATCATCCTTGCCGGGCAGATACGGTATCGGTGTTATGGGTAAGGATGCCGAGCGATTTATTGATAAACTCAGGGAAATGGAATTCCGTTACTGGCAGGTTCTTCCTCTGAACCCCGTTGACCCTACAGGCTCACCCTATTGTTCATTCAGTGCATTTGCAGGCAGTATATGTCTTATTGACCCCTATGCACTTTATGAAAAGGGATTTATCAGCGAAAGCACCTTAAAGGATAACGAATATCAGGGCACAATATATTCGGCAGATTTTAGCTTTTCTTATGAAAAGAGACTTGCTGCACTCAAAGAGGCTTTTTCAAATCTCAGAGACGAAGACAGAGAGCTGATGGCAATTTTCACTCAGCAGAACAAGTGGGTTGAAGACTATGCCTACTTTATGGCACTGAGGGATTATTATTCGGAAAAGCCCTGGTGGGAGTGGGATGAAAAGCACGCCCGATATGAAAAGGCGCAGAAAGAAAAAAATCAGTTTAAAAACGAGATTGACTTTTATGTTTTCACACAGTATGTTTTCTTCACTCAGTGGAGAAGGCTCAAGGAGTACGCCAACAGTAATAATATCAGCATTTTAGGCGATATGCCTATATATGTAAGCCGTGACAGTGCTGATGTGTGGAGTGAGAGGAGCCTTTTTGAGATAAACGAAAAGAGCCTTGCACCTACTGAGGTTTCAGGCGTACCTCCCGACTATTTTTCTGAAGAGGGACAGCTTTGGGGCAATCCTCTTTACAACTGGAAGAAGATGGAGGAAGAAAATTTCGCCTGGTGGATAAAGAGACTTACTGCCGCATTAAAGCTTTATGACAGAGTCAGAATCGACCATTTCAGAGCCTTTGCTTCCTACTGGTCAGTACCTGCTGAAAGCAAAACAGCTAAAAACGGAAAATGGATTGACGGACCGGGTATGAAGCTCTTCAATGAGGTTAAAAAGCATATACCCGAGGCTGACATTATTGCCGAGGACCTCGGCACCTTCGGTGAGGATGTAGTAAAGCTTCTTGAGGACACACAGTTCCCCGGTATGCGTGTAATTCAGTTCGGCTTCGATCCGAATGGAGACAGCACTCACTTGCCCCACAACTACCCGAGAAATTCTATAGCCTATGTAGGAACTCACGATAATAATACTATCTTAGGCTGGCTCTGGGAAGCAAGTGAAGCAGAGAGGCAGTATGCTCTTCGTTACTGCTGCTACGGCGGCAACAATTGGGGCGAGGGCGGTCACAAAAGCGGCTCCTGCCGTGCCGTTATTGAAGCGGTATGGAGAAGCAGCGCCGATACGGCAATCGTTGCAGTACAGGATATGTGCGGCTTCGGTGCCGATGCAAGAATGAACACCCCCGGAACAAGTGAAAAGAACTGGACGGTACGCTTCAGCGATGACGCCCTTAATGCAATAGACAAGGCTTATTTCAGAGAGATAAATTCGGTTTACAGACGAACTTATTAAAATGCAGAATGCAAAGTGCAAAATGCAGAATTGCGTCCGACAATGCGGTGGCAGAAAGAGTTTCCCCGCCCCGCAAGGTTGATTAATGTAGGGACACGGCTTGCCGTGTCCGAGCCGAAAATTACTTTCACTCTGTGAGGTATGGTTTTATTTATGGAAGGTTATTATGTAATATTTTTTGTGCTGATAATTCTGTTTATTGTTTACAGAGAAGAAAAGCAGCAGATTATTAAAAAAACAATTATTGATAAGAAAGGTAAGGGAAGCGAAATGCTTACTTTAGCAGAAAAATTTATCGGTAAAAGGTGCCTTTTTTACACCTTTAACAATCAGATTACAGGTACTGTAAAAGAAATCAGCAAAAGCGGTATTCTTATTGAAGAAAAAGGCGAAGAGCAAATAATCAATCCCGATTACATTGTAAGAATAAGAGAGTATCCGAAGAATAAAAAGGGTAAGGATAAAAGTGTAATTGTTGATTAAAAGCATATAGTGCATATAGCGTTTTGCTTTTTCACAATTTTGAGGACAGCACTCTATCAAAAAATGTCATCCTGAGCATAGCGAAGGATCTTTATTCAACAAGGCTCTTAAGATTCTTCATTGTATTCAGAATGACAAAACAAAGCAGGAGAAAATGCTATGAATATATATAATTTCTGGAAAGCTGTTCTGCGACAGGACGAGCAAGAAATAAGAAAGTATTTTCACAAAGACGCTTATATCAACTGGCACTGCACCAACGAACATTTTACTGTTGATGAGTTCATAGTTGCTAACTGTGAGTATCCGGGTGATTGGGACGGTACAGTTGAAAGAACAGAAAATATTGATGATTTGATTATCACAGTAACCCGTGTTTATCCAAAAGACAAAAGTGCATCATTCCACGTAACATCTTTTATCAAATTGAATGATGATAAAATTATTTCTATGGATGAATATTGGGCTGATGACGGGTCTGCACCCGAATGGAGAATGAAGAAGAATATAGGCACTCCAATAAAATAAAAACACTCAACGATTCCTGTTCGCATATAATTTTGCATTTATTTGCGAAGGCGAATCTGACGGAAAGGATTTTATAAATGATGGAAATTATTAAAAGCGGTGTACATCTTGTTGACGGAAGAGAGCTTATTACCGGCACACCTGCCGAACAGGAAGCAAAGCTTTCTTCTATGGGACTTTCTCCCCGTAAGGACAGAAACGGCACAATTGCCTATTCAATCTTGAATGCACACAACACAAAAAAAGACGATGAAAAAATGAGAATAAAGTTCGACTCTCTCATTTCTCACGATATTACCTATGTCGGTATTATCCAGACTGCAAGAGCCAGCGGACTTAAGGAATTTCCTATTCCCTATGCTCTTACAAACTGTCACAACAGCCTTTGTGCTGTCGGCGGTACCATTAACGAGGATGATCACGTTTTCGGCCTTTCTGCCGCTAAAAAGTACGGAGGTATCTACGTTCCCGCCAATCAGGCAGTTATCCATCAGTATGCACGTGAAATGATGACAGGCTGCGGAAAGATGCTTTTAGGCTCTGACAGCCACACAAGATACGGTGCAATGGGTACAATGGGTGTAGGTGAAGGCGGCCCTGAGCTTGTAAAGCAGCTTCTTTCAAACACCTGGGATGTAAATCCTCCTCAGGTTGTACTTGTGTATCTTGAAAATGCACCCAAAAGAGGCGTAGGCCCTCATGACGTTGCAATTGCACTGTGCGGTGCCGTATTCAAGGACGGTCTTGTTACCAATAAGGTTCTCGAATTTGTAGGCCCCGGTGTGAAGAATCTTTCAATGGACTTCAGAATCGGCATTGACGTTATGACAACTGAAACTGCCTGTCTGTCTTCAATCTGGGAAACAGATGAAACGGTCAAGAATTTCTATACAGTTCACGGCAGACCTCAGGATTATAAAGCTCTTTCTCCCGAAAAGGTCGCATATTACGATATGGCAATCAGAGTTGACCTTTCAAAAATTGAAAGTATGATTGCACTTCCCTTCCACCCGTCAAACGCTTATACCATTCATGAGCTTCAGCAGAATCCTGACATTCTTTATGAGGTTGAAAAGGCTGCAAAGGCTCAGTTCGGTGATAAAGTTAATTTCAGACTTTCAGATAAGGTCAGAGACGGCAAAATTTATATCGATCAGGGCGTTATCGCAGGCTGTGCAGGCGGTATGTTTGAAAACATCTGCGAGGCTGCGGCTATTCTGGACGGCAAGAGTACAGGCGACGGATACTTCAATCTTTCCGTCTATCCCTCAAGCGTTCCCGTCAACCTTGCACTTATCAAAAACGGAGTTCAGTCAAAGCTTCTTGAAGCCGGCGCAGTGTTCAAGCCCTGCTTCTGCGGCCCCTGCTTCGGTGCAGGCGATGTTCCCGCAAACAACGGTCTTTCTATCAGACATACTACCCGTAACTTCCCCAACAGAGAAGGCAGTAAGCCCGGTGACGGACAGCTTGCCTCTGTTGCACTTACCGACGCACGTTCAATTGCGGCTACTGCTCTTAACAAGGGCGTTCTTACTGCTGCAACAGATATCGAAATTCCCGAATATGACAGCACCTACAATTTCGAAAAGGGTGTTTATGAAAAGAGAGTTTATCAGGGCTTCGGTAAAGCTGACACAGATTATGAGCTTAAGTTCGGACCCAACATCACTGACTGGCCGAAGATGTATGCCCTTGAGGATAATCTTCTCTTAAAGCTCGCCTGTGTAATTCACGATGATGTTACAACAACCGATGAGCTTATTCCCTCAGGTGAAACCTCTTCATACCGTTCCAATCCCTTAAAGCTTGCCGAATATGCCCTTTCACGCCGTGAGCCTGAATATGTCGGCAGAGCCAAGGCAGTAGCAAAGGAAGAAGCAAAGAGAAGAGAAGCATCATCCGAAGAGGTGAATTCCGTTCTCGCTAAGGTCTGCGACAGTGCAGAAGAAACAGCAAAACATACTCAGTTCGGATCATGTGTATTTGCCTGCCGACCCGGTGACGGCTCTGCAAGAGAGCAGGCTGCGTCCTGTCAGAAGGTTCTCGGCGGCTTCGGTAATATCTGCTACGAATTCGCTACTAAGCGTTATCGCAGTAACTGTATTAACTGGGGTATTCTTCCCTTTACAATCGACAGGGACAGAGAGTTCAACTACTCTGACGGTGATTATGTATTCGTTCCCGGTATCAGAGATGCCATAAAGAACGGTAAGGAAGAAATTCCCGCTAAGGTGATTACAAAGAACGGTACAGAGGATATTACTCTTTATGTCAAAGGACTTACTCAAGAGGAAAAGACAATCATTCTTGAAGGCTGTCTTATGAATTACTACAAGGCACAGATGAGATAAGGGCCAAGGGCCGAGGGTCAAGGGCCAAGGACGTCATACAGATGTGTTAAAGGGTAAGTTGTACCCGCACAGTTGGGTTAGTAAAATGAAGTCGCTCACAGCGAATGAAGTTGCCTTAGGGCAAATGAAGTGCTTCGCAATTATGGTCGCGGGTTTTCCGCGGCCTTTCTTTTTTGTCCGTTACCGCAGGGGGAGGGGGACAAAGGAGAAAAGTCCGTCGATTGTAAGTGGAGGGGAAGTGGGTGGTGAAGGGTTTACAGGGCGGCTCGCTGCCGCCCCCTCCACCGCCCTCCTTACAAAAAAGCACAATCTTCCCTCCACGAAGCTCAGAACTGCTTACCGATAAAGCACTTGCTTAGGGTGACGAATATAATCCGAACCCGTTTTTTGCAGGTAGATTTTCGTCAACTCTTTGTTAAAATACTCGCAAATCCGGCAAGGATTTGCTGCGTTTTGTGCCTTGATTTGCCAAAAATCTCTACTGCAAAAAATTTGCAACCTGAAAGTGCGAAT
>JAZPYL010000016.1:0-24666 GCA_045544175.1 Acutalibacteraceae bacterium | reverse complement strand
TTCATTTTATTTTATCATAATTGTATGCTATTTTCAACAGTATAATAAATATTATTATTAACAATTTTTAAAACATAATTAATATAATATACAGAAAAGCCTCCTGCACTATAAATGAACAGGAGACTTTCCTTTACCGATTTTATAAATATGATATAATTAACCTAAAATGGGGATATCAACAAATTCTGCCATAGGCTCCCCTTTTATTCCGTCAGATTCAAACACAACAATTTCATTTTCGCCTTTTTTTAGAAGTGAAGCAGGAATATAAAGTGTTTTCTGAGGTCCGATTTCCCAATATCGTCCGATGTTATAGCCGTTAACAACAACAAAACCCTTAGTAAAATTTTCAAGGCTGATAAACGTATCATACGGCTCATCAATCATAAGGTTACCTTTATAAAAGACAGATTTTTCGTAAACATCTTTTTCGGTGTATTCAACCTTATCAAGATTATTCATCGGAAGCGTATAAACATCCCAGCCGAAATGAATCTTATCGTTTAAAAGGCAACGTCCTGCAATACCTTTTTTGCGCATCATTTTACTGCCGAAATTGGCTCTGCCCATATTTTCACAGAGAACCGTAAGAATATCTCCCTCTTTTGCCGAAATTCTGATTTCAAGAGAATCGTTGATATAAACAATACCGACAAGGTCTTTGTTAATGTAAATCTGTGCTCTGTCGCCGAGGCTCTCGAAGGAAAGCTTTGCATCGTTATAGTCTCTGCCGAGAACAGTACGGTATGCGATAAAGCCGTAGCCCTGTCCATACTTTTCCATACAAAGAGGCACATCAGAACGGACAGGTTCAGAAAGATTGTTGAGATTATCAAAAATTCCTGCCTTCTCGGTGAGCTTTACCTTTCCGTAGGCTTTCTTTTTTCGATTGCCGGGAACTTCGGGAAGAGGCTCAGAAACGTATTTTTTAATGACATCACGGACTGCATAATACTTAAGTGTCACATCGCCGCATTCAGTAAGAATAGCATCATAATCGTAGCTTGTGACGTCAGGAGCAAACCTTTCATAGTGATTGGCTCCGCTCATAAAACCGAAGTTGGTTCCGCCGATAAACATATACATATTAAGGCTTCCGCGCCTTAACATATCATCAACGACCTTAGCATAATCCTCAGCTGAGGTTGTATGGTGCTTTTCATCGCCCCAGGCATCAAACCAGCCGTTCCACATTTCCATACACATTTTAGGCTGATCAGGAAAAAGCTCATCGTGTGCCTTGAAATTTTCTTCAACACGGCTACCGAAATTAAGTGTTGCCATACAGCCTTCAATATGACCGTCAAGAAGATTTTCTCTGCTTGTGCCGTCCGATGTGAAGAGAGGTACATCAATACCCTTTTCGATATAACTTTTATAAAGATGCTTAAGATATTCCTTATCATCACCGTAATAGCCGTATTCGTTCTCGCACTGAAGCATTATTACAGGGCCACCGTTAGTAACAAGAAGAGGTCTTATCTCACCGAAAAGACGGTCAAGATAACGGTCAAAGTACTTTATATAACCCTTATTTGAGCAGCGTATTTCTATTTCATCATCAGCCTGAATCCACCAGGGCAGACCTCCGAATTCCCATTCCGCACAGATATAAGGTCCCGGTCTGACAATAACCATAAGGCCCTCCTTTTCTGCAGCTCTGATAAATGAAGCTATATCAAGATTTCCCTCAAAGTCAAAAACAGCGGGCTGCTTTTCATGAAGATTCCACGCGCAGTAGGTTTCAACACAGTTGCAACCCATAGCACGCATTTTCTTAAAAATATCTCCCCAGGTATCAGGCATATTTCTGAAATAATGAACTGCACCGGAAATGAGCTTGACAGGCTTTCCGTCCTTAATAAATTCATTACCGACAATTTTAAACGTCATATAAGCACCACCTATGTTTTCTTTCAAGAATTATAGCATTCTTTATATTTCTAATCAAGATTGATTCTCTTTTTCGGCCTTTATTTTTTTCATCATAGCTGCAGATACAACTATAAATATAATCATAAGTACAAACAGAAAACACGGATACAGACCTGCAGATACATTCTGAGCCGTAATGCCGAAAAGTGACGGCATCACCATTATACCGACATAAGTAGAAGCAAGCTGTATGCCGATAACCGACTGGGAAATATCTCTGCCGAAAAGGGACGGCACAAGATAAGAAAGATTAGGGAAGGTCGGGCCCATACCGAATCCGAAAAGAAAGAGTCCGACGGCAGCAACTACCGAGGGTAACGGAAGAGCCATTATTACAGATGAAACAATAAGAATAGCCGTACAGATTATAAGTATTCTCTTACTGTCAAGCTTTTTACCGACAACGCCCGAAACAAATCTGCCGACAGTCATACCTACGTAAAAAAGCATTGCTGTCCGTGCAGCTTTATCAGGTGCAAATCCCTTGTATTCGGCAAAAAAAGTACTGCTCCACACACCTGCCGTATATTCGGTAGCGCAAATAACAAAAAATACAAGGCAGCTCAAAACTACTGTGGGCATTTTTATCATCTGAGTAAACGTCAGAGTTTTAGGTGCTGTGCCTTCGCTTTCGTTGTTAGCTTTTTCCTTCTTTTTCCAGTACGGAAGAACCGCAAAAATAAACAGCGCAATCAAAGTCTGCAGTACACCGACAATAAGATATGCCTTCCTCCAGTTATTATCACTGCCGAGGGCAAGAGAAACAATATAAGGACTTACGGTTACACCTAAGCCGTAAAAACAATGCAGATAACTCATCTGAGAAGCACTGCAATAAAGAGCTACAAAGCTGTTGAGTGCCGCATCAACAGTACCTGCACCTACACCGAGAGGCACAGACAAAAGAAAGAAAAATATTATATTATCAGAAAATGAAATACCGAGAAGTGCAAGAGCAGTCAGTAAAGTGCTCACCGCTGTAACAATACCCGTACCGAATTTTTTTATAAGCCTCGCACTGAAAAGGCAGGATACGGTAGTGCAACCGCTTACGGTCATAGAAATAAAGCCTGCAAGAGATACTGGCAAATCAAGGTCGGCATAAATGGCAGGCCATGCAGTGCCGAGAACAGAGTCGGGAAGTCCGACACCGATATAGGAAATTGCAATAATTACAAGCAAAAGCAAGTCTTTACACCCTCCCTTATTTAATAACTTGATTATAATGTATATATAACACCTATGTCAATAAAAAAATCAGACTGTCCGCTAAATGTGAACAGTCTGATTTACTATATTGAATTAATACTCTGCTTCGCCTTCAAAAACAAGAACAGCATTACCGGTAAGGAATACGCCATCATCGTTATAGGTTACGGCAAGGTCACCGCCCTTGAGCTTGACAGTAATCTCCTCTCCCTTTTTACAGAAGCCGTTTTCAACAGCTGCAACAACCGCTGCACAGGCGCCTGTACCACAGGCAAAGGTTTCACCGTTACCTCTTTCAAATGCTCTCATTTTAAGTGTATGAGAGTTAACTACTCTTACAAATTCAGTGTTAGTTCTTTCAGGGAAGATATCTGCCTTTTCAAATGAAGGACCGATTTCCTGAAGATCAAGGCCGTCAATGTTTCTCTTGAATACTACGCAATGAGGATTACCAATGTTAAGACAGGTAATATTGTAGCTGCCGTTACCGATTGTAATCGGATAGTCAATAATCTCCTCTTCGTCAAGTGTGCAAGGAATTGACGCACTGTCAAAGGTAGGCTTACCCATATAAACCTGAACAGCTGTTACTCTCTTATTAGAGATGTAAAGCTTAAGCTTTTTGATACCGCTTCCTGTTTCAACAGTGATTTCTTCCTTATCAACAATGCCCTTGTCATAGAGGAATTTACCTACACAGCGGATTGCGTTACCGGCCATCTTTCCTTCACTGCCGTCACGGTTGAACACTCTCATCTTTGCATCGGCAACATCGGAGTTTTCAATAAGGATAAAGCCGTAACCGCCGATACCGTAATGTCTTTCGCAGAAATTGATGCAGAGTGATTCGGGACAAGTAATTTCGCCGTTTCTGTTATCAATGAAGATATAGTCATTACCTGTGCCGTGCATCTTGGAGAACTTGAACTTATTTCTCTGTGTACGCATACTGTTGATATCAATAAGCTCAGTATTAAGCTGAGTATAGTTACTTGCCATAATATCAAGCATAGCATTAGCTGTATCAAGAGATGTAAAGCAGGCAATACCCAATTGAAGAGCCTTTCTGTGAAGGGCTATATAGTTGTCCATTGTTGCATCGAAAAGTGCACCGGTGTAAACAATAAAGTCAATTTTTCCGCTTTCAAGAAGTGTAAAGCAGTAATCACTTTCTCTGATACCCTTAACATAGGTAACATTTATACCGAGATTTACGATTGCCCTTGCTGTATCCTTTGCAGCATAGATGTTTACGCCTAAATCCTGAAGCTTCTTAGCGATTGAAACAATTTCGTCAAGGTCATGTTCGTCAACACTGAGAAGAACACCCAGTTCCCCGTCTTCCTTCTTGGAATTAACCTTGATACCCGATGATGTAAGTCCCTTGAAGAGAGCCTCATTAAGTGTTTTACCGATGCCGAGAACTTCACCTGTTGACTTCATTTCAGGTCCGAGATAGCTATTGACATCATTAAGCTTTTCAAATGAGAATACGGGAGCCTTTACAGCAAAGTACGGAGGTGCTTCATAAAGACCTGTACCGTAGCCCAACTCCTTAAGAGGTGTGCCGACCATAACCTTTGTTGCAAGGTCAACCATAGGAACATTTGTAACCTTACTGATGTAAGGGATAGTTCTTGATGCTCTGGGATTAACCTCAATAACATAAAGCTGATTTTCATAAATGAGGTATTGTATGTTAACAAGTCCCTTTGTACCGAGCGCAAGGGCAAGCTTTTCTGAACAGTCAACAACAGTTTGTGTCATTTTGTCGGTGAGTGAGAAAGGAGGATAAACAGCAATCGAGTCACCTGAGTGAACACCGGCACGTTCAATATGCTGCATAATACCGGGAATGAGTACATCTGTACCGTCGGAAATTACGTCAACCTCAATTTCTGTACCACTCATATATTTATCCACAAGAACAGGGTTTTCAATACCTGTGCTGAGGATTTTCTTCATATATCTCTCAACCTCAACATCATTATGCACGATTGTCATATTCTGACCGCCGATAACGTATGAAGGTCTGAGAAGAACGGGATATGTAAGATTGTTGGCTGCCTCAAGTGCCTCTTCGAGAGTCATAACACCACAGCCCTTGGGTCTCATAAAGCCGTACTTTTCAAGAAGAGCATCAAACTTTTCTCTGTCTTCAGCAGTATCAATACCCTCCTGAGATGTGCCGAGAATCTGTATGCCGTTGTCATCAAGGAATTTTGTAAGCTTGATAGCTGTCTGACCGCCAAAGGCCACAACAACACCGATAGGCTTTTCAACCTTGATGATATTCATTACATCCTCTTCACAAAGGGGCTCAAAGTAAAGTCTGTCAGCTGTATCATAGTCTGTTGAAACGGTTTCGGGGTTATTGTTAACGATAACAACATCGTAGCCGAGTTCCTTAAGAGTCCATACGCAGTGAACTGATGAATAGTCAAACTCAATACCCTGACCGATTCTGATAGGACCTGAGCCGAGAACCATTACAACATCCTTGCCTGAACGCTTATATCTTCTTGATTCGCAAGCCTTATCGTAAGAAGAGTAGAAATAAGGAGTTGTTGCACTGAATTCAGCAGCGCAGGTATCAACCATTTTATAGCTTGCTTCTCTGTGGAAATTCTTATCAAAAGTACAGAATTTGGCAAGAGTCTTATCTGTATAGCCGTACTTCTTAGCTCTGATATACTGCTCTTCGGTAATCTCCTTACCGCTTATTTCATTCTCAAAGTTTGCAAGGTTACGGAGCTTTGCAATAAACCACTTATCAATCTTTGTGATATCGTGAATCTGATCGTCGGAAATGCCTGCCTTGATTGCTTCAAAGATAGTGAAAATTCTTCTGTCATCAGCAATATCAAGTCTTTCAAGAAGCGGAAGATCACTGATAGGTGCAGCATTAAGTGAGTCGAGAGATATTTCAGCACCTCTTACTGCCTTCATAATAGCTTCTTCAAAGCTCTGACCGATTGACATAACCTCGCCCGTTGCCTTCATCTGTGTGCCGAGCTTTCTTGAAGAGCCGAGAAACTTATCGAAGGGCCACTTGGGGAATTTACATACAACGTAGTCAAGTGAGGGCTCAAAGCAAGCGCAGGTCTTGCCTGTGATGTCATTGAGAATTTCGTCAAGGTTATAGCCGAGTGCAAGCTTTGTTGTCATCTTTGCGATGGGATAGCCTGAAGCCTTACTTGCAAGGGCAGATGAACGGGAAACTCTGGGATTAACCTCGATAACTGCATATTCAAATGAGTCGGGATTAAGAGCGAACTGACAATTACAGCCACCGACAATTTTGAGAGCTGATACAATGTCAAGCGAAGCCTGACGAAGCATATTATATTCTTTTGTTGAAAGTGAAAGTGCGGGAGCTACAACGATACTATCGCCAGTGTGAACGCCGACAGGGTCAAAGTTTTCCATTGAGCAGATAGCAATTGCGTTACCTGCACTGTCTCTCATTGTTTCAAATTCGATTTCTTTCCAGCCCTTGATGTACTTTTCAACAAGAATCTGTGTAATGGGTGAAGCATCAAGGCCTGTTTTTGCAATAATGCGAAGCTCATCTTCACAGTAAGCAACACCGCCGCCGGCACCGCCGAGGGTGAAAGCAGGACGAACAATTACGGGATAACCGATTCTCTTTGCAATTTCAAGTGAGGTTTCGATATCGTTTGAAATGTCAGAAGGAATACAAGGCTGATTGATTGATTCCATTGTATCTCTGAAAAGCTGTCTGTCCTCAGCCTTATCGATAGCTTCTACATCGGTACCGATAAGCTTAACGCCGTTTTCCTGAAGGAAGCCTTCCTTAGAAAGCTGCATTGCAAGAGTAAGACCAACCTGACCGCCGAGACCTGCAAGAAGAGAGTCGGGCTTTTCAAGCTTGATAATTCTCTTTACCGTTTCAGTAGTAAGAGGCTCAAGATAGATTTCATCAGCGAGAGCCTTATCAGTCATAATTGTAGCAGGATTGGAGTTAACAAGAACAACATTTACGCCTGCCTGCTTGAGAACACGGCAAGCCTGAGCGCCTGCATAGTCAAATTCAGCAGCCTGACCGATAACAATGGGACCTGAACCTATAACAAGAACTTTTTTGATATCTTTATTAAGTGGCATTGTTTACTCCTCCATCATTTTTAAGAATTTTTCGATTATTGCATCGGTGGGCTCAAACTGTACCGAGAAAGCCTTGAGCTCAGCATACTCGATGCCCTCAACAGTTCCGTCATTGCCGTTAAGGTGTGAGATAACACCCTCTTTTACGCTGTCATTTACAACTACGAAATTATGATTCTGAGTTGTAATAAGTGTTCTCGGTGTTCCTACAACCTTGCAGGGCTGATTTGAGCCGTGGTGACCGTAGGTGAGCTTTTCAGTTTCAGCGCCCATGGACAGCGCCATAATCTGATGTCCGAGGCCGATACCGAATACGGGAAGCTTGCCCATAAGAGCCTTGACCTCGGCAATAATATCTGCATTTTCCTTGGGGCAACCGGGGCCCTCAGAAATAATCACACCGTCAATATCAGCTGAAATAACATCATCAGCTTTAAAGTTATAAGGAAGGAGTGTAACCTTATAGCCTTTATCCATTAAGGAAAGCTCAAGATGCTTTGTTGAACCGAGATCAACAATTGCAATATTCTTTTTAGCGTCAGCCTTAGGCACAAACTCTGACTTTTCCTTACCGCCTGTGTTTGCTACTGCACCGACGATTCTGTAATTTCTGATTTCATCAAAATCTGCAGTAATTTCATCACAGATCTTTGCATTTATAATACCGCCGTCTCTGATGATGTTTGTAATTTCTCTTGTGTCAACACCGTAAATACCGGGGATATTGTTATTCTTGAGGAATGTATCAAGATCATATTCACATCTGAAATTAGAGGGAGCTTCACACCACTCTCTTACTACATAGCCCTTAAGCTTGGGCTCACCGATAAAGTCAGATTCAATGATACCGTAGTTACCTATCATCGGGAAGGTCTGCATAACAATCTGACCGTAGTAGCAGGGATCAGTAAGAGTTTCAATATAACCGAGCATATTTGTCGAAAATACAAGCTCGCCTATATTTTCGGTATCAGCACCAAAGGCGTATCCTTCAAAAACCGTACCGTCCTGTAAAACCAAATAACGTTTTTTCATAACCCGAACCTTTTTCACAGCAAAGCTGCAAAATCCTTTCTTTTATTTAATTCTATATCAGTCAAGCATACACTTAACGAGAACTGCCTTCTGTGCGTGGAGTCTGTTTTCAGCTTCATCGAAAATCTGGTGAGCATGCTCCTCAAGAACCTTATCGGTTATCTCTTCCCCTCTGTGAGCAGGAAGACAGTGAAGAACCATTACATCCTCATTGGCAACATTTACTGCATCGTCATTAATCTGATAATTCTTGAATATTCTCTGTCTCTTTGCAGCTTCACTTTCCTGTCCCATAGAAGCCCATACATCAGTATAAAGGACATCTGCACCCTTACAGGCTTCAAGGATATCCTCTGTTATAAGAAGGTCTCCGTTATCCTTTGCCCAAGCTACGATACCGTCATCAGGCTCATAGCCTTTTGGGCAGGCAATAGCGACTTTCATACCTACTTTCAGACAGCCGACGATGAGGCTGTTTGCCATATTGTTACCGTCACCTATGTAGCAGAGCTTTTTACCTTCAAAGCTGCCCTTATATTCACGTATTGTCTGAAGGTCAGCGAGAACCTGACAGGGATGACAGAAATCTGTAAGACCGTTGATAATGGGAATTGAGCCTTTACTTGCGAGAGCTTCAACCTCTTCCTGAGCAAAGGTTCTTATCATAATGCCGTCAAGAAAACGTGAAAGAACTCTTGCTGTATCCTGAACAGGTTCACCTCTGCCGATCTGAAGATCCTTAGAAGAAAGGAAAAGTGCTGCACCGCCCAAGTCATACATACCTACCTCAAAGGAGACTCTCGTTCTTGTTGATGATTTTTCGAAAATCATACCGAGAGTTTTACCTTCAAGAAGATGATGCTTGATGCCCGCCTTCTTCTCAGCCTTAAGCTTGTCGGCAAGGTCGAGGGTTTCTAAAATCTCCTCTTTTGACCAGTCGAGTAATTTAAGTAAATGCTTCAATTGTACCACTCCTTTTATATGCTGAAACATTAATCTAAAAAATAAATATTATTAAAATATTATACTACAACATATATAATAAATCAATAAATTTTCCTGTAAAAAAAATAACGGGCAACAAAAAAATGTTACCCGTTAAAAGAAACAAATGCATTATCAATATCATAAAAACAAAAAGGAGAAAAAATATCCTTGGAGCAAACCATTTTTCCGAGCATATTCTTCACCTTCCTTCGTTTGAATTCGGTATAGTTTAGCATAAGATGTTTTAAATTGCAAGAGGTTTGATGAAAGTTTTTGAATTTTTTTGAATTAATTGATGAGTTTTAACAGAGAGATAAATTGGAATTTGTCAGTCATACCAAACACATAAATCGTTACTGAAAGCTACTGCAAGTGATGCTCCGAAAAGATAGCAATCTTCATTATCACCATGATAAAACATAGCGTATTTATACGGTGAAATACTGCTTGCATCAATAACAAACCCTGCAGTAATTCTATCCTTTGCCCAAGGCTTGTTCTCTTGATTAAGAAAAAGATTTTTAATATCATTAAAGCTCTTAAAATCCTTTGTTGACATAATGTTTATTCCGTTTTCAGGTGAATTGAAAATAATATATTCGTCATTTTCTTTTATAACACAGACATTCTCACCACAATCGGCAGACCCTTGAAATTGCCAATTTATTAAATCCTTTGATGTGCTGTATGAAACACCGTTTTGCTTGAAAAAACATATAAACTTATCATCATCCTGAAGAATGTATGGGTCTATCATTCTACCCATATCACTTTCAAGAATATCACCTTTGACCTTTAAAAGTTCAGGCTTTTCCCAATTCATTAAATCGTTACTTTTCATTGCGAAAATACGGGAGTTTTCATTACCGTAAATCTGACCGTCTTCTCTCGGATAGGTCTGCACACAAAGATAATACTCACCATTAAGTTTAATAACATTACCCGGTGAAGAATAGTTTTTTAGATTATCCTTTTCTGTTAATATTTTCGGTTCAGACCAACTTTTAAAATCTTTGCTTTGACTCATAGCCACATAAAAATACTGCCTTTCAGGAGTGTTTTCAACTAAGGTGAAAAACAGATATATAGTACCATTTTCAATATAAGCAGCAGGGTCACGATATGAGTATTTATTTGTCTGTTCAAACAATAGCATTTTTTCTTCTCCACAAATTATGATTTCTTCGGTTTAATCAATTCACCAATCATTGCACCACCGATAATACATACTGCACCGATAATTTGTATTGCAGTCATTTTTTCGCCAAGCAAAAGTGCAGCAAAAATAACTGCTGACAAAGGTTCCAAATAACCGCACACCGCTACTGTTTGCACAGGTAGTTTTGCGAGTGGCGAAAAATACAGATAACAACCAATTCCTGTGTTTAGAATACCAAGTATCAAAATCCAACCCCAAGCGTTTGCGGGTACATTGATAATAAAGCCTTGCTTAAACCCTGTGAATATAGCCACGGTCAAGAAGCTGACCACAAGCTGTATTACGGAGTTTTCCATACCACTGATATTTTTGGATTGCTTGTTGAGTGTTACCATAAAGAAATACATTACCGCTGACATTACACCGCAGAACACGCCCCAAGGGTTGCTCTCGCCAACCGCATTACCATTTACAAGAAAAATGCCGACAAGTACTGTTGCAAAGCCTAATAATTTAGGTGCAGTCAGTTTTTCACGAAAGATAATAGGAGATAATATCATCACAATAACAGGTCCGCAATAATAGAGCAAAGAAGAGAGGCTTACACCTATCTGCTGATATGCTTCATATAGAAACATCCAGCTTGTTCCCATCGCAACACCCGACATAACAATAAAGAAGGTATCTTTCTTGTATGCCTTAATATGAAATTTACCCTTGCCAAATAAGAACAGAATAATTAGAAGGATACTACCGATTAGTGTTCGTAAAAACACAATTTCATAACTGTTCAGAGGAATATGGTTTGCTACTATTCCGTTAAGACCGAACAGCAATAATGCTGATATGTATTTAATAAATGCTTTGCTATCCATTGTGTACATCTCTTTCAAATTCTTATTTGTCGAAATGATTATATCACATATAATCTGAAATTACAATCGGGTGCGGGTGTCCCGCCATTCATTATTCATTATTAATTATTCATCAGCGAAGCGATTTCATTATTCATTAGGAAAAGTCGCATAACACCAATGAATAATGAAAAATGAATATTGAATAATGAATAATAAAAAAGAAAAGCCACACAACCGTGCGACTTTTCTCTTCTGGTGCCGGTGGCGGGGGTCGAACCCGCACGGTATCGCTACCAACGGATTTTGAGTCCGCCTCGTCTGCCAATTCCAACACACCGGCCTCTATTATGCAAATAATTATATATAAAACAATCTTAAGTGTCAAGACTTTTATGTCTAAAAACAAACTTTACTTTTTGCCGACCGGACATACACTCATACATATACCGCAGACAGCGCCTCTACCGATATGTCTGAAGGCA
Organism: Acutalibacteraceae bacterium; assembly: GCA_045544175.1. Classification (GTDB taxonomy): domain Bacteria; phylum Bacillota; class Clostridia; order Oscillospirales; family Acutalibacteraceae; genus UBA6857. The sequence goes on along the minus strand of JAZPYL010000016.1, from coordinate 12,871 downwards.
GTTTTCATATATGTACTGCATTTTTCGGGATCAAACATTTCTTCTCTTGTAGTGTTTACGTCCCATACCTTACCGAGAATCGCGCCCGAAGGACAGGCCTCAACACATAAATTGCAGTCAATGCAAGGTGATTTACAATCATTTATATCTGTTTCAAAAGGACAATCGGTAACTATTGTACCGAGTCTGACTTTTGCACCGTAGTCCTTATGAAGAAACATTGAGCTTTTACCTACAGTGCCGAGTCCTGCAAGTGTAGCCGCTTTTTTATGAGAATATCTGCCTTTGTAGTTCCAGCCCTCTTTGTTTATGCTCTGAGAAGCGGCAACAGTAATATACTTATAGCCTCTTTTCTGGAGAAAAAGCCCTGTTTTAAGAAGCAGAGAATCAATAAATGAGTTCACTGAACGGTAATGATTAAAATAGGTATGAGTAGGTTCACCGTCAATTTCGTCAACAATCGCCTCAGAAAGACGGACAACAATGCTGACACCGTATTTACACTCGCCAAAATCTCCGTCGGGAATTTGACAGAAGCCTACATCCGTAGCACCCTGTGATATAAGATATTCTTTTAACTCGTCCTGTATTCTCATTTTTAGCCTCTGTAATTAAACATTTTAATGCTTATTTCAATTTTATCTGAATCACTGTTTTCGAATGAGATTGTACCTTCGTCAACGCTCTCATTAAGAAGTCCTTTTTCTTCAAGACAGTGCTTGCAGTGCATTGCCGCACCGAGTCCCCCGTCAAAAACCTGAACCTTATCACCTAAAATTTTAATAATACTCTTTCTTGCAAAAGGAAAATGCGTACAGCCTAAAACCACCGCATCAACCTTATTATCCCTGTAAGGCTCAAGTATCTCTTCAAGATAACTAATTTCTGCAGGAGTATCAAGCTTTCCGCTTTCAATATATTTTACTAAATCCGGGGCAGGCAGACTTATAAATTCAGCCTTATCCCTATAGCTGTGCACAAGCTTATTGAACTTTTCTTCCCTGAGTGTCAGAGGAGTCGCAAGAACAAGCACCCTCGGGTTTTCTTTTGAAAGCGCCGCAGGTTTGACAGCAGGCTCAAGTCCTATAAAAATAAAGTCCGGATATTTCTCTCTGAGATATGAAGCAGCCGCACTTGTTGCCGTATTGCAGGCAATCACAACAGCCTTTACTCCCCTTTTCATAAGTCTTTCTGCCGCAGAAACAGTGAGGTTTTTTATCTCCTCTTTTGTCTTCACACCGTAGGGTGCATTGGCGGAATCACCAAAATATATAAAGTTTTCATTAGGCATAAGCTTATAAAGCTTTCTCAGAACCGTTATACCTCCGATACCGGAATCAATAACGGCTATGGGACTGCTGCTGTTATATGTCATATAACCACTTTCTTTCTCAAAAATCCACAGGAATAGAAAAACCTGTGGATTATTATTGTTAAACAACAAGGTTCCGGGGTACCCGACCGCAATCTTTGATTGCTCGTCGGGTCGGGTCCTTATTTTATGCTCTGTGCCACTTAACACCCTGAGGTGTATCTTCGAGGACAATACCCTGTGCCTTCAGCTCATCTCTGATACGGTCAGCTTCAGCCCAGTTCTTATTTTTTCTTGCTTCATTTCTTTGTGCAATAAGAGCTTCGATTTCATCGTCAAGATTCTTATCATCTGCATTACGGTTATAGAGAAGACCGAGAACATTCATAAGCTCGTCAAACACCTTAATAGCATACTCTACGATTTCCTTAGACTGTACGCCTTCATTTACATTAGAGTTGATATCACGGACAAGCTCGAAGATTGCACCAAGAGCTTCGCCTGTGTTAAGGTCATCCTCCATAGCTTCAATGAATTTATCCTTCTTGCCGTCGATAAGTGCCTTGATTTCTGCATCTCTCTCGCCCGCTTCGTCTTTCGCATTCTTGAGAGCAAAGTCAAGGTTGTTTCTGCAGGTATAAAGTCTTTCAAGTGAAGCCTTGCACTGCTCAATAGCATCAAAGCTGTAATTGATGGGGCTTCTGTACTGACAGGAAATCATAAGATAACGGATAGGCTCGTAGCCGTACTGCTGAGCAACATCACGAACGGTAAAGAAATTGCCGAGAGACTTGGACATCTTAACCTTATCAACAGTGATAAAGCCGTTGTGCATCCAGTATTTTGCAAAAGGCTTACCGTTGCAGCATTCGCTCTGTGCGATTTCGTTTTCGTGGTGCGGGAAAATAAGATCCTGACCGCCGCAGTGAATATCAATAGTTTCACCGAGATAACGTCTTACCATAGCTGAGCATTCAATATGCCAGCCGGGTCTGCCGTGTCCCCAGGGAGATTCCCAGTAAGGCTCGCCGGGCTTTGCGCTCTTCCAGAGAGCGAAATCCATGGGCTCTCTCTTAACCTCACCTACATTGATTCTTGCACCTGCTTCAAGGTCTTCAAGAGGCTGATGTGAAAGCTTGCCGTATTCGTCAAATTTCTTGGTGCTGAAATAAACGTCACCATTAACCTCGTAAGCGTATCCCTTTTCGATAAGTCCTGAAACGATATCGATAATTTCACCGATGTTTTCCGTAGCTTTAGGATGTGTTGTTGCTTCACGGATATTCATACCCTTTGCATCAGTCCAGAACTCTTCGATGTACTTTTCAGAGATATCCTTGAAGGTTACACCCTCTTCGTTCGCACGACGGATAATTTTATCGTCGATATCAGTAAAGTTCTGAACGAAATTAACCTTATTACCTCTGTATTCAAGATAGCGGCGCATAACGTCGAAAACACAAAGAGGTCTTGCATTACCGATGTGAATAAAGTTATACACTGTAGGACCGCAGGCGTAGATTTTGAATTCGCCTTCTTTAATGGGTATTAATTCTTCCTTTTCTCTTGTGAGAGTGTTGAAAATTCTCATTTCTTTTCCTCCATTGATTTTATCTGTTTTTCTAATATTTCTATTTTATGCTTTAATAGACAAATTTCCTGAGAAATCGGGTCGGGAGTGTGAATGTGGTCAAGCTTATCAACCTTGATACCATTCCTTTTCACAACTCTCGCAGGCGAGCCGACAGCCGTAGCGTTATCGGGGATTTCAGAAAGGACAACGGAGCCTGCGGCAACGTTTGAATTATCACCGATTCTGAAGGGGCCGAGCACCTTGGCGCCTGCACCTATAAGAACATTATTACCTAAGGTAGGATGTCTCTTGCCGTGATCTTTACCTGTACCGCCAAGGGTTACACCCTGATAAATTGTACAGTCATCACCGATGATAGCTGTCTCACCGATAACAACGCCGGTTCCGTGGTCAATGAAAAACCTTTTTCCGATCTGTGCACCCGGATGAATTTCTATATTAGTCTGCTTTGCACAGTGCTGAGATATTGCACGTGCGAGAAAATACATCTTATGGTTATAACACCAATGAGCTCTTCTGTAAGCCCTGACAGCCTTATAGCCCGGATACAGTAACATAATCTCAACATTGCTTCTTGCTGCCGGATCTCTGTCTTTTACACATTGTAAATCTTCTTTGAGTCGTTCAAACATAATATCACCTTGCCTAAAATTGCCAAAAATTAAAATAACCTCTGTGCCCATAAAGACACAGAGGCGTAAAACACGCGGTTCCACTCTGATTTTTAACTCTCAACCGTTAACGCCGGTTTACGCCCTCGGATACTTGTTACCTTTCCCCTCAGGTGCTGACGGGTGCATTTCATTACAGATTCAACAGGACACTTTCACCTTACTGCCCCTCTCTGAGAAGAACTACTGTAATTACTTCTCCCTTTTAGCGCATTTATTTATCTAATATATTATACACATCAGAGAGATATTTGTCAATTGTTATTTTTAATATTGAAATATTAAATGTGATATAGGAATTTCACTCTGAAATATAACTTTTCGTACCATCAATAACCAAGGCCTGATTATCAGAAATTCGTATGTTTTTTAGAATATTCAATTTAACTGCTCCTGCACCGTCGCCCTGCTTTTCGTGAACCCAAATCCGACAATTCGCATAGTGTAAACCGTTCAGTAAGTTATGACACGCAATCATACTGCCTGCACTGACACCGACAAAAACACCACCAACGGCAATAAATTCCTCAAGGATCTTCCTGAATCCTTTCTGTCTGTTTATGGATTTCATAAGATGCTTTGTGTTTCCTCCGCAAAAATATATGGCATCATATTTTTTCATTTCGTCAAAATTTAAGGGCGCATCAAGATTATATACAAATATATTTTCGTCGGGTATTCCGTTTCCTGTAAGGTCATTCATACATTTCGGAAGAACGGCTCTGGATTCTTCGTCTATAGCCGCAACAGGCACGAAAATCACTTTTGTCTGAGACGGCGACTTACCAATCATATCAAAAAACAGTTTAGCTATTTTTGGATTCTCAAATCCTGCAGAAGTTAAAATCAGCTTCTTCATTCAATTACCTCCTGGCCGATAACCTCACCTACAAGGTCGCAGTCATCTACAGCAATAATTCTGACCCCAACAAACTGTCCCTGCTCGAGTTCATCTTCCGTTGAAATTATTACATTTGTATCAATTTCGGGTGCATCCATATAGGTTCTGCCCATATAAAGAAGATTGTTTTCGTCAAAACCGTCAACAATTACGGTCATAACCGAACCGATTTTGCTTTCCTGCTTCTTTAAAAAGATTTCGTACTGCTGCTGCATTATAATCTCACTGCGGTGAATCTTGATTTCCTCGTCAATCTGATTGTCCATTTTTGCGGCAATTGTGCCCTCTTCAGGTGAATATGCAAAGCAGCCGAGACGGTCAAACTCTGTCTCTTTGATAAACTCGGCGAGTATTTCAAAATTCTCTTCGCTTTCCCCGGGAAAACCTGTAATAAAGGTTGTACGAAGAACAACATCGGGGATTTTATCTCTGATTTTGCTGATAAGAGCCGTAAGATCTTCTCTTGAGCCTTTTCTGTTCATAGCATTGAGAATATCTTTATCTGCGTGCTGAAGAGGTAAATCAATATAGTTGCAGATTTTCTTTTCACTTGCAATTGTGTCAATAAGCTCGTCAGTCATACATTCGGGATAACAGTAAAGTATTCTTATCCATTCTATTCCGTCAATCTTACAAAGCTCTCTGAGAAGCTCGGCAAGCTTATACTCGCCGTAAAGATCGATACCGTAACGGGTTGTATCCTGAGCTACAACAACAAGCTCCTTTATACCGCCGTCAGCAAGGTTCTTAGCTTCTTCGATGATGCTTTCCGTCTTTCTGCTTCTGAATTTACCTCTGATTGAAGGTATTGCACAGTAGGTACAGCAATTCGAGCAGCCCTCGGCAATTTTAATATATGCCCAGTGTGAAGGCGTTGTGAGAAGTCGGCTGCCGTCAAGGTCAAGGTCGTATTTTGACGGATAGAGAGAACATTTTCCTCCATTTAAAACCTCTTTGCAGATTTCAGCAATTTTTCCGTTGGCACCGATTCCTATACAGGCATCAACCTCGGGAATTTCATTTATAACCTCATCCTTGTATCTTTCCGCAAGACAGCCCGTTACAACTATACCTTTAATTATACCCTGATTTTTCAGTTCGGCCGCATATAAAATATTGTCAATTGCTTCCTTTTTAGCATCATCAATAAAGCCGCAGGTGTTAATAATAACAACATCGGCCTCTTCTGCTTCTGCTACTATTTCAAATCCTTCATCACAAAGGGATGAAAGAAGCATTTCAGCATCTACCTGATTTTTGGGACAGCCCAAAGAAATCATACCTATTTTACTCATCTGACACCTCATAATCCGTTCCGTTATCTTCCGTAAATTCCTGAAGAGCAGACCTTATTTCACTGTAGGAATAACCCATTCTTAAAAGTGCATTAACGGTCTTTTTCACTCCCTTTTCATCGGAGAGATAGCGGTAATATTTGCGTCTTATTATATCACATAAATCATTTTCGTCAAAATCAGTTTCTTCCAGAACAAGTGAGATAATATCACGGCTTATACCTTTTTTATAAAGCTCCTGCTCAATACGCCTTTTTCCGTATTTTTTAAGAGTAATAAGCTCTTTTGCATACATTCTGGAAAAACGCTCATCATCAACAAAGCCGTCTTTTTTCAGCTTTTCAACTGCATATTCAGCACTGTCTGAATAGCCTTTCTGACGAAGTTTTGTAAGAAGCTCCCTTTCGCTGTGGTCACGCCTTGAAAGGTAAGATACAGCCTGATTATATGCACGGCGTTTTTCAATTTCTTCGGCAATTTTTTCCAGCTCTTCTTTATCAATTTCCTTATTCTGATAAAGTCCCATAAGGGCAAAATAAGTTTTATCGACGGTAAATTTATATTCACCGTCGATTAAAATGTGGATTTTATCGCCTTTTCCTTCTTTGAAATTAATCTTCATTATTCGTCATCATCAACGGCAATATCAATTCTTGCACGGATGTTTGCCGCACTTCTTTTTACGGGAGTGGGAACAACGAATTCAGGCTCTTTATTTTCAGTTTTCACACCGCTTTTTTCTGCTTTTTCTTTAGCTACACATTCGCGGATTTTAGCTTCAATTTCATTGCAGAGTGATGTCTCCCTTTGGAAAAGAAGCTTTACATTGTCTCGGCCCTGACCAAGACGTGTTTCACCATATGAGAACCATGCACCGCTCTTCTTAACAATATCATACTTAACACCCAAGTCAACAATTTCGCCGACCTTGGAAATACCGGTACCGTACATAATATCAAATTCAGCCTCTTTAAAAGGAGGTGCAACCTTATTCTTAACTATCTTTGCTCTTGTTCTGGCACCGATGAATTCATTGCCCGGAGCCTTGAGCTGTTCAATTTTTCTTACATCAATTCTGACTGATGAATAGAACTTAAGAGCACGTCCGCCGGTGGTTACTTCGGGATTGCCGTAAATAACACCGACCTTTTCACGAAGCTGATTAATGAAAATAACAAGAGTATTTGATTTTGCAACAACACTTGTAATTTTTCTGAGAGCCTGAGACATAAGTCTTGCGTGAAGACCAACGTGGCTGTCACCCATTTCACCCTCAATTTCCGCTCTTGGTACGAGTGCTGCAACGGAGTCAACAACAATAACATCGAGGGCACCTGAACGTGCAAGCGCTTCGGTAATTGAAAGAGCATCTTCGCCGTTATCAGGCTGAGACACAAGAAGAGAGTCAACATCAACACCGAGTCCCTTTGCATAAACAGGGTCAAGAGCATGCTCGGCATCAATAAAAGCAGCTTCACCACCGGCTCTCTGAGCTTCAGCAATACAATGAAGAGCAAGAGTTGTCTTACCCGATGATTCGGGGCCGTATATCTCAACAATTCTTCCCTTTGGAAGACCGCCGATACCTGTTGCAAGGTCAAGACCCAATGAGCCCGTCGAAATAGCTTCAACATTCATCTCCGTAGTCTGACCGAGACGCATAACGGCACCTTTACCGTACTGCTTTTCAATTTGTGCGAGTGCCGCATTAAGTGCACTGTTTTTATCTGCCATAATATTAAACCTCCGAATCGTACAAATGTTCGATATAAATAATTATACATTATTTATTCAGAAAAATCAACTGTTTTTTTGAAATAGATTAAAAAATATATAATGTAGACTTTCCCTGTATAACGAGATTGAAACCGCCATATACCTAAACAAGCAGCGCAAAAAAACAAAAATAAAAAAATTAACTTTTTTTCAAAAAATACTTGCTTTTTCTATTCTTTTCTGCTATTATATCTACTGCTTATGTAACTTTAGAATTTTTAAGGAGGTGCGGTACATGGCAAAATGCGAATATTGCGGTAAAGATGTTGCTTTCGGCATCAAAGTTTCCCACTCACACAGACGTTCAAACAGAACATGGAAACCCAACGTAAAGCGTGTAAAGGCTATCGTTAACGGCTCACCCAAGAGAGTTTACGCTTGCACTCGCTGCTTACGCTCTGGTAAGGTTACTCGCGCTATCTGATTTTAGTATATCGGTAATCGTAGGACTTTCCTTTAAGGAGAGTCCTTTTTTCTTTTTCTGTATCCCCCACACAAAAAAAGAAAACAGCACCGAAGTGCTGAATCTTATTTGTTTTCATTAATGAAATTGATTATCTCTTCTTTTGAATGGAGACCGACAATACGGTTTTTCTCCTCACCGCCGACAAAGAGAACAAGACAGGGAATAGACATAACGCCCATCATTGCAGCAAATTCGCCTGCTTCGTCACAGTTGAGCTTGCAGACTTTAACCGTTCCGTCAAGTTCGTCAGCAAGTTCCTCAATAACGGGAGTGAGCATCATACAAGGCTGACACCAGGGAGCCCAGAAATCAACAAGAACGGGCATCGCTGTTTCCTTAGTTACTTCTTCTGTGAAATTCATATCGTTAAGTTCGATATATGACATATTAATTAACCTCCTGAAATTTGATGTAATTATTATAACACAAATATCAGAAAAATAAATATATATTTTTGCTTTTTTCTTTATTTTAAGGTTGATTTTTTGATTTCTTTAATGTATAATATGTCGTGTTGTCTGACGGGGTGTGGCGAAGCTTGGTATCGCGCTTGGTTCGGGACCAAGAGGCCTCGGGTTCGAATCCCGACACTCCGACCATTTTTATAAAGAGTACTCACTGAAAAGTGGGTACTTTTTTATTGGCCTCTTGCGGACCGAACCAATGTGAGGGACCAGGCGACGGAGCTGAGCGCTGCCGGTGGCAGATGAAGCGAAGCGGAGGAAGAGAAAAATAAGGAGTATCACGAAGCGCTCCAAGCAAGTGAGACGACTATATTTTTCTCGGTAGCCTCGGGTTCAAATCCCGACACTCCGACCATGATGCGTGTTCATAAGGGATTTGAACACGCATCCTTTTTTGTTTAAAAACAGATTGATATAAATTTTGTAGTTTGTCGCAGATTTCTGCGGCTTTTTTCTTTATGCTGTTTCAGGTAAAGTGCCTGAAATATAATTCACCGCTACTCCCTGTCGGGTATCGTTTACGATTGGGATTTTGTCGGGCAATTCAATGTATCCTACAAATCGGTAGTAAATAACAATTCTCTGTGTTTTGTTTTTACCTTTACCCTCTGACTCATAAACATCAATGTGGTCAATAAGCTCCTTTGTAAGAGGTGCCGTCAGTGTTTCCATTTCCATAAAGCTTCTTATCGCATTAAGAAACATATCCTTGCCTTTGGTTGTCTCTTGTGTACTTGAAAGCTTCTTACGGAGTTCAGATGTCTTTCCTTTAAGTTCAGTTCTTTCAAGCTCGTACTTATGTGACATGTGAGTAAACCATTCGTCAGTTACTTTACCTTCGGCATTATCTTCATATAGCTTTTCATAAAGATTTACCACCTTCTGTTGCCTTGCAAGAGCCTTTTGAAGCTCACCCTCAAGATACCTTGTCTCTTCATATAAGTCTTTGTTTGACTTCTTTTCAAGGATTTCCGCAAGTCTTTCTTCATCGTGTTTAAGAAAGTTTGCAAGATGCTTCAGTTCAAGTAATACTATCTGCTCGATAGCATCTGAACGAATGTAGTGCCTTGTAGGACAGTCGCCACGGGTATCCTTCACATAGTTACCGCAACTGAAGTAGTGTATCTCTTTGTTGGTGGTATTTGTATGATACCTCATATTGCTTCCGCAGTCACCGCAACGGATAAGCCCGCTGAAGATATGCTTTTTTGCATTTTCAGGTTTAGGCGCCCTTCTCTTGACCTTTAACAAGTTCTCCTGTACAAGCTCAAATACTTCTCTTTCAATGATAGGCTCGTGAACATCCTTGAAGATTCTCCAGTTTTCTTCAGCGTTCATCAGCCTCTTTTTATTTTTGAAATTCTTTGAGTAAGTCTTGAAGTTAATTACATCACCACAGTACTCCTGTTGGGTTAAGATTTTCCTTACGGTTGTTTTACTCCATCTGTAAGGGTCAGCAGGCATTTGTTTACCGCCTCGGTTTAATCCCTTGCTGTGCCAATACGCCATAGGTATATAGATTTTGTTTGATTGAAGAACATGAGCAATGGCTTCGTTACCCTTACCCTCTATGCACATTCTGAAAATACTTTTCACTACCTGTGAAGCATCAGGGTCGATTATCCATTTCTTTTTGTTCTCGGGACTTTTCACATATCCGTAAGGCGGTTGTGCAAGAGGTTCTCCAAGGTTGCCTCTGATTCTGTTTGAGCTTCTGATTTTTCTTGAAATGTCCCTTGCGTACATTTCATTCATTATGTTCTTGAAGGGTGCGATTTCATTCTCCCCCTCATCACTGTCTACCATATCGTTAACAGCGATAAATCTTATGTTATGTTCAGGAAAATAGTTATCCGTATAATGACCTACCGATACATAGTCTCGTCCTAATCTTGATAAGTCTTTTACCATAACAACAGAAATGTATCCCATTTCAATATCGTCAATAAGCTCCTGAAATCCGGGTCGATTAAAGTTTGTTCCCGTATATCCGTCATCAACATAGAACTTTACATTTGTGAAGCCAAGCTCTTTAGCTTTCTGTGATAACAATCTTTTTTGATTTGCTATGGAATTGCTTTCGCTGTCTGTACCGTCGTCTCTTGAAAGACGACAGTACAGACCTGCAATACCGATATAATCCGTTAACTGCATTTTACCTCCTTCCCGGCAGTCAGACATATATATTCGTTGTTTATTCTATCATTGTTTGTTGCAGGTGACAAATGTGTGAAGTCACTGCCAAGATATTTTTCAATTTTATTTTTAAAGGTATCACCGTTTTTATCTGTAGAGTATCTTGATGAAACATAGTATTTAATTCCGTCGATTACAATTTCTTTTTCATCTTCACTCAGCATCAGTAACTCGGCACGGGTGTTACAGAGCAGAAGCCAAAGAAGTAAATTCAAATACTTAAATAATTTCATCCACTCACCTCACATCTCTCTGCCGCATCAGAAAGCGGTGATAGTGTTCTACAGCCTTAATCACAAATTCCTGCTTTTGTTTTTCTGTAAATCTCGACTTAAAGTATTTGTTTATGTTCTCTGTTGGTATCTTCAGAAAATCTTTTTGATTCGCTTTTGCCTCTGCCATAATCTCGGATATTCTGTCCGATGTGAGCTGACCTTCTGTGTAAAGCTTTTTCATTCGTACCGTTTGTGAGTATGAGGGTGTAACCTCTTCGTGCTCATAAAATCCGTAGACTTCATTTTGCTCCTCTGCCGGCAGAAATGACAGCTCATCAGCAGGTGTAAAGGCTATTCGTCCTTCGTCAACTAACTTTAAGATTTCGGGAATGAGGTAAGTCAATCGAATGTATCGCCTGACAGTTTCACGGCTTTCATTGTTTTCTTTGCCGACTTCTTCTGCTGTACGGAACTTCGACACAGACTGTGTAGAAGTTAAATCAGTCCTTGCTCCCTGATTTTTTAGTGCATCCATTTTCATTTTGTAAGCGTGTGCTTTCTCACTGGGTAAGACCTCATCTCTCTGCAAATTCAGGTCAACAAGTATAACCGCAGCTTCATCCTTGGTTAACTCTTTAACAATGCAAGGAATTGCTTCGATACCGAGCCTTCTGCAGGCTTCAACTCTTCTGTGACCACTGATGATTTCGTAGTCGCTGTCCTCGATACTGCGTACTATGATTGGTGTAAGTACTCCTAAGGTTGTGATGCTTTCGATTAACAAATCAAAAGCTGTGTCCTCTCTGAAAATGAAAGGATTGTTTTCGAATGATTTTAAATTTTCGATTCTGATTTCTGTTAATGTTGTCATAATGATTAACCTCCATAAATTTTAAAATTTGATTTTGTTTTTTGTTTTCAAGGAAGGATGTAATAATTCAATAACACTCTGTGATGCCATCATCATTTATGCATTCTTCCGCTACAAGCGACCATTGCCAGCGTTTGCCTTCCTTTGTACTTACGCATCCGAGCTCACTCTTTGCTTTGATTGCCGTGCTCTTGCCTATGCGTTCCTGTTCCATTCGGCTCATAATCTCTGCCTGTGCCCTCGGTCCGCCAGTCAGCATTTCCAAAAGAATTTCCTTTGCCTTTGTAATCTGCTCGTTAGGTCTGCCTGCCGATGAGGAAGAAGAGCTTAAAATTTCATCTGCCGTCCTTGAAGTTTCTTCTACCCATTCAATGCCGTCATGTGCAATGTTAAAGATAACGGCATTGCCCGTTGCGGCAAGGTTGCTTTTCTGCACCGCCATAACTCTTTCGTCAGGTCTGTCTTTGTCTGTTCTCGCAATGAGTAAACAGCTTCGTGCAGCACCTACCACATCAATAGAGCCGAGGCTCCGGTAAAGAGCCTTTGTTCCGCCAGCCTTGTTCATGTGACCGACAATTACAACGGCACAGCCTGTTTCCTTTGCGGCTTGTATCAAAGGGTTGAATTGAGCACGAACATCATTAGCAATGTTCAGTGAAACATCACCTCCGATGTAAGCGGACAAGGGGTCAAGGATGACGAGCTTAGCGTTGGTCGCCTTTATTGCATCAGCGATTCTTCTGTCGCTGAAAGTCAATGTCTTTTCTTTCTCGTCTATGAAATGAAGCTTTGTTGTATCACCTCCTGCCTGTATGAATCTCGGTACAACAGTGTCCTCCGCATCATCCTCCGTTGTCTGATAAATAACATTCATCGGTTCGTTCTCTTCGTCGCAGAAGGGAAGACTCTGACCTGTTGTTAAAAGTGCCGCAAGTGTCAGCATAAAGGTGCTCTTACCGTCACCGGGGGCACCCTGCAGGAGTGTGATTTTTCCGTAAGGGATGTAGCCCGGCCACAGCCATTTAACTTCCTTTACTTCAATCTTATCGGCACTGATTATGTCTAATGTTTTGTTTTCGTCAAGCATTTTTATTCCTCCTTTAATTTTTA
>JAZPYL010000015.1:0-12388 GCA_045544175.1 Acutalibacteraceae bacterium | reverse complement strand
TGAAGTTGCTTTTCCTTCACAACATCCATACACATATACTTTGTCAACACAATTTTTAGCGTATTTCAAACATTGCTCAATCATATCGTTCTCAATTTTTCTTAATAATATTTTACTATCCATAATATTCACCTTATAGTTGATTTTGGTTAGAAGAATCGTATAAATGCAGGGTTACATTAATTTTTAATTGTCTATCAAGACGTTATAAGATTCTCCATCAATGTAATAAGTAATATCAAATGCTACTGGTCTACCAGTTGTATTGATACTGCCATAATCAATTTTTATGTAAACGCTTACCTCTTGTCCGTTTTCAAGTGATTTTTTCCAAGAATTTTCTAGTATTTTAAATTCACTTCTATTAACTTGAAATGACATAGCTACAATATTATCAGCATCACGGGAGCCACCAAAAATATCAGCTATTAAGTGTCCGGCTTCATCACCAGGCAACTTCCCGGGAGGATTTGAATAATGAGATGGTCGTTCGTCGAGATTTAAATACAACTTGTCTACGCTTACTTCATCAATCCAACCATCTTTATTGGTGTGATATAAATAATCAAAATCACTTGTTTTATACCAGATATCAGGTTTTAAACGCTTGGGACGTTTTGTAAGAAATTTCAGATCATTCTCTATAGGATTATCAATGGAATCACCACGGAATGCAACTTGTTCTGCAGACCATTCATCTACTCCTATTTTACCACTTTCATCGAATTTGTCAACCAGGTCATCGGCAATTGTGTCACTGTCTGCATTTCCTATAAGAACATCGGCGATTTCCTGCTGTGTTATCTGTCTTGCTTCATCGGAATCCCTCGGCCATTTGTACTTTCCGTTTTCAAGTCTTTTGTACAGCAGTACAAATCCGTCTTCCTCCCACAGCAGAGCTTTGATTCTGTCACATCGCTTTCCGCAGAACAGAAACAGACTTCCTGAAAATACATCAAGCCTGAAATTTTTCTGTATGATAGCTGCAAGTCCATCGATTGATTTTCGCATATCTGTATATCCGCATACGATGTAGATATGCTCTGCACGGCTGATATCTCCGATCATCTCAGTACTCCAATCAGCCGTTTCAGTGTATCTTCATTAAAATCATCAGGCAGTGATATCTTTACATCTCCTACAGATAGTTCGATTTTCTCAGCTGTCGGTTCTGTTCCTGCAATTGGTTTTACAGGAACTATGTCATGCTGTTCGATTTCATTGCATACCGCCTGACGAAGTCGCTTCAGTCAGTAGTAATATGTCTTGAGATTGATACCATTCTGCTTACACCAATCAGTTACAGTTAGTCCGCTTTCGTTCCTGCTTTTCACCATTTCCGCCCACTGTGCCAGCTTTACTTCCTTTTTCACTTTTGCTATCTCATTCATTCCAATCTACTCCTCTTAGACTTTATTAGTTACTTCTAGTTTAGTCTATTTGTAATTCTTTGGATAGGGTGGACGGTTATTGGGCGGGTACCTTCAATCGCGATCTTCATACCAAGCTTGAAGGCGTATTCGAACAATGCTTCATCAGAGAGGCTTGCGTACTCACTCCAACAGTCATGGAACTTCTCGATGCTCTCTATCTGCTCATCCTTCATCATTTTGAGCAAGTCATCGTTGTGTCGACTGATGTATTCCAACAGCTACTTCATCTCTGGTGTATTCTGTCTGCTTTCCTCGGATGGCATTACGTTTCTAATATGTTATACTGAAAGAGCAGTCGACAAAGACCCAAAATTCTGGTAGAATAAAGAAAATATAAACCGGAAATGGAAATAAAAAATGAACTCCACAAATTAAACAACGAATTGCAATCCATTATTCTTCACCACCAAACTTATTTAATCATACCTTGTTTATATGAAATTACTCACTCGCTGCTTCGGAAGCTCCATTACACGCTTCAGCTCCTCTGAAAATTCATCATCTGTCATTTCATGGACATTTTCAATGATATCAATTCCCATATCAGCAGCTCTTTGCATATAAACCTGCTTTTTTGAGCCAAGAGAATATGTCAGATTTGTTGAAACAATAATTTTTCTGCAATAGCCCTTTCCGAAGCGCTCTCCTATAGAATACAGCTTATACAGTTCTTCGGGAGTGAAAGCACCATTTTTACATGATATAAAGTAAGGCACCAACCCACATGTTGCAACAACGTCTACCTCATTGATAGTATCTATTTTTGATTCGGGATCATCAGGGTTATATAGATATTTAATATCTGACCCAATATCTTCGTCTCCGTCCCAATCAATAGTAACTCCGGTAAGACAATCTCCTCCCCTTCTGCCAACAAGCTCAAGACAGGTCATATATGTCTTGAGTTCAAGAATCTGTCCTGCTTTTGTAAGGCAATATCTTATCTGATCATTCTTGAAATCAAGATAAACATAGTTGTTTTCTATACGATAGTCCATTAAATTATGACGCACAAAGCAGTATAAATACTCATGAACTATTGCAGTATTATTATCCTTTAATAAAAATTCATTAAACCATTTTTTATTGATCCGTATCGAGTTTTTATTCTCACGCTCTTTATGAAACGAATCAATTTTGCCCAGTATCATACTCACTCTGTTCCATAAATTCGGAGAAGAATATTTCTGACTCAGTTCTTCATTTACACCTTTACAGCAGATTTCCCACATAACATTAACATCATGAAGAAATTCAATTCCCCAAACATATCCGCTTGCAAAACAATCTTTGCCGTTTGCCGTTACAACCGATGCGCCATGAAGCTGCAGATTATCATCAACTGTATTAGAGCAATTAACCTCTATTTTATCTCCGTCGTCGCTCTCTACAGAGAAAGAACGGATATTACGCAATTTACTGCTTATCTGATATAATTCAATTTCAGGATGTCTCTGACACAGAACACCTAAACCGACAAGAATAAGATCCTCGCCTCCCGTAACCTCAACATGAAATTTACAGTCTTCATTGTTGGCGTATATGTCTTCAAAATTATCAATAATGTCTTTCAGACTGTCACGACGCACTTGAATATACTCAACCTGTATGTCGGCAAGTCCTTTATGTTCAAGATAGTTCTTTATTATCGACAGTTTTTTTCTTTCAAAAGTCTTTCTTGAATGTCCGCCGACATAAATAAGCTTTTCGGGATTGAACACAAGTGCTCCCACAACATTATTAATAGGCTTATCATCATAAAGCTCCACTATAGTCATTTTAACACCCTCTTTGATATAATATCAATATTTCTGCTGACAGGTTACAAATGTTTTTTTCATAAATATACTGATTATGAAAACGAGCGGTACTACTCGTTCTGATTTGACAATACAGCCTCTATTTCATTGCCTGTCATGTGATTTTTATCCATAAGAGCTTCAACAAGGCTGTCTACCTTATCCTTGTTTTCACTAATAAGACGAATTGCCTCATTCATCTGCTCCTGAAGTATTCTGTTTACTGAGGCCCTTACCTCAAGCATAACTTGTCCGTTTGAGAGCTCTTCTTCACCGATAACAGCAAGTCCGTTGTCCTCTTCCATTCCATAGACGCAAACCATTTGTTTTGCAAGTTTTGTTGCAGAAGAAAGATCACCGCTTGCACTTGTTGAAATGCCGTCTTTTTCACCGTAATATACTATTTCCGCAGCTCTGCCACCAAGAGATGTTCTCATCTTATCAAGCAGCTCATCTCTTGTATAAATCGCTTTGCCTTCTTGTTCATTATGCTGCATATATCCGCCGTGATCACCTCGAGCAACAATAGTAAGATACGAAGGTGTTTCTCCGCTGTTCCAACAAAGAAATGCATGGCCCGCCTCGTGTCTTGCAACACGCATAAGCTGCGAGGAGTCCCATTTTTTTCTTTCGCCTTCATTAAAAGATTCAAAGGCTTCTTCAAGAATTGCGTCTGTAACCTTTACGCTTCCCTCTCTGATAGCTGATCTCAAAGCTAATTCCACCGCTGAGTCAAGCTCTGCAAGACTCATTCCATTAGCTCTTGCAGCGATATTATCGATCTTTTCTTCTGATATATCAAGAGCTCTGTTACCTGAAATCAAAAGGTTCAGAAATTTCTTTCTTTCTTCTTTGTCAGGAAGATTTATGTACAGTCTTCTGTCAAATCTTCGGATAATGGCTGGGTCAAGGCTTTTTGCCCTTCCCTGTTCAACATCATAATTTGTAGCGGCAAGAACAAATACAGGCTTTGATGCATCCTTTGTGAAGCCGTCCATTTCCGTTAACAATGCTGTTAAAGTATCCTCGCTTGCTTCGCTGTTTCCGCTTGCTCCTCTGCGATTTCTCGCAATCACGTCTATCTCATCAATAAAAAGTATTGAAGGTGCATATTTACGGGCTGTTTTAAACAGATTATGTACCTCTTCAGAGCCCTCACCTACATGTTTTTTCAGAAATCTGTTTCCTTCTGTAGCTATAAAGGTAACTCCCGATTCACACGCCATAGCCTTTGCAAGCATGGTCTTTCCTGTGCCCGGAGGTCCATAAAGAAGAACTCCTCTCGGAGGCTTGACACCTGTTCCGATATATTTTTTCGGAGATCTAAGATATTCCACAAAGTATGATAGCTCTTTCTTTGCTTCCTGCGCACCGATAACATCTTCAAAATGCACATTTGGCTTTGAAATGCTGCTCATTATATTTTTTGTGTCTTCAGAGTCAACAGCAAGAATCGTTTTGAAATCATAGAGTCTAATCTCTCCGCAGCGTTCTTCAGGAACAAACGTCTGTGCTGTTTCAAATGACACAAGCTTGTTATCCCTTGAAAGCTTGATTATACTCTTCTGCTGATGAAGCTTTTCTGCAATTTCATTCAACTGAATAGTCAGCAGTGTTTCGTCATCATACATACAGATGATATCACGGACTCCCTGTTTATGGAATGATATCATTTCTTCCTCATTGATATCGCCTTTGTTTTCAGTAATAAGATAGACAGGTATTTCATGTTTATTGTCTCGAAGGAATATAAACAGTTCCCTTGCCGATGATTCAACATCTTCAATGTGAAGCGTTGTACTTTTATCAGTATAAACTCCGCAGTTCATATCTATCAGAACAAAATCAATGTCATGATTTCTCATTATCTCAATTGCCGTATCAAGTGTCTGTGCTCCGTAAATATTAAAATCAGCAACTTCACTCTGACATACAACAACATTTTCTTTATTTGAAAAAACAAGCACATTCGGTTTTTCAGATGCATAAAACAGCTCGTATATGTCCGTATCAGCATTGGTAATTTCCGCTGATATACGGATTTTTTCAAGATCATACAGTTTTTTTTCCTCTATATCTATGCTTATAAGTCTGAGGAATTCATAAAGCTCATTATTGAAAAAGCTTTCTGCCCTGCTTTTTATCGTTCTTGCATCGGCATTGCCACCCTCAGAAAGAAGTATTGCCGTATATACATTGTCATCAATATCGACAGTTATTCCTGTTGTTTGTTCAAGTCCTGCTGCGTGACGCTTAATCTCATTTTTAGCAATCATACGAAGATCATGTGCTTCAATATGATTGAACATCACTACATTTCCAGATGCAAATCGCGAGCATATCGCACTTGGGAAATATGGTATTCCCGTTTCGGGATTGGCGTCCTTTTTCAGTGCGTTTATAACTACCTTTCTTGACACTATTGACAGGTCATTGCTTTCACTTTCCTCGTAAAGCTGCTTTCCTGCATTGGTAGTAAGTATTATAATTGCATCAGAAAACGAAACCTCTTCGTCTGTAAAGTTATCACGAAGTCTTCCTGCGTCAAGTATCTGCAGGAACAGGTGAATAACACTTATATGTGCTTTCTCTATTTCGTCAAAAAGCAGAACACACCTGGGATTCTCTGAAACAAAGCTTGTAACATTTCCTGCTTTTCCGTGCTTATATACCTTATCAGAACCGCAGAACTCAATATTTGCTTCATCATCCGAATATTCACTCATGTCAAATCTCATAAACGGAAGTCCGAGGGTCTCGGCCGCTGTTTCCGCAAGAAAAGTCTTTCCCACACCAGGTGGTCCCGCAAATAAAAATGTAGAAAAAGGCCGTTTTCTTGTTTGAGTTGTAAGCGCAAGCAGACTAGCTCTGAAATATCCTGTTACAAATACGTTTATAGCGTTATTTTGTCCCATAACAGCATTCTGAAGCTCTGTTCTGATTTCCTTTGACTTGCGTATCAGATCTGATATTCTTGATTTATTGCTCATATTATGCAGAAAACTCAGATCCAGTTCCTCTTCATCATCCAAATCCTCTTCGTCTTCAAGTTTCAGATCTTCTTCATCTTCATTATCTGAATCTTCTTCGTCTTCAAGTTCAACCTTTCCTGACAATTCATTTAATTTTGCTTCAGCTGCTTTTACTTCACCCAGCAATTCAAGCAGTTCATCAAGATCAAATTTATCAAAGTCTGTTTTCATATCTTCGGAAAGAACATACCGCTTAAATGTATTAGGCGGATTATTTACTATGGCTAATAATACATCAACTGATGTAATTTCTGCTTTATCATACAGCATAGCTTCATTTGTTACTTTTAACAGTATATCATTCATATACTTGCATGAACGTGAATTACTTTCCTCTGTCATATTATGAAGCAAATACTCTTTAAGTTCAAATACATCTGTAATACGAGAAAAAAGTACTCGCTTAAGTGCGCGATATTCATCATCAATCAAATATGTTGCTCCGTCTTCATTTTCTACCCTTGATATAATACAGAGTATATATTTTTCTGCTGTAAATGAACCATCTGTCGGATTAATTCCATATCTCGTTAATTGAGTCAATAATTTGTAAAGAGGGCTGTGTTTTACATTTTCCATACTGTTACTCCTTAAAAAGCGGTCATCATCATCGCTAACATTTAAACGTGATGATGACCGCTCCTGATCATATAGTTATTTTACCTTTTCTAAACTGACTGTTTCACCGTTGCCTGTGAGAGTCAAAGTATCTCCGTCAAACGCAAATGAATACTCCTCAGTATCTTCTATACCAAGTACCTTTGTTGTGATAAGAAGCTTATCATCGGAAATGGTATAGCTGAAGTTTACGTCAACAACATTTGTTATCTTGCCGCTGCTATCTTCATTAAAGGTGTATGTCGTTTCTGTTACTACTCCAAGAACAGTCTTTCGTTCAACCCAGCTGCCTATTATGGCTTTTTCGGGAGAGGCACATGACCAAAGTGAACAAAACAGTATAACTATCATTGACAGAATAGCAATTTTTTTCATATAAACCCTCTTTTCATTAAATCATTTGTACTTGAATTTAATTGTTATTGTGTAAATATTCTTTTCGTATGCATAAGAATATTTATTCGTAAGGATATTTTTATCAATCTTTGCTGCCGCCTTGATAGCTTCATAGCAATCATGTCCTACAACACAAAGCTGATTAATTGACTGGTCATATACAGCCTTTGTCTTGCATTTGAAAGTAAACGACTTATACTTTTTCTTTGCTGCAGCCTGTGCAATACTCCTGATTTTAGCAAGGTCATACTTATCAAGAACAAGATTGTTGTGGTAATAGTAATTACATTTGATATCATTACACTCCGGCATTTCACATGGACAAAGCTTGAAATCGCGTGTTCTGGACATTTCTTCAGTTGTTATGCAGTAATAATCAAAACCAAGATCATTTTTCTTTACAGTCTGTACAGTGTTTGAACTGTCGTCCCATGTAGCATCAATGTAATAGTAACTGCCGTCAAGCTTTATTATATTCCATGCGTGTGCACTGTCCGTTTCGCCTTTCTCCTTGATTATATATCCTACTGCTTCTGCGGATTCTATACCGCATTTCTGAAGAAGATACTGCATTGCACGTGTATATCCCTCACAAACAGCCTTTCCATTAAGGAATACTCCACATATTGTTCTGAGATAATCTATCTCGTCCTTAACGGGGCCTCCTTCTTTTTTCTGCTTTTCAAGAGCAATAGTATCATAATCAACTGCTGCTATAAGCTTTGCATGAATACGAATAGCTGCATCATAACCGCTCATCGACTCGTCGATTCCTTCAAGATATTTCGCGGCAACACTGTCAATTTTCTTCTGAAGCACTGCTGATTCCTCTGCTGTTGCTCCATAAATAAGTTTGACGATATTACCACACATCGAAAGAGTCTTATACCAGAAAAGCTCAGGATGATCGTATGCAATTGCATCAGAAATTTTTGATACATCATCAAATTGACAATTATTAATCTCAACTGTAGCCTCGTGATTCTTAATAGCATTGAGCATTGCATCATAAGCCTGCTTGTGAGTATCAGAAAGTCTTGAATAATAGAAATATGTAAGAGCTCCCTCAGGGCAGCGATCGGTTGTCTCAAGCTTGTATGGCAGACCATAATCACCTGTTGCTGACAGATCCATATCGTAAGTTTCAATTTCTTCCAGAACTATTCCTGCTGACTCGGCAAGATATCTGAACGGATTATTCATAAACTGAGGATGTGACAAAAGCTCGCTTACAAGTTTTCTGTAGCCTGTACCCGATATATTATTTGTACTCTCATAGTATGATGTTCTGACTGATGCCAACGTGTTTTGATTAAGGAACATAAGATACTGTACTGCAACAAGTGCAATATGTCCCTCAGCAAGTTCCTCTGAAAGCTCGGGAAGCTCATTAAGCTGCCACATATAAGTCAGTTCTCTTACGATAAGCTCTGAAAGGCTTGCTGACGGAATCGAGCACTCTACATGAGCTTTCTTCTTATCGTCAATGTACGCCTTAAGAGGTATATCCTGTCCTCTTCCCATAAGATTGCGGTTACTCTTTATAGTGTTTGCAATCTTGACTGTGGACTCAAAGCAAACATCATATCTGCTGTCAAGTTTAATTCCGTATGTACTTTCAAGGAAAATAATTGCCTGATCAAGATGCGATTTCAGCACCTTCTTATCATTGCTGACTATGTTTTCTTTACAGCCCTTGCACATTATTCTGCCGTCATTAAGCTCAACTACATTTTCATCACACTTTGCAAAACGCTTGCCGCAGAAATCACAGTTATCATACTCAATAACAGCTTCAAGATCTACTGATGTAAAATCGTGAGCATTATCACCGAGAAGCTTTGAAAGCTTATAAAGTGATGCAAAATCAAAGCATGAAGGCTCCTGTTCAAGACCGTAATACAAGAACTTACTCTTTTCTTCGGCTTCGGTATACCACTTAAGGTAATCATATATAGGCGAAAACAGCGTATTCAGAACATCATCTCCCGATGACATAAGCACTGATATTACACCTAAATCCTCTTCACAGTCTTCAATGATCAAAAGCTCGAAATCACTGTCCGGTAATAAATCGCTTTCTCCTCTGATAGTAACAGTTGACTCCTTACCATACAAATCTATTCCTTCATCATCCGGAGCTTCTCCGTGTAATACGGGACATACAACAACAGAATCAGCTACTGACGGGAACATTGCTTTGATAAGCTCATTAAGCATTACCGCAGCAAGAAGCATGACTTTATTCACATCTGAACCAAACTGTCCGCTCATTCGGATGAGCATCATAAGCGCTCCATTACGACTGGCGTTAAGCTGTGTCACTTCCTGTATGCTGTCAGATGAATAAAACGGTTCTGTAATTTCTCCGTATCGTCTGTAAGTCTGCTTAGCAAGGATATCATTCTTTTCATCAGAAATACTATAATGAGCTGATTTGCCGCATTTGAGTGATAATGTGTGTGGGTCGATTGTATAATATCCCTTTGTAATTACCTCTGTAGGAGCTCTGAATACTGATACAAATACTTCGTCAACCTTTACATCGTCTTCAGAAAGGTTTACTGTAATATGCTTTGTAGGTGCGGTATACTCTACAGGTTCATCTTTGAATTCAATTCGATATTCACGATTCTGAATATACTGATATACCTCGTCATTTCTACCGCCGGGTGCAAGTTTTGCATACAGCTTCTTAGACTCGGTATCAACCTTCTGAATGTGATAAATCTTACCATTATATACAAGATTCTGATCTGTAATATAGTTTTGTGTCAGTCTGCTTCGAGGTATCGGTAAAGTAATCTCACCTTCCTCGATGGACATTGTTACCATATTACGTCCGTTTATCATTTCATACAGTTTTCCGCCTCTTCTCAGGGTAATCATATCATGAGATTGATACATTCCGTTTTCATCAAAAGAACGATTTACTGTATATTCAAAACAGTCAAACAGATCTATTCTGTTTTCACGGGTAATTCCGTAGATTTCAAGAACGCTGCGAAGTATCCCGTTAATGTTTTCCTCTTTAACATAAGTGTCAAACTGCTGAACATCTGCTGCAAGACGAAGTATCTCTTTAACAGATATACCGCCTGAATTTGCCCTGATTATTATTTTTCTTGCTATGTCTCTTTTCGTGCCCTCTTCAACAGGAATTCGCTCAATCTGATTTCTATTCCAGCAATCCTTGATATTTGCTGTATAATAATCACGAAGAAGATACGGCTTAGCAAATACTATCACTAACGACGGCTTATCTGATGTCATTGAAGCATAGCGTCTGATATGTGCAGGAAGATTGTTGTCTGAGTTCATTGCAATTATAACCGAATAATCATCCGGATTATAAAACGGTTTATTGATTCTGATATTGTCCTCTCCTACACTTATTGAAACCTGTCCCATATTGGCACTAAGAGTTTCAGCTATATTTTCATATGGTATAATGTCATCAGCAAAAATTGTTACATTGGAAGCGCCCTTTGCAAGACAAATAATAGCCATGTTCATTATTACGCCTATTCTTTCTTCTGTCTTAAGAACCTGAGAATCATTTATTCTGCCTTCTTCATCAGGTTTGCCTTCAAAGCTATAGCAGCGTACAATGGTTCCGGGATTATATCTCATTGCGTCAAGTGAATCCATTTCCACTGCCAGCAGATTTTTCAGGATTTTATCAAGACCGGGGGTTCTTGTATCATCAAAACAGATATATTTTACCTTTCTTGATGCATACCTTGCTTTGAACCTACCTTCTTTAACACCGTATTTTGCGGCAAGTGCATTCTTACGGATAATGTGCTTGAGCTTTGTATTAAGATTTGCAAGCTGTCTGTTATATGCATTTACAGTTTCAAGTGTGTTAACAATAACTACTGAATCCACAAATGTTATAAAGCTGTTGTATTCAGAATTGCAATATTCGGAACAAAGATAATCAAGTGTAGTAACAATAATATTATTATCATTGATATGTGAATCTACTGTTGCACTTTTTGCACTGCTTACCTTTGCGATTCTCCATATAGACTTCTCAAGCTCTGCATTATCGGAATCGTCCTTATTGCAATACAAGCTGAATATCTCAGTAAAGCTCTTTTTCAGATAATCATACACCATGTCAATCTGAGACTCAGTGTTACACACAAACAGCATAACGTCTCCTCTTGCTATAATTGCTGAGGCGTAACGCAGAAAGTACATGGAAAACTCAGTGAAAAGATTTCCATTTATCAGAATACTGTTTTCATTGTCTATTATCTTGTCAATACAGCTTAAATAAAGCTCCTTTCGTGCCTGAACATTCCTTTTATCATTTTCTATCGACTGTGCTATGTAGTCAGTTACCTTTTTCTGAGGTGTAAACTTAATGTCATTCTTTGGAGCACCTGAAAGGTCAACATCACATATATAATAATCCGCAAATTGCTTGCGTATTTCCTCATCAATAGCCTTAATGTCAGGAACAGGGGTTTCGTATTCAAGAGTAACATTATCAATCAGAATTTCCGGACACTCTTCCATAAGACGTTTATTGCCTGACAGGAAGAAATATATCTCCCAAAGTCCAAGCAATGTAATCGTAGGATAAAGATATCCTGAATGGAAAATCATTGATACTACGTCATAGTTCAGCCATTCTGCCGCAAAAACAGCTACCAGCTGATATAAAATGAAAAGCACTACATAGCCTGCCGAAAGAATAATGTTGACATATTTAAGAGTTTGTCCCACAAAAAACCATGTTTCCTTATGAAAGAAACGGATTATCTTTCTTTCAGCTTTCTGTTTCCAGTCAAACTTCTTGTTGTCAATTTTTGGTATTGTAAGATTCTTCTTTTTCAGTCCCTTTCTGACTAATTTAACAACAAGTCTGTACAGTGCTCCTATTGCAAAGTTCACAAGAACAACTACGAGAACCTTATTGAAATATATTGTTCTCGAGCTTAACGCAAGTGTTCTTGATATCCACTGAATAAGCGATAAGGTTTCCAGCCATAAGATAAACTTCTTTATCAGGCACATTACTACAGTAATGACCATAAGATAAAATGCTGTGAATACAAGAAGTCTGAATCTCTTATAGCTGATTTTTTCTTTCTTG
>JAZPYL010000014.1:0-7308 GCA_045544175.1 Acutalibacteraceae bacterium | reverse complement strand
TCCGACTTATATCATTTCTTTGTATGTTTTTTTACTAAGAGAGGAGAATCAGATTTGAAATTAGTAAGTGCTTTTTGTACAGCATGGGGCGGTCTTATGGGTGTATGCGAACACATCAAGCTCCATATTTATTCCAAGCATGCAGTAGCTATTCAGAAGGGTACACTTCTCAAGCTTATGCGTGACAACAAGACCACCGAATACGGTAAAAAGGTGGGCTTTGATAAGGTGCAGAGCATTGAGGACTACCAGAAGACAGTACCTCTTTCAACCTACCTCGATTACGAAGACTATATTATGCGAATGGCTCAGGGCGAAAAGGGACTTATCACCAACCGTCTTGTAAGACGCTACACCGAGTCATCGGGCAGTACAGGCAGAAGTAAGCTCATTCCTCTTTCGGGTCTTTCCGAATGGACACTTATGTGCTTTGATGTCAGTGCACCCGTAGGCTGTGCCGTTAAGTATTATTGGAAAAAGGGTAAACCCCTTCCCATTCAGAAGGGACTTCTTACCGCTGAGGCTTCCTACAGAAAGCTTCCCTCCGGTGCAACAGCCTCCTGTCTTTCTTCAATTCCCATTTTAAATATGAAGCCTATTTCCAAATTCTATACCACCTCACCTAAGGAGATTATGTTCCCCGACCCCGAGGCAGATATGGATATGCATTATTTCAAGCTCCGTTACGGACTTATGCAGAGAGACATAAGCTATGTGGGTACAATTTTCATTACAACCCTTGAATCAATGTTCTTCTATCTTGAAGAAAACTGGAAGATGATCTGTGACGATATCGAAAAGGGTACAATTGATCCCTCGGTCAGAGTTCCTGCAGAAACAAGAGCAAATCTCGAAAAGAAGTTAAAGCCCATGCCCAAAAGAGCGGCAGAGCTGAGAAAGGAATTCGAAAAGGGCTTTGACGTATCTCCCATCGTACCGAGAATCTGGAAGAAATGCGGCTGGATGTACGGTATGGGTACAGGTGCTCTTGAGCACTATCAGAAGAAGCTCAGAAGATATATCGGCGAGGATATGGCTATCCACTACGTGGGCTATGCTGCAACTGAGGCTCTTATGGCTGTCCCCATTGAGATGAACTCTTATGAATATGTAATTCTTCCCCACAATGCTTTCTTTGAATTCCGTCCTCTTGATTCTGAGGAGACAGAAAAGCTCCTTACAATCAGTGAGCTTGAGGTAGGCAAGGAATACGAGGTTATCCTCACAAACCTCAGCGGCTTCTACCGTTATCAGATTGAAGACGTTGTCAAGGTAACGGGCTTCTATAATCAGCTTCCTAAGGTTACCTTCTGCTACCGTCTTAATCAGATTGCAAATATCAGCGGTGAAAAAATCAATCAGCTTGCCTTTGACGAGATTGTAGGTAATTTCTCCGAAACCGTCGGTGAGCTCTTCGTAGGCTACAGCATCTATCCCGACAGAAGTACATCACCGGGACATTACGAGCTTCTTATTGAAGGCACAAGAGAGCACACAAAGGAAGACGAAGAAAGATACAGCGTACTCTTTGAGGAGGCACTCTGCAAGGGTAATGTTTCCGTAGGTCCCCTTATCAAGAGCGGTGCGTTAGGTCACTGCAAAGTTAATTTCCTTCGCAAAGGCACTTATGACGATTACCGTCAGATGCTCAAGGATAACGGCGCAAATCTGAACCAGATTAAACCCATTAAGGTAATCAGTGAAGAGAGAAAGGATTTCTTCTTCTCACACATTCAGCAGACGGAAGAGGTATAAAATGAGTATACTTAAGCTGTACATAAATTCTCTCCCCGAAAGCGAAAGGGAGACTGCTGAAAAAAGAATAAATGAGCTTTCAAAGGTCGGCTTTTCTGATGAACAGGTTATAGCCGACCTGCTTTCCTATGAAAAAGAAAAGGGGATAAAGCCGAAGAAAAAATCACCTGCCTATATGTATGACAAAATGAACTATATGTGCCGTAAGTATATGGACAGAATGGCGAGAGTATCCGTAAGATATGATTACACGCCCGATATCGACAAAATCAAGGATATAATTCTCTGCATTTTTGAGCTTTCTCCTGTCTTTCACAGCAGCTTTAAAGACAACCACATTTCACCCTACTGGATAACGGAAAAGTATACAGCTGACGATATCTTCACAGTAAGCGAGGCTGATGACCTTGACGAAGCAGTGGACAGCTTTCTTGAGCAGTATATTGATTTCGGCAGCAATGTTCAGTTCAGGGTGGGCATTTTCACGAAAGGAAACGAAACAGCTCTTGCATTTTACTGGAACCATATGCTTATGGACGGCGGCGGATTTCATCAGTTCTTTGCTGACTTATCACGCAGCTATACCGAATATGTAAACAAGGGCACCTTTACCTTCAACTTCCGTATCGGCACAAGACACCACGCAGCCGTTTATGACGAAATGGAGCCTCAGAAAGCTAAAAAGGCAAAAACACAGCTTTCCAACGTGTCTCCCCGCGAGAAAAAAACTCTGCCCTTTACAAAAAGGGGAGAAGGCGACTCTGCACGTATTGTTCACAAAACCGTATCGGCAGATATTTTTGCAAGGGCATTTTCTAAAGCAAAGGCTCTCGGTGCAACGGGTAACGATATGCTTATTGCCGTTTATGCCGATGCCTGCAAAAAGATGCTTTCCTTTGAGGGAGATATCAGCATTTCCAGTGCTCTTGACCTGAGACGCCATATGAAAAATCCCGACAATATCGGCTACACAAATCACACCACCTTTATGCCCTGCACTATAGAAAAGGTAGGCGAGGACATCACCGAAACTCTGCGCCTTGTTACAGAAAGCACAAAAAAGAGCAAGGCTGATGAATTTCTCGGCCTCCACGGTCTGCCCCTTCTTAACTTTGCTTACAATGCGATGATTTATGCTCAGGCAGAGCCTATTGTCAAGTTCTTTTATAACAACGCTCATTTCGGTCTGAGCAATATCGGTGAGCTGAATAAAAAGATTTATTCCCTTGACGGCAACGAGCCCATAAGCGGCTTTGTTGCAGGTGCAGCGAAGAAAAAGCCCTTTACCTTTGTAACAGCCCTTACGGTCAGAGGTGTCCTTTATCTTACAATGTCCATTGACGGCAGCGAAAAGGACGAAAAAATGGTAGGGGAGTTCTTCGACTGTATGGAAGACGCATTCATAAGATTGGGCGAAAGTGAATAAGAATTAAAGGGTGTCGCAAGATGCCCTTAATTTTTTAAAAAAGGCAGAAAAACCCTTGACAAGAGGGGAGTAAAACAGTATAATCTTAGGGTGACGAGTGTAATACGAACCCGCCTGAAAGATTGAATTTTCCCGTCTTTTCAGCGATTCGTCTTAGAAAGGCAAAAAGCATTTCGTCATCCTCATCGTCTGAAAATACTGAAAAAATTCGAGCTTTCAGGTCTGAAGATTTTTTACAGAGCGAATTTTTGTCAGTACAAGGCACAAAACGCAGTTAATCCTTTACGGATTAACGAGTATTTTAACAAAGTAGTGGCGAAAATCCGCCTGTAAAAAACGGATTCGGATTATACTCGTCACCCTATAGTCGTAAGACACGCCGGTGTGGCGGAATAGGCAGACGCAAGGGACTTAAAATCCCTCGGTGGCAACACCGTACCGGTTCAAGTCCGGTCACCGGCACCAATACCCGAGAACCTTAGTATTTACAAGGGTTTTCGGGTTTTTGTTTTGCCTGAAAACCGTGATTTTATGAGTGCGTTTTCGGGCCCGTTTTTGGCAGAAAATCGACATTTGCCCTCCGTTTGCCCTCCGAGGGCATAAAAATATGCTGTTTTTTAGTGCCTTAAATCCGTCAGAATTACCAATAAAAACTACTTTTTTTCACCGGGAAGAACACCCATAATGGCAGTAGCCGAATTTATTTTTGAATTGAAATCAAGGTGGGTATAAATATTTGAGGTGGTGGAAATGTCGCTGTGACCGAGCCATTCCTGAATTTCCTTGAGTGAAACGCCGTTTGCATAAAGCAAGCTTGCACAACTGTGACGAAGGTCGTGAAAGCGTATTCGCCTCATTCCGATTTTCTCTAAAAACTCGGGAAAGTATTTTGTGATGTAGCCCGGTTTTACTAGTTCACCGATTTTATTTACATAAATATACCCGTTATACTTCTGACAGTAAAAGTTTCCGCAAAGCTCTCTGTTCGTTTCTTCCTCCTCTTTCAGCTTGAGAAGATATTG
The DNA here is from genome assembly GCA_045544175.1 of Acutalibacteraceae bacterium. Lineage (GTDB taxonomy): Bacteria > Bacillota > Clostridia > Oscillospirales > Acutalibacteraceae > UBA6857. Next base: position 3,105 of record JAZPYL010000014.1, on the reverse strand, counting down.
TTCCATAGGCTTTATAAGAGGAAGTCTTCTGAATGAGGATTTTGTTTTGGTGCGTTCCTTTTCAACAAGCTGAATCTTTCCGTCAACATAAACCTCGGTGACAATTCTTTTTACCGTAAAGGTTTTGTTTTTGAAATCGACTGCATCCCATTTAAGACCGCAGACCTCACTTCTGCGAAGTCCGTAGAATGCACCCATTACAATAGCAAATTCAAGAACATCACCCTTGCATTTTTCAAGAAGCTCCTGGATTTCTTCTTCCGTATAGGCTTCACCCACAAAACGCTCCTTTTTCGGTCTGTCAATTCTGTCAGCAGGGTTGACATCAATAAGACCTATTTTAAAAGCATAATGCAGAGCCTTTCGGATGTTTGCATGGTAATGGATAATAGTGTTTGCCGAAACTCCGTTGACCGTCATTTCGAAGGTGTAAAAATCCTGAATCTGCTTTGGTGTAACATCCTCGAGCATAATGCCCGGATAATGCTCTTCAAAGTACGGGATGATTTTTCTGTTGATAACTCGGCAATATCCGCCGTAGGTTGACACTTCAACATTCACCTTTGACATCTGAAGCCAATCCTGTAAAAATTCCTTAAAGGGCGTTTTTTGCTTTTCTGGCGGTGAATATACCTTTTCTTTTTGGAGTTCACCGTTTTTTAGCTTTTCTTCAAGTTCCTCACAAGCCTCACGGAGCATTTTTTCGGCTCTCTTTTTGTTTCCCTTCACAGGTAAGCCTGTTGACCTGGAGGGATTTTTTCTTTTGCCGTCACTGTCGGTATAATTGAGAACTATGTGGTAAATACCGCCTCGTTCTCTGAGATGACCTGTAACTATTTGTATCACTTCCTTTTCTTGTTTTTTTATGAATCTGCCGCTGACACCTATATGTTAGCGGCAGATTTGACATTTTGCAAATGTGTGAGATTATGTTTTGTTATCTACTAATTCGAGGTATTCAAAAACATTGATTTTCGGGATGAGATATTTATTGCCGATAATAAAGCTTTTGATTGCACCGCTTTTGAGGAGCTTATAGGCAGTTTTAATGTTTATACCGCCGAGCATTTCACAAAGCTGATGGGCGTTTACCACATCGGGATATTCCCTGAATAATAACTTATACGCTTCCTGTGATTTCATAGCATCCCTCCTTCCTTACCTTGCATCTCTCTGTCGCATTAAATACCTATGATAATGCTCGACAGCCTTAATCACAAATTCCTGCTTCTGTTTTTCCGTAAATCTCGACTTAAAGTATTTGTTTATGTTCTCCGTCGGTATCTTCAGAAAATCTTTCTGATTTGCTTTTGCTTCTGCCATAATCTCGGATATTCTGTCCGATGTGAGCATACCCTCCGAGTAAAGCTTCTTCATTCGTACCGTTTGTGAGTAAGAGGGTGTAACCTCTTCGTGTTCATAAAATCCGTAGACTTCATTTTGCTCCTCTGCCGGCAGAAAGGACAGCTCAACAGCAGGGGTAAAGGCTATTCGTCCTTCGTCAACGAGCTTTAATATTTCGGGGATGAGATAAGTTAAGCGAATATACCGCCTGACAGTTTCACGGCTTTCGTTGTTCTCTTTACCGACCTCTTCTGCTGTACGGAACTTCGACACAGACTGTGTAGAAGTTAAATCCGTCCTTGCACCCTGATTTTTTAGTGCGTCCATTTTCATTTTGTAAGCGTGGGCTTTTTCACTGGGTAAAACCTCATCTCTTTGCAAGTTCAAGTCAACGAGTATAACCGTTGCTTCATCCCTTGTAAGCTCTTTAACAATGCAAGGGATTGTTTCAATGCCAAGCCTTCTGCAGGCTTCAGCTCTTCTGTGACCACTGATGATTTCATAGTTGCCGTCGTCAAGACTTCTGACAATAATTGGTGTAAGTACTCCTAAATTTGAAATGCTTTCGATAAGCATATCAAAGGCCGTGTCCTCTCTGAAAATGAAAGGATTGTTTTCAAATGATTTTAAATTTTCAATTCTGATTTCTGTTAATGTTGTCATAATAGACCTCCATAATTTTAAATTTGATTTTGTTTTCAAGGAAGGATGTAATAATTCAATAACACTCTGTGATGTCATCTTCATTTGTACATTCTTCCGCTACAAGCGACCATTGCCAGCGCTTGCCTTCCTTGGTGCTTACGCATCCAAGCTCGCTCTTGGCTTTGATTGCAGTGCTCTTGCCGATTCGTTCCTGTTCCATACGGCTCATAATGTCAGCCTGTGCCCTCGGACCGTCAGAGAGCATCTCCAAAAGTATTTCCTTTGCCTTTGTAATCTGCTCATTGGGTCTGCCCGAAGAAGAGGAAGAAGAGCTTAAGATTTCGTCTGCCGTTCTTGCAGTTTCTTCAACCCACTCAATTCCGCCTTGCGTGATGTTAAAGATAACGGCATTGCCCGTTGCGGCAAGATTGCTTTTTTGCACCGCCATAACTCTTTCGTCGGGTCTGTCTTTGTCTGTTCTCGCAATGAGTAAACAGCTTCTCGCAGCTCCTACCACATCAATAGAACCAAGGCTTCGGTAAAGAGCTTTTGTTCCGCCCATTTTGTTTATGTGACCGACAATTACAACGGCACAGCCTGTTTCCTTTGCGGCTTGTATCAAAGGGTTGAATTGAGCACGAACATCATTAGCAATGTTCAGTGAAACATCACCGCCGATGTAAGCGGACAACGGGTCAAGGATGACAAGCTTAGCGTTAGTCGCCTTTATGGCATCAGCGATTCTTCTGTCGCTGAAAGTCAATGTCTTTTCTTTCTCGTCTATGAAATGAAGCTTTGTTGTATCACCTCCTGCCTGTATGAATCTCGGTACAACAGTGTCCTCTGCATCATCCTCCGTTGTCTGATAAATAACATTCATCGGTTCAATTTCTTCATCACAGAAGGGAAGACTCTGACCTGTTGTTAAAAGTGCCGCTAGTGTCAGCATAAAGGTACTCTTACCGTCACCGGGGTCACCCTGCAGGAGTGTGATTTTTCCGTAAGGGATGTAGCCCGGCCACAGCCATTTAACTTCCTTTACTTCAATCTTATCGGCACTGATTATGTCTAATGTTTTGTTTTCGTCAAGCATTTTTATTCCTCCTTTAATTTTTA
>JAZPYL010000013.1:0-3158 GCA_045544175.1 Acutalibacteraceae bacterium | reverse complement strand
CATCTTATGACTATGTATTTTGTATCAATCCCTCAAAGGTAAGGTGTAACAGGAACTCGAAAAAAAGTGTTCGGTATCGACAAGCTGTATCAATCCCTCAAAGGTAAGGTGTAACAACGGAAAATTCGTTGTTATCTTTAGTATATCATAAAATCAGGCTCTGGTCAACCCCCAAATTTCTGTCCATGATTTTTTTGACAGTCCTAAAAAATGACGGTATTACGCATTTTCTACTCAAACTGCATAGCAGATAAATCATCGACAGAAAAACAGTGGCATAATCATCGTATTTTAAGCCTTTCCTCATCTCTAACGGTTGATTTTGGGCTATTTTACGACAAATTCATCGACAGATTTTTCAAGGTACTATCAGATAATATGCTCATCTGGTGGAACATTTTTGACAGGTAGGATGGTTAGCACCTTTTTTCCACCGCACAAGGGACAAACAAATGGGTCAACAAAGGAGCCATATCCCACATTTGTCTTTGCACCGATACCCAGATCCAGAAGTATCTTCATAAATATGCGCAGCTTTTGTTCCGGTGTTACCCCACAGGACTCTTTCAGGCAGAACTGAAATCTGAATTTCACATCCGGTCTGATTCTTATCATAGTAATCGGATTTGGTGCGGCAAGCTCAAGAAGCTCAGGATTCGTTCTGTGTGGAGTGATTGAATCCGTCGCCAGAATCTTCCCCTCTGAAACAACAACAGCGTCATAGAATATATCCTGCTCATGCAGACTGACATCAAACTGCGTTTTTTTCTTATCCACGGGATTTCCGAATATATGTGTTTCCAGTTCACTTATGTTGATTTTATCATATTCTGTAACTTTTTCAGTTTCCAGCAAACTGCGGATATATTCCTCATGTACAAAAGCACTGCGCAATGCACCTTTTACGGATGAACTGGGGATGTATGGCATACCAGTCACATAGTCGAACGTAAGTCCAAGTGCAGCCTCGCCTTTTCCGCCAAAACTGTGCGGAAGTCCCGTGCCTATGAGTAAGCCTGGGTATGATGTCCAGAGTTCAAAACAATTTGGTGCGACATTTTCATCAAACGGTTGCATAAGTTCACAAGCTGATGCCGAATAATCAGCAAGTTCGCCATTTTTTCTTTGTAATTTACTTTGTGTAACATCGCTATCTGCATTAAATATCATTTCAGTGTCATCGAAGTATTCCACATAATAGAAATAATTAAGATTGTTCGTTACCATCTCCGCTGCCCTCCGATTTTCGTTTATCGTCCTTATCTCTCAGCTCATAAGTATTCATAGCAAGCTTCAATGCAACAGCGGCATCAATAACATTCCTTTTCGTCTCTGCCGTATTATTATCCTTTACATTCAAGTCCTTTATCGAGAAATATGCGGTTGTTCCGCTGATCCCAAGCCCCTGAATTTGTGGGAACACATACCAGATCCAGTGCGAGATTTTCTGTCCCTGTCTCATTTCTGAGAGTGCTGTTTCATAGGTTTCACCAAAGCTGTAGCCATGCTCTTGTGCGTCAACAAACTTCTGCAAATCGGTCAGTCGCAGTTCAATACCAAGAACTCCGTACTTCTCCTGCTCGTCACGAGGATAGTAGGCATCCATGTGGTCGGGATCAGGCATTTCATCGGGGGCATAACCAAGCTTTTCCTTTGGCAATGCAGCGTACAATTCCGCAAAGGAATTGAAATGATGCAGAGCGGTGACACGAACTGTCAGTTTCTGTGCAGTATCGTCAAGCATCGTAAACTCGATAAAATCTCCCACCTGTACCTGCTGACGTTTTTCATCGTTGAGACGGAGTTCTATAGTTTTTGAGCCTGATTTGATTTTACAAAACGGTTCAGATTTTAATTTCATTTGATGTAACATAACTTATCTTCTCCTATAACAATCACTACATTTGCCAAGATTCATGCGATTCATTCCTCCATAGGAACCAAATTCGCCATCCGATGCGATTTTTCCACAGCATTCACACTGTAGCCAGCGTACACCGTATTTATCACGAATTTGCGTGTGTTGCTGTACAAATTTATCTTTTACTTCCTCGTAGCCTTCTTTCAGTCTGATTTTCTTCCGTTCAGCAGGAGAAATCTGAGGAGCATCCTGTTCTTTTTGTGATTCTCGTTCAAGCCTTACCTTTTCAGCATGTTGTCTCAGAAGTTCAGCCTCACGCTTACGCTGTTCCTCCAAAGCTTTTCTTTCCTCGGCCTGCTTTTTCATACGTTCCTGTGCCGCATTATAATACTTTTCAGAACGGATGTAGATATCAGGATACCTCTTTTCAATTACAGGATTATATATCCACTTGAAAATTCCACTGTTATCGCTTAGATACTGAAAAAACTCTCCCTTGCTGCTTCTTTGAATCATATCAGCAGCCTCTGACAGATCTATTTCAATTGTTGGATAATTCTGAAATCTTGAAACTTCCGCCGTTCTGCATACCGTTTCAGGCGGTGTAACTCTGATAGCCAAATATCTCCCTTTTGCTCTGCACAGAATTGCAAGATGCTTGCCATTTGAGTTTTTCTGAATTACTGCTTCATCAAAAAGAATAGATTTTGATGGATAAACCTCTATTTCATGGTCTTTGTTAATAGATTCCGATTGAAGACGTGTGTGTTCATACACATTATTTGCAGTAATTTTATAGCGGGCAGACAGCTCAAATCCAATTATCACAGGCGGTAAGCGGAGTGATCTGCCGGAAGCGAGATATTCAGATAAAAGCATATACAATCCGGCAAGATACGCATTTACTACGTCGCAGCCTTCGCCGCTATGTGCAAAATGGTGTCTGCGAACATCACCCATTCTGGCTTCAAACGGTTCATGACATGCTGGACAAACACAATTGCAACGCAGACCGTTTTGCTCCTTCGATAAATCTTCGATTAAAACCAGCTCACCATTACGTAAGCCGAATGGATTTTTTACGTTCATAATTGTTCACCTGCCTTAAGATTCAGGAGATGCCGAATGTAAAGACCTCTCCTTCAACATAGTAGCGCTCGTTTCCGACTGCGTCATAGATGGAGAATTTGTCATCCCAGCTGAAGATACGCTGTTTCATATATAGATTCATAACAGACCTCCTGATATTGGAATTATGCTATTTATATTATACTACGTTGCTGCGCTGAAATCAATT
>JAZPYL010000012.1:0-9885 GCA_045544175.1 Acutalibacteraceae bacterium | reverse complement strand
AATGTATACTTTTTTGTAATTGATGAAACAGTAATTGTTGACGAGGATGTTTTTGAGATGGAGATAGCCCCTGTATTAGAGGATTTTTCAGATGAAATAAAAAAAGAAGATAGTTTTCTTTACTTTGTTAAACAGTCGCCATTTCAAAAAAAGATATTTTGGAAACTTAATAACCTATTAGAATCTCTCACTCCGTTAGTCTGGATTCAGGCGATTGATAAATACTGTCCTGATGAAATAAAAAAAGATTGCAATAATAAACGTATTGATTTAGAACTTATGAAATACGCCAATTATGTTGACAGCCAATGGGATATAAACCACATAATTACCTATATTGACAATGAAGACTCTGATGCATTTAAAATAGCAGAAAATGAAAGAAAAAAGGGCAACATAATAATTGATTTAAAAGAATTGGTTGAAAAGAAAGCAGCATACAGAAAAGAAAAAATTGCTCAAATAGTTGAATTATCACAAAGGATTACGGAAAATCAATCTCAAATACTCGGATGAAACACAAACGGACAGGATAGCCCCTGTCCGTTCGTTATTTTTCTTAATTATGTATTTATCAGATATTACCTAACTTTTTAAGAATTGCTTTATCGCAGGTGTCTGACATAGGAGTGATTTCGCTCCAGAGCTTAAGTGCCTTGCTTCTCCATTCGGGGAAGCCGTCGGGAGTTTCGGGATACTGGTCATAAAGCTTTGTGACCTCCATACTCTTGAGAAGGCCCTTGACGATTGCTGCGATAACGGAAGGTCTGAATTTACCTGTTGCAACACCGGCAGTAAGGGTAGCTACAATCTTTGCTATATCAGCGGGAGTCATATCAAGCTCTTCACCCATACCGCCGAGAATCTTCTGACTGAAGATAACATCATTTTTGAAAAGGTATTCGGCTTCGTCATAGTTTGCCTGAACAATACCTGTAAGAAGGGGACGCAGAGAATCAAATGCTTTACCCTGAACATCAACATATCTCTTATTGATAGACCACATATTGCGCTGTGAAAGCTCCTTGCCTTCCTCTAAGAGCTTTGAGATAACCTCAACGGCAATCTCGCCCTGATAGAGAGCCGAGGTGCAGCCCTCGCCGCAGGTGGGCTTTGTAAGGAAAGCAGTGTCACCCATAGCGATAAAGCCGTCATCAACGAAGCAGAAAAGGCTTCTGTGGTAGGGGGTGAGTCCCTTTTCAACCTTTTCAATTGTGTATTCGGGCCAGGGAACATTTTTCTTTAAATCCTTGAAAATCTCTTCGGCGTATTCGTAGGAATAGTTGCCGCCTACACCTAAGATAGCTCCTCTGTCATCACCTGAGGGTGCAGACCATGCCTTATACTGCATAAAGAAAGCATCGAGTGCCCTCGGGTCAACCTTTTCGTCCTTATACTTTGCATAATAAAGTACAACGTAGAAAATATCCTTGGGCTCAAGCCTGAAGTTTTCAACAAAGGAAGAACGGGGGAGCTTTGTTCTTGCTGCTGAGGGGATACCCGTACAGTCAGCAACGAGCTTTGCGGAAATTTCCTGCTCGCCGTCCTTGGTTTCGTACTTTGCACCGGCAATCTTTCCGTTTTCGTCATAGAGAAAATCCTTGAAGGGTGCCTCGTAGATAAATTCTGCACCGGCTTCTTCGGCTCTTTCGTTCATTCTGAGAATGAATTCGTGCTTGTGCATACCTACGGTTGTTCCGCCACTCTGCATCTTGGGATAGTTGCCGTAGGGTGAGCGTGCGGGTGAGCCGTCAAATTGGAAGCCGTAAACGGGACTGTCCTTTTCGGGAATTTCAAGGTCAAATCTTTCCATATCAGACTTACCCATATGGAAAATATCATATTCTCTTGAAATGTTTTCTTTCTTCTGCTTTTCGAGAACCACTACCTTAAAGCCTCTTTTTGCCATCTGGTATGCAAACCAACCGCCTGTTGTGGAAGCACCGGCAATAAGGATATCGCAAGTCTTCATATCTGTCACTCCTTAATTAAAATGTTTGACAGATTAATCATAACACTTTTTTAAGAAGTTGACAATGTTTTTGCAAATTTTGTCTTTGTGGTTAATCAATAAACTTTTTCTTCAATTCATAGTACTTTTCCACAAACCAGAATCTGAGCTCATATTTTCCTTCCTCGGTTACAAGGCTTATTTCTTCGTCGGTGAGAATATCCTCAAGTTCGGGACTGTCCTTTCTTGCGGCGGGCAGACACATAGGCGGAAACATTACACACCACCAGTTTTTGCCTTTTCCCTCGCCGATAATCACCCTTACTGCATTGTAATATCCTGCAGGGAGAGTAACCTTTCCGTATTCTCTTGTGGGGAAATATGTTCTTCCGATATCAATATTTACGGTGTAGTCATAGCCCTCTTTTGCTATAACCTCTTCGGCTGTCTCCTTAAGAAACAGTATGTTCTGTGAGATTCTTCCCTGGGCTTCATCTGCCGTTTCCGAGCCCGAAAAAATGCTTTCGCCGTCCTTCAGAAGCTCATCTCTTACGGCGTATTTAAGGCTCTGGTCGCTGACAGAGTCGGAATTTGCTATAACGTGAAGACGAAGGACCTTTTCTCTTATTCCGCTACAGGTGCTTTCAAAGGATAATGTCATTGCTACAGTAAAAACAAGTGCAATAAGAGCCGAAAGCTCGATAGCTTTAATTTTCATAAAATCACTCCTTATTTTGATTGTCATTCTGAACGCAGGTCATCACGCCCTACGGGTGTTTAGAAAGAATATTGACGGAGTTTTTTGAAAATATACTTGGGAATAATGAATATCTCAGCTTAAAAAACTGTAATATGGTAAATATAGACATATGAAAGATTTTTTATATCTATTGACAAAGCCCTCTGCGGTGAATAATATGAATGTAGCAAAGGAAAAGGAGCACATTACTTATGAACATTTACGAAACAATCTGCGATATTTTAAAGGAAAATCTCTGTCTTGAGGAGGACTTTGATTTCAGTGAAGCTCTGACCTTCGCCGAGCTTGGCACAGACAGTCTTGATATGGTGGAAATTATTATGGAGCTTGAGGATAAGTTCGATATTGCAATAGCTGACGAGGAGCTTTCAAAAATCAAAAACTTAGGTGAGCTTACGGAGCTTATTGAAAGTCTTATCTGATAAAAAAAGAAAAGGAAGTAAAAATATGGCAGCCTATAAGCATATAATGTGGGATTGGAACGGTACAATTCTCGATGACCTTCAGATTAACTTTGAAATAGAAAATACTCTTCTTTCAAAGAGAGGTCTGCCCGAAATGAAGAGTATTGAGGAGTATCACCGTATATTTACCTTTCCCATAATAAGATTTTATGAAAATATGGGGTTTGACCTTGAAAATGAGCGATTTGAGGACATTGCGAGGGACTATACCTATGAATACGAGAAGCGTTTTCATGAGGCCGAAATCTTTGAAGATGCAGAATCTACCGTAAGAGAGCTGAACAGCCTCGGTATTAACCAGCTTATACTTTCCATGACGGAGAATAAGTGGCTTTTCAGTCAGGTTTCCTTTCACGGAATAGACCATCTTTTTTCCGATATTCTCGGAACGGGTGACATATATGCAAAAAGCAAGGTTGCTATTGCAAAAATGTGGATGGCTGAAAACGGTGCCGAGGGGAAGGATGTTCTTTTTATCGGTGACACCACTCACGACTATGAGGTTGCTGAGAGTATAGGCTGCGACTGTGTGCTTATTGCAAGGGGACATAATCCTGAGTCTTCACTCAGAGGAACAGGTGCCCCTGTACTTGAAAATATAAGTCAGGTTATAGATTTTATAAAGGAAAAAAGTTTCTGAGAAAGGGAGAAAATCCCCTTATACTATTGATTTATTTTTAATTTTGTGGCTTAATATAAGGTGGTAATAAAAAATACATATAAGGAGTTACATAAAATGGAACAAGTAAAAAGATTACGTTATTTCGTTGACGGTCAGTGGGTAGAATCTAAGACTGAAAAGTATATGCCTGTTTACAATCCCAGTACAGGTGAGGTTATTGCTGAAACACCTTGCTGTACTAAGGAAGAGGTTGAAGCAGCTATTGCGAGTGCAAAAGCAGCCTTCCCTGCATGGTCAAACACACCTGTTATGAAGAGAGTACAGGTTCTCTATAAATTCCGTGAGCTTCTTGTTGAGCATCTTGACGAGCTTGCAGAGCTCTGCGCCCTCGAGCACGGTAAGGTTCTTTCAGAGGCTAAGGGCGATATCCTCAAGGTTAAGGAGCCTGTTGAGCTTGCTATTACTGCTCCCGTTTCACTTCTCGGTGACGCTATGAGGGATACATCAAGCGGTTATGATACTACTCTTTACTATGAGCCCGTCGGTGTTTTTGCAGGTATCGTTCCCTTTAACTTCCCCGGTATGATTCCTATGGGCTGGATGGTTCCCTGCTGTATCGCATCAGGTAACACAATCGTTCTCAAGCTCGCTTCAATGACACCTATGACAGCTATGAAGCTTAATGAGCTTCTCTGTGAGGCAGGTCTTCCCAAGGGTGTTGTAAACCTTGTAACCTGCTCAAGAGTTGAAGCTGACCTTTTCCTCAAGCATCCCGACATCAAGGGTGTAACCTTCGTCGGTTCAACCAAGGTCGGCCTTCACGTATATAAGGAAGCTGCTGCTACAGGTAAGAGAGTTCAGGCTCTCTGCGAAGCTAAGAACCACGCTCTTGTTCTTGAAGATGCAGCACTTGAAAGAAGCGCAAGAGGTATCATTAACTCAGCCTTCGGCTGTGCAGGTGAAAGATGTATGGCTCTTCCCGTTGTTGTCGCTCAGGAAAGCATTGCTGATAAGCTTGTTGCTCTTCTCAAGCAGTACGCACAGGAGCTTAAAATCGGTCCCGCATATCTTCCCGAATCAACTCTCGGCCCCGTTGTTACTGCAGAGCATAAGGCTTCTGTTATTAATTGGATAAACAAGGGTATCGAAGAGGGTGCAACTCTCGTTCTCGACGGAAGAAATGTTGTTGTTCCCGGTGCTGAAAAGGGATTCTATGTAGGTCCCACAATCCTCGACAATGTTACTGAGGAAATGACAGTCGGTACACAGGAAATCTTCGGACCCGTTCTCTGCATCAAGAGAGTAAAGAACTTTGAAGAAGGTCTTGCTCTTATGAACCGCAACCCCTATGCAAACGGCTCCGTTATCTTCACTCAGAGCGGTTACTATGCAAGAGAATTTGCAAAGAGAACTGACGGCGGTATGGTAGGTGTAAACGTTGGTATTCCCGTACCCGTAGGTGTATTCCCCTTCACCGGCCACAAGCTCTCATTCTTCGGTAATCTCCACTGTCTCGGTAAGGATGCATTCAGATTCTTCACAGAAACTAAGGCTGTTACAACACGCTGGTTCGACGAAGAAGAAATGAAGGCTACCACTGTTGACACATGGGACGGTTCAGTAGGCGGCGGTGTTTAAGCCTCAGCCAATAAATAATAAAATAACTGCCGATAGGGTTCAGACTCTGTCGGCAGCTTTTTGTTTTACGGGGAGTTATGGGTTTTGTTTTTACTGTATTTTTCTTTTGTTGCCATACCTCCGCGCAGATGTCTTTCTTCTTTGTTTATATCAAGCACTGCTCGCACTTTACCGTAAAGCTCAGGATCAATTTTTGAAAGCCTGACCGTGACATCGGTATGTACGGTAGACTTGCTTATACAGAAGGCTTTTGCAGCCTGTCTGACAGTACAGGATTTTTCGATTATGTATCCGGCCAGCGCTGTGGCTCTTTCTTCGGCTAAAAAGTTCATATCAAGCCCCCTGAAAAAGTCTATGCTCAGGAAGGGGAGAATATGACTTTTTTCTTGCCGATATTATGCTGTCATTCTGAATAAAGTGAAGAATCTGAAGAGTGGCATAAGAAGATCCTTCGCTTCACTCAGGATGACATTTTTGACTTTTCCTTGACAATTAAGCTGTATTTTAATATTATATATTTGTATGCAAAGCTTTTCAGATAAAAGGAGGACTTTTCTGATGAATCAAAAGATTTATGCATTTTACAAAAAGGTTATTGCCTGGTTTCTGGCTGCCTTAGCCTCAATAGGCATTACCTGCGGCGGCGGAAATACTGACGCAGAAATCAGCCGTCCCCAATCAAACACAATTGCCGTTTATGATTCTGCAAAGGCAGATTATAAATTAAGCATTGACGCTGCAGATGAAATTCACGATATCAGCGATCTGCTTTTCGGTATTTTCTTTGAGGATATTAACTTTGCTGCTGACGGCGGTCTTTATGCAGAAAAGGTCATCAACCGTTCGTTCGAATACGGTGAGCTTGCTGCAGGCGATCAGCTTCACGGCTGGAGCAGTGTAGGCGGTGCAGAGCTTTCCGTAAGTCAGGAGGACCCTCTTAATGCCAACAATACATATTATGCAGTAATTGAAAACAAATCTGCTTCTCCTGCCGGCATTGCCAACAAGGGCTTCCTTGAGGGTATGGCAATTGAAAAGGAAAGCTATGATTTCTCAGTTTATGCAAAGGGCCTTGAGGGCTATACCGGTCCTCTCACCGTAAGACTTGTTGCAGGAAATACAGTTGCAGGCGAAGCAGTGATTCCCGCTGTAACTGCTGACTGGGCTAAGTATGAATTAAGCTTTTCTTCATCAGCTTCAGCATCATCTGATGTATATCTTCAGGTGCTTATCGGTGAAGGTAAGGCCGCTCTCGATATGGTTTCTCTCTTCCCTTCAGAAACCTACAAGGGTCACGGTATGAGAAAAGACCTTGCAGAAAAGCTTGAAGCACTCAATCCTTCTTTCCTGCGTTTCCCCGGCGGATGCGTAATTGAAGGCTGGGACTATGAAACAATGTACAACTGGAAGAACTCTCTGGGTGTCGGCGAAAATGACGAGCCCTTAAGCTTCGGCGGTGCATACGGTGACATTGCCGCAAGAAAATACGGCACAAACCTCTGGACAGCTATTGATGTTACAGAGGATACCCTTCCTTGCTATATGAGCTACGGCCTCGGCTTCTTTGAATATTTCCAGCTTGCCGAAGACCTCGGTGCAATCGGTGTTCCCGTTATCAACTGCGGTATTTATTGCCAGATGAGAGGCAAGGGCCCCGTAGAAATGTACAAGGAAGACGGCACATATACTGACGAATTCGCACAGTATCTTGACGATATGCTTGACCTTGTTGAATTCTGCCGCGGTGATGAAAACACAACCTGGGGTAAGGTAAGGGCATCTCTCGGCCACGCTGAACCCTTTGAGCTTAAGTATATCTGCATCGGTAACGAGCAGGAGGGCAAGGTATACTATGACAGATATGTAGAGTTCCTTAAGTACTTCAATGCCGCTAAAGAGGCAAATCCTGCTCTTTATGAAGGTATAGAGCTTATTTACTCAGCAGGTGCAGATGATGCCACAAGCGGTCTTAACTATCTGCCCTCTTATGAATTCGCAAAGGATTACGTAACTGAAAACGGCATTACGGATATTGACGAATTTGCAGGTGCTACCGACCAGCATTATTACAATGAACCCTCATGGTTCCTTGATAACACAGATTATTATGATGAAGGCAACTATTCAAGAGATATCGAGTCAATGACGGATACTCTTTACGGCGGCGGAATCAAGGTCTTTGTAGGTGAATATGCCGCAAGAAGCAACAGACTTGAAGCAGCTCTTGCAGAGGCCGCCTTTATGACAGGTCTTGAGAGAAACGGCGATATCGTTGAAATGGCAGCCTATGCTCCTCTTTTCGGTAACCTTACGGCTACTCACTGGGCTCCGGACCTTATCTGGTTCAACAACCATCTTTCAACAGGCTCTATCAACTATTATGTGCAGAAGCTCTTCGGCAACAATGCAGGTGATGCAGTTCTTGCTTCTGACCTTGAGGGTGCTGAAACTGAGCCCGCTGACCTTACGGGCAAGGTTGGCCTTGGCACATGGTACACCAAGGCTCAGTTTGATAACGTAAAGGTTACATCCAATGAAAAGGGTAAAACTCTTGCTCAGGATAAATTCTCACTCCCCACTAATTTGTGGTGGAACTGGATTCAGAAGACGCCAGGTGACTGGAAAATCAAGTCCGGTAAGCTCATACAGCAGGCAACAGAGCTTGCATATCACAACTACGGTGCAATGGCAACCTTCGGTAAAGAGGAATGGTCAAACTACACCTACAGCTTTGAAGCAACAAAGCTTGACGGTGCGGAAGGCTTCTATATTCCCTTCCTTATTGAAGATGACAACAATATGTTCTTCTGGAATATCGGCGGTTGGGATAACACCAAGTCAGGTCTTCAGAGGGTTGTAAACGGCGGCAAGTCAGACGGTATTCCCGGTACAATGACTGATTTCACTGTTGAAACCGGCAGAACCTATGAAATTAAGATTGTAGTTGACGGTATCAACATCAAGGGCTATATTGACGGTGAGCTTCAGTTCGATTACGATGCAGAAAGCACCTCAAGAGCAGAAGCATATCAGGTTGTTTCTGTCGATGAGGAAACAGGCGATATTATCATCAAGCTCGTTAATGTAACAGGCTCTGACAGAACATTTGCAATTGATATAGCAAATCTCGGTACGGTAAAGAGTCTTGTAACCGTAAACCAGGTTGCAGGTGATAGTCTTGACAATGACAATATTCTCGGTGCACAGGAGGACTGTGTAATGGAAGAGTTTACTCTTGAAGGTGCAGGAGCTGAGTTTAACTACACTGCACCGATGTATTCGGTAACAGCTATAAGAATTCACAAATAAAAAAGTGGGGCTTGATGCCCCGCTTTATTTAATGCAGAATGCAAAATGCAGAATGCAGAATTGTGGTCGCGGGTTTTCCGCGGCCTTCCTTTTTTGCTCTTTTCCGCAGAGGGTTACGAGGTTGTGACGGGGAAATCCGTCGATTGTATTTCGTAGGGACACGGCGTGCCGTGTCCGTGTACATAAAAGATATTTCGGTATTAATTATAAAGGTCCGTCTTTTCTGACCTATCGTGAAGGTTGCTACTGTCATTCTGAACACAACCCTTTGTCATTCTGAACGCAGTGAAGAATCTTAAGGCCTTTTAGAGCTAACTTTAAGGTTGTTCTTTTGATATTTATACGGATATCTCTTCCAAGTTCTACTCCGCTCGAGCC
Organism: Acutalibacteraceae bacterium; assembly: GCA_045544175.1. GTDB lineage: Bacteria > Bacillota > Clostridia > Oscillospirales > Acutalibacteraceae > UBA6857. Next base: position 763 of record JAZPYL010000012.1, on the reverse strand, counting down.
GCTCGGGCTTTTCCTTTGGCTCAGACGAGCACCAAAGGAAACAAAATGCCCTTCTTTTTGGTCGGGAAAAAAGATTGCTGTTTCTTTGGGTATGCTTTGACGAAAAGCTCTGCCTTTCAGTAAGGCACTGCTATCGGCTACTTTCCCTCAGGGTGCGACCGTGGCAGGTCGCAAGACAGTCGGATATGCAGTGCTTTAGAGGTAAGTGGTTCTCAGCTTCGTGGAGGGGAATGGGTGGTTTATTGTTTTTTGCTCAATGTCTTATTAGTTCTACGTCGGGAAAAAAGAGTGCAGTTCCTTGAGGTATGCTTTAGATAAAAGCTCTGCCTTTCAGTAAGGCTTTATCTATTGGCTACTTTCCCTCAGGGTGCGACCGTGGCAGGTCGCAAGACAATCGGTTATGCAGTGCTTTATAGGTATGTGGTTCTTGGCTTTGTGGAGGGGAGGCTGTGCTTTTATTTTCAGGTGGGCGGTAGAGGGGCGGCGGCGAGCCGCACCTGTGCCTGCGAAGCAGTGCACAGGGCAAATGAAGTCGGATCGTAGCCATGTCGTTCTGTGGGCCAAGGAGTTGCAAAGCTGTATTGTCTTCCTAAGACCGCTTGGCCTCCGACTTGGTTTATTGTTTTTTGCTCAATGTCTTATTAGTTCTACGTCGGGAAAAGAGAGTGCTGTTCCTTTGGGTATACTTTGGCAAAAAGCCCTGCCTTTCAGCAAGAAGTCGGATCGTAGCCATGTCGTTCTGTGAGCCAAGGAGTTGCAAAGC
>JAZPYL010000011.1:0-103183 GCA_045544175.1 Acutalibacteraceae bacterium | reverse complement strand
CAAAAGTCATCATTCTCATTACGCACCCTCCTTTACAATAGAAACGAAGGCTGTTTCAAAATCGTTTGTTCCAGCCGCTGCGTTCAATTCTTCTACTGTTCCTACTGCAAGAAGTCTACCGCTTTTCATAATACCGATGCGGTCGGAGAGAGCTTCGGCTTCTTCCATATAATGTGTGGTCAGAATGATCGTAATCTTGCCTTGCATAGAGCGGATTACTTCCCAAAGGTCATGCCTTGCAAGAACATCCAAACCAAGCGTGGGTTCGTCCAGAAATAGAATTTGGGGTTCGCTGATCAGTGCCATAGCAATGCTTATACGTCGCTGCCAACCGCCGGATAATTTACCGGCTTTCCTCTGAAGAACACTGTCCAGAGAAAACTGCTCAGAAAGTTCCTGTATCTTTGCTTTCGTTTTTTCTTTTGAAAAACCGTGGATACCGCAGATTAGTTCTAAATTCTCTTTTACGGAAAGGTTAGGGGCAACGGCGGTTTCTTGCGGAGATACACCAATCAAGCGCTTTACCTGTTCAGATTCCTTTGTAATACTGTATCCGCCTACAATAGCATCTCCACTCGTAGGTTTTGTCAGGCAGGAAAGCATTTTGATTGCTGTAGTCTTTCCGGCACCGTTTACACCAAGCAGAGAAAACAATTCACCTTGCCGAATTTCTAAATTGAGCTTGTCTACAGCAGTCAGATTTTTGTACCGCTTGACAAGCTCAATTGTTCTAATTTCTTGCATATATGTTATCCTCCTTTTTCATTTGCAGTACCATCATAGCAAATAAAAAAGAAGAAATGTTGTTTTTTGTCTGTTCGGTCGTTTTTAGTGTCTCATCGGTAATTATCTTTGTGATTTACTGTCATTTGAACTATTAGATAGTATTATACCACATAATTATAGCTTTTTCCACCCAAGCCAAGATAATGCTGTCACTTCCTATTTCGCTTTTGCATAAGAAAAGACAGTATAGCGTTATGCCATACTGTCAATTTCTATCATCCTACTCGGTTTGGGTAAACTCCGTTAAGGATAACACGCTTTACGGTGCCGTTGTTTTTTTATTATGATTGAAAGTCTGTTTTATATGTGATATAATCATTTCATCAAACAGGAATTTTACGGTGGTGATTTCATTGGAAGAAATAATTGAATATATAAATCAGACTTACAATCCCCTTTCTGTTATTCTTTACGGCTCATACGCCGACGGAACGAACAATCTTAACAGCGATTTTGATGCCTTGGTTATTTCTGACAGCAATAAGGTTTTTCACGATACATCTTTTGTAAACGGAATTCAGCTGGATGTTTTCGTATATCCTGTTTCTTATTTTGAAAAAGATTACAGCTGCGAGGATTTCGTACAGATTTTTGACGGAAAGATTATTTCAGATACAAACAGTATAGGAAAAACACTTAAAAGCCGTGTTTTATCTTATATAGAAAGCCGCCCTCAAAAAACCGACGAAGAAATCAAGGCTGATATTGATTGGTGTGTCAAAATGTGTGAGCGAACCAAAAGACTTGATGCCGAAGGAATGTACAGATGGCACTGGGTATTGGTTGACAGTCTTGAGATTTTTTGCAATTCATTGCATCATATCTATCTGGGACCTAAAAAATCACTGAAATGGATGAAAAAGAATTACCCCGAAGCATTCGCCTGCTACGAAAAAGCATTAAATGATTTCCGCACAGAAAGTCTTGTTGATTGGATTTCATATTTGAAAAATATAAATACTAAAATATAATTACAGTTACTGTTTAAAATCAAAAGGAGCGACAATATGGTATATCCCGAAAATCAGAATCTTGTTTCAAAAGCAGATACATATTTAAACTGTGCCGAGGTATTCGCATACAGAAGCACCTGTCTTAAAAGGAAATACGGTGCCGTTATTGTAAAAGATGATGTTGTTATATCAACAGGCTACAACGGTTCACCAAGAGGATTTGAAAATTGCTGTGAGGTCGGCACCTGTCCGAGAATAGAAAAAAATATGCACCAAGGCGAAGGCTACGGTATCTGCCGTGCAGTACACGCAGAAATGAATGCTCTTCTCAACTGTTCCCGACAGCAGACTATCGGTGCTGATTTATATCTGACCGGAATTAACCCCAAAGACAATTCTATACATAAAGCCAAGCCTTGTCCCTTATGCGCAAGAGCAATAATTCAATCAGGTATCGAAAACATTTATTTAAGAGTCGGCGACGGCCCTAACAACTATATTGTTATCCCCGCCAAAGAATTAAAATGGGTACAGGAATAACAGCAACCCCCGTCTGATTAAAGACGGGGGTTAATTTCTGGAGCTGGAAACGTGACTCGAACACGCGACCTGCGCATTACGAATACTAATTTCTATGAGTTAGCGTTGTTTCACAAGGTGTCATTTTCTCCCATCATATCTATATTTTCGGCACATCTGTCTTTCACGGACTTTCACGAAATATAAACGCCAAAACACCGAAACAAACGCCAAATAAACGCCAAGTAAAATTGTGCAAAATTGTGCAAAATTTTGAAAAATTTGGAATTTTTTGCAAAGGTAAAAATGCCTCTTCCCCTTATGCCGTCTAAGTTTATCGTTATTTTTATCTCTCAGAATGTAAAAAAGTTTTTTTAACAGCATTTTTGCTCTCTTTCGTTTCTTATTGCAACCACCTCAACAGAAGAAAGACCGCTGTTTTTGAAGCATCCTGCAGAATACCTATAACTCACAGAATCATCATAGTGTTTTTCTTTCATTATCGCCTTATATAGACGCCAATCTCTTCTTAAATCTCTTACTGCATTAGTTCTGAGTGTATATACATAATTTACAGATACATTCAAATCTTTTGCTGTTTCCGAAAAGGCTTTATTCTCAAAATAAAAATCAGTTATTGCTTTCTTTTTCTGAGGGCATAATTTATCAATAGCTTTATAAAGACAACTCTGATAGTATTCTTTTTCTTTAGTCTCAGCTATTTTGCCCTCAATATCTTCATCTGCAGGTATTGTTTCTTCAAGAGACAGCCCATCCGCATCTTTTAAGGGATCATCAAATGATACCGTATTCAGACCTGTAATTGCTATTTTTAAGCATTCCAAAGTCTTTTGCGATATGGTCAACGCCCTCATATATTCGCTTTCATCAGGCTTTTTGCCATATTGTTGAAAGTAATCCTGCTTGAATTGATAGTATCTTCTGATTAACTCTTTAAATTCTGAGGGCATTTTAATAGGTGTTGAAGTTTTGAATGTATAGGCAGAAAAACGCCATCTTAAAACCTTACCGAAATACGTTATAAACTTTATGTTTATATCTGTTCTGTAATTTCGCACAACTTCATCAAGAACAATATAAGCCTCTTGCATTAAATCATCTATTTCGGCATTTTTTGAGTAGTGCAGAGCTGTTTTATATATAAATGCCCTATTTTGTGCATACAGCTGTCCTATATATACGTTTCTCTCTGTCTGACAACTCTTAATTTTAACAATAAGCTCTTCATTAGTCATATTTATCACCTCATACAACCATTTTAACGCCTCATACCCATAAAGTAAATAGTAAAGTCCGAAAATACGGACATCAAAAGACCGCTAACCTCACGAAAAAGGAAAGCGGTCTGTTTTTTTATACTGTTTGTTTTCTGCAAAGAGTTAAAATATTTGCTATTGCTTCAGCTGCAGCTTCATCAGCTGATTTAATGGCGTGAGCATATATTTTCGTGGTTGTGCTTGCATTGGTATGGCCGAGACGGTGAGCAACCGTTGTAAGCGGAGTACCTGCGGCAATCTGCAGAGTGGCGTTTGTGTGTCTTAGTCCATGTATGCTTATACCTGCGATATTATTCTTCTGCTTAAATCTTCTGAATTTGCTTGTTAAGGTAGAAGGATTTAACGGCTCCCCGTTCCAAGCTGTAAAGAGTCTGTCCGAATTTACCCACTTATCACCGAGCTTAAGCCTTTGTGTTGCTTGCCAGGTTCTTTGTTCTTTCAGCAAATCAATAACTGCATCTGATATTTTAAAAGCTCTCTGTGAGCCTGCAGTTTTGGTTTCATCTTCAAAAATGCCCATTTCAGGAAGATATAAAGAATTACGGCGCACGTTTATGATTTTATTGTCAAAGTCTATATCTGACCATTCCAAGCCTAACAATTCACCACGCCTTAAGCCTGTGAACATTAACAGCTCTATCATCACCCGGAACTGTACGCCCTCATCCTGCAGACAATCAATCAAATGCTTTGCCTGCTCTTCATCAAGGTATTTCGGCTCAGGCTTTCCCACCTTAGGCGGCTTTACTCTGTCACACGGATTTGAGAATATAATCTGCCACTGTACAGCCGTTGTCAGCATTGATGAAATGACGTTGTGATAATAATGCACCGTTGAAGAAGCTAAAGTCTTGCCCTCATCAACGAGAGTAAACACGTTCTCTATCGGCTCTGATAAAGCACCGCATATGGCAAGAGCCGTTTTTTCGGTAACATTCTGACCGTTAACAGCAGCTGATACTGTTCTTTCACCTATTCCGCCACATTCGGCAATACTGCTGAATGTAAGTTTTTTACTCTTTATGAGGGCGCGCAGGTCACAGCACGCTTTATATTTCATATCCTCTCTTATTCCCTTTTCAGCAAGGTTTTTATAAAAAGAGAGTAGATGCTGAGGCTGTATTCTTTCGAGCTTCATATGTCCTATAGCCGCATTTATTCTCGGCATCATAGATTTATAACGCTTATATGTGGTTGCCCTCAGATGCTCTTTTGCGTAATCGTTAAACCATTGTTCTGCAAAATCGGCAAACTTAATAGATCCGTCAAGATAAGTGCCGTTCTTCACCCTTTCTTCAAAGAGTACCGCTTGCCTTTTAACCTCTTTTTCTGCCTGTTTCAAAGTCATTGATGAGGGCGGTCTCCAGGTCATATATCGGCGTATCTGTTTACCGTTTATATCATAACCGGCTGAAACGGTTATTTTATATGTGTCATTCCGCTTCGCTATCGTTGGCATTCGAATCACCTCTTAAATTAAATCTAAATTAAAAAGCAGTTCATCTGTTATTTCTTTACCTTCTTTTACACAATAAAGAAGATTAATATATTTTTCTATTTTTTGTTTGCTACAAAAAGACTTTGCACGTTCATTAAAACAATAGTTTTCTATCAAGCGTTTCAAGCTCTCAAATATGTTTTTGTAGGCTTCATCGATTACTTTACACTTTTCATCTGATAGGCTCTTCATCTCATATAAATGCAGTAAATATTTATCTACATTATCCGCGGGGATTTCATCAAGAGAAAAGCCTTTTTGTTCGAATCTATAATCTAAAAAGCTATTATAATCCTGTAACAAATACAAATAATGAAGAGCCAAGGAAGGAATATTGTCCGAATCATACGCCCAAACATCTGTATTTAAAAATTCACTATAATCTCCTAAAAATTCTTTTATAAATAAAATAAAATCATCTTCTTTAGGCTTGCCGGTATTGTCGCATTTTCTGCCTAATGTAGAAAAATGCAACATCTCTACTATTTGAAAATCCAAACCGATATAATCACTAACAGCTTTCAAATCAGTATCGACATCTTTTTCAGATACAGTACTTAGTCCTAATAGATAATCAACAGGAACGTCAAAAAATTTTGCCGTTTTCACTAAAAAATCAATATCAGGTATGCGCTCTGCTTTTTCATAAAAGCTGATACTTCCCCTGGACACCCCCAAAGCCTCACCTAAGTCAGATTGATTTAATCCTTTTTCTTCCCTTAATTTTTTCAATTTTGTTGAAAAACTTTCAATTGTTGTCATAAAAAAGCACGCCCTTGCATATATTTGTTGAATTTAGATTTTGTGCTTCGTTTTGTATTGACTTCAACATTTTTGTGCATTATAATGTTAGTGACACAAACGACAGCAACACAAGTATATCATTATGTGTTGTTGTTGTCAATATTAAATTTAAGAGGTGTAAAACAATGAATAATCAGGAAATCAGAATCAAAGCAAAAGAAAATGGTGTTCGCCTTTGGCAAATTGCCGAAAAACTTGGTGTGTGCGATATGACATTGACAAGAAAACTCCGTCACGAACTGCCCGAAGATGAAAAAATAAAGATACTTGCCATTATTGACAGTATCTCTGCAAGCAGAAAGGCGGGTTAATATGTCTGTGCCACGAATGAGAACTCTCCCGGAAGCATATGCAGAGCTGAAAAAGGCTGATCCTGCTACAGCTTACACTCTGAGGGCATTAAGAGCAGCAGTTAACAGAGGTGAAATCCCTGTTGTAAGAGTGGGTAATAAAAGGCTTATAAACCTTGACCGCCTCTTTGAAATGCTGAATACGCCCTCATTAAGTCAAAAAGAAACTCATGAGGGCATAAGAAAAGTAATCTAAAATAAAAAACGCCCCACATAAGCTGCGAACTTATGTAAGGCACGCCCTAAGGCGGTAAGATGTGAGTGTACATAGTATAACACAAGATAGTCTGTATGTCAAATTTACCGCCTTATATGAGTATTCAGACGGAGATTTGATGAAATGCGAAAAAGAGTAAAGAAAAGAACCTTTTCAGGCGTTGTATGCGAACAGGAGATATACAGCATATCTGACAGAGCAAAGAACGATATAACGGCAAAGCCACGCTTAAGATTTAATACCGAAGAAGAGCGAGAACAGCACAAATTAGGCATATCCAGGCGTAAACACGCCCGTCTTGTCAATGAAAACTTTTCTCCCGGCTCTTTATACAGTACACTTACCTTCGACAATGAAAATGAGGTACATACTTTTGATGAAGCAAAGCATATAAGAGATTTATTTGTACGCCGGTTAAAGTACGCTTGCCCTGATGCCGTTATCTTCATATACCTGGGCAGAGGTAAAAACACACGCCGTATTCATGTACATATGCTTTCTGAGGGCATACCTGCAGATATTATCAATAAACAGTGGATATACGGATCTATTATTTCTGTAGAGAATCTGCGAGAGCATAACTATTACGGTGGTGTTGATTATGGCTGTGACTATACAGGGCTTGCAAATTATCTCTTTGACCATTGGACACCTGAGCAGGGCGGTCACCGATGGAAGCAGACACGCAACGCAAGAACACCCGAAAAGGAAGATATAGCCGAAGTTAAGCGCATTTACAGCGAGAAAAGCCCGCCTCAAGCGCCTAAAGGCTATAAATTAGTTGAAATTAAAAGCACAAAATACGGATATTTATACTTCAAGTATGTAAAAGAGGTGCAAAAAGTTACGCCCTCATAAACTCAAAAGGATAAATTTGAGCTGATTTATATATCAGCTTTTACAAGACTTGAAAATGTGTAAAGTTTTAGAACGAAACACAGCACAAAAAGATAAAAAGAGGTTAATACTATGTATGATTTAATAGCAGTTAATTATGACAATGACAGACCGACAGTATCAGCAAGAGAATTGCATCAGTTTTTGAATGTAAAAACAGCGTTTACAGATTGGTTTCCGAGAATGTGTGAATATGGTTTTGAAGATGGAAAAGACTTTTACTCATTTTTGAGTGAAAGTACAGGCGGCAGACCTAAAACAGAATATCAGCTAACAATAGAAATGTCAAAAGAGATATGTATGCTTCAAAGAAGTTCTGAGGGCAAACAGGCAAGACAGTATTTTATCGAACTTGAAAAGAAATGGAACTCTCCCGAATATATTATGAGCAGAGCTTTGCAATTTGCACAAAAACAGCTTGATTCTGTTAAAGCCATTAATACTGCCCTCATAGAGGAAAACACCGTTATGAAGCCTAAGGCAGAATATTATGATAACGTTATCGCTCACGGTAAGTCAGTCAATTTCACAGATGCCGCAAAGCTGATAGGAGTACCGAGGAACAGGCTTATTAATGAGCTTATGAAATCAGGTTATATCTACCGTGACAATTACGGAGATATACGAGCATATACAAGAAGCCTTGACCAGGAATTATGTAAGCATAAGCAGTTTTACAGCGACAGAAACGGTCACAGCGGTATTCAGGTACTCATTACGCCCAAGGGCATAGAAAAGTTTATACAGCTTATGAGGGCAAATGTAGAATCGAACTGAGAGAAAATTTCATTTTTCGCCTTTTTCAACAGGCGTTATGCGGACACGATAAAAAAGAGCATAAAAGAGGGCGTGAAAGCCCTTTAAACGGCTCTTAACAGTATTAAGTTTAGGACATAACAGCCCTCATAAACGGTATAAAACAACTTGACAAAACTTGACCTCTTTCACGCGCACGCGCGCGAGGAAAAGCAAATCGAACCAAGAATGAAGCAAGAGAAAAATGTATTTTTCACTCTCTCGACAGATGTTATGTAACACGATAAAAAGAGAGCGTAAAACAGGGCGGAAAGTCCTTTAAACGGCTCTTAACAGTATTAAGTTTAGGACATATGCGCCCTCATAAACGGTAAAAACAACCTGACAAAACCTGACATCTCTCACGCGTGCGCGCGCGAGGAAAAGCAAATCGAACTCCGAACGAACTCCGAGAAAACATCAAATCGAACCGAGAACGAAGCGAGAGAAAATTGCAAATGAAAAGTCATTATAAAAACATTCAAAAGGTCTATGAGGGCAAATTTGACAAAGAAAAGAGCAAACATATGCTCATTGTCTGCTCTTATATATCCTGTGGTTGGTTAAATATGGCGGTTTATGCTTTGGTCGGTGGTCGATTATCCTTTTAACACTGTGAGATGCGAAACTTTTAATGCTTTATTATATTTATCAGCTCTTAGCATAGCCGTCATTACTCCGATAAGCTCCGCTGTATCAACTGAATCGAGCTGAACAAAAAGCTGATTAAACCGTGCATAAAGCCGTTCATCTTCGTATTGCTTCATATTGCACACTCCTTATATAAAATTGCATTAAGTTTTTCTTGCTCATCAGGCTTAAGATCTGTAATACACTCAATATGTTCTCTGAGCCACTGTTTTATCTTCTCAATAACTGCCGGTACATCTTCACCTCTGCTCTCATAGCCTTCAGGACCTTCAATTCGGCTCATAAGAGATAAATATTGCCATTTAAAGTCTGACATCATTTTAATATTCAAAAGCGGTACGGCACCGGGATAATCTTTCTCCACTCTTGCACCTTTATCACAGGCGTTCGGTGAAACATAGCCTATAATATCAAATTCTTTGCCATTTATAGTGTATTTTTCGTTTTTTACCTTGTTTTCAGACATTTATATTATCTCCTTTTCTTGACAAAAAAGAGAGGGCATTATATAATGAATTTACCCTCTCTTGATAGGGTTGGATTTAGCCTCTTGTATTTCGCTTTGGTCGGTGGAGATACAAAGGCTTTTCTTTATGCCACGCTGAAACGGCGTGTTTCGGTCTGCTTACTGTACTGTTCATATAAATCTCCGTGTGTCTTTTTGAAAGCTGTTGAGTCAAAACGGCTGCTTTTAACCACTGTGTATCTGACCTTATACACATCAACTGTCATTTCTTCCTTGCCCTCAGAGGTCATATGTGCCTTTAATTCATCTTTGATTGCATCAGCCTCAGCTGTTGCTTCATCAATGAGGGCTTGCAGCTCCTTAAGCTCTCTGATTTTGGTTGTGAGTTCGTTTGTAGTCATTGTTTTTACTCCTTTGTTTTATATTTGGCTAATTATGAGGGCTTACGGGATAGTGTCTGCTGTACAGTTCGCATTAGTATCAGGCTTGTTTCCACCGTATTGCCTTTCCTTAACCTTGTGATTACATTATACTACGTGCACACGTATATTTCAATAGGCAATATATACAAACTTGCACACGTATATTTGTATACATTTATACTTGCACACGTAGATATTTTCTGCTATAATTATTATGATGGGAGTAGAAGAATTTCTATTAAATTTTTAATCATACAGAAAGAGGTATATGAAATGGCAGAAAGTACAGGAAATGCAAGTACAAAAGCAAAGAATAAATATAACGCGAAAGCATATGACCGTATAGCGTTACAAGTAAAAAAAGGTAAACGCGACATCATCAGAGAATACGCCGCAAGCAAAGGCGAAAGTATAAACGGCTTTATCAACCGTGCTATCGATGAAGCTATGCAGGATGAGGGCGAGAAAGAAGCATAACGCCCTCATAAAGTGCTATGAGTTTTCACGGCGTTTCGTTAAATTGCACAAAGTTACACAAAATGTGTTGACAATGCGCAACTTTTGGATATACTAAAATTGTAGGTGAAATTCCTCGCAGTGCGTAAGAATAGCCGTGCTGTCCCTTCCGTTAGGGGAATTTAAACATACATCGGAGTTGACCTGCTCAGGGTAGGGAAACTGAGCTGCTATTCATCGTTAAAGATGTGGGCTGTAGTTTTCACTGTAGCCCACTTTTTTTATAAGGACTGATAAAATTGTCAAAAATTGATTTATTAAGACTATTGGAAGTGTACGAAACAAATTTGTGCAATAAGATATTTCATTATGAGGTATCAAACAACATACCTGTTAATGTAGCATTTTATAGAGAACAGTTTTGCCATTTATTGGGAATTCAGCATATCTATGATTACGATAAACGCTACTTAGGTAAAGCCGGTTATGATAAGATACTTGCTAAGCAAATAACGGTTAAAGCTTTAAAACGGCACAATTTAGCAGAATACGAAAAAATCAAAGAACGCTTGTTGTATTTCAATGAAATTTACGATATTATGTTAAACGGAACGCTTATCGGTTTTAATCCTGATGTTGTCAATCCAAAAACAATTATCAAAGCTGACTTTGTGCTATACAAAGAACACGAAGCACATTATTTACATCTGTTTCTCAGAAAGGAAAGTGTCAATAGCAACATATATGCTCCTGTGTCCTACGGTGTAAAATCCTTCAACGATAAGGAACCGAATCAATTTATTAAATATCAAAAATATAAAAAGATAACTTCACGCTCAATTTCTCTGATGAGTGAAAACCAATAACAAACAGACCTCTCTCCCGGACAAAAGGAAAGAGGTTATTTTTTCATATAAAAACGTCTGAATTTTGCACAATAAGCGCCAAATAAACGCCAAACCGTATTTATGAGGGCAAGTCAGAGAAAAGAATAAAACCCCTGAGGCCTTATGCCACAAGGGTTTCTCTCTGGAGCTGGAAACGTGACTCGAACACGCGACCTGCGCATTACGAATGCGCTGCTCTACCAACTGAGCTATTCCAGCATATTCATTTGTGCATTAACGATTATACTAAAACCGATTGATTTTATCAAGTGTTTTAAACAAAAAAGTTCAAAATATCTTATCTTGAATATTTTTTCTTCCCAAAACATCAAACTCCAAATATACGGACTTTCTTTATGTTATACTCAGGGTGTACTAAGAAAGGATGATGACTATGGAAAGCTTTTTCATTACTGTTACGGGAGTTAAAAACTATTACGGCTTAAAGCCTTTTAAGGTAGGCAAAATGTTTAAAATAAGAAAAGAATATAACAATTCTCATGACGGCGAGGCTATTGTAGCTGAGCTTCCTTTTATTGATACCGTAGGGTATGTTGCCAACAGTGTTTATACCGTTTATGACGGCACCTTAAGCGCAGGCAGACTTTACGATAAAATAGAGGACTACGCTTATGCCACCACAATGTTTATAACTCACTCATCGGTTATCGCCCTTGTTATCCCTCGCGAAGAGGTCGAGGGAAAAGAGTCTCCGCCAACGGAAGAACCCGATGAAACCAAGCTTAACTGAACACTTCTTTCTACACTCCACCACATATATGAAAAGCAGGAGGCTCTTTCGCTTCCTGCTTTTCCTTTTATCATTTAAGCTGTCTTATATCTTTTCCGCAGAAGCGTACCGGGTAACAGCTGCCCATAATTCTTGATGCAATTCTCTGAGTATATTTTTCTTCGAGCTCGTGAAGCTCAAGATTTGTGCTGATAATAGTGGGCAGAGAACGCAGCAATCTTGTATTGATAATATTATGAAGCTCACTGATTGTAAACTGCGTTACAAATTCAACACCAAGGTCATCAATAATAAGAAGGTCACAGCTGAGAATGTCATCCTTTATGCTTTCGTCAGAGGGCAGTCTTCCGAAATGCTCTCTTTCAAGCTTATCCATTATATTCTGTATGCTGTCATAGTAAACATCATAGCCCTTTTCGAGAACCTTGTTGGCAATCGCAAGAGAAAGGTGTGTCTTGCCGAGGCCTGTTTTTCCGACCATTATAATTCCCTTTGAATTAAGAGAGAAGTCCTCTGCGTATGCCTTACAGAAATTATATACCTGAACCATATGGTCCTTCTGATTGACCTTAAGCTCTGCGTCGGTAACATCGGGATAATACTGAGTTCTGAAATTATCAAAACTGCATTTTTTAATAGGTGAGTTTGAATCAAGAGCTTCTCTTGCCACATCTCTTATGAGCTTTTTATAACAGGGACAGTAATAGCCGTCATGTGAGCCTGTATCCTTACAGACGATGCAGTTATACTTTACCTCAAGATAATCCTCGGGGAGACCGACACCTTTAAGCAGTGCCTTTCTTTTATCCTGTGCAGCAAGGTTTTTAACGGCAAGTGAGCGAACATACTCGGCAACATCACCGCCTAAGCCTACTGCCTTTACCACATCAGCACCGCACTGTGCCATTTCTCTTTCGACCTCAAGAAGCTCGGGACATTTCATTATAGCTTCAGAGTGACGGAATTCCGCCTCTGCCTCTGCCCTCTGTCTTCTTTCGTCAAGAATTTCCTTGGCTCTCTGATAGACACTTCTTTTATATGCCATTATTGTCACCACCGTTTTTTACGTAATTAAGGTTAAGAGCTTTTTCCATATATGCATCAATATCATAAGATGCATCGCTCTTTTTCTTTTCTTCTTTTTTACCTTTAGGCGCAAAGCGTTTTTCCTTCTCTGCCTCCCATTTAATTCTTTCATTCTGAATGTCGCTTACGGTCTTGACACCCTTTTCGTGCCAGGTGCGGATTATCTTATCCATATAAGGCATACTCATCTTACCCGTACGGTCAATACATTCCTCATAGGCATAATAGATAATCTCTTCATTGTAGCCGTATTCCTTAACCCAGGCTGTCAGATACTTTCTCTGCTTTTCAGTGGGGTTGCGGTTAGTAATCTCTGTCATACTGCGAAGCTTATTCCAGGTTTCGTCAACAATATTATGCTCTTCAATATATTCCATCGCACCTTCAAGAGTGTCAATTTCCAGCTCACTCCATCTCTTGCCTATACGGGATATACTGGTATAGCTTGTCTTTTTCTGCGAAACGGCATATTCAATTGCCATAAGAATTACCTCGACGGGAAGTCCGTAGCTGTCGTGCATCATAAGAAGAACAGACTGACCGTCATATCCTACAGTCTTACCCAAAGCTGTCTGAGCCTCCTGAAAGAGAGCTGCAATTTCCTCGCTTTCTTTAAGTCTTACGGCAATCTGCTCATGAGTAGGTCTTGAAATAGGAATATCTGCAACCTTTTTCGGTTCGGGCTTAGGCTCGGGAATGCCACCTTTATCTTCTTTTTCCGCATAGGTTTCTGCCGTTACGGGAGCTTTGACCTGCTGGCCGTCTTTTACTAGCAAGCCTCTTTCGTTCCAGAAAATCATTGCATCATTCACATCGTCTTTATCAATTGAAAGAGCCTCGGAAATCTTTTCACTGCAAAGGTCAGCTTCTCCGTTATGTCTGAGCATATATAAAAGGACCTTCAGCTGAACAACGCTTGCAAGTCTTATATTATCGTCAACCAATGTATTGGGTACGGGAAAAATCCCCGCAAACGCCATTGGATTAATTTTATATTCCATCTTTTTACACCTTTCGGTTAAAATAGGGCAACGCAGAAAGCCATTGCCCTTTTTCTTTTTAAGATTTTTAGTATTTACCGAGATACTTGTCAATCTCCCACTGAGAAACTCTTGTGCTGTACTCACGCCACTCTTCTTCCTTTGCGGCGATATACTTCTTCCATACATGCTCACCTACTGCCTCTTTGGCAAATTCGCTCTTTCTGAATTCTCTGAGCGCATCGTAAAGAGTCTTGGGAAGAGAATGAATATCAGCTTCTCTTCTTTCGTCTTTTGTAAGATTAAAGATATTGGAATCTTCGGGAGCAGGAGGTGTCATTTTCTTTTCTACACCGTCAAGACCTGCCTGAAGAATAGCAGCCATAACAAGATAGGGGTTAGCTGCAGGGTCAGGGTTGCGAAGCTCAATTCTTGTGCCCGTTCCTCTTGCTGTCGGAATACGGATAAGAGGACTTCTGTTCTTTGCAGACCAGGCAATATATACGGGAGCTTCATAGCCGGGAACAAGTCTCTTGTATGAATTAACTATGGGGTTTGTTAAGACTGTAATAGACTTGATGTGGTCCATTACGCCTGCAATAAAGTTATATGCAACCTCGCTGAGACCTCTTTCATCATTTTCATCACAGAAAGCATTCTTGTTTCCGTTGAAAAGAGAAATATTGATATGCATACCCGAGCCGCAGATACCGTAAATAGGCTTAGGCATAAAGGTAGCGTAAAGGCCGTGCTGATTTGCAAGATTTTTAACAACATACTTGAAGGTCATAACGTTGTCCGCAGTTCTAAGAATCTCGTCATATTTGAAATCAATTTCGTGCTGTGCAGGTGCGTTTTCGTGATGTGAGGCTTCAACCTCAAAGCCCATCTTTTCAAGGCAGAGACAAATATCTCTGCGGCAGCCTTCGCCACGGTCAACGGGACCTAAATCGAAATATCCTCCCATATCATAGCTTCTTGTTGTGGGCTTATCGTGCTCGTCAAGATGGAAAAGGAAGAATTCGCATTCGGGGCCGATATTACAGGTGTAGCCCATATCGGCAGCTCTCTTTATAGCACGGCGAAGCACATAACGGGGATCGCCCTCAAAGGGAGTTCCGTCGGAATTATAAACATCACAGATAAGTCTTGCTGTTTTACCTGCATTTTCATCCCAGGGAAGAATAACAAAAGAATCAAGGTCAGGGTGAAGACACATATCGCTTTCTTCAATTCTTACGAAGCCGTCAATTGATGAACCGTCAAACATACAACGGTTATCAAGCGCCTTTTCAAGCTGACTTGTAGTTATGGAAACACTTTTAAGTGTTCCGAGAATATCGGTAAACTGTAAATCAATAAAGTTTACCTTTTCTTCCTTCGTAATACGGATTATATCTTCCTTTGTATAAACGCTCATTTGCCTACCTCTTTCATTAATAGAGAATAATAGTGATATTTAAATTAATATACCATTTATATAATTATTTGTCAACGAAAAAAATACTATGCAAAAGTAAAAAAACACCTGCCCACGGGACAGGTGTCATATTGTTTGCTTATCAGAAATCAACTACGCCTTCAAAAACCTTTGCGAAGTACTTGAAGATTTCATTAAATCTTGCAAAGATAGAAGCGATTAATGCCCAGAAAGATACGTTTTCTGTAATTTCCTCTTCATAGAATACTGCTACGAAAACAACCTCGTCACCGTTCTTTGCATCCTCGGGAAGCTTAAGTGTGCCTGAGTAGCCCTGGTTACCTGTAGCGAACCACTTGCCGTCAGTACCGAGTCTGTACTCTTCCCAATACTTGAAGGTGTACTTTGTTGTTTCTGTTGATTCCTTTACGGGTGTATCGGGATAACCGTAAGCAGAGAAATACTCAACGAGGTTATCATTTTCAGCAATTTTAACAACGTTTTTAGCCTCGCCGCCTATATCAGCTGCGTCCCAATAAAACTTAACTGTAACCATGTCTTCTGTCTGTGCTGCATCTTCTGCGAATGACATTACGCTTAATGTTGAGAACATAAGAATAACAGCAAGAATAACTGATAATGCTTTTTTCATAATTAAATTCCTCCGGTTTATGAATATTTTATGTCCTTAGACACTTATACAAATAGATTATAAATGAATTTTCTCCTTTTGTCAATATTTAAAAACTATCTTTGAATTATATTTTGCCCTTTTTCATTTAATCTGCACCCAGTTCACTTTTTGTTCAACTTTACGCAGTATTGTTTCATAATATCAGATATATAATTTCTGAAACAACAAATTAAAAGAGATGATAAAATGAAGAAGTGTTGGTTTGAGGGAAAAACCGTAATAATTACAGGTGCATCCAGCGGTATAGGAAAGAATATTACCGAAAAACTGATAAAAGAGCATTCCTGCAAGGTAATAGGCATAGCAAGAAATAAAGAAAGACTTGAGCTTTTCAGGGAAAGCCTCGGCAGCTACAGCTCAGCCTTTTCTTACTACACCTTTGACGTATCCGTTAAAGAAAACTGGGAAGACTTTGCCGAAAGGGCAGAAAAAGACAATCTTAAGCCCGATATACTTATAAACAATGCAGGCATTCTTCCGAAATTCGACAAATTCGACAACTACTCCGTCGAAGAAATTGATAAGGCTATGCAGATAAACTTTTATTCCTGCGTTTACTCGATGAAGGCACTTATGCACCTTATACTTGAATCCGACTCAGCGGCAATAGTCAACATCGCTTCCTCTGCTGCACTCTGCTCTCTTGCAGGCACATCGGTTTATTCGGCAAGTAAGGCGGCGCTTAAAAGCCTGACCGATGCTTTTCGCGAAGAACACAGACACGACTGCTATGTGGGTCTTGTCTGCCCGGGCTTTACAAAAACCAATATTTTCTGCAATCAGGGTGTTACCGTTGAAGGTACGGCACAGAAGGCAATTAATCTTATAAGCACCGACTGCGAAAGAATGACAAAGCTCATCATAAACGGTATGAAGCACAAAAAGAGCGATATGGTATTCGGTACAGACGCACACTTTATGAGTGTCGGAAACAAAATACTCGGAACTGCATGCTCACACATCAGCAGTAAGGTAATGGAAATATCCGGACTCGAGCTTTTTAAAAAGGTATTTGAAAAATAATATCTCCGGTCTTAACTCAAAAAAACAACACTACATATGTAAATAAGAAAACGGCTGTTACGGAAACAGCCGTTCATTTTTTGATTAATAAGTAAATGTCCACTTTTCATCAAGGTGACCTTCAAAGGAAGCGTTACCTGAGAAGAAAGTAATCTGTGCCTCGCCGAAGCCGGTCATAGGCATATAGTTTGTAAGAGCTGTAACCTTGCCTTCAGCATTTACGGTAATTGTAACTGTAGAGCCGGGATATTTCATATCGGCCTTTTTGATTGTTACGCCGGGAAGGTCAAGTGATGTTAAATCGAGATAACCGATTGCTGTTGAGTTATGTGCAGGAACAGGTGAATCACCTGTTGTGCTTTCTTCAACAAGAACGATTGTGTAAACCGTGTCTGTGCCGACCTTTTCTGCCTTTGCAGAAGCAACGCCTGCATCAGTAAGTACAAAATCCTTATTTATGGGAGGAACAAGAGCAAACATTGTTTCACCGTTAGCTGTCTTGCCGTCAGTGAATACATAATCTATTTCCTCTGAGCCTGCAATGCCTTCAATAATGTCGTTGATAAGATCAACAGCTGAAGGAACTGAACAGTCAGTAACGTTAACTACGATGTTTTCAGATTTATGAGCCTTTATATTCTGCTCTGATTTAAGAGCTGATACATATTCATTGGCTTTTTCAATTATCTGCTGCTTTGATAAATTTCCCGAGTCGGCAGCGGCGGTTGTGCTCTGAGGTACAACAGGAACAACATCAGTGGGTTCGGAGGTGGGAGCAACAGTAGTGGGCACGGTAGTAGGTGCCGTTGTAGGTACGGTTGTGGGGGTTGTTGTAGAAGCAGCCTGCTGAGTAGTAGGTGTTACGGTATTTACAACCTCCTGTGATGTTTCCATATTTGCTTTTCTTTCCTTGTAGATACCGAGTTCAAAGCCCATTACAAAAAACCAGATGCTGAGAACTACGGCAACAGCAATTTTTATCTCTTTTTTCATAAAGCATTCTCCTTTTATGTTAATATATATACTGATACATAGTAAAAGATTACTTATAATTTACTCGGTTTTCATCTTTTTGTCAATAGAAAGAAATAATAATCTGGTAAATATTTCGTGAATAAAAGCATTCCCACAGAAGCGCACCCTGCAAAATCCGGGGTAACTTCTGTGGGAAATAATATCATCTTATCTTTTATGCGGCATCGGATGCTTCCGTAAGAGGAGCTGACGGGCCGCTGTGCTTCTTCTTGGATATATTCTGAATAACAACAACCACAAGAATAATACCAAGACCGATAGCGTCGGTAACAATACCGGGATAAATAAGAAGCAGACCGCCGATAATACTCATAATTCTTTCCGGCCAGGACATTCGGCAAAGGAAATATCCCTGAAGAGAAGACGATACAGCAAAAATACCTACGAAAGAGGTAATACAGATGAGAATAACCTCCCAGATATCTGTATCAATAAAGAGCATTGCAGGATTAAGAGCAAATACATAAGGAACAATGAATGCGCCTATAGCAAGCTTTGTAGCCGTGAATGCAGTCTTCATGGGATTTGCCTGTGCAATTGCGGCACCTGCATAGGCGGCAAGAGCAACAGGAGGTGTAAGGTCGGCAACGATACCGAAATAGAATACAAAGAAGTGAGCAGCTATCATGGGAACACCCATCTGTACAAGAATGGGAGCACAGGTAGCAGCCATAATACAGTAGTTAGCCGTTGTGGGAACACCCATACCGAGAACAATACAGCAAAGCATTGTAAGGAACAGCGCGATAATAACCTGATTACCTGCAATAGCAACAATGCCGTTGAAGAGAGTATATGCAAGACCGGTAACACCGATAATACCTGCAATAATACCTGCAACACCGCAGGCTGCAGCAACGGTAATCATTCCCTGACCGCCGGCAGCGAGAGCCTCAAAGAAGCGTTTGGGTGTGATTCTGTGTTCCTTGTTGAAAAGGCTCACTACAATTGCAGCAACGATTGCGATTGCAGCTGCATAAGCGATTGAACGTGTGCTTGTACCTACAAGGTAGATAAGGAGAAGCAGGGGGAAGAGAAGATAACTCTGCTTAAGCAGGGGGTTAAGTCTGGGTAACTCTTCTTTAGTAAGGCCCTTGAGTCCTTCCTTCTTTGCTTCAAGGTGAACGGCAATGAACACGCCTGCGAAATAAAGAACTGCGGGAAGAATAGCCTTGACAACGATATTTGAATAAGGAACACCCACTGTTTCAGCCATAAGGAAAGCAGCAGCACCCATAATAGGAGGCATAATCTGTCCGCCCGTTGATGCAGCCGCTTCAGCTGCAGCGGCAAATTCAGGCTTATAGCCTGTACGCTTCATAAGGGGAATTGTAACAGCGCCTGAGCCTACGGTATTGGCAACAGATGAACCTGAAACCATACCTTCCATAGCTGAGGCAACAACTGCAACCTTAGCAGGACCGCCTGAGAAACGGCCTACGAGTGCATTTGAAATGTTGATAAAGAAATCTGCAATGCCGGTTCTTTCGAGGAAAGCACCGAAAATAATGAACATTGCAATATATTTTGAACATACGTTTACGGGAGTTGAAAGAATACCTTCCTTAGAATAGAAGAGAACTCTTACATTTTCCGTAATACGTGCGAACATATCGGGATTGGTTGAGCCCCATATAAGAGCATAGACAAGCAGAACTCCCGCCACAATAAGAATAGGCAGACCTACACTTCTGCGGCAAAGCTCGGCAAGGCAGATAATACCGACAATACCGATAATAACCTCGGGGGTTGTAATTTTGAATCTTGCAACAATTTCTGACGCATTGAGTGCGTAATATAAAAACGAGCCTGTGCCCGCAATCATAAAAATAAAATCATACCATGGAATGTGATTGGCTTTCTGAACACCTTTTTTAACAGGAAACACCAGATAACCGATAAGCATAATGAATGCCATAAATGATGCCAGTCTCAATTCGTCAAGCCATGTAGCAAACAGTGTGACATAAATGCAGAAAACCGCAAAGGCCGCAAGAATACAGTTTATAACTATTCTGGGCGTACCGGTCCATACACGTGTGTTTGATTCACGGTCGAACTTTTTCATAACATCATCAAGATTCATATTTTCCGGCATTACTTCTGATGCTTCGGAATTCTTTTTCTTGAAAAGTCCCATAATTGCCTCCTTTATTTTGCTAAAATTTTAGAAAAAACAGGCTGCAGTTGTTTCGACTGCAGCCGATAAGTTTCAGATAAAAGGTCAATTATTTTGTTTCAACGGTAACGCCTTTTTCTGCAAAGTACTTAGCAGCACCTGCGTGGAAGGGAGCGGTCATACCGCTTGTTGCGTTTTCAATTGAAAGCTCAGCGCCCTTTGCGTGTGCAGCTGTGATAGCATCGATGTTATCGAAGATACCCTTTGTGATGTTGTAAACATCTTCTTCTGAAGCAGATGCGCTTACGATAAGAGTAGCCTTAACTGTAACTGTTGTAACAGCTTCTGTCTGACCGTCGTATGTGTCAGCGGGAATTTCATAAGCTGTGTAATAGGGTGAAGATTCCATAAGCTTGTCAGCGATGTCGCCGTCGATGGGAACAAGGTATGCATCAGCTGATGTGCAAAGCTCCTGAATAGCGGGAGTGGGAGCACCAGCAACGATGAATGCAGCGTCGATCTTCTTATCCTTGAGAGCATCAGCTGAATCGCCGAATGACTGATACTGAGGCTGAATGTCTTCTTCCGTAAGACCTGCAGCAGCGAGAACGTCAACAGCGTTGAAGTAAACGCCTGAGCCTGCAGCACCGATAGAAACCTTCTTGCCCTTAAGGTCAGCAACGGTCTTGATTTCGGGATCCATTGTGATTAACTGAACTGCTTCTGCATAGAGGCCGCCGATAACACGGAAGGATTCAAGAGCACCTTCGGTTTCGAAAGTACGTGAGCCTGCCCATGCATAAGCCATAACGTCTGACTGAACGGTACCAAGCTGATAGTTGCCTGTGTCGATACCGAGAATGTTTGCCTTTGAACCGTCTGTTGAAACAACATTTACTGTGATACCTGTAGCTGCTTTAAGCTGGTTACCGAGGATACCGCCGTATGCGTAGTATGTACCCTGTGTACCGCCTGTACCCATTGTCATTGCTGTTGTTGATCCTTCACCGCCGCCGCATGCTGCAAGTGTGCAAAGCATAAGAGCTGCAAGAAGAACTGCGAGAATTTTTTTCATAAATATTCCTCCGTAAAAATTATTTTTCCTGAGCTAAGCCCGGGATTCGCCTCATTTAAAATGAATAAATATGAATTTAATTTATTCATTATCCACAAGTGTCTTTAATATATTAATATATTTGACACCTTTTTGTCAAGTCTTGCAAAGAAATCTTAATTAATTTCCCCTGTTTTTTTCTTAAAACACTGCCCCTCTTGCATTTTAAGCCGTACAAGTGGTAGAATGTCTATGCAAAATAATGAAAATTTATAAAAAAGAGGTACCTTGTGAATACAGGAAAATCTGCCGCCGATAAAGAGCTGATAAAGAGCTTTCTCAATGAAAAAAACAAAAATATCAGCATAATAACCCTCAAAGAAACCTCATCCACCAACGACGAGGTTAAAAGTCTTGCCCTTATTGAAAAGAATAAAACCCTTCTCTGCGTTGCCGACAGCCAGACAAAAGGCAGAGGCAGAATGGGAAGAAGCTTTTTTTCTCCCGACGGAACAGGCATATATATGAGTCTTCTTCTTCACCCCGATTTAGCTGCAGAGCAATGCCCTCTCCTTACTCCCCTTTGTGCTGTTGCTGTCTCCGAGGCTATAGAAAAGGTAGTCTCCGTAGAAAATAAAATCAAATGGGTCAACGATATTTATGCCGGCGGAAGAAAGGTTGCGGGAATACTTACGGAAGGTGCCTTCAAAAACGGCAAAATCGACTATGCCGTAGTAGGAATCGGTGTAAATCTTTCACTGCCTGAGGGGGACTTTCCCGAAGACATCAGAAGCATTGCAGGTGCCCTCACCGAAAGCACTGCAGATTTCAAGAATGAGCTCATAGCGGAAATCATCAACAGATTTATGTATTATTATGAGCTTCTCCCCGAAAAAAAATTCCTGCAGAAATACAGAGAAAAGCTTTTCTTTTTAGGTCAGGAGATTACAGTTATTTCATCTGACGGAAGCTACAATGCCGTAGCAGAGGACACCGATGAAATGTGCCGTCTTATCGTCCGTAACCATAAGGGTGAAAGAATAGCTCTAGGCAGTGGCGAGATAAGTATAAAAATTCAATAACCCCTATTAAACAATAAATAATTATGCGATAAGGAAATGCAAAAGGGCTCCGATTTTCTCGGAGCCCTTTTGCTTGGGAATTTGATTGAGGTAACTATGAAAATGAAAAAACTTTCGTTAAATTACACAACAATAATAATCTTTCTGTTTAAAAATTTCAATGGCTTAAAGCGATTGTTAACCTCGTGTTAACAATATTTTTAAGGTTTGTTTTAAGTTGAGCGGTGTTTCTCCTTTATTTAGTAAGAACTCCGTCATCGCTGTATAAAAGCAACATTATGTCCTTTTCCTGAGCTGTCAACATATCAACATAAATAAGTGCTTCCTGACCCTCTTCATCCTTACAGTGAAACTCATAGCAGAAAGCCTCTTTTCCCGTTTCAAGAGGAATGACTGCCTGACGGGTTGATATGACCTTAAGAGATGGCGAAACAGATTTTCTGCACTCCTTTGCAGATAAGATTTTTTCCGGATAGGTTCTTTTCGTATGGTTCATAAGATATCCGCTGCTGTCAACGGCTACGGCTTCCCCCGTTTCAAGAGACACACTGACTTTGATAAGGTCGGCATAATATATGACGCCGTCTTTTTCGTAAGCGTAATTCACGGTACAGATGCCGTCATAGGTGCTGTAATAGGTGTCGGTCATATTTTCCTTAAAGCCTATTTCTTTCAGATATTCCTTACCTCTTTTCACTGCTTCGCTGTGGCTTATCGTTGCCTCTCCCGCATAATCCTCACCTGTAAGATAGCAGACAAATCCGCCTTTTTTAGTAATGCCTATGCTTCTGTCTCCCTTAGAAAAGCAGTAAAGACTTATTGCCGAATCAATGTCTGCCTCCTGCTTCAGAGCTTTCCCCTCACTGCCGAGAAGCTTACCTGCCTTTTCTCTTGCCTCCTGAGCTGTTATTTCATCGCCCGTAATTCCCAGTGCTTTTTTATTGAGAACCGTATCGGCAAATGGGCCGTCATATAAAAGAGTCGGATAATCGCCCATTGTCTGCTGAGTGTCGGTAAAGCTCTCAGAAAAGCTTATCTGCTCGTACTCTGTATCGGGCATAAGAGTGCTCAGCTTTTGTGAAAAAACTACACCTCCGTTATAGTAATCCGAGGCAAGCTCTTCAAAGGCTTCGGATAAATTGCGTGAATAGTGATACAGCTCTCTGAGTCCCTTTCTTTCATCCTCACTTAAGGCAAGCTTGTCCCTGCCGGAAAGATAGATTGTATAATCGCCCACCTGCGACAAAAATTTATATATCTCATCTGTTATCATACTTTCGTCCGTGAGTCCCGAAAGACTCACCTTCGCAATACTCGCCTCACGGTAAAGGTCACTGCCGTTTTTCTGAAGCATATCTCCCGTACCCGTATAGAGACATTTATGCAGATTAGTTGTAATCTCGTCAAGGCTTTCGCAAAGCTCGGAAAGATATTTCTGATTCTTGATTTCCGTTTCTCTTTCAAGATTTTTTATCTTCACACTGTTTATAACCGACAGCACAAGAAGAGCTGCACTCAGAACCGACAGAACGCCTATTATTTTATTCTTGATAAGGTCACTTTTCATACCCGAATTTTTCTCCTTTGATATATTATTAGTATTTTATAAAACTATTTTACGAAAAATTTACAAAAATATCCCCTTATTTAGCAAATGTGCCGTTGAATATTTTTTCATATTATAGTATAATAGCTTGAATTATAATGAGGAGGTATGTCCTATGAACGCTTATCTTGATAACAGCGCTACAACAAAGGTATGCGAAAAAGCAAAGGAAGCTATGCTTTCTGCTCTTGAAGACTGCTGGGGCAATCCCTCTTCTCTTCACGAAAAAGGTATTGAAGCTGAAGGTCTGCTTCTCAAGGCAAGAGAGACTGTTGCAAAGGCACTCTCCTGCACTAAAGAAGAAATCATTTTCACAAGCGGCGGCACCGAAGGCAACAACCTTGCCATTTTAGGCGCAGCACGTGGAAGCAAAAGAAAAGGCAACCGTGTAGTCACCTCTGCCATTGAGCATCCCAGTGTGCATAAATCCTTTGAAAAGCTTTCCGATGAAGGCTTCGAGGTCATATATATCGGTACCGATGAAAAGGGACACCTTGATATGAATGCTCTGACCGAGGCAATCAACGAAAAGACTGTTCTTGTAAGCATTATGGCAGTTAATAATGAGGTCGGCACAATTGAGCCTGTTTCAGATATTGCAAGAATTATAAAGCTGAAAAATTCACCTGCTCTGTTTCATATTGACGCAGTTCAGGCCTTCGGTAAAATTCCCCTTAACGTAAAGAAGCTGAACGCTGACCTTATGACTGTCAGCTCACATAAAATTCACGGTCCCAAGGGTGTAGGTGCTCTCTTTGTAAAAAAAGGAACAAGACTTGTGCCCAACGCCTTAGGCGGCTCTCAGGAAAGAGAAATCCGTCCCGGCACCGAGCCTATGCCCGCAATTGCAGGCTTTATGGGTGCAGTGCAAGAGCTTACGGTAAATTCTTCCCTCGAAAAGATTACGGCTCTTCGTGATTATTTCGTCGAAAAGCTTAAAGAAAGAGTCGGCATAGAAATCAACAGTCCCGACGATGCCCTCCCCTATATTGTCAATATATCCCTGCCCGGCTACAGAAGTGAAACACTTCTCAATTTCCTTTCCGATTCGGGAATATATGTTTCCTCGGGCTCTGCCTGTGCGAAAGGACACAAGAGCCACGTGCTTACGGCAATGGGTCTTTCCGACAGAATAATTGATTCATCACTCCGTATCAGCCTTTCGAGATTTACCGGAAAGGAAGAGCTTGACTTTTTCCTTGAAACCATCGACAAGGCTATGAAGCTCATTATGAAAAAATAAGAGGTAGCAAATGAAAGAAGTATTACTTTTAAAGAACGGAGAGCTCGCTCTCAAGGGGCTTAACAGAAGCACCTTTGAGGACGTTCTTGTTAAAAATATAAAGCGCAGACTTTTAAGGTCTGTAGGCAAATTCACCTTTACAAAATCCCAGTCAACAATTGTTGCCGAGCCCGTAGACGAGGATGTGGATTTTGACGAAGCCGTTGAGGTTATGAAAAAGGTTTTCGGTATCGTTGCTTTTTCAAAGGCGGCTGTTACTGAAAAAGACCTGGAAAAAATGAAGGATGTTGCCCTTTCATATCTCGGTGACGATTTAAGATGCGTGAAGACCTTCAAGGTCAACGCAAAGAGAAGTGACAAGAAATTTCCTCTCACCTCTCCCGAAATCTGCCGCGAGGTAGGAGCACATCTTTTAAGAAACATCCCCTCGCTCAAGGTTGATGTTCACAATCCCGATATTACCGTAACCGTTGAGGTAAGAGATAAAAACGTCTTCATTCACGGTAATCAGATAAAAGGTGCAGGCGGTATGCCCGTCGGCACGGCAGGAAGAGTTGCACTTCTTGTTTCAGGCGGTATTGACAGTCCCGTTGCAGGCTGGATGATGGCTAAAAGAGGTCTTCAGCTTGATGCTATCCATTTTGCCGCACCGCCCTACACAAGCAAAAAGGCTGAAATGAAGGTAAGAGACCTTGTTTCAATCGTTGCTAAATACAGCGGCAGAGTCAATTTTGCCGTCGTCAATTTCACTGAGATTCAGGAAGCTATCAAGGAGCACTGCCCCGAAGAGCTTTTCACAATCATTATGAGACGTCTTATGATGAAAATTGCAGTACGTCTTGCAGAAAAGGATAACTGCGGCGCTCTCGTTACAGGCGAAAGTCTAGGTCAGGTCGCTTCCCAGACCTTAGGTGCCCTTGCCTGCACAGATGCGGCAAGTGACATTCCTGTTTTCCGTCCCCTTATCGGTATGGACAAAAACGAAATCATCACCATCTCAAGAAACATCGGTGCTTTCGAGACATCTATTCTTCCCTATGAAGACTGCTGTACGGTTTTCACACCCAAGCATCCGCGAACAAGACCTACTCTTGAGCTTATTGAAAGTGCAGAATCTGCCTTTGATTTCAGCGAAATGATTGAACGGGCAATTGAAAATGTAAAGTACGAATTCGTAGATTAATATTAAACTTAAACTTAGATAACAGATATATCATAAAGGAGTGGTAATTTTGAATTGTGAGCTTATCAGCGTAGGCACAGAAATCCTTTTAGGCGATATTCTCAACACCAACGCTCAGTTCCTTTCAAAAGAGCTTGCCTCTCTCGGTATCTCTCTTATGTATCAGACCACAGTAGGAGACAACAGAGAAAGACTCCTTGCCTGCCTTGAGGCAGCCTTCAAAAGAGCCGACGCCGTAATTCTTACGGGAGGCCTCGGCCCCACACCTGACGATTTGACAAAAGAAGTCTGTGCCGAATATTTTGAAAGTGAGCTTATTATGGATGAAGCTGTTCTTTCTGAAATTGAAGGCTACTTCATATATAAGGGTGTACCCATGCCCGAAAGCAACAAAAAGCAGGCCCTTATTCCAAAAGGAAGCATCACTCTTCCCAACTGCAACGGCACTGCTCCCGGTGCCATTATGGAAAAGGACGGAAAGACGATTATTATTCTTCCCGGTCCGCCAAGAGAAATGCAGCCTATGTTTCTTGACAGCGTAAAGCCGTATCTTGAAAGGTTTTCTGACTGCGTTATTCTCTCCCATTCAATACGCACCTTCGGTCTCGGCGAAAGTGCTATGAGCGAAAAGGTCAGCGACCTTCTTGAAAGCAGCAACCCCACCGTTGCCCCTTATGCAAAAAACGGTGAAGCTCTTCTGAGAGTAACTGCAAAAGGCAGAAACAAGGAAGATGCCGAGGCTCTTATGAAGCCTGTTATTGAAAAAATCAGAGAGCGGCTGGGCAACCACATATACGGAATTGACTGCGAAAGCATTGAAGAGGCTGTTGTAGCTCTTCTTAAGGAGAAAAAGCTTACCGTTGCCTTTGCAGAAAGCTGTACGGCAGGACTCTGTGCCAAAAGGATAACCGACATCAGCGGCTCATCGGAGATTTTTCACTGCGGCGTTGTATCATATTCCAACGACATAAAAGAAAAAATACTCGGTGTCAGAAAGGACGACCTTGACCGCTTCGGTGCCGTAAGCGATATTGTCGCCGCACAGATGGCTCTGGGCGTAAAAAAGCTTTCCGGTGCCGACTACGGTGTTGCCGTAACAGGAATGGCAGGACCTACAAGTGACGATCCTGAAAAGGAAGTCGGTCTTATTTATATCGCTGTGACCGACGGCGAAAAGCTTTATATTAAAGAATTTCACGGCCATAAAGAAGGTGTAAGCTGCAGAGATTATAACCGCTTTGTTGCCGCTTCAAATGCAATCAACGAGCTTCGGCTCTGTCTTATAAACAGCCCTGAGCTAAGGTCAGAGGGCGCAGATATTATGGAATTTATTGATTATTACCAGAGGAAATAACTATGAAAAACATTTACAACGACACACCTAACGGCAGTGGTAATGTGAATTCGGGAGATTTTGATTTCTCGGCTTTCGAAAAGAAAGAACCGCCTAAGGCCCCTGTCATCAAGCAGCACACCTCAAAGGGTGCAGAAAAGAAAGAGAAGCCTGAGCAGAAGGAACAGCCTCAACAGCCTCAGCCCCAACCTCAGCAATATGCTTATGTGCAGATGCCTTATTACTATATGCCGCCTATGCCCTATCAGCAGGTACCGTATCAGCCGGGATATCAGCAGCCTATTCCCGTTCAGATGACTCCCGAACAGTATGCGGCATTCATTCAGCAATATCCCCCTCAGCAGTATCCTGCTCAGCCCTACGGCTACCCGCCCCAGTATGCACCCGTTCCGCCTCAGCCTGCTCCCGAGCAGAACGGTGACGGCACTATCGACTCGGGAAGAAGAGTTCTTTATCAGAGCGTGGATTTTGACAAGCCTGCAAGTGAGCCTGAAGAAAATGAGATTGATTATTCAAGACCCGTTGAAATTCAGGAAGAAAAGATTCCCGACAAAAAAGAAGCTGAAGAAGCTGCAGAAGCAACGGATTCTTTTGATGATATACCCTTCATAATTGAAGAGGAAACTGTTGAAATGCCCGAAAGGAAGCCCGATGCTCCTCCAAAGCCATCCATAAAGATTGAGGAAATGGAAATGAGCACCTTTGAGCTTAATGCCATTCTCGGAAGGCAACAGTTCTCACAGGCAAAGGCCGCTCCGAAAGCTGTCACAGGCGCAAAGACAAACAACGATGTCCCCCTTAAGTTCGGCGGAAGCTTTCAGGTTGAAGAAACAGTCAATGAGGTTATGACAGACATAAGCTCTGACTCTGAGCCCGAAAAGAAAAAGCTTCCCGTAAGCGAAATAATAAGACGTGTTGTCTTAGGTGTTTCACTTGTGGCTATAGTCATTGCCGCAGCTATGCTTCTTAATGAATTCCGTCTTTCAAAGGAAAATGATAACCTTGAAGAAGGTATCTCCGACCTTATCATTTCCGTTCCCGAAGAGAGCACAACGAAGAAAAGCGACAAAGATAAGGAAACAACAAAAACCGATGAACAGACAACAGCTGCTCTTACTCCCGAACAGCAGTGGGCACAGATTCAGTCTGAATATCCCAATCTGATTTTCCCTCAGGGTATGCAGCTGAAATATGCAAGACTCTATGCCACCAATAAGGACTTCGTCGGCTATCTTGAGGCAAACGGCATAAATATGAGTCTTCCCATTGTGCAGACAGACAACGACTCAGACTATCTTAAGAAAAACTTCTATAAGAAAAGCACCAAATACGGCTGCCCCTTTGTTACCCATCTTAACAATATCTATGAGCTCGACCAGAACACAGTTATCTTCGGTCACCATATGAATAACGGTACAGTTTTCGGTGCTCTTGACGAATACAAAACCATAGACGGCTTCAAGGCTGCTCCCGTTATTACCTTCAATACTCTTTACAAAGACTATTCCTGGAAGGTAATCGCAGCTTTTGTCACCAACGCTTATGAAAAAGACGATAACGGTTATGTATTCAGATATTATTTCACTCAGCTGAGCACTCAGGAGCGTTTTGCCGCTTACCTTAATGAGCTCAGTCAGCGTTCACTTTATGATACAGGCGTTGACGTTCTTCCTACAGATAAGCTTCTTACCCTTTCTACCTGCTCCCACGAATTTGAGGACGCACGGTTCGTTGTAGTTGCAAGACTTGTAAGAAACGGTGAAAGCACTGACGTTGATGTTTCCAAGGCAACAGTCAATCCAAGCCCGAGATATCCTCAGGCATATTACTCAAAGAAAAAACTTACCAACCCCTACGAAAACGCATATCGCTGGGAAGTTGGCTGATAAAACAAATGAAAGTAGCCACTTATATGGGAGGTTAAAATAAAATGATACGTTTATACACAATCAAGGATATTTCTTCCTTCTCCTCTGACTCGGTCTTCAAGATTTGTCTGGCTCTTGACAAATACGGACTTTCAGAAGAGAATATCCAAGACTTCGGTGACTATAACGAAATTTTTGCCGAAGCTATATCTTCACTCGAAAAAGGAAATCACGTAGTCATCGCCGTAGAAACTGCCGATTATATAAGCACCAAAAAGGAGCTTTTCTCAAAGCTTATACTTGAATCGGGCTTCTCACAGGAAATCGGTGCCGTAATTTCTCACAATGCAGGTGACGACATTTCCGAAATTGATATGGACGGCCACTGTCTCGTTCCCGAAGGCAGTATCTGCCATCTTACAAGCGACGGTCTCTACAGCGGCTTTACCTGTAAATCTATTTCCGGTAAGCTGACCTATATCCCTCTTGACTTTATGAGACTTGATGAGGTGCTCACCTCAATTGCCGACAGTGAAGAGGCTGAAATCCGTGCTTCTCAGCAGCAGCCGGAAACTGCCGTTGAAGGCTTCGGCACAATTGAAAAAGAAGAGTATCAGATGCCTGCATACGATTTCACACCTTCTGTGGAAAAAATGGTGTCCTCTCTCTACAGACTCGATAAGAAGGTTGCTCTCACTACAAGCGAAGCAACTATGTGGATTTACAATCTTTATGATAAAATTGAAAATCTTACTGAGACAATCAATTTTATCGAAATCAATGACCCTGAGGCAGATAAGGAGACCGAGGACGAGGCAAAGTTCGAAGAGTCCATTCAGGAAAACAGAACTCCCGAAGAAATTCAGGAAAGCGAATCTATGCGTATTATCCGTCACGCAAGAGAGGCTATGTATAATACAGACTGCAACTTCGGCGCTGCAATTTCCAAGGTTTATACCTCTACTAACGAAAACGGTCAGGACGTGTATTATGCCTATGTTGCCGTTGTTGACAGAAGCACTGCAAAGGCAAAGAAAATCAATACCCTCAATCCCGATGACCTTCCCCTCATTCTCCCCCACGCAGTAACCATTCTTTCTGAGGTTGTATGTCAGAAGGCAGATGTTATCCAGACGGCTATCGCGAGAATTGACTACACTGAGCCTGAAGAGGAAGAAAAAGAAGATGCTCCCGCACAGGCAAAGGGTTCAAATATGATTACTCTCTCAAAGGGTATGATTGCTTTTGCTGCTGTTGTTTTCCTTTTCTCTCTTATCAGTCCCGTGCTTATGACTTATATAATGCTCAAGCCCCAGACAACTACAACTAATCCTCCCATTCCGAGCACTCAGAACAATTATGTAACTCAGGATGCTTTTGCTTCCACTACTAATCCCTTTATCACTACTACACCTACCACCACAGCTCCTGTTTATAATGCAGGCGTTACCGAATCAACAGCCCCCGAGGTTTCTGCTGTTCCCACAACAACACCCATAGCCTCCGAAAGCGGTATATTTACCTTCCACGTTTTCGGTTACGGTCACGGTGTAGGTATGAGTCAGGTCGGTGCTAACTACCTTGCAACTCAGGGCTGGCAGGCAGCAGAAATTCTTGCTCACTACTATTATGATTCACAGGCTGCTACAAAAATTGTAGTCGGCGATACATATCCCGCTACAATCAAGTATTCCGGCACCGATTATGCTACAAGAGAATTCCTTGCCTCTGCTCTTGAATCGGAAATGGGCGGTTCCTACCAGGTTGAAGCTCTTAAGGCTCAGGCAATTGCTATCTATACCTTCGCAAAATACAACAATTTCAATCTCAACCGCGATGCAAACGCCTTCGGAAAAACTCCGTCTCAGACTGTATATGCAGTTGTCGATGACGTAATGGCAGGCGGCTACTATATCGCAAACGGAAACGATGTTGCAGTAACTCCCTTCCACGCAATGAGCGCAGGTGTCACAACCTCCTACTATAACGTATGGGGCAAGGGCATCGGTACTACTGTCTCCTACCTCAGCGGCGGCAGAAAGAGCTACGGCGACTATCTTGATGCAAACTATAAATCAGTCTACACCATAACCAGTGATGACCTTAAGGCTCTCGTAAAACAGAATGCAGGCATTGAGCTTACAGGGGATCCTTCAACATGGCTGAGCATTATCACTCACGACAGTGCAGTAAGAGAAGATATCGGTTACATTTCTTCAATCAATGTAGGCGGCACTGTTATGACAGGTAACGATTTCAGAATCAAGGTTATGGGCGGTAAAATCCGATCACACTGCTTTGCTCTTACTTATACACCTAACGCTCAGTAAGGTCAGAGTGACTCAAGCAGTCCCCGTTAAGCCTAATCTTGACAACGAAAAAATAATGGGTTATACTTTTCCTGTTAAATATATTCAAACAAAGGAGTAATTACTATGGCATTAGTAACAACAAAAAAAATGTTCGAAGATGCATACAAGGGTGGCTATGCTATCGGTGCATTCAATGTAAACAACATGGAAATCATCCAGGGTATCACAAGAGCTGCTAAAAAGCACAACGCTCCCGTTATTCTTCAGGTTTCCGCAGGTGCAAGAAAGTACGCTTCACACGGCTACCTCGTAGCAATGGTTAAGGCTGCTGCTGAAGAGACAGGTCTTCCCATCGCTCTTCATCTTGACCACGGTCCCGACTTTGAAACATGTAAAGCTTGCATCGATGGCGGCTTCACATCAGTTATGATCGACGGCTCACACCTTCCCTACGAAGAAAACGTTGCTCTTACAAAGCAGGTTGTTGACTACGCTCACGCACACGGCTGTGTTGTTGAAGGCGAACTCGGTCAGCTCGCAGGTATCGAAGACGATGTTAACGTAAGCGAAGAAGATGCTAACTTCACCGATCCTGCACAGGTTTACGATTTTGTTACAAGAACAGGTGTTGACTCACTTGCCATCGCTATCGGTACAAGCCACGGTGCATACAAGTTCAAGCCCGGTCAGAAGCCCCAGCTCCGTTTTGATATTCTTAAGGAAGTTGAAGAAAAGCTTCCCGGCTTCCCCATCGTTCTTCACGGTGCTTCATCCGTTAACCAGGACGACATCAAGACAATCAACGCATACGGCGGTGAAATGCCCGATGCCATCGGTATCCCCGAGGATATGCTTCGTGAAGCTGCTTCAATGGCTGTTTGTAAGATCAATGTTGACTCTGACATCCGTATCGCTATGACAGCTGCAGTTCGTAAGCACTTCTCAGAGAATCCCAAGCATTTCGACCCCAGACAGTATCTCACACCCGCAAGAGATGCGATCGAAGGCGTTGTTTCACATAAGATTGAAACAGTTCTCGGCTGTGCTGACAAGGCATAATTAAACTGGATATACTTATACAGACGGAGCAGAAATGCTCCGTCTTTTTTTGCAGATATAACGGCAGTAAAGGCAGCATAGTGGTATATGGGCAGGTTTACAGTTACGGAA
This sequence comes from Acutalibacteraceae bacterium, assembly GCA_045544175.1. GTDB lineage: Bacteria > Bacillota > Clostridia > Oscillospirales > Acutalibacteraceae > UBA6857. Next base: position 70,204 of record JAZPYL010000011.1, on the reverse strand, counting down.
AAAGAGCTTGTGACGCCTGCTTTAAGGTTTATGTGGCGGTAGGGAGGCGGCGGCGAGCCGCGAAAATGCCCGACGAAGTCGGAGCATTTTCCAAATGTGTGGCACAGCCACACATTTGACCTGTGCTCTGCTTCGCAGGCACAGGTGCGGCTCGCCGCCGCTCCTCTACCGCCCACCTGAAAGTAAAAGCACAACCTCCCCTCCACGAAGCTAAGAACCACTTCCCTCTAAAGCACCACATACCCGACTGTCTTGCGACCTGCCACGGTCGCACCCCGAGGGAAAGTAGCCGATAGCAGTGCCTCATTGAAAGGCAGAGCTTTTCGTTAAAGCATACTCAAAGGAACAGCACTCTTTTTTCCCGTCCAAAAAAAGAAGGGCATTTTGTTTCCTTTGGTGCTCGTCTGAGCCAAAGGAAAAGCCCGAGCGGCTCGAGCGGAGTAGAGCTTGGAAGAGACATCCGTATAAATATCAAAAGTACAACTTTCAAGTTAGCACTAAAAGACCTTAAGATTCTTCACTGCGTTCAGAATAACAAAGGGCAACCTTCCCGATACGTCAGAAAAGACGGACCTTTATAATTAATACCGAAATATCTTTTATGCACACGGACACGGCACGCCGTGTCCCTACGAAATACAATCGACGGATTTCCCTGTCACAACCCTATCCCTCTGCGGAAAAGAGCAAAAAAATAAAGGTCACGGAAAACCCGCGACCACCATTCTGCATTCTGCACTCTGCATTCTGCATTTAAACAATTTGCACAGCGAATTGTTTATGCATTAAGCCAGTTAAGAATATCCCCGTAAACCTTTTCCCTGTCATCCTCGTTGAGAATCTCATGTCTCATACCGGGATAAAGAATAATCTGAGGCTCGTGACCTGCTTCTTCAAGCTTGTCACAGACAGCTATTACTCCCTTGCCGTTAAGACCTATGGGGTCCTTCGCACCGGAGATAATAAGAATAGGTAAGGTTGTGGGTACGTGATATGCCCAGTCATCAGTACTGCAGGTGTTGGCAAGTGAAAGAAGGTCTCTCACACCGCCGAGCTTGATATCGTTGCCGCAAAGAGGGTCATTTATGTAGCTCATTACGTTTTCTTTGTTGCAGCTGAGCCAGTCCTTAGGTGTGTCAGCATTGCTGATGCCAAGACAGCTTACCTTGTCGAGAATTGCTGCAGGAACAGTGGCGTTTGTGCCCATCCTTCTGCAAAGGAAACGAAGAGGCTCTTCAACGGCAGCCATAGCTGAGGGGAAATTACCCGTTGCACAGATAACAAGACCTGAAAGCTCATGGCCGAAGGCTGTGGCATAAACTCTTGCACAGAAGGAGCCCATACTGTGACCTAAAAGATAATAAGGGAGAGTGGGATATCTCTTGTGCATAATACTGTAAAGAATATGCATATCGTCAATAAGTCGGTTGTCACCGTCCTCTTCGGCAAAGAAGCCGAAGCCCTCGGAAGAGTCTACACTCTTACCGTGGCCTAAGTGGTCGTTACCGCAGACAACATAGCCCTCTTTTGCAAGAAAACGTGCGAATTCGTCATATCTGTCTATATGCTCGGAAATGCCGTGAGCAATCTGAAATACGCCTTTGGGCTCGGTGTCCTCTTCCTGCCATATACAAGCGCGGATTTTATTGATTCCTGTTGATGAAATATAGTAAGCTTCTTTTTTGATAATAGCCATAACCGTGAATCCTTTCTCTGTGTATTACTTATCAATTATATTATATATTTCAAAAATAATCAACCTGAACTTATTTATTTTTAAAGTATTTGAAATAATATGGTTTACAATAAGCTTAAAATGGGATATAATGTGAAAGAATATACATCTGCGAGGATTACTATGTTTGGTTATGTAAGGGTGAATAAGCCCGAAATGAAGGTCAGGGAATATGAGACTTACCGTGGTATATACTGCTCGGTATGTAAAGCGATGAGAAAGAATTTCGGTGCGCTTTCTACTCTGACCTTAAGCTATGATATTACATTTTTAGCTTTGATGAGACTTTCCTTCGGCGGAAAAATTCCTGCCTTCAAGGGCGGCAGATGTCCCTATAATCCCACTAAAAAATGTAACTACTGTCATAACTGCGATGAGGAATTGACCTATGCCGCCGCAGTTTCAATGATGATGTTTTACTTTAAGGTCAGGGATAATATCGAGGACGGCTCAATCTTGCGAAAAATCCTTATGTACCTTATTCTGCCCTACGCTTTTCTTAAGTATAAAAAGGCGAAGAAGCTTTACGGAGATATTGCCGCTGTCATAGAAGAGAATATGAAAAGTCAGGCCGAGACAGAAAAGACGGGCTGTGACAGTACAGATATGGCGGCGCATAATTCAGCTGATGCTCTGGGTAAAATACTCAGCTTCGGCTTCAGCGATGAATACGGAAGCATTTACCGATTCGGCTACGGTACGGGTAAATGGGTTTACCTTTGCGATGCCGCCGACGATATCGAAAAGGATATAAAGAAAAATAATTATAATGTTTTTGTGAGAAAATATAATCTGAGCTCTTTACCCGATGAAGAGACAAAGGAAGAAATCAGAAAAAGCCTTAATCTTAGCCTTGCGATGATAAATGAGGCTTATGAAAATACAGAAAACAATACTCTGAAGCCCCTTGTGGAAAACATAATTTACGAGGGGACGGATAATATAATGAACAATATTCTGAAAGGAAAAGAAAAAGATGAGAGACCCATATGAAATACTCGGTGTGCCGAGGAGTGCCAATCAGGAGCAGGTCAAGGCAGCTTACAGAGAGCTTGCAAAGAAATATCATCCCGACAGGTTTATTGACAGCCCTCTTGCTGAAAATGCAAACAAAAGAATGCAGGAAATCAACGAGGCCTATGATGCAATAATCACCGGCAACAGAGACAGAAGCTCTTATACGGGTACGGGATACACAAGCGGAAGCTATAATATCTATCAGCAGGTCAAGGATTTATTGCAGAGAAACAAGCTTCAGGATGCTGAGCGTCTTCTCGAAGGTATGAGTAATGACCTGCGTGACGGTCAGTGGTATTACCTTAAGGGACAGATTAACTACAAAAGGGGCTGGACTGATCAGGCATACACCTATTTTTCAATGGCATACAAAATGGACCCGTCAAATGCTGAATTCCGTCATGCCTATGAAAATCTGAGCGCACAGAGAAACGGCGGCTTCAGAACCGACGAAAGAAGAAATTCTCACCAGAGCTCAAACTGTGACGGCTGTGACCTTTGCTCAGGTCTTCTTTGTGCTGACTGCTGCTGTGAATGCTGCGGCGGAGACCTTATTCCCTGCTGTTGAGGTAAAGAAAAATGAGTCAGAGTGCAAAAACAGCTTTGGGCGGAATGATAACCGCACTTTCCGTTGTGATACTTGTGCCTACTGCCCTTGAGGTTTTTGTCTATGCACTTCCTGCCTTTGCAGGTATGCTGATAATGTTCAGTGTAGTAGAGCTTGACAAAAAATGGGCGGCAGGTATTTATGCGGCGGTTTCACTCATATCCCTTTTCATTGTACCTAATAAAGAGGCGGCAATTCTTTATGCGGCCTTCTTTGGCTATTATCCTATACTTAAGGCTATACTTGAAAGCAAATTACCGAAATGGCTTGAATATATTTTAAAATTCACTGTTTTTAATGTGAGTATGCTTGCTTCTTATTATGTTCTCGTCAAGGTTCTCGGTATGCCCTTTGATGAGCTTATGGGAATTGAGGGCGAAGCAGGCTTTTTCGCAAAGTATGCCGTACCCGTTCTTCTCGGTATGGGCAATGTTGCATTTATTATTTATGATGTTGCGACCACAAGAATTATTACGGTATATCTTCTTGTGTGGCAGAAAAAATTCAGAAAGATGTTTCCGTTTAAGTAAAAATTCAAAGAATTTTTACGAATGCAGAATGCAGAGTGCAGAATGCAGAATTGCGTCTGACGGTGCGGCGGGGAAAGGTTATTCCCACCATATCGGGTTAAAATTTTAATATATGTGTAGTGGAGACCCGGTGTGGTCTCCATTTTTTGTCATTCTGAACGCAGTGAAGAATCTTAAGATCCTTCGTTACACTCAGGATGACATTTTTTTGCGGACACAGCACGCTGTGTCCCTACAACTATTTCCGAAATATATGTACAATAAAAAACAAGGACGGCCAATGGCCGCCCCTACCAAATACAATTTCATTTTTTTTGCCCGACGGGGCGGGTAGATTTTGTCTTTTTTGCTCTGTCAGGCGTCCTTGGCACTCGGCCCTTGGCTCTTGGCCCTGTAAATGCATTCTGCATTCACCTGAGCTTAATTCTTCTGCATATCTTTTCAAGACATAGAACCATAAACACAATCTGCACCGTACCCATTACTGCTGCCTGACCTATTCTCGAAAGAACAGTTGCGCCGAAGGGTGCACCGTACTGGAAGGAAATCCAGAAGCTGTTAAGAAGAACTGTACAGAAAATCTGAGACAGCACTACGGAAAGAATAATTCTCCATGTGCTTGTCTTTTTGCCGAGAAGAATACCGTAAATTGCACCGCTTATTACTGCCGTAAGAGTAAAGCCGGGGAAATAAGCTCCCGTTGTGGGAAAAGCGAAAGCACCGATAAAGTCACCCAATCCGTAAACAGTCACTGCTCCCATAACACCGAAGCGTCTTGCGGCAATTACTACAGGAATAAATGAGAAGGATATTCTCAGACTCTCGCTCAAGGGTATCGCAAGAAACCTTGCAATTACAATCTGCATAGCGGTGAGAAGGGCAAGACAAACAAGGGTGAAGATTTTCTCTTCATTTTTTCTTTTTGACATAAAAAACACTTCCTTTGTTTTGTCCCACAGATGAATAAACAAAGAAAGTATCAGCTTTTTTTATTTTTCACAGCGGGATGCGGTCTGCGCACCGTAAGAAAAGCTCTTTTCGTTCCCGGAACAACTCCCCGTTTCCGAGACACTCAAACGCACACAAACCTACTCTGTTTTAGACGAATATACCACTAAATGCCGAATCTGTCAACATAATATGAACTTTTAACCTATAGTGCTTGACTAAAAATAGTTTTTATGCACAATAGTATATAGACGGGGTGGTGAAAAAATGAAGCATAAAATTGCCGTCATAGGTGCGGTAAATATTGATATATGCGGTAAGCCCGAAAATGAGCTTCTTATGGAGGACTCAAATCCCGGAACTGTCAGCTACAGCATCGGCGGTGTAGGCTTTAACCTTGCGAGAAATCTTTCTCTTCTTGGCTGCGAGGTCAGCTTTATTGCCGCTCTGGGAAATGACGGATATCTCGGTGATATAAAAAAAGAGGCTGACAGATATTCCATAGGCCTTGAAAAAAGTCTGTTCCTCGAAAAAGAAAAGAATTCCTGCTATCTCTTTATTACCGATAAAAACGGAGATATGGTTACGGCTATCAACGATATGGGTATCAACCGTTTTCTGACAAAGGAGTTCCTGAAAAGTCAGATTGATTTCCTTAACAGTAACGATGCCGTTCTCTTTGACACCAATCTTACTGAGGAGATAATCGCTTTCATCTGCGAAAATATAAAGGTTCCTCTTTTCGCTGATTGTGTTTCAGCCTCAAAGGTTCATAAAATCAAGGGCGGTATAGGCTATCTCTACGGCTTCAAGCCCAACCGCATAGAAGCCGAGACTCTGACGGGAATAAAAATCACTGACGAAGAGTCAGCCGAAAAGGCGGCAGATATTCTGCTGGGTACGGGTCTGAATCGACTCTACATCACCTTAGGCGACAAGGGTGTTCTGTCTGCCGACAAGAACGAAAAGCTCTTTATGGAGCCTCTTTGCACCGACGAGGAAATCGTCAACACCTCAGGGGCGGGAGATTCCTTTTTCGCCTCGGCAGTTAAAGCCTGCCTTGATAATAAAAGCCTTCGGGACAGTACAGTCTGCGGTCTTAGAGGTGCAAGGGCGGCCTGCCTTACAAAAAAGTCAATAAATGAAGACATATTAAAATACACACAGAACAAGGAGTAAAACTATGAACAAGTATCTTGAAGTATCAAAGGAAGTAGCTGAGGCTTTGGCAGCAGGAAAGGCTGTTGTTGCTCTCGAATCAACAATCATCTCTCACGGTATGCCTTATCCTCAGAATGTTGAGACTGCTCTCAGGGTTGAAGAGATTATCAGAAACGAGGGCGCCGTACCTGCAACAATCGCAATTATCGGCGGTAAGCTCAAGGCAGGTCTTACAAGAGATGAAATAGAGTACTTAGGTAAAAAAGGTCAGGATGTTATCAAATGCTCACGCCGTGACCTTCCCGTTGTATGCGCAAGAAAGGAAGACGGTGCAACAACTGTTGCCACAACAATGATTATTGCCGCTATGGCAGGCATCAGGGTCTTTGCTACGGGCGGTATCGGCGGTGTACACAGAGGCGCAGAGACAACTATGGATATTTCTGCTGACCTTGAAGAGCTGGCACAGACTCCCGTTATGGTTATCTGCGCAGGTGCAAAGTCCATTCTTGACTTAGGCCTTACTCTCGAATATCTTGAGACAAAGGGTGTACCTGTTATCGGCTACGGCACAGATGAGCTTCCCGCTTTCTACACAAGAAAGAGCGGCTTCGGTGTTGACTACCGTATTGACACAGCCAAGGAGCTCGCAGAGGCTTTTAATGCAAAGCTTGATATGGGACTTCAGGGCGGTATGCTCGTTACAAATCCCATTCCCGAGGAATACTCAATGGATGCCGATGTTATCAATGCAGCTATTGACAAGGCTATTGCCGAAAGTGTGGAAAAGGGCATCAAGGGCAAGGAAACAACACCCTTCCTTCTTGCCAAGGTTAAGGAAATCACCGGCGGCGACAGCCTTGACAGTAACATTCAGCTCGTATTCAACAATGCAAGACTTGCTGCACAGACAGCAAAGGAATTGCTTAAATAATTCGCAATTCGTAATTAACAACGGCGGGGCAGAAATGCCTCGCTTTTTTGATTGCAGAATGCAGAGTGAACTTTGCATTTATTATGATTCTATTTCTTGACAAAACCGGCAAACCATAATATCATTACTGTGTATATAATTAATATATAAGGAGGGATTATTCTGGTATTTATTACAGCAATTTCAAGATACATACTTCCGACGCTGACCGTAATAATTCTGCTCAAATGTATACTCTCACTGTGGCTCGGCCACCCGAAAGAAAAAACCTACGGATATATAATAGATATGCTTGACGGAGAAAGATACGCCCTTAATATGTGGGAGACCTCAATAGGCAGAGGTGCAAGCTGCGATATCACTGTAAGCTATGATACCGTCGCAAGAATTCAGGCAGTCTTTACAAGAAGAATAGACGGCTGGTACATTTATAATATTGCCCCGAAGGCACCGATAAAAATTAACGGCACACGAATAGAAAAGAAGGCGACTGTAGCCGACGGAGACATTATCACTCTCGGCAGTATGCGCTTTCGCTTTGAGGTAGCCAATGACCCCGTACAGAAGGTCGGTAAGAAGAGAAAGAAAAACAAAGGTAATGCTTCTCCCGATGCACAGAGACAGCAGCCTCAGAAGCCCCTTTACGATATCGACAGAAACGGCGCAGTCAACTCTTCGGGCTCCTTTGACAGCTTTGCTTCATACGATTCCTTTACTGTGGAAACTCCTGACAGACAGCAAAACGCACAACCGGAAAAAGCACCGTCTCAGCCGAAGATTATCAACCGTGACACCGGCGAAGCCTTTATTCTCTGCGGTAATGAGGTGTCAATCGGCAAGGGCAGCCGTTGTGATATAAGACTGCGCTCATCACAGACGGCAAAGCACCATGCACTGCTTGTTCTTTATGAAGACGGCTGGGCCATTGAGGACCTTTCGGGCGATAAGGGTACATTCCTTAACGGTGTGAGAATCACCTCGCCTCAGCTTCTTTTCAGCGGTGATATAATTGCTCTTGGTGACGAAAGATTATTCTATGAAGGAGGTACAAGATGACACGTAAAAGACGGCTTCAGAAAGGTCTTGAAGCCTCCACGCTTACAAGCGGTGACAGAATACGCCGACGCTTCAGATATGTTGACCGTACCTTCATTCTTGTAGCTCTTTCAGCCTTTCAGTTTATATCCTTTACTCCTGTCGTTTTCAGCGACGGCAAAATCTATTGGGGAATAATTCTTCAGCTTCTGTTCTATGTTTCATTTGAATGGTTCTATGTAGGCGTAATGAGAATTATTTTCAAGAAGGTAAATTTTGAGCTTGAATTCATAGCCTTTTTTCTCAGCGGTATAGGTCTCTGTCTTACGGCGAGTGTGAATAAAGACAGTATGTTCAAGCAGCTCATTACCGTTATAGCAGGCATTTTAGTTTACGATGTTCTGCTCTGGTATCTTCAGGATATCAAAAGAGTTATGTTTATAAGAACTCCCCTGGGCGTATTCGCTCTGCTCTTTTTAGGAGGCTCATTCCTTTATATCAGAATGTTCGTAGGCGCTATCAACGGTGCTTACAACTGGCTGGCTTTTTCGGGCTTTACAATTCAGCCTGCAGAGTTTGTCAAGATAGCCTTCGTATTTGTCGGTGCAGCGTCTCTCGATAAGCTTCTTTCCTCAAAGAATATTTATATGTTCATCGTTTTTGCAATGGGCTGTATAGGTGTTCTCTTTCTTATGAAGGACTTCGGTACTGCACTTATATTCTTCTTCACCTTTATCGTTATTTCCTTTATGCGTTCGGGTGACCTGAGAACTATTGTATTTATCTGTGCGATTGCTCTTATCGGTGCAGTGCTTATCATAGCCTTTAAGCCCCACGTTGCCGCACGCTTTGCCGCATACAGACACGTATGGGATGATGTTTACGGCAGAGGCTATCAGCAGACAAGAGTTTTAATCTATGCTGTCAGCGGCGGTCTCTTCGGTGTAGGTGTAGGTAACGGCTGTCTCAGAAATGTTTACGCAAGTACAACAGACCTTATTTTCGGCCTTATCTGCGAAGAGATGGGTATTTTCATCGCTGTTACGATTGTTGTTGCCTTTTCCGCAATTGCAATTTATGCTATGATTTCTTCCCGCAGTGCACCCTCAACCTTCTATTCGATTTCAGCCTGTGCAGCGGCGGCTATGATTCTTTTTCAGACCTGCCTTAATATTTTCGGCATAACGGACATTCTGCCTCTTACGGGTGTTACTCTGCCCTTTATCAGTCAGGGCGGCTCAAGTATGATATGCACCTGGGCGCTCTTCGCCTTTATCAAGGCTGCTGACGTAAGAGCTTATCCCAAGATTTACAAAACTAATTAAAGGAGGTAGCATTTTTGCGTACGATTACACGAAGAACCTATATTGTAATTTTTCTTGTTGTTGCCTTCTTTGCCGGCCTTGGCTATATGCTTTTCTCCTTTTATACCGAGGGCGGCACCTGGGCGGCTCACCGTGCCAACAGCCATATTTATTCGAACGGAGAGCTCACCGTTGCAGGTACAATCTACGACAGAGAGGGCACTGCTCTTGTTGAGACTACTCAGGGAGACAGAGTTTTTCACAGTGATTCCAATGTCAGAAAAGCCACTCTCCACGTTATAGGCGACTCTCAGGGCTTTATTTCAACGGGCATACAGACTCTCTACCGTTCAAATCTTATCGGCTACAATTTTGTTGACGGCATTTACAAAACAATCCGTTCAAGTGACGGCAACGACATAAAGCTCACAATTGATGCTGAGGTTTCGGCGGCGGCATATAAAGCTATGGGCGGAAACAAGGGTACCGTTCTTATCTACAATTATCAGACGGGCGAAACAGTCTGTATGGTGTCTGCACCTACCTATGACCCTCTTAATAAGCCCTCGGATATTGACACAGATACAACGGGTAAGTATAACGGTATCTACCTTAACCGTGCTCTTTCCGGCGTTTTTACTCCCGGCTCAACCTTTAAAGTGGTTACGGCTATCTGTGCCATAGAGAACATTCCCGATATTTACGAACGCACCTTTACCTGTACCGGCAAATATACCACCGGCAAGGGTAAGGGCGACGGAGACGTTATCTGTAACGGCGTTCACGGAAAGGTCAGCTTTGAAAGAGGACTTAACGTTTCCTGCAACAGCGTTTTTGCTGAGCTTGCCGTTGAGCTCGGAGCTCAGAAGCTTACGGAAACAGTCCGTTCATTAGGCTTCGGAAAAAGCATTTCTCTTGGTAAAATATCGACAGTAAAAAGCACCTTTGACCTTTCGGGAAGCACAAACCTTGACATCGGCTGGGCCGGCATCGGTCAGTATACTACACTTGTAAATCCCTGTCAGATGCTTATGTTTATGGGTGCAATTGCAAACGGAGGTCAGGCCATTACGCCTTATCTTGTTGACAATAAAAGTATACTCAGCACTGCAGGGGAAGTAAATTCGAACATTACCTTAAGTGCAGAAACTGCCCATGCAGCAGCAAAGCTGCTTCGCTCCAACGTAAAAAACTACTACGGAGACAGCAAATTCCCCGACCTTGAAATGTGCGGAAAGACCGGCTCTGCAGAGGTTTCAAACGGCAGAAGCCACGCATGGTTTGTAGGCTTTTCACAAAAGAAGAAATTTCCTTATGCCATTGTTGTCTGCCTCGAAAACGGCGGCATAGGCTATAATCACGCAATTCCCGTTGCCAATGCGGCAATGCAGGCACTGCTCAAAGATTAAAAATTATATTAATTGGATAATTTTTCTTGAAATTAATATTTTGTTGTGATATATTTATTTCAAAATGAGCCAATCATTAATATGAATAAATTTTTCAGGAGGAAAATATATTATGGAATTCAAGGGTTCAAAAACAGAAAAAAACCTTATGGCTGCTTTCTCAGGCGAATCTGAGGCAAGAAACAAGTACACATATTTCGCTTCAGTAGCTAAAAAGGAAGGCTATCAGCAGATCGCTGCTATTTTCGAACAGACAGCCAACAACGAAAAGGAACACGCAAAATTGTGGTTCAAGGCTCTCGGCGCACTGGGCGGCACAGCAGAAAACCTTAAGGCAGCTGCAGCAGGCGAAAACTACGAATGGACAGATATGTATGCTACCTTTGCAAAGGAAGCCGAAGAAGAAGGCTTCACAGAAATTGCTGCAAAGTTCAGAATGGTTGCTGAAATTGAAAAGAGCCACGAGGAACGTTATCTCAAGCTTCTTAACAATGTTGAGATGCAGAAGGTATTTGAAAAGAGCGAAGAGATTATGTGGGAATGCCGCAACTGCGGTCACCTTGTAATCGGCAAGAAGGCTCCCGAAATCTGCCCCGTTTGTGCTCATCCTCAGAGCTACTTCGAGGTAAGAAAAGAGAATTATTGATTTATCTACAGATAAAAATGCAAAGTGCAGAATTGTGGTCGCGGATTTTCCGCGGCCTTTTTTTGCTCTTTTCCGCAGAAGGTTACGAGGTTGTGACGGGGAAATCCGTCGATTGTATTTCTGCTGTCATTCTGAACACAATCCTTTGTCATTCTGAGCTTTGCGAAGAATCTTAGGGCTTTTAGTGCTGACTTTAAGGTTGTACTTTTGATATTTATATGGATGTCTCTTCTAAGTTCTACTCCGCTCGAGCCGCTCGGGCTTTTCCTTTGGCTCAGACGAGCACCAAAGGAAACAAAATGCCCTTCTTTTTTGGACGGGAAAAAAGAGTGCTGTTTCTTTAGGTATGCTTTAGCGAAAAGCTCTGCCTTTCAGCAAGGCACTGCTATCGGCTACTTTCCCTCAGGGTGCGACCGTGGCAGGTCGCAAGACAATCGGGTATGCGGTGCTTTATAGGTATGTGGTTCTTAGCTTCGTTGAGGGTAATGGGTGGTTTATTGTTTTTTGCTCAATGCCTTATTAGTTCTACGTCGGGAAAAGAGAGTGCAATTCCCTTGGGTATGCTTTGGCGAAAAGCTCTGCCTTTCAATAAGGCTTTATCTATCGGCTACTTTCCCTCGGGGTGCGACCGTGGCAGGTCGCAAGACAATCGGGTATGCGGTGCTTTAGAGGTATGTGGTTCTTGGTCTCGTGGAGGGGAGGTTGTGCTTTTGCTTTCAGGTGGGCGGTAGAGGGGCGGCGGTGAGCCGCACCTGTGCCTGCGAAGCAGTGCGCAGGTCAAATGTGTGCCTTGGCACACATTTGGAAAATGCTCCGACTGCGTCGGGCATTTTCGCGGCTCGCCGCCGCCTCCACCGCCCCATATATTTAAAAGCACAGCTTTCTCTCCACAAAGCATAAATCAGAAACCGACCAATTACCCTCTTCATCAACTACCCCTACAAAACATAAACTGAAAAGCACTATTTACCCTTTTCCTAAGCTTTCCCCCACAGAAGAGAAAAAGCATACTAATAGGAATGCCGTTAAAAGACAGTACGCGTGCTTGCGGCGCGGACATAAAACGGAATAACGGGAAAGCCCCTTTGGTTATTGGGTAAAAATATATTTACCTGCGGGGCGGAATCACGGATTTTTCGGTAGTGCAGAGGGTTTGCTCCTATATGAACGGAAGACTGAGGGAATAACAAAAAGGTTAAGACTGACAGGCGACCGAAAAAGTCCATTTCCGCATCCGACGAGTCATATATTCATAGCAACCAAAAAGCGATTTTGGTGACTTTTCCCAAGAGAAAAGTCACGGACTCTTGCGGTTCCCAAAATTCATTACGGCTTGGAGCGCCTATGAATTTTGACCGCTGCGCCATCCTCGCCTCGCTTTATCTTCCACCGGAAGCACTTCGGCGACGATGCTACGAAGTGCGTAGAACTTAGAAGAAACATCCATATAAACATCAAAAGAACCACCTCAAAGCTACATTATAAAGCCTAAGATTCTTCGCAAAGCTCAGAATGACAGTGGGGGTCGCGTTCAGAATGACAATGTGGGGGTTGCGTTCAGAAGGACAGTGGAAATACAATCGACGGACCTACCCGTCACAACCCCGTAACCCTCTGCGGAAAAGCGTAAAAAAGAAAGGCCGCAGAAAACCCGCGACCTTATAATATTCATTTAACGACCCAACGGGGCGGCTATAACCTACCCTTCACTGCTCCCGTCGGGCGCAATTCTGCATTCTGCACTCATCCTTCTGCCTTCAGGTGTCCTTAGGCACCTTCATAGGTATCATCGCATTGACCCCGATAGCTACAACAACACCGCCTGCCGTATCAATAAGTCTGTGTATGGCATAAATAAAGGGAGGCTCGTCCTGAATGGAAAAAATAATAATGAGAAAAATCATACCGCTTGTGGCTGTAATCTCATTATGTGAAAGAGCAGTGGAGAGAAAGATAATTGCAACAATAAATGCGAATACGGTTGCATAGTAAAAGAACTCTTTGCTTATTATCTGATTGAGCCATATATGAAGAACGGCAAAAGCACCGCCTACAAAGGTTCCGATAATACGGGACAGACCTGTTTTATAGCTGCTTTTTATGGTGTTTCCCACTGCAACAAGTGCTGCAAGTGAGGAGTAAAGGGGTGTAGAGCGTACAAAAAGAAAGTTGTAGGCACTCTCGAAAAAGCCGAAATTCGCATTTTCCCCGATGAAAGCAAAAACTCTTGTAAGAACGATACAAAGAATAACTGCCGTTGCCGTTTTGATGTTCCGCATACCGACGGTGGCTTTTTTTATTTTCAGAACATTACCTCCCTTTATAATCATTACGGCATATCTGTTACCCTAAGCTCTTTCCCTGTGCTTAAGGTAACGGTATTCGAACCGTACAAGGTTTAATGGGGCATATTTTCCCTGTAGCATCGTTAAAAGCCTCGGAAATACGCAAGTATTCCCTTCACCTTTTGCCTTGCTACAAGAAAAATCTTCACCCATTAAACTCAAAGACCACAAATGCCCGAGTTTTGGTGCATTTGGGATTTTATTCGACGAAACAATACTCGCGTATTGCGAGGAGAAAAAATTACAAAGGTGCCGGAAATCGGACATTTTGGCTTGTTCGGTTCGATTACCGTTACCTTAAGCTGATTGTACAAAAAGTTCTTATTCGAGCTCAAAAGCACCGGTGTAGAGCTGATAATACTTGCCTTTCTTTGCAATAAGGTCGTCGTGAGAGCCTCTTTCAATGATTTCTCCCTTTTCGAGAACCATTATTACATCGGAATTCTGTACCGTTGAAAGTCGGTGTGCAATAACGAATACGGTTCTGCCCTTCATCAGTGCATCCATACCCTTCTGAACAAGAGCTTCCGTACGGGTGTCGATTGAAGATGTAGCTTCATCGAGAATCATAACGGGCGGGTCGGCGACGGCTGCTCTGGCAATAGAAATAAGCTGTCTCTGACCTTGGGAAAGATTGGCTCCGTTACCTGTGAGCATTGTGTCATAGCCCTGAGGAAGTCTTGAAATAAAGGAATGGGCATTTGCCTTTTTTGCCGCCTCAATAATCTGCTCGTCGGTGGCATCAAGATTGCCGTAACGGATATTTTCTTTAACTGTACCTGTGAAAAGGTTAGTATCCTGCAGAACTATACCGAGAGAACGGCGAAGGTCACTTTTCTTTATCTTATTTATGTTTATTCCGTCATATCTTATCTTACCGTCAGCAATATCGTAGAAACGGTTGATAAGGTTGGTGATGGTAGTTTTACCTGCACCTGTTGCGCCTACAAAGGCAACCTTCTGTCCCGGCTCGGCATAGAGGGTGATGTTCTTAAGAACAGTTTTGTCTTCGGTGTAGCCGAAATCAACATCGAACATTCTTACCTCGCCCTCAAGCTTCTGATAGGTGATTGTGCCGTCACTGTGAGGATGCTTCCACGCCCACATACCCGTGTGCTCTGCCGTTTCGGTGATTTCTCCGTTAACAATCTTTGCGTTGACAAGGGTTACGTAGCCCTCGTCCTGCTCCTTTTCCGTGTCGAGAACCTCAAAAATTCTCTTGGCACCTGCCATAGCCATAACAACACTGTTAAGCTGCATTGAAATCTGATTTATGGGCATTGTAAAGGATTTTGAAAGCTGAAGGAAGGAGGCAACATTACCTGCAGTGATGCTGAGAATACCTATCTTGACAAGAACAGCTGTCACACCAGTTGCGGTTTCGGGCTTTACTGCCGCAGAAAGAACGGCAAGAACACAGCCGATGATTGCAATAATTACATACTGCAAGTGACCCAAGTTGTTGTTTATGGGGCCGAGCATATTTACGAACTTGTTTGCGCGGTAGGTGTTGCTGAAAAGCTCATCATTCTTTCTGTCAAATTCTTCCTTTGCTTTTCCCTCATGACAGAAAACCTTGATAACCTTCTGCCCTGTAATCATTTCTTCAATATAGCCGTTTACGTCACCTATGGATTGCTGCTGCTTCATAAAGTATTTACCGCTCTGGCCCGTAACCTTTGCAGTGACCTTAAGCATTACGAAAATGCAGACAATGACAACAACCGTAAGAGGAATGCTCAGGCTGACCATAGCCGTAAAGGTGGAAACGATTGTCACAACGGAGGAGATAACCTGAGGAATTGTCTGTGAAATCATCTGACGGAGAGTGTCGATATCGTTAGTGTAACGGCTCATAATATCGCCGTGGCTGTTGGTGTCGAAGAATTTTATGGGAAGAGTCTGCATATGGGTAAACATTTCGTCTCTTACTTTTTTGAGTACACCCTGAGCAATTCTTACCATAATAAAGTTGTAGGTAAAGGTGGAGACAATACCGATAAGAAATACGCCTGCCATTTTAAGAAGCATAGAAAGCAGGGGAGTAAAATCCGTGCTTCCTGCAGTGAGCATGGGTGTGATGTAATCGTCAATAAGTGTGCCGATGAAAAGTGATGAATAAACATTGGCAATACTTGAAGCAAAGATACAGAGAACAACTACGCCCATTAATATTTTGTGCTTACCGCTTATATAGCCGAGAAGTCTTTTTATAACCTTGAAATCGATTTTCTGACCTTCAAGTCTTATGGGAGTGCCGCCGTGTCTGTTGGGACCGGGTGCCCTCATAGGAGGGGCAGCTTTTGTATTCTGATTACTCACCGTCATTACCTCCCTTCGTCTGTGCAGAATAAACCTCTTTGTAAATGTCGTTGCTCCTAAGCAGCTCTTCGTGGGTACCGAAGCCGGAAACCTTACCGCCGTCAAGAACAATAATCTTATCTGCACTTTCGATTGAAGAAATACGCTGTGCAATAATAATTTTTGTGGTTTCGGGAATGTACTCGCTGAAAGCCTTTCTTATAAGGGCGTCGGTTTTTGTGTCAACAGCACTTGTGGAGTCGTCGAGAATAAGAATCTTAGGCTTCTTGAGAAGTGAACGGGCAATGCATATTCTCTGCTTCTGACCGCCCGAAACATTGGT
Source organism: Acutalibacteraceae bacterium (assembly GCA_045544175.1). Lineage (GTDB taxonomy): Bacteria > Bacillota > Clostridia > Oscillospirales > Acutalibacteraceae > UBA6857. The sequence goes on along the minus strand of JAZPYL010000011.1, from coordinate 53,889 downwards.
TCCGCCCTGCTCTATGTAGGTGTCATAGCCCTCTGTCATTTCCTGAATAAAGGGGTCAGCCTGTGCAAGACGGCAGGCCTCGGTTATTTCTTCATCCGTTGCATTTTCATCGCCCCAGAGGAGATTGTCTCTGATTGTGCCCGAGAAAAGAACATTCTTCTGAAGAACCATAGCAACCTCATTGCGAAGAGTGTCAAGGTCATATTCTCTTACATCTCTGCCGCCGACCTTCACTGAGCCCGTTGTTACGTCATAAAGACGTGGTATAAGCTGTACGAAGGTGGTTTTCGATGAGCCCGTTGAGCCGATAATACCTACGGTTTCACCTGAGTTTATTTTAAGGCTTACATCTGAAAGACAGAGCCTTTCCTTATCGCCCGAATAGCTGAAGCCCACATCTGTAAATTCAATTGAGCCGTCAGCAACCTCTGTGACTGCGTTTTCGGGAGAGTAAAGGTCACTTTTCTCGTCGAGAACCTGACAGATTCTTTCGCCCGATGCTCTTGACATTGTAAGCATAACGAAAATCATTGAAAGCATCATAAGTGTGGAAAGTATCTGCATTGTATAGCTCAGAAGAGAGAAAAGATCACCTGTTGTCATTTCTGTAGCGCCCGATTTAATAATAAGGTTAGCACCGAACCAGGATATAAGAAGCATTGAAAGATAAGAGCTGAACTGCATAACGGGTGCATTGAAGGCAAGAACGGTTTCAGCTCTTTTGGTATCGGAGTAGATAGTGCCCGAAACATCGGTGAATTTTTCTGTTTCCTCTTTTTCTCTTACAAAGCTCTTTACAACTCTGATGCCGTGAAGGTTTTCATTGACAACGGTATTGAGCTTGTCATAGGTCTTGAAAACTCTTTTGAAAATGGGGTGAGCCTTTGAAACGATAAAGCCCAGAGCCAGAGCGAGAAAGGGGATAACGCAGACAAAAACAAGAGAGATTTTTGCGTTTACCCTGAATGCCATAACAAGAGAAAAAATGAGCATGGCAGGGGAACGGACGGCAATTCTTATAATCATCTGAAAGGAGTTCTGAAGATTATTGACATCCGTTGTGAGTCTTGTAACAAGACCTGAGGTTGAGAATTTGTCGATATTTGCAAAGGAAAAGCTCTGTATGTTATGGAACATATCGTGACGCAGATTCTTTGCGAAGCCTGCTGAAGCTCTTGCAGCAAAGGTGCCTGCGGCAACGCCGAAGATAAGACTGAGAACACACATTACAACAAGGAGTAAGCCTGTTTTTACAACGTAGGGCAGGTCGCTTTTATAAATACCCTCGTCAATGAGCTTGCCCATTAAAAAGGGGATAAAAACCTCCATAACCACTTCCATTGCTACGGTAACGGGGGAGAGTAAAGCGTCCTTTTTATACTCTCTTACACATTTTGCAAGGCGTTTTATCATTTTCCGTATCATTCCTTTCAAGGTTACTGTTTATCTTTTCGAGGACACGGAAAAAAACTTCCATTTCTTCTTCGCTTATGCCCTCTTTCATTTTCTGATCAAGTCTTGAAAAAGCATCTTCAACAACACTCTGAATTTCCAGCGCCTTAGGGGTAAGGGTGATTTTCTTGAGTCTTGCGTCATAGGGTACACTTTCTCTTTTAATAAGATCGTTGCTTTCCATTAAGGAAAGAATATTACTTGCCGTTGAACGTCTTATGTCAAATTCTTTTTCAAAATCCTTCTGAAAAACATCTTTATGACGGTTGTTGTAGAAAAAGCCTACGGCCCAACCGTGAGTTCCCGTCATTTTTTCAACATAGCTTTTTGATGCATCGTTATCCATATATCTTCTGACTATACGTGAGGTACGATGCAGTTCAAAATCCATTCTTTTTTCCATAATACCCTCCTGTTATCACAGAAAAATTGTTAGCAGGCGAATTGTTAGCTGTCTAACATATATTTGATTATAGTCCCGCACTGTTTAAAAGTCAATAGAAATGTTAAGATTGTTTCCCTAAATTATTAAAAGTTATTAGATTGGTTAACACCGTTAAGTTTATTTTAAGTTTCATTTAAGTTAGACTTGTATGCTCATACAAGTCATAATAGGATAAAAGTATTTTTTTATAAAAATAAAGGTTTAATAAAAGGTATATTTGTGCAAAAATAAATCGACTTTACTCTTGATTAATAATGTATACTGTGATATATTATTTAACAGTGTTAAATAATGGGGAAGGTGTGGCAATTTTGGATAACGCTTTACTTACAAGAGAATTGCTTGATGCTTTCAATAATATAAACAGAAAAAAAGTCCTTTCAGAAGCGAAGTTTATCCTTCAGGGAGAGGACCTCTTTCTTGTAATGCTTTCAGAGATGGGCGGTGTCAGCACACCCTCCAAGGTGGTTGAGGATTCCGAATTCAGTCCCGCAAGACTTTCGGCTATTCTTAAGGCTCTCGAAAGTAAGGGTTATATTGAAAAGAAGCAAGATGAAATAGATAAAAGATGCACAATAATAGAAATTACGGCTAAGGGGCTTGAACGATCATCTGCAATTAAAGGTGAAATGATCGGCAGTGCTCTGAGATTGACTGAGCGGCTTGGCGAGGAAGACGCCACCGAGCTTATACGGCTTATTAAAAAGCTTGTTGTCGCTCTGAGCGAGTGTTGAGGAGGTGAACCGATTGAATTTAAGAAAAAGAATGAAGGCATTTCTTTCTTTGTGTCTTACCGTTATTATAATTTCCGGATGTATGCTCCCTTCGTTTGCAGCGGTTTCTTATCCTGCGAATGTTACTAAGGAGCAGACTCTTTCCGTAATCGGCAAGACGGATACAGTTGTAAATAATTTCTTCAGTGAAATACAGCATACGACCTTAAGAGAAACGGTTCTCCCCGAGCTTTATAAGGACGAGGTTCTCACATCAATTGTTACGGGACTTTATCCGGCAATTGAAAAAGAGGCAGGTGAAGCTCTCACCTCACTGGGTATAGATATTTCTGTTTCGGCCGTTGCGTCGCACCTTTCTGCCTACGGTAATATTTCCGAAAAGCTCTCTGCCTTTTCTTCGTGGACTGAGGCAGTTAATATGACAGGCGCAGATTGGGATGTAGATACAAAAGAAGGCTTTGCCGGTGCAATGTCCGCTATGTTCACACCCTTCAATGACCTTCTTTATGCTCTTTTATGCTCAGGCTCATTCTCTCTTAATCCCATTATCGGTATAAAAGGCTCAAACGGTTACGAAACTGCAATTATTCCCACACTCAGATCACTGGGCTGCAGATATATTACTGACCCTGCGACCTTCTATAAAGAGGCTGAGGAAAACAAGGGAAACATAATTTATAATATTGTATCCGATGTTATAACTATGGCTGAGGGAGCTCTTGATGCTCCTTGCGACAGACTTACGGACATTCTGCCCTCCGTTGCTTATTATTTTACAAACGGCGGCTTTGAAAATGCGGTTTCAACTCTTGTAGCGCCCCTTAAGCTTCAGATATTCAATATTTCAACCATTATTGCCGTTGAAAGTATTGCAAGGGTCATTTCCGATGCTGAAAGCTTTACACAGGGCTTCTCAATTAATTTCAACGATATTCTCGCCACAACAGGTATGGTCCTTGCACCCGTTGACCTTGAGCTTTTAGCTTCCTGCGGTACGGTTTCGGGTGATACGGTTGCAGCTGACAAGGCTGATACGTTTATAGTTCTTCTGCGCTGGCTTTTTGATACAATGAAGATGAATAAGGATATGATAAAAACTCTCCTTCCCGAAATGGGAAAAGAGGTGCAGAGTATTTTCACCACAGTGTTTGCAAAAGACACAGATGAGCTTATTACTTTCCTTATTACTCTTTTGACGCAGACATCAGGTCAGGTCAATAATTATCAGTGGGCATTCAAGGAGCATATATCGGGCCCCGGTATTTATACACCTAATCTTACGGCAGAAAAGTTTCAGAGAGTAGCCGATAATGCCGATGAGGTTCTTGATATGCTCGTTGCAGAAATGGGTGAGGAAAAATCTCTCGGAAGGATTCTTAAAAAAGAGCTTTATTCTTCTGAAACTCTCACTATGCTCATAAAGGGTGTTTACAGTCTTCTTGAAGGTGAGCAGGCTTCAATGGTGGTTTCTATGCTCGGTGCAGATATTTCTCCCGCTGCCGTTGCAGAGCATCTTTCCTCTGACGGCCACAGAGCTGCCGCAAGGAATATTGCCTCTCTTTCTTCATGGAACAGTGCCGGCACGGATGTTATTGACTGGGGCGTAAAAAAAGGCAGCAAAAGACAGTTTGAGGCTGTACTTGTTTCTGCACTTTCTCCCTTTGAAGAGGCTCTCGGTATGCTTCTTGCAGAGGACAGCATAGAAGTTCTCGGTGCGGTTAATATCTACGGCTCCGACGGCTACAACACTGCGATTATTCCCTTATATGAGGCTCTCGGCTGTGAGGCTTCAACAATTAAAACCTATGATGAATATAAAAAGCTTTATGCTTCGGGCAAGGGTATAGAGACTCTTCTTGACCCTGTATTCTCCCTTATTGACAGAATAATCGACAGACCTGTTTATACAGTGCTTTCAATTCTTCCGAATCTTTTATACTTTGCTGAGAATGATCTTATGGTATGTGCCGAAAACCTTTTATATCCCTTCAGCAGCATAATAACAACCTTAGGTCTTGAAGAAGCACTTAATTTTGATTCTTACAGAAATCTTGATGTTAAAAGCCTTATCGGTGAGCTTATTTCCTCCGTTGATGTGGGAATTGCTATTCCGACGATTGATGTAACTCATATTTCTTCTCTGGGCACTCAGACGCAGATGACCAGTAAGAGAACCGTAAACGGACAGCACGTAACCGTGCCTTATATTCAGGCTGATATGGCGGGCTTATCGGTTGCTCTTATGAGAATTATTTCAGGCGTTGTAAAAGCACCGGGTAATGAAGGTCTTCTTGATTCTGTTCTCGGCAGTGCGGGCGATGTAATGGGCTCAAATGAAATAGCTGCAAGCTTTGCTTCAGGTATTATTACGGATATTAAGAATATGACCGAGGACGAGTTTGTTGAATGGCTTTATAAGCTCCTCTTCAGAGAAAGAGTCACCGTACAGGATGCAGGCACAAATGAAGAATATATGCCTACAATCATATATAAATCACCTGCCAGAGTGGCTCTGGACAGAGTAGTACTTGTTCTTTTCCTTTTTTTACTTTTAGGTGCTGTTATTACTGTCTTAAGAAACAGGGAAAAGATAAAGGAGTACTTAAGGCAGAAAGAATGGCGTGTTCCCGTAAAGAAGCGTCAAGAAAATCAGGAGGTGTAACCGATGCTCATATTAAAAGATATAATTAAAGACTATCCGGCAGGAGATACTACTGTCAGAGCACTCAGTAAAATAAATATCAACTTCAGGGAAAATGAATTTGTTTCAATTCTCGGTCCTTCCGGCTGCGGTAAAACAACATTGCTTAATATTATAGGCGGTCTTGACCGTTATACGAGCGGTGACCTTGTTATTAACGGCAAGTCAACAAAAACCTTTACTGATGAGAACTGGGATACCTACCGCAATCATTCTATCGGTTTCATTTTCCAGAGCTATAACCTTATTCCTCATCAGAGTGTTCTTGCAAATGTTGAGCTGGCTCTTACACTTTCAGGTGTTTCAAAAAAGGAAAGAAGAGCAAGAGCAATTTCTGCACTTGAGCAGGTAGGACTTAAGGAGCACATTCACAAAAGACCTAATCAGATGTCGGGCGGTCAGATGCAGAGAGTTGCAATTGCCCGAGCCCTTATAAATAATCCTGATATTCTTCTTGCCGACGAGCCGACAGGTGCCCTTGACAGTGAGACAAGTGTACAGGTTATGGAAATCCTTAAGGAGATTTCCAAGGATAAGCTTATTATTATGGTTACACATAATCCCGAGCTTGCCGAGCAGTATTCCAACCGAATCATCAGATGTGTTGACGGTCAGGTTATCGGCGACACCAATCCCTTTGAGCCTGCCTTCAAGGATTATGAGGAAGAAAAGGTTAAGCAGGAGGAAGAAAAGAAAAAAGGCAAGAAGCCTTCAATGAGTCTTTCGACAGCCTTCGGTCTGAGCTTAAGAAATCTCGGCACCAAAAAGGCAAGGACAATCCTTACTGCATTTGCAGGCTCAATCGGTATTATCGGTATTGCTCTTGTTATTGCTCTTTCAACGGGTATACAGAACTTCGTTGATAAGATACAGAACGATACTCTTCTTGCTTATCCTATGACTGTTGAAAATGAGTCACTGGATATTGAAACCATTATGAATACTATGACCGGTGTTAAAACGGGCGAGCTTGACCACGACCTTGATAAAGTATATGTAAATGATATGTTCAACGAGATTATGACGGAGATTCTTGCAAAATCTGAAGCCAACAATCTCAAAACCTTCAAAAAATATATAAGCGATAATCAAGAAGCCTTCAATGAAATCTGTAACGACATTCAGTACAGATATGCAACACCGATTAATGTTTATATGGCTGACACAAGTGAAAAGGTGGTTCAGGTCAATCCCAGCACACTGCTTGACAGTATCGGAGCCGGACAGATGCTTGAAATGTTTGAAAGCTTTGTTGGTACGGGCTTCAGCCCTTGGGGTGAGCTTATCGGTGATGAAGAGACAATTGAAAGTCAGTATGAGGTCCTTTACGGCAGACTGCCTAAGGAAAAGAACGAAATTGTTGTTATTACCGACAGCTACAACGAAATGAATGAAATTGTTCTTTACGGCTTGGGTCTTCTTGACCAGAGCCAGTTCTCTTCAGACATTATGGGCGTAATCTCAGGCTCCTTTGAAGAAGAAAGTATGAAGCAGAGCTATACCTATGAGGAAATCTGCGCAATGAAATTCAAGCTCGTTATCAACAGCGACTATCTTGTAAAGAACGAAGAGACAGGTCTCTGGGAAGATAAGAGAAACGACGCGGATTTCGTTAAAAAGCTTGTGGATAACGGCCTTGAGCTTAATGTTGTCGGCGTGCTTCGTCCTTATGCAAATGAGATGGTTTCTGCAACATTGGGCGGTGTAGGCTACCTTGATTCACTTCTTGACTACATTATTGAAAAAACCGAAAGCTCAGAAATAGTTCAGCAGCAGCTTGCCAACCCCGACAAGGACGTGCTTACAGGTAATACATTTGTCAACCTTTCGGTCAATGATTTTGACCTTGCCGATATCGACTTCAGCCTTATTGATATGAAGTATCTTGACCTGAGACCCTTTATGAGTCTGCTTGAAGATATTGATCTTGGTGATTTTGATATCAGTAATATTACGAATATGTCATCAGCCTTTGATTTTGCCGACCTTACCGAGCTTCAGAAAAAGCTGGTTGAGGGCTACCTCAGTGATGAGCAGGTTCTTGCTCTTAAGCAGGCATATATTGACTCTATGAATGCCAAGGGCTCCTATGACAGAACAATGGAAATAATCGGCTATCAGCCTGCTGATAAGCCTACATCAATCTATTTCTTCCCCAAGAGCTTTGAGGATAAGGATACCCTTAATGAAATGATTGACTACTATAACGAAGAGGTGACAGCTCAGGGACATCCCGAAGCTACAATCACTCCTACCGATGCAGTTGGTGCACTTCTTTCTTCAATTACCCAGATTATCAACATTGTTACTTATGTTCTGATTGTGTTTATCGCAATTTCACTTGTGGTTTCATCAATTATGATCGGTATTATTACCTATATCTCCGTTCTTGAAAGAACCAAGGAAATCGGTATTCTCCGTGCAATCGGTGCATCAAAGAAGGACGTTTCAAGTGTGTTCAATGTTGAGTCCTTTACCATAGGACTGACGGCGGGCATAATGGGTATAATATGTACGCTGCTTCTTGAAATACCAATTAATATCTTTATCGGTATTTATACAGGAACTGATGCAAGAGCTCAGCTTCCCTTTGCAGCAGCCGTAATTCTTATTCTTATCAGTGTATTCCTTACCTCTGTTGCAGGTCTTGTACCGTCAAGACTGGCGGCTAAGAAGGATCCCGTTGAGGCTCTGAGAACAGAGTAAGAATGAAAAGGGCCAAGGGCCGAGTGCTCAGGGCCAAGGACGATTTGATGGACGGTGTAGGGTAGGTTGTACCCGCACAGGAAAGGCTTTCATAAATTGAATATAAGGTCGCAGGTTAACTGCGGCCTTTCTTTTTTGTCCGTTACCGCAGAGGAAGGGGGATAAAGGAGGAGACTCCGTCGATTGTAAGTGGAGGGAAGATGGGCGGTGTAGGGTTTATAGGGCGGTGGGAGGGGCGGCGGCGAGCCGCACCTGCGTGAAGGCGCTGCGCGCCCACGCAGGTCAATTGTGTGCCAAGGCACACAATTGGAAAATGCCGCGACTGCGTCGGGCATTTTCGCGGCTCGCCGCCGCCCTCCACCGCCCTCTTTAATGAAAAGCACATCCTGCCCTTTTCGGCTTACATCCCGCTTATAACAGTATTTTGTTTATGTCTGCATAAACAGTAAAATAAGCGGAAAACTTCCTTTGTCAATCTTGTATAAAAATTTCTCTGCTGACAATAATTATTTCTACATAAAATAATTCATATTTACTTGCTATGAATTAAGAACAGTGATATACTACTTATAAAGTAGGAATTATCAGAAAAGAGGTGTCAGAATGAAAATTTCCACAAAAGGCAGATACGGACTTCGCGTTATGGCTGATATTGCCTATAACGGTAAGGAGGGTGGACTTGTAACCATAAAGGATATAGCTGAGAGAGAACACCTTTCCGAAAAGTATCTTGAGCAGATTGTCGGCTCTCTTGCGAAAGAAGGTCTTCTTAAATCTGTAAGAGGCGCCAGAGGCGGTTATCATCTGACCCGTTCAGCTGAGGAAATCACTGTTGAAGAGATTCTTAAGGCTACCGAGGGCAGTCTTGCTCCCGTTGCCTGTGCTGAGGATAACGGCAAGTGCGAAAACTACTGTGACTGTCTTACATCTTTTATCTGGACTGAGATTTATAAAGCAACAATTGCAGTTGTAAGCAGTATAACCCTCAAGGATCTTGTAGAAAGAAGTTCCACATTGGAAAAAACAGAAATGGAGTGTATTAAATGAGATACGTTTATGCAGACAATGCTGCAACAACACCTGTTTCAAAAAATGTTGTTGATGCAGTTCTTCCCTATATGACCGAATTTTTCGGTAATCCTTCAAGTCTTTATCAGGTAGGACAGAAGGCTTCAAGGGCAGTTGATAAGGCAAGACAGCAGGTAGCTGATGCCCTTGGCGCCGAAAAGGATGAAATCTTCTTTACCTCAGGCGGCTCTGAGGCTGACAACTGGGCAATCAAGGGCGCAGCAGCCTTAGGTGCAAAGAAGGGTAAGAAGCACCTTATCACAACAAAGATTGAGCACCATGCAGTTCTTCACACAATGGCTGCTCTCGAAAAAGAAGGCTTTACCGTAACCTATCTTGATGTATACGATAACGGTATTGTAAAGCTTGAAGACGTTGAAAAGGCTATTACCGATGAAACCTGCCTTGTTACAATTATGTATGCAAACAACGAAATCGGTACAATTCAGCCTATTGCCGAAATCGGCAAGCTCTGTAAGGAAAAGGGTGTTCTTTTCCACACTGACGCAGTTCAGGCTGTAGGTCACGTCAATATTGATGTAAAAGAGCAGAACATTGATATGCTCTCTCTTTCAGGACATAAGTTCCACGCTACAAAGGGCATCGGTGCTCTTTACTGCAGAAAGGGTATCCGTCTTCCCAACCTTATTGAAGGCGGTGCTCAGGAAAGAGGCAGAAGAGCAGGTACGGAAAACGTGCCCGGTATCGTTGGTCTCGGCGTTGCCATTACGGATATGTGTCAGAACATTGACGAAAATGCTAAGAAAGTTGCAGCTCTCCGTGATAAGCTTTTTGAGGGAGCAGGTAAGATTTCTCATTCAAGAATCAACGGCGATAAGGAAAAGAGACTTCCCGGTAATTTCAGTATGTGCTTTGAGGGTATTGAGGGCGAAAGCTTACTTCTTATGCTCGATATGCAGGGCGTATCTGCTTCAAGCGGCAGTGCATGTACCTCAGGCTCACTTGACCCTAGCCACGTGCTTCTTGCAATCGGACTTAAGCATGAGGTTGCTCACGGCTCACTCAGACTTTCTCTGAGCGAAAACAACACCGAGGAGGATGTTGATTATATCTTAGAGGTATTACCTCCCATAGTTGAAAGACTTCGTGCAATGTCACCTCTCTGGGAGCATATTATTGAAAATGAAAAGGAGAACAACTGAAATGGAATACAGCGCAAAAGTAATGGAGCATTTTACAAACCCTCACAATGTGGGTGAAATAAAGGACGCAGACGGCGTAGGTGAAATCGGTAACGCAAAGTGCGGAGATATTATGAAAATGTATCTCAAAATCGAAAATGATATTGTCGTTGATGTTAAGTTCAAGACCTACGGCTGTGCATCGGCAATTGCAACAAGCTCAATTGCAACGGATATGATTAAGGGTCAACCCATCAGCGAGGTTCTCAAGCTTACCAACAAGGCAGTTGTAGAGGCCCTTGACGGACTTCCCGCAGTTAAGATTCACTGCAGTGTTCTTGCTGAGCAGGCAGTTAAGGCAGCTCTTGCCGATTATTACAGAAGACAGGGCATTGACCCGGAACCCATCGTAGGCAAGATTGAAGACCACGACCACGAAGCCTGCAGCTTATAATTGCATAATAAGGTCTTCGAAATACCAATGATAAAAACCGTTGTAAAGGCTTAACTGTCGGTACAACGGTTTTATATTTTACGAACAACTGTTTTCTCTGCATTTTATCCCTTTTTTCCTCATACCCTTATAAGAGGTGATAAAATGTTTGCGACAGTAGAATTTTACGAAAGGGAAGACACATTCAAGGAAAGGCTCAGAAGCTTTTTCAGCCCTCCCAAAATCATAACCGAAAAAGTACCTTTGCCGGAAAATGAGTATTTTTATAAAATCAAAGTACCTTTACATAAAGGAGAAATACCCTATGACAAGCTGAAAAGAATATCTTCGGGAGTAGGCGACGGCCTTATTTTTCCGAAAGACTTCAAATGTGAAGAAAGCACAGGAATAAAAATCTACTCCTCCAGATATTTCAAAGAAACCGTCCTTTTCAATACAGCAGTTTCTCTTATTAAAGAAAGTGTATTTGAACCTACTCAAACGGTCATTACTCTTGTAGATAAAAAAGGTGTGCTTGCCTCTGAGGTCAACCGTATTGTGCCCTACGCCTATGAAATACGCGTAGTTACTGATAACATAAGGGCCTATGAATTTGCACATCGGAGAATAATGAACGAATACGGCTTGTCTGTTTTAGTCAGCGACAAGCTTTCTTCGATTTCAAAAGAGGGAATAGTGATTTCCTATGACAGTTCCTTTATTCCTCTTTATTTCAAAGGTCTTGTGCTGACGGCTGAAAAGAGATTTCTGCCCTTTGCCCGTGTTCTTGTGGGTGAGGGGATTACTGCTGACGAAAAATATAGGGCTCTCTGCCCTGAGAATGTGGACGCGGAAGCTTTTCTGTCGGCACTGTGTGAGGTGTGCTTTATAAGAGAGCTGAGAAAAACCGAGTATGAAAAATTAGTTGACATATCTGCGGGAAGTATATAAAATGTAAGTTAACGGAGGTGAAAAAATGACCTATAATGAATGTCTCGACTATATATATTCTTTCCGTAAGGTGCAGAAAAGCTCTTCACACGAAAGGATAGAAAATCTGCTTTCTCTTTTCGGGAATCCCCATAAAAGCCTTAAATTTATTCATGTTGCGGGAACTAACGGAAAGGGCTCCGTTTCCGGTGCCTTAGGGGAGATTTTCTCTCACGCAGGCTACAGAACAGGTCTTTTTACCTCACCCTTTGTTATAGAATTCGGCGAAAGAATTCAGGTTGACGGGAAGTATATTGACAATGAAAGCCTTTGTAGTATTACCGAGGAGATAAAAGACAAGGTTTCACTTTTAAGCGAGGATATGAAGCCGACGGTTTTTGAGGTCACAACGGTTATTGCTATGATTTATTTCAGCAGACAAAGCTGTGATATTGTAATTCTTGAAGCGGGTATCGGCGGAGGGCATGACAGTACCAACGTAATTGACGCACCCCTTGCCTGTGTGTTTATGTCCGTCTCCCTTGACCATACGGAAATGCTCGGTGATACGGTAGCTGAGATTGCAAAGGAAAAAAGCGGAATTATCAAGGAAGGCTCTTTGGTTGTGTCTTACCCCTATGCTCCCGAATGTGAATATTTTACGGGACAGAGCAAGGAAGCCTTTGACATTTTCAGAGAGAAAGCAAAAGAAAAAAACTGTACCTTTAAAAGCCCCGATATTTTGTCTCTTGAAATTACAAATCAGACTGTGGAATGTACAGAATTTACATACAAGCACCTGAAGCTGAAAACTACCCTTTGGGGCGACCATCAGATTGCCAATATGATTACTGCTGCCGAGTGTGCTCTCTCCTTAAAGGAAAGAGGCGAAAAAATAACCGACACTGATATTGAAAAGGGCATAGAATCATTTAGAATACCTTGCCGTATGGAAAGAATAAAGGGTGAACCTCTTGCCGTTCTTGACGGAGGACACAATGAGGGTTGTATGAAGGCCCTTCGTGCTATGGCTGAGAAATATCTTAAGGGCAGAAAAATCACTCTTCTTATGGCTTCAATGAAGGATAAGGACTACAAAAAGGGAATGGAGATTATTCTTCCTCTTTGCGAAAAGGCAGTCTTTACCTGTATTGATAAATTAAGAGGGGAAAGTGCCGAAGCTCTTTCACGCTGTGCCGCATCTCTCGGTGCAGAGGCTTACAGTGAGGAAAATCTGAGCAGTGCATTAGAAAAAGCACTTTCCTTAACGGACAAAGACGGAGTCCTTTTGTGCTGCGGCTCCTTTTATCTTGTGAGCGATATAAGAAAAATTTTGCTTTGCGACTGATTATTACAAAATAATACCTATAGAATCCTTTATGATATCTGTCATAAAGGATTTTTGTTTTTTGGAGGGCAGAAAAATGTCTGCGAGACTTGAATATGTAAATAAAGAAATACGGGTATACCTTGACGGTGAAATTGACCACCACAGTGCTTCACTTATAAGGGCAGGAATTGACGATGCGATTATACTCAGACGGCCGTCACTGCTGGTTCTGGATTTTAAAGAGGTGTCCTTTATGGACAGCTCAGCCATAGGTCTTGTTATGGGACGGTACAAGCTTATGAAAACCCATGAGGGAAAAATACGGGTGCAGAATCTGTCTCCCTCGGCTTATAAGGTAATGAAGCTTGCAGGCCTTGACAGACTGGGCGAAATTAAGGAGGTCATATAAATGCAGTGTATAAATGAGCTTAAGATGATTATTGATTCCAAAAGTATAAACGAGGGCTTTGCAAGAGTTGCGGTATCTGCCTTTGTCTCCTGTCTTGACCCTAACATAGAAGAGCTGACAGATATAAAAACTGCCGTAAGCGAGGCAGTTACAAACGCCATCGTTCACGGCTACAGAGATAAAGAGGGAAAGATTTACATAACCGTCAGCCTTTTCGACAATAATACGGTAAGAGCCAGAATCCGTGATAAAGGAGTCGGCATTGAAAATATCGAAAAAGCAATGGAGCCCCTTTTCACAACGGCAAAGGGTGAAAGGGCAGGGCTCGGCTTTGCCGTTATGGAATCCTTTATGGACAGAATAAGGGTTACTTCAAAGGTGGACAAGGGTACGACGGTTACCCTCGAAAAGAAAATACGGGGGAAAATAATCTGAGGAGGACCTCCAAGTGACAGAGAATAACCTTAGCCGCAGTGAGCTTATAGGCAACAACTACGGTCTTGTTCATTCCTGCGCCAACCGTTTCAGAGGCAGAGGTGTGGACTATGACGATCTTTTTCAGGCAGGCTGTGTGGGGCTTATCAAGGCGGCAGATAATTTTGACGCCGAAAGAGGCTTTGCCTTTTCTACTTATGCGGTGCCTGTAATTTTAGGCGAAATCAAAAGAATTTTCAGAGACGGAGGACTTGTAAAAATAGGCAGAAGCCTTAAGGAAAGAGCAAGAAACGCAGTAAAGGTCAGTGAAGAGCTGTCAAAGGAGCTTGGACGGGAGGCGACTATAACGGAGCTGTCGGAAAGGCTGGGTGTTTCCGTCAGTGAAGCCGCAGAGCTTATAACCGTATCAATGCCAACGGTTTCTCTCACAAGTGAGGACGAAAAGGGGACAAGCCAGATTGATATTCCCACGGACTCGCCCGAAGAAGAAATATCTGAGCGTCTTGCACTGTACACTCTTATAGATGCCCTCGAAGAAAGGGACAGAAGGCTTATTGAGCTGCGTTATTATAAAGGAATGACACAGGTGAACACTGCAAAGGAGCTTAATATGTCTCAGGTGCAGGTATCACGAAGAGAAAAGGCTATCCTTCTTAAAATGCGGCAGAGTATGATTTAAGGGTAGAATTTTTCAGAATAGTATGCTATAATAGGTCAGTGTCATCACGGTGGCACTGATTTTGGTTTATAAGGTGAATTAAATGAATATATTTAAAAAGTCGGTTTCTCTTTTACTTGCAGTGCTTCTGCTTTTCTCCTTTACTGCCTGCGGTAAGACAAAAAAAGCCGACAGCTACAGCGTAAAAAAAGAAGATAAATCACTTACGGTTTCAGCAGAGAATACGGATAAAAAGCTTTTCTCTTCAAGGGCTAAGGATAAGCTTACCCGTGTTGCAAAGAGTGATATGATAGAGCTTTATTTTGATAAAAAGAACTGTACCGTCAGTGTTTACGATACGGCTTCGGGAAAGCTCTGGAGCTCACTGCCTCAAAAAAATACAGAGACAAAAACATCTGCTCTTTCCGTAACGGTGCTTATCGGCGGCAATAAATATACCCTTTCTTCCCAGAGTGACAGTGTAGGCTTTTCATCGGCACTTTACGAGGAAAAGGAAAACGGCATTACGGTGAAATACGGCTTTAAGCGTACTCTTGAGGACGGAACAGCCATTAACCTTTTTGTTCCCGTTTCTTATATCCTTTCTGACGGTGCGCTCACTGTGGAGGCTGATTGTGAAAATATTATCGGCGAGGGAACGGACAGTGATATTGTAGTTACTGATATTGCTCTTCTGCCCTTCTTCGGCGCAGCTACAAAGGGCGCAGAGGGGGACTATATCGTTCTTCCCGACGGCTGCGGTGCAGTAGTTGACCTTTCGGAAAATCCGAAAAAGTTTTCTGATATTGACCTTGATATTTATGAAAACGGCAATCTGATCGGTGCCTTCGGTATGAAAAATGCAGACAGTGCCTTTGCCGCAGTTATTGATGAAGGCAGTGAAATCGCTTCTGTTAAGATGACAAAGGCTCTTTCGGGTGGCGGATATAACAGTGTTTACAGCTCCTTTGAAATTACCGACACTCTTGACGGTGACGGGGAGGTTTATGTAAATTCAAAGTCATATCAGGGAAAAATCAGTGTGATTTACCGTTTCCTTTCTTATCAGAATGCCGACTATATAGGTATGGCAGGCGCAGTAAGAGAACTGCTTATAAGAAACGGCAAGCTCCTTTCTCAGAATGTAGACGAAAGCACGGAATATCCCTTTAATCTGAGTCTTGTTTTTGAAAATTATATGACCGA
Source organism: Acutalibacteraceae bacterium (assembly GCA_045544175.1). Taxonomy (GTDB): domain Bacteria; phylum Bacillota; class Clostridia; order Oscillospirales; family Acutalibacteraceae; genus UBA6857. The sequence goes on along the minus strand of JAZPYL010000011.1, from coordinate 38,240 downwards.
TGCCAAGGGCAGAATCCTTTCACAGACTCTCACCACCTACGAGCAGGCGGTGGAGATTCTCTCTTCACTTAAGGCGAAGGGTGTTGAAAAAATCAATCTGCGTCTTAAGGGTGTGCTTACAGAGGATAATATAACCGAAGCTGAGTTTTCTAAGAAGCCCGGAAACAAAAAATCATTTAACGAGCTTATCTCTTACGGTACAGCCTCGGGAATTTCGTTCTACACGGATATGCCTCTTATTTCGGCAAATGAGAAAAAGCCCTTTTCTTCTCTTGCTGCAGGCCTTGACGGAGAGACCGTAAAAAGTGAAAAGGGTGTAATGTCTTCTGCCCAAAAAATCAGCAATAATGCGGATGCTCTTCTTTCACTTGCCCGTGAAACCGATATGGACGGTATCTGCATAAATGACGGCAGTATTCTTTATGCAGACTGTGCTTTGGGAAGCAACAAGCTTAAAACCGAAACGGCAGATATTATTTCAAAGGCAGTTGCCTCTGCTTCTGCTTCAAAGAAGCTTATGGTCGATACGGGCAATATCTATACAGTGAAATATGCCGATGTTATTGTGAATCTTCCTATAACGGCAAGTATTCAGTCCAAGGAGCTCTGCTCAAGAATACCCTTTGTGCAGACTATTCTTCACGGCCTTGCCGATTATTCGTCAGAGCCCGTAAACCTTACCAAAAATCCCGAAAAAGCTTTCCTCAAGGCTATAGAATTCGGCGCAATACCTTATTATGAATGGTACAGTGCCGACAGTTCAACTGAGGATAAGGCTGATATGGGAAGCTACCTCAATTACATTACCTCTGCTCAGAGTCAGTACGAAAAAGCATCAAAGGCATTCGCTGACTTAAGAGGTGCAAGAATTACTGACCATTATAAAGTAAAAAAGAATGTTTACTGCACACAGTACGACAACAGCACAGATGTATATGTAAATTACAACGATAAGGCTGTTACCGTAAACGGCGTGACCGTTGATGCAATGAGCTTCTTAAGAGTCAACTGAATAATAAAGACTGTTACAGCGTAAAAGGTGTAACAGTCTTTTTTTGTTTATTCAAGTGTTATGTATCCTGCCTGAGCAACACATTTCTGACCTTCCTCGGATAAAATCCAGTCGAGGAATTTTCCACCCGTTGCTTCTTCCTCGCCGCCGCGTATTACACCGTAATAATTAGTGGTAAAAGGATAGGTTCTGCTTCTTATGTTTTCGTTATCGGGTGCTATACCGTCAATGGCTATAGTCTTGATATTATCGTTTTTGTAAAGGGTGTCTATGTAATATCTGTAGGTGTAGCCGATGCTTGCCGTTGCGTTTTCGTATTCGGCTACGGCATCAACAAGACCTCCCATACCTTCGATTACCTTAACCTCAATGGGATCAATCATATCACTGCCGCCCATAACAAGATTTTCCATAGCTGTCTGACTGCCTGAATTTTTCTCTCGCTGATAGGCGACTATTTTTTCGTCCTTTCCGCCTACCTGCTTCCAGTTTTTGATTTTTCCCGAGTAGATATCCTTTATCTGCTGTACCGTAAGGCTTTCTACGGGGTTATTCTTGTGGGTGATAAAGACGAATGCATCGTAGCAGACAGGCTTTTTTACAAGCGTGACACCGTAGCTTTCAGCAAGACGGAGCTCTTCATCCGATGGCTCGGTTGCTATAATAATGTCGGCACTTCTTGTGTTTATAAGAAGATTTTTTCCCTTGTGAGGCGCCCAGATGGTTTCTCTGTAAAAAGCATCATTGCTTTGAATTAAGTTTTCATAGGCATAGTGAGTGGTTGAGAAGGCGGCCATATTGGCTGCACAGTAGTCGTCCATATCAAGATGCTGTCTTGCGAATTCCATCGCCATAGGCACACACACCGTTGAGCCGTCAATTGCAGGGTATGAGCCTAAATCACACTCATATTCGGAAAATTCATTTGGTGTCTCTGAAACCTGACCCAGAGTAAATTCAGTATCGGTTACAATCTCTTTCCAGTGGGCACTTCTTTCAATCTGCTGATTTATTGCCGCCCAGGAGCTTGTTCTGTCGGGAGTACCTACAATATGTTTTATGAATTGGGAACGGAAAGCGTCGGAATAGTCATAGGAGAAAAATAAAAGAGCACAAGCCACAACAGAAACGGGGATAAGCTTATACTTTTTTGTAAAGATGAAATCAAAAACTGAAAGTCCTGCCCTTAAGAAGCAGAAGAAAATAAATTCCTTGAACAGGTCGGGAAAAGTTAAAATACCAACAAGAGAAATTGCTGTACAGTATAAAGGTGCAAGAGAAAAGAAAATCCGTTTTGTGCGGAATATCTTTGTAAAAGCAAATTCGCCACCGTAGAAAATCACTGCCGAAACAGCATAAATCCATAAGGGTTCACCGTAAAAATTAGCTACTAAAAGCGAATTGACAGTCATATATATAAGTGTGAAAATAACGGTTGAGATAAAAGCTCTGAAGGCTGTACCAAGGCTTATTTTTTTCATAGTGCTTCTCCTTTCATTGTATGTTTCAAGTATATATTACAGCTGCTTAAAAGGCAAGTCTCAGAATATACAACTTAATAAAATCTTAAGACATAGAAAAAGCTCCCGGCAAAAAACTGAGAGCTTTAAGCTATTATTTTTCATACACAAACACCGCAAAATCTACAGTAATATCAAGCTCGCCGTAAGACTCAAGCTTTGCCTTATCCTTGTCGCTTGTTCTGTAATAGTAGGGTGTCATTTTAAAGAGAGCGTATATATCTTCCTTTGAGGAAAGATGTATTTTCCTTGTAACCTTTCTCTTTCCCTTAAGAATAAGCTCCTTTGTTTCCGGCGGTGCTTCATCATTTTTATAGGGCGAGTCATAAAGAATCTCCTTCATTTCAAAAAGATGGTTTTCACCTGCAACTGTGGTTATGATTATACCTTTGTCGGAGATAATTCTTTTAAATTCCTTTTCGTGAAAGGGAGCGAAAAGATGAAAGGCAATATCAACGCTGCTGTCCTTTACGGGAATGCGTGAAAGGTTAGCTACAAAATAGTCGGTGCCGTCTTTTCTCTTTGCGGCAAGTCGTACCATTTCCTTTGAGATGTCAAAGCCCTTCATATTACAGGGAAGGCTTTCCTTTATTTTATGTGAATAGTAGCCCTCACCGCAGCAGATATCAAGTATGTCGGGGCAGGGGATATTCTGTTCCTTTATAATAGCAACAAGCTCATTTACAAGAGGGTCAAAATAGCCTTTTTCAAGAAAACTGCGTCTTGAAAGAGCCATATCTCTGTTATCACCGATAAGGGAGCCCTTTTTATGATTGCCTGCAATAAGATTGACATAGCCTTCCTTTGCTCTGTCGAAGCAGTGACCCTTTTCGCATTTAAGAGTGTTTGCGTCGGGGAATAAGTCCTTATTGCATACGGGGCAGATAATATTATTCATAGTATCATCCTCAGAATAATTTTTAATTATTATAGTAAAAATTTATTGCCCTGTCAAATAAAATTCATAAGCTCTTGAATTTTACGTGGTTATGGTATATAATGGTATAAAGAAATTTTAGGAGGAAATAATAATGGAAGACTTTTTAGCAATGTTCGATAAATATTTCTGCATGTTCTGGAACGCTCTTTATGAGTTGCTTTGCGAAAAGACCGGCGCAGAGGTAGATGAAAGATGGTATATTGACACCATTTTAATGTAATGTAAAATTAAGTATCTTGGCTGTTTCAGAAGAGACAGCCATTGATTTTTTAGAGGTATACAGATGATAAAGGATTATCTTGAAATCGGTAAAATAACATCCACTCACGGCATAAAAGGCGAAATGCGTGTTCAGCCCTGGTGTGACAGCCCTGAATTTATGAAAAAATTCAAGGTGCTCTATCTTGACAAAAAAGGTGAAAAGCCTCTTAAGGTCAGGGTAAGACCCAACGGCAATATGGCTCTTCTTAAGGCTGAGGGCATAGAGACAGTGGAAGAGGCCAACAAGTACAGAAATAAAATTCTCTATATGAAAAGAAGCGATGTTAAACTTCCCGACGGCTTTTATTTTCTGCAGGAGCTTTTTGACTGTAGGGTTATTGATGCCGACGATGAAAAAAAGGAATACGGAACTCTTTCCGATGTAAGTCAGACCGGTGCCAATGATGTCTGGCACATAAAAACAGAAGAGGGCGAGGAATATCTGATTCCCGCCATACCTCAGGTTGTAACCGATGTTGATGTTGTATCGGGCATAATAAAAATCCGCCCCTTGAAAGGTATTTTTGATGATGAGAATTGATATATTGACTCTTTTTCCCGAAATGTGTGAAAGTGTTCTTGCCGAGAGCATTATCGGAAGAGCGAGGCAGGACGGCCTTGTTGAAATCAACTGCACGCAGATAAGGGATTATTCAAAGGACAAGCACAACCGTGTTGACGATGCACCCTACGGCGGCGGAACGGGTATGATTATGCAGGTTCAGCCCATATATGACTGCTACTGCGACCTTTGTGAAACATTGGGTAAAAAGCCCCATCTTATTTTTATGTCTCCTCAGGGTAAGACTCTCACTCAGGAAAGAGTAAAAGAGCTTGCAAAAATGGATAATATTGCCATTCTCTGCGGACATTATGAGGGTGTTGACGAAAGAGTAATTGAAGAGATTGTTGACGAGGAGATATCCATAGGCGATTACGTGCTGACGGGGGGAGAGCTTCCCGCACTGGTTCTGGCTGACAGTATTTCCCGTATGCTTGACGGTGTTCTCGCTAATGAAAATGCTTTTACCGACGAAAGCCACTACGGCTCACTGCTTGAGTATCCCCAGTACACAAGACCTTATGAGTGGCAAGGACGAAGTGTTCCCGATATACTGTTATCAGGACACCATGCAAATATTGAAAAGTACAGAAGAGAGAAATCTCTTGAAAGAACTTATCTGAGAAGACCAGATATGCTCTCAAAAGCTGACCTTTCCAAAAAGGACCTTGAGTATCTGCGCACACTCAAAGCTTCCCTTAAGGAAGAAAAGAACAAAAAGGACTAAAATGTGAGAATTCTGACTTTTGAATTGTGCAGACTGCTTTTGACAGTCAACAAATTATAGTAAAATTGCACAAAAAGGCCTTCGGTTTTTTATGAATGTTTAGTCTTGCAAACGAAATCTTTTAAAGTCGGTTTTAACCATTGACGAAGAAAAGTTTTGTGGTATAATATTAACGTTGTTAAATAATAAAATTTATGTGTGGGAGTTATAGATATGTTTGTTAAAGATGTAAAAGTTCAGAATCAGGTTGGTCTTCACGCTCGTCCCGCTACTTTCTTTATCCAGAAGGCAAACGAATTCAAGTCTTCAATCTGGGTAGAAAAGGAAGAGAGAAGAGTAAACGCTAAGAGCCTTCTCGGTGTACTTTCACTCGGTATTATGGGTGGTACAGACATCCGCATCATCGCAGGCGGTCCCGACGAAGAGCAGGCTGTTGAAGAGCTTGTAAAGCTTGTTGAATCAGGTTTTACAGAATAATCAAATTTGATACTGAAGAGTTCGGCTTAAAGCCGGACTTTTTTGTTTATTTACAGTTTCTTGATTTCTTGTTAAAACAATGCTACAATCAAAAGACAGAGAATCATTTACAGAAAAGGGGACAACAGATATGAAAAAGATTATTTCAATACTTTTAGTTGTAACTATGCTTTTTGCTATGGCAATGCCTGCCTCGGCAGTAGGTATTACAGGCTGGGGAAGTCAGATTCCCGTTGTTGAAATTTCAGGCGACGGTGAACCGCTTTACGATGCCGAGGGCAATCAGATTTTCAAGACAACAGACCTTCTTTCAGGTCTGCTTGGCGGTAACGGTGAAGAAGGCGAAGAGGAGTCAGAAGAGAGTGGCGATACTCTTGTTGATTCTATGATAAATGTTCTTGAGCCCTTCCTTCTTGACGGTCTTCTTTTTGACGATTGGGACAGATATTATGACAATCTTTATAAAGAAATGTCTGAGCTTTTTGCTCCTTCTCTTCTCAATAAGGACGGCACAGCTCCCGAGGGTACAGGTCTTTCAAAAGAGAGAATTGCTGAGATGACGGCAAACCGTGAAAGAGATTATAAAGCTGAAAGAGGCTGTTACTGTGAGCTTGACTATAAGTTTTTCTATGACTGGCGTCTTGATCCCTGGGACGTTGCCGATCTTTTCCACGAACATATTGAAAAGGTAAAAGAGACAACGGGTGCTGATAAGGTTGCCATTATTGCAAAATGTCTGGGTACAAATGTTGTGCTCGCTTATGTTGCAAAATACGGCACAGACAGTATTTACGGCTTAGGCTTTGACGGCGGAACAGTAAACGGTATGGAGCCTATCAGTGAGGCAATCAGCGGTAAGTTCAGAGTTGACGGCAATGCTATCAACAGAATACTTATCGACAGTGCATACTACGGCATTTTTGATGTGGGCTCTTTTGTAACGTCAACAATTGATTTTGCGCAGAAGTCAGGTCTTATTGACGGCATTGTCGGTATGACTGAAGAGCATCTTTATGCAAAGCTTGTTGAGGGCGTAACCTCTGCTCTTGCCCGTTCAACAGTTATGACCTGGCCGGGTTATTGGGCAGCTGTTACCGATGAAGATTATGCTACGGCAATCAAGTATGTTTTCGGTGACGCAAACGATGAAAAGAGAACTGAATATGCAGGTCTTATCGCAAAGCTTGATAACTATAACGAAAAGGTTCGTCAGAGAATTCCCGAGCTTCTTACAAAAGTAAAGAACGACTGCGGAAGAGTGGCATTTATCGCGAAGTACGGCAGTCAGATGATTCCTACCTGCGAATCTGCAGACCTTGTGGCTGACCAGTTTGTTTCCGTAAAAAGAGCATCCTTCGGCGCAACAACATCAACAGTATATGATACTCTTTCCGATGAATATATTGCACAGAGAGAAGCTGAGGGCAAGGGTCACTATATTTCTCCCGATAAGCAGATAGACGCTTCCACCTGTCTCTTCCCCGATAACACATGGTTTATCAAGGGCAATAAGCATTCAAATTGGAGCTGGTGGGAAACTGACCTTATGTACACGGTTGTAACCTCAAGCGAATATCTCGACATATATGACATTGACTATTCACAGTATGTTGTTTACAGAAAAGACGGAAACTATGCCGACAAGATGACAACGGAAAACTGTAATACAGAGGTATGGGACGCAGAAGAAGAGGTTGGCTTTAAAGAAAACGAAGGTTTGTTTATAATAAGAGCCCTTACGTCCTTCTTTAATTGGGTCAGAGAGCTTTTCACCTTCATAACAGGAATTTTTAATAAAGCATAATAGAGACAGAGGAACGGTTCAGTGTCTTGCTGTCAAATTCAAAATATCTGACTGCAAAGGACTTAATGACGTATTGATGCCTTTTATCCGTTTCTTGTAGGCTTTACATTCTTTTTTACACATATTTTCCATTTTAAAATCTATTTTTTAATATTCTTTAAAACTACAAAACTATACGAAAAAGCACAGGGTAGCTAAACAAGCTTAACCCTGTGCTTAATGCTATTCAGATGTGAGGGGGGAGCGGTCAGCGAAGCTGACTGAGGGAGTGAAGTGTGGGCGGCGGAGAAACCACCGCCCGTTAATTATTCTTCAGCCGAACACCTAGAACCGTCCCCTGTGTTCTCAAAATCACCCTTTTTCAGTGGTTTCGTACCGTCACCTGTGTTCTTTGTTATTCCTGTCTTCTCCATTCATCAATATTATCATTACCTCTAAAATATTCTCCTTTTGGAAGTTCAGAATCTTTCAAATTGTAATGTTTGCGATTCTTCTGCGAATAAACGTACGATAAATCTAAACATGACGATAAATCTCCATCCTTAACATTCATGCTAAAAACAAATGTCTTGAGATTTTTCATTTTTTTTATAAAATTTAGATTTGGCAAAATATTACTACCAGCTAACTCTAACAATTCTAAATTTTCTAACTCACCCAAAATCGAAAAATCCTCAATTTTAGGACAGTTATCAATTCTTAAAGCTCGTAAAGTTTTCTTTACTTTGCCCAAGGCAGTGATATCTTGTAAGCAACGATTATAATACAGATATAAACATTGCATTTTATTTGATTTTTCTATACCTTCTAAACTTTTTATCTTACACTGAATAACTGAAAGGGTATCTATTATTGAACTTTCGAACACATTACACAGATTTTGTTCTTTATAATTGGATATTCCCAGACTTTTTAAGGTTTTGACTCTCTGAAAATTCTCATATCTAGAGTTCGTGGCATGAAAACTTTCAAGTCCATTAATTTTTAAACAATCAACACTAGCGGAAAACTCCTCATCAAAACCATATTCCGTTAAACAATTTAAACTTTTAATCTGCGGCATTCTATATAATGGAGAATAGTCAAAACCGTCACCAACATTGTCTGCAGGAATAATCTGCAAATGTTTTAAAGTTGGACATCGTGTAATAAAATCGATATTTTCGGCAACTATTAAAGCCTTTTCAATTCCAAGATTGTTAATTAAATCAATCTGAGTTTCTAAACTATGTTTTTAACCCAATCCCATAGCCGAAAAACATCGTATATCTCTAGGATACTTTATAACAATTGCATCATATACATTCGCAGGATATGTTATGGATGTAAAGATGAATCCATCCCTGTCAATTGTTCTAAAAGGAGAAATTTCACTAAAATCGACAATTTCATTTAAGTCTATCATAGAAAAACTTCCTTCCCGGACTCCATATTTTCTTGAACACAGGGGACGGTTCTGTGTGTTAATAATTTTTCCTGACCAAACCAAAACTAACACCCGTCAACCTGCTTACCTGTCTTATTGACAAGCCCTTATTCTTAAATTCTTCAATAAACTTCTCCTGCTCTGCCTTTGGCAAAATCCGAAATTCAGATGCATTTCTGCATCATGAACACAATTTAATTATAGTTTTTGCCTGCTCGTCTGTCAAGTGTACATTCGATTTGTCTTCCTGCTCTGTCTTGTGCCTTCTTTTTTTGTTTAAAAAATTAAAGTTCTGTTTACTTTTTTTTATTGTATTTTTTCGCTTCTTATGATAGAATAGTAAAAATAGGAAAAAATGTAAAATATTTGAGGGGGTTTTTTCTTGAATAAAGCACAACTTTTTTTCAAAGCAGTCGACATTTTAGGCGATCCGTTACAGAACAGCGTAAGATTTGAGAATGTTCTTTGTGTTAAAGATATCGCCTACGGAAATGAAAGCCTGAATACAGGGGACTTATATTTTATTCCCGAAATTCTGCGTGACGGCAAAAAGCACCCGATTATTGTTTATTATCACGGCGGTGCATTTCTTGCAGGTGATAAAAAATACCGTGTTTCCATTTCCGAGTATTATGCAAAAGAAGGCTATTTTGTCTATTGTGTCAACTACCGTATGGCACCCGATGTTGATTTCAGAGGTCTTGCAAAGGATTGCGTAGATGCTCTCAATTTCGTGGAAAAGCTTGCAGAAGAGTATAACATCGACCTTGATAATATTGTTCTTACGGGTGACTCTGCAGGCGGCTTTCTCGCTGCCCATCTTGCCGCAATAAAATACAATGATACACTGCAGGAAGCTCTTGGCTGCGATAAGATAGCAGTTGATCTTAAAGGTCTTATGCTTATGTGCGGTATTTATGATATGGAAATGCTGATGAAGGGTACATCACTTTTGGGCGTTATTCCCACAACTGCAAGAACAATGCTTAATTTTGAGTTCAAGGATGACTTTTCAAATTTCAAGGATTTTCCTGATTATGAGTATATTTCACCTGCACCCTATGTTAATGAAAAATGGTGTTCGGCTTTTATCTGCTGGGCAGATGATGACATTGTCTGTCAGGGTCAGGGTGAACCGATGGCAGAAAAGCTCAAGGCAGTTGTACCTCTCTTTGACCAGTACCATGTCAGCGGAATTGCAAACAACCATTGTTTCCACTTAACACTGAAAAGCAATAAGTATGCAAGAGAGTGTATGCAGAAATCCCTCGATTTCCTTACAGCCTTGTTTGCAGAAGAAGAAGTTACGGTTTGAAAGTGAATAGCAAAAGCACAGGGTTCCCTGTGCTTTTTCATTTAATATGAATGCCGACTTAACGGGGCGGGTACAAGCTTTCTTTTACCACTCTGTACGGCGTCCTTGACCCTCGGCTCTTGACCCTTGGCCCTGTAAAAAAAGGCTGCCTTGGCAGCCTTTTTTTTATCAGTCGGGATAACCGTTGGGGTTTGTGCTCTGCCATCTCCATGAGTCAGCACACATTTCTTCAATGCCTCTTTCAGCCTTCCAGCCAAGCTCTTCATAAGCCTTTGTGGGATCGGAATAGCAGGTAGCAATATCACCGGGACGGCGGTCAACGATTTTGTAGTTAATCTTTACACCGCTTGCCTTTTCGAATGCCTTTACAACGTCGAGAACGCTGTAGCCTGTGCCTGTACCGAGGTTATAAACATCGAGACCTGACTTGCCTAAAACTCTCTTGAGAGCCTTTACGTGACCGAGAGCAAGGTCAACAACGTGGATGTAGTCTCTTACGCCTGTGCCGTCGTGAGTGTCGTAATCATTACCGAATACGCTTAATGTGTCACGCTTGCCGATAGCAACCTGAGTGATGAAGGGCATAAGGTTGTTGGGAATACCGTTGGGGTCTTCACCTATTCTGCCGCTTTCGTGAGCACCGATAGGATTGAAATAACGGAGAAGAGAAACTGACCATTCGTTGTCTGATTTATAAAGGTCAGAGAGAATAATCTCTATCATAAACTTTGTTGTGCCGTAGGGGTTGGTTGTACCGCCGGTGGGCATAGTCTCCTTAAGAGGAGAAACATTGTTCATACCGTAAACCGTAGCTGATGAGCTGAAAACAATCTTTTTACAGCCGTTCTTTCTCATAACATCGCAGAGAATAAGTGTGCCTGCAACGTTGTTATCGTAATATTCTACGGGCTTCTGGCAGCTTTCGCCGACAGCCTTGAGACCTGCGAAATGTATAACAGCTTCGATTTTTTCTTCCTTGAAGATTTTATCCATACCCTTTTCGTCTCTGATGTCGCATTCATAGAAAGTAATGGGCTTGCCGCTGAGCTCAGCTATTCTTCTGAGAGACTCTCTCTTGCTGTTATAGAAATTGTCAACGATAACAACATCGTAGCCTGCTTTGATAAGCTCAATACAAGTATGTGAGCCGATATATCCGGCGCCACCGGTAACAAGAATTGACATATTCATTCACCTCGTTTATAATGTATAAATGATATGAAATAATTATACATCAAAAAAACTTAACTTTCAATAGTTTTGCTCAAGGAGAATGAATAAATGGAAAATTTATCTGATATAGGCGTAATAAAAAGGGTAATGGAAAAGCACGGCTTTAACTTTTCCAAGGCTCTGGGGCAGAATTTCCTTATTAACCCTACTGTCTGTCCCAGAATGGCTGAAATGTGCGGCGCAGATGAAAATACGGGTGTAATTGAGGTCGGTGCAGGTGTGGGTGTTCTTACTGCCGAGCTCGCAAAGAGAGCAAAAAAGGTTGTCTGCGTTGAGCTTGATACAAGGCTTCTGCCCGTTCTCGACGAAACCCTTGCAGATTTTGATAACATTGAAATTGTCAATGCTGATATTATGAAAATTGACCTTAAGGCCCTTATTGAAGAAAAGTTTCAGGGTATGAGGGTTGTGGTCTGTGCCAATCTTCCTTATTATATCACCTCTCCCGTTATTACTCTTCTTCTTGAAAGCAAGCTTCCCATTGAGGCTGTAACGGTTATGATTCAGAAAGAGGCCGCAGACAGACTTTGTACACCTGTCGGCTCAAGAGATTCGGGAGCTATTACAGTCTGCACAAATTATTACTCCGTACCCGAGCATCTTTTCAATGTGTCGAGAGGCTCATTTATGCCTGCCCCTAATGTAGACAGCACGGTTATCAGACTCAACATAAGAAAAGAGCCTCCTGTCTTTGTCAGCGATGAAAAGAAGTTCTTCAAAATGGTAAAAGCTGCCTTCGCACAGAGAAGAAAAACTGCCGTAAATTCCATCAGTGCAGGTATGTCTCTTCCTAAGGACAAGGTTACAGAGGCAATTGTTTCTGCAGGACTTGATGCTAACGTAAGAGCCGAAAAGCTTTCAATGGAAGACCTTGCAGCTATCTGCGAAAACCTTTGATTCAATGCTGTTTTTAGCAGAAGAAGTATGAGCCGATGCATAAGAATGTATAACGGTTAAGCAAATTAAGAAAGCAAAAAACCTTTACAGCAAAATTAAAGCTGTAAAGGTTTTTACTTTACTATGTTCAAAAATAGGTTGAAAAAGTTAAAAACGTTGAATTGTCAACAAATTAATTCCAATCAAGAAAAATAAGCTCAAAAAATTGTAAAGTTTTCAACTTTACTAACAAGGTTTTCCACAATTTTGTTGAAAACAGATGTTAATTATTCATTATGCAAAGCTTTTGCATATACAGCTTTTTGCATTAATATTCCCTTGCGATACGGGAAAAACGGTAGTCATTGTCGTAGTTTATGCCTCTTGAAGAACGGTAAACACTCATTACAAGACCGATTGCAAGGTAAAGACAGACCGTTGAAGAGCCGCCTGCACTGATGAAGGGAAGAGTAATGCCGATAACGGGAAGAAGTCTTGTACACATACCGATATTGATAACAGCCTGAGCGATTATCATAAAGGCAACGCCGTAGCACATCATACCTGCGGCAAAGTTTTCCGACCTTTTACCTATACCGATTATTCTTATTGTAAGGAAGAGGAAAAGTAAAAGAAGAATAAGGGCACCGATAAAGCCTGTCTCCTCACAGATAACGGAGAAAATCATATCATTCTGCTTTTCGGGAAGAAGAGTGCTCTGAGTGAGCTCGCCCTTATAAAGTCCCATACCCGTAAAGCCGCCGTTCTGAATTGCCTTAAGGGCCTGATTCTGCTGATAAATTTCCGTAGGGTAGCTTTCGGGATCGAAAAGAGCAAGGATACGGTTACGCTGAATATCATCGAAAACCTTGAGCCATATAACAGGCGAGGCGGCAGCGATGATAAGCGCACCTGCAGGAAAGTAGAGCCAGTGTACACCCGAAACGAGCATCATACCGATGAACATAAGTGCGAAAATAAGAGCCGAGCCCATATCACCCGTAGCCACAACAAGAACTATGGGAATCATTGCGTGAACGCAGAGGAAGAAAACAGTCTTAAGTCCCGAGAGGTCATTTTTTACCTTGCTTAAATGAAAAGCGAAGGTGATAATGAAGCCTATTTTAACAATCTCAGAGGGCTGAAAATAAAGATTGCCGGGGAGCTTGATCCAGGAAATCGCATCACTTCGGGCATCGGGTGAAACACCGATAGCAAAAAGCGAAAGCATAAGAAGAACGGAAACAGCACCGACGACGGGCCACAGCTTTAAAATAATATCGTAGTCAATAAGGGAGATAATGAAAGCCGCCGTCATACCGAGACAAAGAGCAAGAATCATAACACCTGCGTCTCTTGACAAAAAGCCTTTTTCCGCGTTATAGGTTGCACTGCTGACGGCAACCGTACCGAAAACCGAAAGGGCGAAGGTTAAAAAGACAAGAATTTTGTCTGTACCCTTAAAAAATGATTTTATATGTTTAAAAAGCAATTTATACCACATCCTGAATATGTTTCTGCTATTTATTATAGTATGACGGAAGGAATATTTCAAGTGGAAATGAAAAACAAGGATAATTTTTGTCGGAAGGGGAGTCATAGCCGAAAGTCAATGTCATTTGATTGTCATTCTGAGTGAAACGAAGAATCTTAAGAATGAAAGCTGAAGAAAGATCCTTCGCAAAGCTCAGGATGACATTGTCCGAAAGAAATGTTTTGATGTTGACACGGTATTTATTTTATGGTATACTTTTACACTGTATAAAAATATAATTATCACTTTTGTGAAAAAGAAAAGGAGCTATCCTGATGGCTAATATCAACGAAAATTTCAGAAGTGTCCTTGACGGTATCGGCGAGGAAATTTCAAAGCTTGGCTTTAATGCCTATAAGGGTGAAGACGGTGAATTCATCGCTGAAAACGACGGAGCAGTAACTGCAAGATATACCGGTGAAAAGGGTGTAATTGCCATTTCTTACGCTGACGGTAAGATTACTCTCTTCTCAGGCGAAGATACAGAGACTCCCGAAGATACACCCAAAAAGCTTTTTGCTTCTCTTCTTTCTGAGGATGCAGACAGCAGAGATGTAAAGTATGTTATCAATGAGCTTACAGATACACTTGAAAGCAAGTACGCAAAGAAGGCAGCAGTAGCAAAGAAGCCCTCTCAGCAGAAGGCAACTCAGACTGTTTCCAAGGCAGCGGTAAAGCACGGCTCATTCTATGATCCCAATACTCTTGCAAGTAAGCTCTGCCTTATTTTCCCTGAGCTTCGTCCCGCATATAAAGAAAACCTTGACACATACGGCGAGTTCTTCGGTGAGGAGTTCTTTGAAAAGTACGGCGCAGAAAAGGTTATTGCTGCAATAAAGGAAAATAATCCTCAGACAATGAAGAGACTTTTCCAGATTCTTAACGAAATATATGAAGACGGCACAAGCGAGGTTCAGGACGTTATTGCTGTTTCTGTTTTAGGTAAGCTCGGTAATGATCAGATTCTTCTTGCACGCTGTGTTGACTATATGAGTGAGACAATGGCTCCTCCCGTAATTGAGGTAAACAAGTATCTTGCACATTCAAAGAAAGCAAGAAAGCTTCTTGAAAATCCTCCTGCATATAAGCCCAAGAAGCAGAAGAAGCCCGGCATTTTCGCACAGGCTATGAGTCAGAGCGGCGGTATGCAGCCTCCGATGTAATTATCGGTAACCGTATTATGAACTGAAAGGGGTAGTTATCTGTGAAGGCACTTGATAAAATTTTTCAGCTTTTCTGGCTGAATACAAAAAGACAGGATGACAAGAGAATTGCAACCTTAAAGACACCCGAAGGTGTTTTTGAGAGCAATAATCACGAATATCTTCCCGACGGTCACAAGTATCATAAGCTTGACGTTTACTATCCCGAAGGTACTGCAGATAGGCTTCCCGTAATTGTTGACGTGCACGGCGGCGGCTGGATGTACGGCGATAAGGAGCTCAATAAGAATTACTGCCTTACTCTTGCAAAAAGAGGTAATGTGGTTTTCAATATAAGCTATCCTCTCTATCCCGAAATCACTGCAATTGAGCAGCTTCGTCACGTAGGCGCAGCAATGAAATGGATATACGAAAATCTTGACAACTTCCCTTGCGACAAGAACAGTATCTGCCTTACAGGTGACTCTGCAGGCGGTATGCTTGCTCTTTATACGGCAATGCTTTCTCAGAGTGAAAAGATGAGAGAGATTTTCTCTGTTACCGATTTTTCACTTAAGTTCAGGGCAGTCTGTCTCACTTCAGCTATGAGCTATATGGACGACGGCACCGTTGTATCAAAATATACAAAGGTTATGCTCGGCAAAAACTATAAAAAAGAAAAATGGGCAGACTATGTGAATGTCGATAAGATTCTTGACCTTGGTGAAATGATTCCCACCTTTATGGTTACTTCATCAGGCGATTTCCTTGCAAAGAATCAGGTCGAAAAGACAGCTAAGCTCTTTAAGGAAAAGGGAATTGAATGTGAGCTTATGAACTGGGGTAAAGCTGACGGTAAGGAATTACCGCACGTTTTTGCTATACTCTATCCCGACCATGAGCCCTCAAGAAAGACAATTGATGCTATGCTTGACTTTTTCAGAAAGCACAGCACTGTCGGGGTATAAATAAAAAATTAAAGGCTGTACGGCACAGCCTTTTTTTAGTAATCTTTTGGTAATAAAGAAAGGGGGAGGCTTCTATGAAGGTTCTTTTTGATTTGTTTTATATATTTGCAAGAATCGGCGGCTTTACCTTCGGCGGCGGTTATGCAATGCTTCCCATGCTTCAGAAAGAGGTAGTTGAAAAAAGAAAATGGGCTACACAGGAAGAGCTTATGGACTATTATGCCATAGGTCAGTGCACTCCCGGCATTATTGCCGTCAATACAGCTACCTTTATCGGAACTAAAATCAAGGGTATTCCCGGTGCGATAGCTGCTACATTGGGTGTTGTCACTCCTTCGATTGTAATCGTTACAATCATTGCTGCTTTTATAAGCGGCTTTCAGGAAATCGAAATTGTTCAGCATGCCTTTGCAGGTATCCGTGCTGCCGTAGTTGCCCTTATAGCTTCATCCGTAATCAAGCTTTCAAAAAAGAGCGTAGTGGATATTATAACTTTTATAATATTCCTTATTGTGACTGTTCTTTCTTTCTTTACGGATATTTCTCCCGTGGTGTTTATTTTTGCTGCGGCAGTAGCTTCCTTTATAATTAAATCTGCTAAGGGCAGAAGGGAGGCTGAAAAGAAATGATGTTATTTCTTGAAATGTTCATAAGATTTTTCTTTGTAGGTCTCTTTGCCGTAGGCGGAGGACTTGCAACTCTTCCCTTCCTTACGGATATGTCAGAGGCTACAGGCTGGTTTACCCAGATGGATATATCCAATATGGTTGCTGTTTCCGAATCTACACCCGGCCCGCTCGGTGTCAATATGGCGACCTATGTAGGCTATCAGATAGGCTCCGATTTCGGCACGTTAGGGGGATTGGCAGGTGCTTTAATTGCACCCTTAGGACTTGTTACACCGTCGCTTATGGTTGTTCTTATCGTGTCTAAGATTCTTATGAAGTTCCGTCAGTCGAAGTATGTTGAATATGTATTTTACGGACTGAGAGCTGCTTCGTTAGGCCTTATTACCGCTGCTTGTCTCGGCGTTGCGAAAATTACCTTTTTTTCTGAGACTGCATTCACTGAAGGCGGAAATCTCTTAGCACTCATTGATTATAAGAGCATTATCCTTTCGGCACTTATATTTATCGGTGTGACAAAATTCAAAAAGATACATCCCATTGTATTTATAGCAGCAGCGGCAGCTATCGGAATTATATTTAAGTTCTAAGGTGACAATTATATTTAAGTTCTAAGGTGACAGAATGATTACATATTTTTCAAACAGCACGGCAGAGACAGAAGCCTTTGCCGCAAGAATTGCAAAATATCTCCGCAGTGGCTCGGTGGTTGCCTTCTTCGGCGGCCTCGGTGCAGGTAAGACGGCATTTACCAGAGGTCTTGCAAAAGGGCTTCAGATTGACTGCGACGTTTCGAGTCCCACCTTTGCCATTGTCAACGATTACGGCGGAAATCCTCCTCTTGTGCATTTTGATATGTATAAGGTAGAAAGCTGGGAGGACCTTTATTCAAGCGGATTTTTTGATTATCTTGATATGGGTGCCGTTCTCGCTGTTGAGTGGAGTGAAAATATAGAAAATGCTCTTCCCGAAGAAACGGTAAGAGTAACCATAGAAAAGGGCGACAGTGAAAACAGCCGTATTATTAAAGTGGAGGGAATTGATACCGATGAAGATTTTGGCAATTGATACAAGTGCTGTCTGTGCAGGTGTGGCAATAGTGGAAGACGGAAAAATTCTTTCCGAGGCTTCGATAAATACGGGTCTTACCCATTCACGCACACTTATGCCTATGATAGACAGTGCCCTTAAAAACGGAGAAATTAACCTTTCGGATATAGACTTTTTTGCCTGCAGTGTAGGCCCCGGCTCCTTTACGGGTGTAAGAATCGGTGTTGCGGCAGTCAAAGGACTCTGCGACGGCCTTCGAAAGAAATGTATGCCTGTTTCTACTCTTGAGGCTCTTGCTTATAACCTCTGTGACAGAGACTGTATTGCCGTAAGCGTAATGGATGCAAGATGTCAGCAGGTGTATTGCGGTATTTTTAAAAATGAAAAGGGTGTTGTTACAAGACTCACCGACGATGATGCCCTTAAAATTGAAGACTTAGGCGAAAAGCTTAAGGAATATGAGGGCGATATTATTTTTGTCGGTGACGGTGCGGCTATCTGCCATAAAGCATTGGGCTACAAGAAGGCAGGTGCGGGCTCGGTGTATCAGAGAGGTTCATCTGTAGCCTTTGCCGCAGAAAAGAATTACAGTGAAGATAAGCTTCTTTCAGCTGAGGAGATTATGCCCTTATATCTGAGACTTCCTCAGGCAGATAGGGAGCTTAAAGCGAAAAAGGGCCAAGGTTAAATATAAGGCAGATGTTTTGGTGGATAACCCGAATATCTGCTTTTTGTTTTTTGAGACAATAAAAATATACAAAAGGAAAAGTCTCCATTTAGATGATATTACAAAATCTTTTAGGAAATATTGACAGTGTAAATTAAAATAATATAATGGAATTGTGATTAAATAATCATAAATTTTTCAGAAAAGGAGATAATATTATGGCAGCTTTATGGGAAAAAATAGTTGCATTTTTTATGTCGATTATAGCCTTTTTTACAGGCCTGTTCGGCTTCGGAGGTGCTGATTTGGAAAAAAGTAAAACATTCGAAAATATTTCATACGGAACACACGAAAGAAATGTTCTTGACCTGTACATCCCCGAGGATGCAAGCGGTGATTTGGGGCTTCTCCTTTTTATTCACGGAGGTGCGTGGATTCAGGGCGATAAGTCCTCTTATACGGGTACGGCACAGAATGCAAGTGAAAATCTCGGTCTTGCAGGTGCTACAATAAATTACCGTTATCTTTCAGCAAATACAAAAATGAGTGACCTTGTGGATGATATTGATGCGGCTCTTACGAAGATTAAAGCAATCGGTAAGGAAAACGGAGTTAATATAAATAAGGTTATCTTAGGCGGTCATTCTGCAGGCGGACACCTTTCACTTTTATATGCATATTCAAGAAAGGACACAGCTCCCATTACTCCCGTTGCAGTATTTGATCAGAGCGGCCCGACGGATATGAGTGACCCTAACTTCTATACAAGCGGTAATGCTCTCGGTCTCGGGCAGATTCAGCAGCTTGTCAGCTGGGCAACAGGCAAGAGCATTACTCTTGATAATGTAAATCAGTATGCAGCTGAGATTGCAGCAATTTCACCGATTTATTATGTTGATAAGGATACAGTTCCCACTCTTATCTGTCACGGTGACCATGACAGTATTGTTCCTTATTCCAATGCCGTAAAGCTTGATGCTAAGCTGACAGCGTGCGGAGTAAAGCACGATTTCATCACCTACGATGCTGACCATGACCTTAACGATAAAACTGCGTCAAAGAGAGCTGAGGAGCTTATGTACAGCTACGCAGCAGCTTATCTCAAATAAGAAAAATATTCTTAACAGGTTGCAAAGTCTCTGTTTACAAAACGGAGACTTTATGCTACAATAGCCTCATAAACATTTGAAAGGCAGGAGGAAACAATGATAGCATTGGGAGCAGACCACGGCGGATACTATCTTAAAGAAGAAATCAAAAAGCATCTTGAAGAAAGAGGCATAGAATATAAGGATTTCGGTACCTATTCACCCGAATCCATTGACTATGCGGCAATTGCATACAGAACCTGTAATTCGGTTACAAGCGGCGAATGCGAAAAGGCAATTCTCTGCTGCGGTACGGGTATCGGTATTTCTATGGCAGCAAATAAGGTAAAGGGCATAAGAGCTGCCTGCTGCAGTGACTACTTCAGTGCAAAATTTACAAGACTTCATAATGACGCAAACGCACTTTGTCTCGGTGGCAGAGTTGTAGGTGCAGGTCTTGCAATTGAAATGGTTGACGTTTTCCTTGATACTGAATTCGAGGGCGGCAGACACCAGAGAAGAGTAGATCAGATTATGGCTATTCAGGACGGAAATTTTGAAGAATAATTTAAAGAAAGAGGATGAATGTTATGGTATTTTTAAAAAGTATTATTGCTTTTATGACAGCGGTGGTTTCACTTATTACGGGCTTTTTCGGCATTGAAATGGGGCCCGACGAAAACATCAGCAAGGATTTCAGCGTAAAAAGCTACATAATTTGTGACAGAATACTTGATGAATCAAGCTTGTGCAGTGAGGATTTTGATATTATCACCGATGTTATTCTTTTCGGTGTGGCTACCTTTGATACCAAGGGTAATGTAACGGTTGACAGAGAAACTCTCGATAAGGCTCTGTCTAATCTTAAAAAGGTTATCGGCGACAGAGATGTAGAGATTACTCTTAATTTCCTCGGCCCCGGCAGTAAAAGCGACTCTGCCGATTGGTATGAGCAGATGGAATCTCTCGGTAATGAGCACAACAAAGCCTTCTTAAGCCCGAAGCTTCAGTGGAATATTATTGATGTTCTTGAAGAATATGATTTTGACGGGGTACACTTTGATTATGAATATCCCGTTACAAATATTGCATGGTTCGGCTACAACACCTTCCTTGTGTCTCTCGGCTCAAAGTTAGGTGACGATTATACTCTCAATGTTGCCGCATCGGATTGGTGTCTGCAGTATACAGACCTTGCAGTTGAGTTCGTTGATTCCTTTGAGCTTATGATGTATGATGTATATGATGAAGAAGGCAAGCACGCTACCTTTGAAACTGTTGCTGAGCGTTCACAGTGGATAAAGGATTCCAATATTCCTCTTGAAAAGGCAACCTTCGGTCTTCCCTTCTATGCAAGACCTACTGACAGTGATGCTTATTGGTATGATTACAGAGGCTACGCAGGAATGCTTGACGAAAACGGTTTTTACACTGATGAAGCTCTCGGCAAAACCTTCTGGTTCAATACTCCCGATGTTGTTGCCAAAAAGACACAGTTTGCAATTGATGAGGGATATGCCGGTGTGATGATATGGCATTATACCTGCGACTTCCCTTCAGTTAATGAAGAATCCCTTTTAAGAGCTGTCGGCACAACTGTCGATAAAAGCTTTGCTTAATCTGCTGAAATGAAAAGAGCAATAAAACCGTCACCGGTAATGGTTTACGTTTCGGGAATATTTGCTTTGGTTTGTGTGGTTATATCCGTTGTTGATACCGTAAAAGAGTACGGCATATCTGCAAAAAATATAGTTGTGACCCTTCTTACAGTGGTAGCCTTTGTGATTATTCTCGTAGAATATCTTTCTCAGAAAACCGTTCACTTTGATGAAAAAGGCTTTACTGTCGGGGAATGCGACTATAGTTTTACCGACATAACAAAGGTCGAGGCGGATACAGAGCAGATTTTCAGAAATGTATCAGTTTTAAGGCTCACTGTTTATGTGGGTGAGAAAGATATCTGCAGCTTCAGAAAAAGTGATAAGGGCGCAAAAGATTTTATTGCTCTTATGAAGCAATACGATGTTCCCGTAAGTATTGACGGCTGAAAACCCTTGACAAAGCTGATTCTGAGTGCTAAAATAAATGACAAAGAAAAAGCTTATATCCCATCAAATCGTTGACGGAGAGGGCTTCTTTCATAAGAATTTTTCAGAGAGCTCTGTCATAGGCTGAGAGCAGAGCAGATTCGGAAAGCAGTCTACCACTCCTGAGAGTGTGCTGAAATAAGGCACACCGTATAGCTGCGTTAAAGCTTATGAGAGCCGCTGATTTTCAGTGGAATACGGGTGGAACCGTGGAGTTATAATTTGTAGCTTCATCCTGTGCAAAAAAAGCATGGGATGGAGCTTTTCTTAATTTAATGAATAGTGAATAATGAAAATTGAATAATGAATAATTATGGTCACGGAGCAAAAAGAATAAAGCTTTTTTGTATTTCCACGTGGGAAATAAAGGCTTAAAGAGATAAATGTACGGGATTGTAATTATAAATTTTCGGGTTTCATCTGTGTTGCTATGCGGCGTATATATGAAAGATAGCGAAAGCTTTATACGCGACCGCAATTATTCATTATTAATTATTCATTATTAATTTTTTTGAAAGGAAGTATTAAAATGATTAACGTAACACTTAAGGGCGGCGTTGTACGTGAATACGAAGAGGGCGCAAGTGTTCTCGACGTGGCAAAGAGCCTTGGTGCAGGTCTTTATAAGGCTGCATGTCTTGCAAAGGTTGACGGCAGCATCTGCGACCTCAGAACAGCTCTCAAGGGCGACTGTGAGGTTGAGATTCTTACCTTTGACGATGATGAAGCAAAAAAGACCTTCTGGCATACCTGCTCACATATTCTCGCTCAGGCTGTAAAGAGACTTTACCCTGAAACAAAGCTTGCTATCGGTCCTGCAGTAGAGGGTGGCTTTTATTACGATTTTGACAGTGAAATCAGCTTCACACCTGAAATCCTCGAAAAGATTGAGGGCGAAATGAAGAAGATTGTCAAGGAAGGACTTTTCCTCGAAAAGTTTGAGCTTACACCCGACGAGGCTATTGCTCTTATGGAGGAAAGAGGCGAAACCTATAAGGTTGAGCTTATAAAGGAGCACGCTGATAAGGGCGAAAGCATTTCCTTCTACCGTCAGGGTGAATTTGAAGAGCTTTGCGCAGGCCCTCATATTCCCGACACGGGGAGAGTAAAGGCATTCAAGCTTACCTCCTGCACAGGTGCATACTGGAGAGGCGACAGCAAGAATAAGATGCTTCAGAGAATTTACGGTACTGCTTTCACAAAGGCAAGTGACCTTGAAGCACATCTTCTTCAGATTGAAGAAGCCAAGAAGCGTGACCACAACAAGATAGGCAGAGAGCTTGAAATCTTCACAACCGTTGACTATATCGGTCAGGGTCTTCCCATTATGCTTCCAAAGGGAACTCACATTGTTCAGACTCTTCAGCGCTTTGTTGAAGACGAGGAAAAGAGAAGAGGCTGGCTCAGAACAAAGACACCTCTTATGGCTAAGAGCGACCTTTATAAAATCTCAGGTCACTGGGATCACTATAAGGACGGTATGTTCGTTTTAGGCGATGAGGAAAAGGATGACGAGGTATTTGCTCTGCGTCCTATGACATGTCCCTTCCAGTATCAGGCATATCTCAACAGAGCCCGTTCCTACAGAGATCTTCCTATGAGACTCGGCGAAACCTCAACTCTTTTCAGAAACGAGGCATCAGGCGAAATGCACGGCCTTATCCGTGTCCGTCAGTTCACAATTTCCGAGGGTCACCTTATGTGTACTCCCGAGCAGCTTGAGGACGAATTCAAGGGCTGCCTTGACCTTTGTGTTTATATGCTCAAGACTCTCGGTCTTTATGAGGATGTATCCTACCGTTTCTCACAGTGGGATCCCGACGACAGAGAAAAGTACATCGGTACAGAAGAGCAGTGGGATGAGGCTCAGGGCGTAATGTATAAGATTCTCGACAATCTTGGTATTGATTATAAAATCGGTATCGGTGAAGCAGCATTCTACGGCCCGAAGCTTGATATTCAGATCAAGAATGTTCACGGTAAGGAAGACACACTTATCACAATTCAGATTGACCAGATGCTCGCTGAAAAGTTTGGTATGGAATATGTTGCTCCTGACGGCACAAAGAAGAATCCCTACATCATTCACAGAACATCAATCGGCTGCTATGAAAGAACTCTTGCTCTTCTTATTGAAAAGTATGCAGGTGCATTCCCCGTATGGCTTGCACCCGAAAAGGTAAGAATTCTTCCTATCGCAGACAGACATCAGGATGCCGCTTATGCAGTCAAGTCTGCACTTATGGCTGCAGGTATTGATGACGTTGATATTGATACAAGAAGCGAGAAGCTCGGCTATAAGCTTCGTGAAGCACAGCTTGAAAAGATTCCCTATATGCTCGTTATCGGTGATAAGGAAGCAGAAGAGGGCACCGTTTCCGTAAGAAAGAGAGGCCACGGTGACCAGGGCTCAATGGCTACGGAAGAGTTTATCAAGCTTATCAATGAGGATATTGCCACAAAGGCTATCTGGTAAAGGTAAATGCATAACAAAAGGACAGACCGTAAAGTCTGTCCTCAGACTGTCGATAAAGTCGCAAGAACATATATGCGAAATAATATATATACATATAAATTAAAGCAAAGATAATAACAATATTGCCAACAAAATCCGGAGGAACATCGAGTTCCCCCGGATTTTCGCATATATTTGCCCTTTTTTCACCCTCTCGGAGTACCTGTGTACGCCTTCGGAGTGAAGAAAAGGGCATCTTGCAACATTCTCGGAAGTCTTTTAATTTTAAGCCTTCTTCCCTGTAACCTTCTTGATAATAAGAAGAGTAAGTGCAAGGAGCACTAACATAAGGGGAAGCACAATAACTATGTTCTGTACATAACCGGAAATCACGAAGCCTACGAATGAAATCGCTGCAACGAATACTGCGTATGGAAGCTGAGTATTAACGTGGTTGATGTGATTGCACTGTGCGCCTGCTGATGCCATAATTGTTGTATCAGAGATGGGTGAACAGTGGTCGCCGCATACTGCACCTGCAAGACAAGCTGACATACCGATGTAAAGAAGCTCGTCTGTGGGTTCGAAAATTGCAGCAACGATGGGGATAAGAATACCGAATGTACCCCAAGATGTACCTGTTGCAAATGAAAGGAGACATGCAACAATGAAGATAATTGCAGGAAGAAGTCCCTGAAGACCTTCAGCTGCGCCTTCCATAAGGTCGTGAACGTAAACGTCTGCGCCTAAAAGACCGGTCATATTCTTAAGAGCTGTTGCAAAGGTGAGAATAAGAATTGCGGGAACCATTGAGATGAAGCCCTTGGGAACACATTCCATAGCTTCCTTGAAGCCGATAACTCTTCTTGCAACAAGATAAATAACAATAATAACTGTTGCCACAAATGCACCTAAGGGAAGACCTACGGTAGCGTCTGTGTTAGCAAATGCATCCTGAAGTGTTTCGCCCGAGAAGAAGCCGCCTACATAGAGAAGGCCTGCAACACAAGCGATGATTAGAACGACAATGGGAACAAGAAGGTCTGCAAGCTTGCCCTTGGCATCAGTTGCATCTTCTTCTGCGATAACTCTGTCGCCTGTTGTGAAAAGGTCACCGTTCTCAGCATTCTTTTCGTGGAGCTTTATAGGACCGAAATCAACCTTCATAAGAGTGCTCATTACAACAAAAGCAATTGTAAGAAGCGAATAGAAGTTATAGGGAATTGCCTTGATGAAGAGCTCATAGCCGTTAAGACCTGTACCGCTTGCAAAGTCGGAAACTGCAGCTGCCCATGATGAAATAGGAGCTATCATACAGATAGGTGCTGCTGTTGCGTCGATGATATAAGCGAGCTTTGCTCTTGAAATCTTTTTAGCGTCAGTTACGGGACGCATAACTGAGCCGACGGTAAGGCAGTTGAAATAGTCATCGATAAAGATAAGGCAGCCTAATGCGAATGTAGCAAGAAGAGCGCCTGTTTTTGTCTTAACGTGCTTTTCTGCCCACTTGCCGAAGGCATAGGAGCCGCCGCACTTATTGACAAGAGCAACAACGATGCCTAAGAGTACAAGGAACACGAAGATACCTGCTGTACCGCTTACAGCCTCAATAAAGCCTGCATTGATTGCGTTGTCAATAGCCATTGTAATGTTGAATGATGATGAGAGAAGAGCACCCATAATGATACCTACAAGAAGTGATGAGTAAACCTCTTTGGTAATAAGGGCAAGACCGATAGCAATAACCGGCGGAATAAGTGCCCAGAAGGTGTTGGCATACTTATTTGTCTCCTCTTCGGCTTCAGCCTCTCCGGTTGTTGCTGTGTCTTCTGCTGCTGCAGCTGTTGTTTCAGCATCCTCAGCGGGAGCTTCCGCGTCTTCAGCCACAAGAACTTCTGCAACATCTTCAACAGTAACTGCTTCTGAAACATCTGCAGCGAATGCTGACATTGACATCGGGATAGCCATAGCGAAAACTAACATAAGAGCAAGTATAATTCTCGCAATGCTTTTCTTTGATTTTTGCATTTTTAATTCCTCCGTAATTTTAAAATAAAAGAGGCCTCACAAATCGGAGACCTCAAAAAACATATCTGCTCTTGCTGATAGCCCTCCGCCTGTGCGACAGTTGACGGAATATTCTTCCGTCACCCAGCAAATCCCCCCTCAAAAGAAAATCCGCTTCGGCATAAAATCCTTTCGCTTTACTTCACGGATTTTTGAGAATCTCAGGAAAGCTACTGATATTTTATGCACCTCTATCTTTAGAGTACATTATACACGGATTTGTAAAAAAATCAATAGTTTTCATCAAAACAGCCCTCATAAAATCAACAAGGACGCCCCACGGACGTCCCTGTTTCTTCATATTTATATTTTCTCAATTTAAAAGCAACGAATTGCCTGAAGTCTCTTAATCAACAATGGATATTCTATCACTGTAAGGAGATTATTTCAATATCCAAACTCAACAAAGAAAATTCAAATATTTTGTGTGTTTTCCCCTGTAAAAAGGCAAAAGCAACTATAACCGCCCGGTAAAAATATATAAAATGCACAATATTTCTCTTTTGTAAACAAACAAGAGGGTTAAAAAATTTTTCTGCAATTAAAATAAAAGCTGTCAAACAGTGGAAAAATATAAAATACTGTGTTATAATATCAGAGTTAGGGCAGTCTCAGGACAAGTTATGACTGCTTAATTCCAAGTAAATTATTTTTCAGAGGTGCAAAAAATGAGTTTTAAAGAGTTAATCATCAATGCAGGTTCTTCATCATTAAAGTATCAGGTTTTTGAAATGCCCGAAGCAAAGGTTCTTGCAAAAGGTATTTTCGAGCAGATCGGTACAGCCTGTACTTTCACTCACAAAATTGACAAGGACGGCGAAGAAGTAAAGGTTCTTGACAAGAAATCAGTTGAAGCTAAAGACCATCACGATGCTATCTCCATTCTTCTTGATACCCTCACTGACAGTGAAAACGGTGTTCTCGAATCAATGGCTGACATTTCTGCCGTAGGTCACCGTGTTCTTCACGGCGGTGAAGAATTCAGCGGCAGCGTTGTTGTTACCGAAGACGTTAAGGCAGCTATCAGAAAGTGCATTCCCCTCGGCCCTCTTCACAACCCTGCTAACCTTATGGGCATTGAGGTTTGCGAAGAAATTATGAAGGGTATTCCTCAGGTTGCAGTATTCGATACAGCCTTCCATCAGACTATCCCCGATTACGCATATATGTATGCCCTTCCCTATAAGTACTATCTCCAGCACGGCATCAGAAGATACGGCTTCCACGGCACCAGCCACAGATATGTTTCAGCCCGTACAACTGATTTCCTTATGAAGAAGTATCCCGGCAAGTATAACGCAGACGAGCTTAAGGTTGTTACCTGCCATCTCGGTAACGGTTCATCTATCTCAGCTATCAAGGGCGGCAAGTGCTTTGATACAACAATGGGTCTTACTCCCCTCGAAGGTATTATGATGGGTACACGTTCAGGTTCAATTGACCCGGCCATCATCGCTGTTCTTTGCGAGAGAGAAAACCTCACAGCCAAAGAGGTTGACAATATCCTCAACAAGAAGTCAGGTATGCTCGGTCTTACTGCTGAATACGATGAGAACTGGAACGAAATCCCCGGCACAGCTACAAGCGACAACAGAACAATTGAAGGCCGTGCAAAGAACGGAGACGCAAGAGCTCAGCTTGTTGAATCAATGCTCTGCCACCAGCTCGTTAAATATATCGGAGGCTTTGCTGCTGCAATGGGCGGCGTTGATGCAGTTGTATTTACAGGCGGTATCGGCGAAAACAATCCTCACTACCGTACAAGAGTTGCTGAAAAGCTCGGCTTTATGGGCACAGCAATCGACGAGACTCCCAACAGTGTAAGAGGTCAGGAAATTGAAATCTCCACTGAGGATTCAGCTCTCAAGCTTCTTGTTATTCCCACCGACGAAGAGCTCCTTATCGCTCAGGACACTTACGAATTAACAAAATAATTAACAGATTAAAAGCTCCTCCGAAAAGGGAGGAGCTTTTTTATATCACTTTAGTTTTAGCCTTTGAGCATTTCTTCATTGTATTATCCTTGACCGTTGCCTTTCCCTTTACATAAGAAACGCCGTACATTGCCTTTGTAATTTTGTTGCCCGTGATTTTTACCTTGGCTTTAGCCTTCATTCTGCCGATATAAATCGCACTTTTTTCACAGCTCTTTATTGTATTCTTATAAATCTTGGAAACCTTACATTCGCTGCTGTTGATATTTATACCGTATCTGCATTTAACCTTAAGCTTTTTGCTTTCTTCCGACGTTTTTGCATTAATGCTGTTGCTTTCGATTTTACCGACCTTAGCCTTGCCCTCAACGGCAATGCCGTCAGCCTTTGACGAAATAAGGTCTATTTTATTTTTGGATACAGTGCTGACGGAAGCTTTTTCGCAAAGAGATATACCCGTGCCCTTTCCGCCGCAGATATAATTTGACGATACGGTTGTGGCCTTTGAGGTTCCTGCAATACGGATAGCCGCTTTCGGTGCCTTATAAATTTTATTCGATGAAAGAGTTGTGGCCTTTGAGTCGTCAATATTAATACTGTAGCCTGAGGAGCTGTATATCTTATTTGATTTTATACTCTCTGAGGTTGAACCGTTAAGATAAATTCCGTGACTTCCGCTTTTATCGGTCTTGTTAGATGTAATACTCTTTGCAGTAGATTTTTTTACATAAATCCCGTTTAAAGCACTGCCTGTTACTGTGTTGGATTTTACTGCATCAACCTCGGATTCGTTTAAATATATACCTTCTGTTCCCGAAGAGGATACCTTATTTGAAGCAACAGTTTTTGCCGTAGACTTCAGTATATAAATTCCCACTGTTGCAGAGGAGCTTATTTTATTTGACTGAACGACAGCTCCCTTGGAGTTTTTGATAATAATACCGCACTCGCCCGATTTGCTGACTGTGTTGGACTTAACATCGCTTGCACCTGCTTTGTAAACATAAACACCGCCGCCATTACAGCCTGTCAGCTTATTTGAAGCAACCGAAATATCTGCGCTTCCGTTATAAACATAAACACCTGCATCGCCTGCACCCGAAACAGTATTTTTGCTTACAGTGGATTCCTTTGTGTTTTCGATTCTGATACCGTAAGAGTTGGTACCGGTAACTGTATTGCCGCTGAAAATTATTCCTTTTGATGCCTCAGTGATAATGCCGATCCCAAGATTCTTTTTGCCGCTCTTAAGATCCTTAACGGTGTTTCCGTTCACATAAACATTATCTGAAGCCTCAACCTTAATGCCGTATATACGGTTCGAGGAAGCCTTCTTATTTGTGAAATTGATTTTATTCTTTATTACCTTTACATCAGACTCATTACTTGCCGCTGAGCCGTTTGCTCCGTCAATATGAATACCGATTACAGATACCTGATTAATGGCTGAGTTTATTACGTTGTTTTCAACAGTTACACCTGCAACACGGCAATCGGCCGAAAAGGTAACTCCGTCTCTGTCCTTGTGTTTTACAACATTTTCACCGTGTATTCTGATACCGAAAGCCACATTATCGTGTCCTTTACTTTTCAATGAAATGGAATTACCGTAAATCTTTACATTCAGCTTCTTTTTTACGGCACTGTCCTTACTCATAGGAGCATAGAAATGTCCCAGCCCTTCGTTGGGCACCGTTGCAACACAGATACCGCTTCCGCAATCGGTAATAACGTTACCGGATATTTCACTGTTAATATAATTTACAGTTTTTACTGCGTAGCCCGGTATATTGGTAAAGGTGTTGTTTTTGATTATCATTTTATCAAAATAATATCCCGTTATACCCGTATGAGTGCCGACACCTCTCTGAACATTACGGAAGGTGCAGCCTGAAATTTCAACATTCCTTGTGGGTGTTCCGTCGTAAGCAGGATAATCAAAATACTCGTCCTTAAGCACGTCAATCTGTATAGCTTCACAGTTATTGCTTGAGCTCATTTCCTTTATTGCCGCATCAAGAAACTGACAGTCAAGAACTCTGACCTTATTACAGGCGGCAAAGGTAAGAAAGTGCTTAACATCAAGGGTATTTTTAAAAATAATATCCGATATTTCAACATTATAGGCATGGGCAAAACGGACAAGTGAGCTTGTGCCTTTTTTCTGAGCATCAAAAGTACCGTTTTTTATTGTAACATTTCTGTATCCGTCATATCCGTATGTCTTCTGTGAGCCCAGACCGAAGCGTACAAGAGAACCGCAACCGTCACCTCTTAAAATAACAGAGCCTCCGAAATCAATAACAGTATTACTGTAAACATTAAGGCTTGAATAAAAGCCGTATCTGCCCTCAGGCACACGCACAGTATGGATATTCTTTTCCGTAGCGTTATCTCTGCAATAGTTTACGGCCTTCTGTATGGAGGTCTCTGCATTGACCTTTGTATCGTTAATGATAATATCATAGGTTGCTACGGTTTTACCTGCACCGTTGAGAACTTTAATCTCTTCGGTTATCTGTGCATCGGCGGCACTGACGGCAAAACAAGCAGTAAATGCAAGGGTTAATATAAGTAACACTGAAAGTAATGTTTTTTTCATTTCCTCAATCCTTTTCCTTTTTCTATATTATCATTTTATCATTATGTATCTGCTTTTGTCAATGGAGCAATAAGGAGGATATTGCGGAAAAAGTTTACATAAAAAAATAATTTCTTCTGACACTTGGAGTACATATACCTTTTGTATTATAATGATGAAAGGAGATGATAGAAATGATTAAGCTTCTTATCTGCGACGATGAAATAAAAATCAGAGAAACCCTTTATGACTATTTTACTGCAAAGGGCTTTTATGCCGTAACGGCTGAAAACGGCAGAGCGGCAGTGGAAAAAGCCGGGGAAGAAAGCTTTGACTTAATAATTCTTGATGTGATGATGCCCGTTATGGACGGACTTACAGCCTTAAGGGAAATCCGCAAATTCACTGACACTCCCGTTCTTTTTCTCTCAGCCTTAGGTGAAGAAGAGGACTTGCTCAAGGGATACAGATACGGTGCCGACGATTACATAGTAAAGCCCTTTCCCCTTTCGGTGTTAAAGGAGAAAATAACGGCGACGGTCAACAGACACAAGGGTATAAATCCGAGCAACAGACTTTCCTGCAGCGGTATTACTCTCGACTACGGCACACGAAAGGTTTTCTGCGGTGAAAGGGAAATCTATCTTCCTGCAAAGGATTTCGCTATTCTTGCTCTTTTAATGGAAAATAAGGGCAATATTCTTTCAAGAGAAACTATTCTCTTTAAAGTGTGGGGGTATGACTTTGACGGAGACGAGAGAGTAGTTGATACCCATATCAAAAGGCTCAGAAAGGCTTTAAGGGAATATGCCTCACCTGTGACTACGGTAATCGGTGCAGGGTACTGCTTTAAGAAGGAGGAGAAAAATGAGTAAGAAAAGATTGCGAATAATCGTTATACTTTTGACCTTTTGTTGCTTTTGTATTTCTACAGTGATTAATTATTATAATGCTTGCGGTCTTATAAGAAACGATGTACTGCACATAGGCGAACGAGCTTATTCCGTAAAAGAAACGGTCGAAAAAATCAACCTGACGGAAGAAAAGATTTTAAAGCTCAATCTTGAAGATATAAGTATGGCCGAGTATATTGCTTTATATTGCCGAAGATTTTCATATATAAATGTTCCTTATACAATAGCCGTAACGGACATGGATAATAATATACTTGCTAAGTCTCGCTCAACGGTATATGTTGTTCCTCATTATGACGGTTCGTCCGAGAAAAATGCAATTTTAATTGATATTGATAAATACATCACAAAGGACATAAAAAAGCAACTGAAGGAACATACAAGTGTGGGAATTTGGCTCTCAGAGGATATAGAATACTTTGCCTTCAGAAAAGAAGCCGGTGAATACATACCCGTAAAGCTTTGCTTCAAGGGAGATGATGAGCCTGTTATTTTTACCGACAGAGTTCCCAATGTCACTTTTTCTGCTGAAACTGATTTAGTAAAACTGGATGTTCATGGTCTTGAAGCGATATGTTGGGAAGAAAACTACTATGAAGATATCTTTAAATTTATTGAAGATGCTTTATATGAGCGTTCGGGCGGTTCAAGCACTCAGGTAAGATATTCTGCCTTGATTGATGTAGGCGAAGAAACCTATCATATATGGTTTTCTGCAAAATACAGCCCGTTTATAAGGGCAGTTACATCAAATTCTTTTCAAGAGTTCACCTTACTTACCGCTTTGCTGTTCCTCGTTGCCGGTGCATTGGTGCTTATAATATCACAAGCTTTTTTAACAAGAACTCAGCAGCTGGAAAAATCAAAGCGCACCTTTATTTCTGCCGCTGCCCACGAGCTTAAAACACCCCTTGCTGTAATACAGAATCAGTGCGAATGTATACTTGAAGGTGTTATGCCCGAAAAGAAGGACGAATATATCAGGTCAGTCTATGATGAAGCTTTGAGAATGAACGATATTGTTACCTCCCTTCTGACCTTCAACCGTCTTTCAGCTACGGATAAGGTTCATAAGGACAAGGTTAATCTTTCAGACCTTGTCACTACAGAGGTAAACAAATATCTCTCTTTCGCCGAGGCTAAGGGTGCAGAAATAATATCTGCAGATATAACCGAAAGCCTTTACGTCAGCTGTAACAGTGAGCTTATGGCTCTTGCTATTGACAATTACCTTTCCAATGCCGTCAAGTACACTACGGGAGAAAAGAAAATCACAGTATCTCTCATTAAAACTAAAAAAGGCTTTCTCTTTGAGGTGTTCAACACTGCCGAGCCAATAGATGAAAGTGAAATAAAAGGCTTATGGAATGTTCTTGAGCGTCAGGATGTGTCAAGAACAAGAAAAGAAAATTCAACAGGCATGGGGCTTCCTATATGCAAAAGGATTTTTGATATTCACGGCTTTAAGTATGAATGCAGAAATGCAAAGGACGGAATAATATTCAGTATTATGGGTTAAGCGAGAAAATAAAAGGATACGGGAAGATTCCTTCGGGAGCCTTTCCGTATCTTGCTTTTTGCAACCGTTTCTGTTTATTAAAGAAACACCCCACAAGCAGATAACCGTCTTATCACACAAACTAAACCTATAGTTTAGTAAACTCTACTATCCTTCGGTTTACTTATTTTTACAAAAATGCTATACTGAATACAGAAAAAAGAAAAGGTGGTAAGTCAAATGGCAAATAAATCTATGGGAGAATTTATCAGTACCCTTCGCAAAGAAAAAGGAATGACACAAAAAGAAATTGCAGATATGCTGAATATTACCGACAAAGCAGTTTCAAAGTGGGAACGTGATATTGCTTATCCCGATACACAAACAATTCCAAGGTTGGCTGAAATTTTAGATGTGTCTGTAGAAGAACTGATGAATGCTAAAGCTACTCCCGTCAATGGTCATAAGGGTGCAGGATATTTAATTGATATTATACTTAAAGCCGTACCCGTTGCTATGGGTATAGCTGTCATTGTCACGTCTCAGCTCGGTGAGCTTGACCTTAAATCCGGATTTACTATGCTCGGCGTCGGACTCTCTTGTATGGGAATATACTTGCTGAACCGCAAGAATTAAATTCAATATACATTCGTTTATATTATTCATACAACAACCCCCTGTGATTTTTGACATCACAGGGGATTGTCATATATACACAGCTCTTACCGCAATGAAAAACACACTCCCGATTTCTCGGAAGTGTGCAATAAAAGCTGTACTTTTATCTCTTTGAGAACTGAGGTGCACGACGGGCGCCTTTGAGACCGTACTTCTTTCTTTCCTTCATTCTCGGGTCACGAGTAAGGAAGCCGGCCTTCTTAAGAGCAGGACGAAGTTCTTCGTCATACTGAAGAAGAGCTCTTGAAAGACCGTGACGGATAGCACCTGCCTGGCCTGTAACGCCACCGCCTGTTACGCGGCAAACGATGTCAAACTTCTCTGTTGTTTCTGTAAGATTGAGAGGCTGACGAACAATAAGCTTAAGTGTTTCAAGACCGAAATAATCGTCGATATCTCTGTCGTTGATTGTGATTTTACCTGTACCTGCATAAACACGTACTCTTGCGATTGACTTCTTTCTACGGCCTGTACCATAGAAGAACGGAGTTGTTTCGTACATTTATGTTTCCTCCCTTTCTATTAAAGTTCAACTACTTCGGGCTTCTGAGCTGCATGAGCGTGCTCTGCACCTGCGTATACGCGAAGTCTTGTGAGTGCCTGACGGCCGATTACTGTGTCGGGAATCATACCCTTGATTGCCTTTGTCATTGCGAATTCAGGCTTTGTCTTCATGAGTGTTGAGTACTTAACCTTCTTCATGTTACCGATGTAACCTGTGTGATGGTAGTACATTTTCTGATCGAGCTTCTTACCTGTGAGAACAACCTTATCAGCGTTGATGATGATAACGTGGTCACCGCAGTCAGCGTGGGGTGCGAATGTAGCCTTGTGCTTGCCTCTGAGAAGATCAGCAGCCTTTGCAGCTACGTGGCCGAGATGCTTACCTTCAGCATCAATAACATACCACTGGCGAGTGATGTCGCCTGCTTTGGGCATATAAGTTGACATAACTTTTTCCTCCGATAGTTTATTTTTAATGCTCCGATATAATAACATAAGTGGTTTTCTTTGTCAACACCTTTTTTGTAATTTTTTAATTTACATTTTAATATCTCTGTTTTTCTTCGATTTTCTTC
Organism: Acutalibacteraceae bacterium; assembly: GCA_045544175.1. Classification (GTDB taxonomy): domain Bacteria; phylum Bacillota; class Clostridia; order Oscillospirales; family Acutalibacteraceae; genus UBA6857. The sequence continues at coordinate 3,719 of JAZPYL010000011.1, read as the reverse complement.
GATTTTTATGGCATTTGCTCATAAACGATTTTTAAAAATATTTTCTCTTTCTTTGTTAATTTTGCTAAAATTAAAGGAGACTGTCTGTGCAGTCCCCTTTTTCATTTATTTCGCTGTAATTTCTGCCGATGCATTGCCTGCGCCGTCATAAGCAATGATTGTATAAACATCGCTGATTTTGCCTGCCTCATCAGTATAGCTTACTCTGTGATAACCGTCAAAGGTCTCTGCTCGGCAAAGGAATTCGCCGTTCTTAAGAATACGGTAATGAGATATGCCTATGTTATCCTCTGCCTCTGTCCAGCTGAGCTCTATACCCTCTTCTGTCTCTGCCTTTGTGAAGCTTTCAGACATTACGGGAGCTTCTTTTTCAAGACCGTAGCCCTTTGCAATATAATCCTTATAAGTATCAATATAAACTGATGACACCTGATTAGGACAGTAATAATGACTGTATGAGAATGTGATAATGTTTTCACAGTACTTTGATGCAATATACATCTGCTTTGTAAATCTGTCGAGAGTTACAGGAACAGATACCACGTTTTCCGTAGCAGGCGGATTAATAATGCCTTCACCGAATGAGGGAGCAACAGCACTTGTGAAATTCTCACAGTTTGCCCACAGTTTCACATCGGCAGAAGCATACTCTGCAGCTATAGAATACATTTTCCATACAGTTTCAAGGTCATCCATTTCCATCCAGCCTGCACCTACGGCATCCTGAGGAGCAACTATATCTCCGTCACGCCAATGGCCTTCAGTGAAAAGTCTGAGCCACTGAACGAATGCAGCACCCTTACCCACAGAAACATAATTTGATGTAAAGGGACTCATCATAAGAGGAATTGAGCTGTCAATTTCCGTTGCCCTGTCGAGAACTACATTAAGTCCACGAATAATGTTGGACATTGCAAGCTGCATAAGAACGTTGTTGCTGTACTCCATAGTGAAATACCAGGCATAGAAATTGTCCTTGCCGCCCTCGTAATATGTATTGTAGATTTCTTCCATCATATCGGCCGTAATGGCACAAACCTCGCCGTATTCCTTGGTAAGTGTGCCTGTTGACCAGAGATTGTCAAAGGCTGTCAGACCCACGAAAAGCTGGATATCAGTGCCTTTGACAGCTTCAAGAGCTGCAGCGAGCACATCTGAGCCAAAATCGGCATCCTTGAAAGCGTCAAGCTTGCTGTTATAATAAACATCCCAGTTTCCTTCAGCGTCCTTATTGGCAAGGTCCTGAAGAATAAGATATTTCACACCGTCCTCTTCCATAGCTTCAACCTCGTCAGCCCATCTCTCTTCGTCCCAGCTGCTGCTGAGCCACGACTGAAGGAAGGTGCCGTTAAAAAATGGCTCTGTCTTGCTCTCGGGTGCCACAGCACCTCCGAAAGGCAGAATCGCCATAATAAAAGCTATGAATGCCGGTAAAATTGATTTAAAAAACAACATAATAATTCCTCCTTTATTTACTAATAGAATTATAACATAAATTAATTATAAAGTACAGACAATATGGAAGAAAAAAATTTATATTATCTGCCCACCGAAGCAAGAAAGCAATGAGCCTGCGCATAATAAAAAGCCCTCCGATAATTCGAAGGGCTAAATTTTTATTTTGTACTATCAAACAAGTTCAATAATGCACATTTCTGCAGCATCACCACGACGGGGACCTGTCTTAATAATACGGCAATAACCGCCGTTTACTTCCTTATACTTGGGGCTGATTTCATCAAAGAGCTTCTTAACTACATCTTCCTTTGTGATGTATGCAAGAGCCTGACGCTTGTTGTGAAGTGTTGCTTCCTTACCGAGAGTAATCATTTTCTCAGTCATGGAACGAACTTCCTTTGCCCTTGTAACGGTGGTTTCAATGCTACCTTTCTCTAAAAGATATGTTACCATACCTCTGAGCATAGCGTTTCTGTGATCAGTAGGTCTACCAAGCTTTCTGGAACCTGCCATTAGAAATCACTCCTTTACCGTTGTGTAGAATATTTGTTTCTTAGTCGTCTTCACTGCGAAGGTCAAGACCGAATGAATGAAGCTTATTGATAACTTCATCAAGTGACTTCTTACCAAGGTTACGAACCTTCATCATATCGTCTTCAGTCTTGTTTGTTAAATCTTCCACTGTGTTGATGCCTGCACGCTTCAAGCAGTTGAATGAGCGTACTGACAAGTCAAGTTCCTCAATAGTCATCTCGAGTACCTTCTGGTTAGCATCTTCGTCTTTGTCAACCATTATCTCAGTATCGTATGCTTCGCCTGAGAGGTCGCCGAACAAAGCGAGATGTTCGTTGAGAAACTTGGCACCGAGTGAAACAGCTTCAACAGCTGATATTGTACCGTTAGTCCACACTTCAAGTGTGAGCTTATCAAAACCAATTTCCTGGCCGACACGGATGTCGTCAATTGTGTAATTTGCCTTTAAAATCGGTGTGTAGATTGAGTCAATAGCAATTACGCCGATTACAGGCTGCATGAGCTTTTTGTTCTGCTCAGCCGATACATATCCACGACCCTTGCTTGCAGTGAGTTCCATATTGATGTGAGCATCTTTGTCAAGTGTGCAGATGTGGTAATCGGGATTAATGATTTCAACTTCTGAATCGCACTTGATGTCGCCGGCAACAACTTCGCCTTCGCCGCTTGCATCAATGTACACTGTTTTGGGTCCTTCACCGTGAATCTTGAGAATAACGTTCTTAAGGTTGAGGATAATTTCTGTAACATCCTCTTTAACACCGGGAATGGTTGAAAACTCATGCACAACACCATCAATCTTAACGTTGGTTACTGCAACACCGGGGAGAATGGAAAGAAGAACTCTTCTCAAACTGTTACCGATAGTGGTTGCATAACCACGCTCTAAGGGCTCCATAACGAACTTGCCGTATGTGCCGTCAGCAGTCATTTCGACAGTGTCAATTCTGGGCTTTTCAATTTCTATCATTTAAAAGCTCCGTTTCTCCGTACAAATAGATTTTTTAGGCACGCTCTGTACGGAAAGCGTTTTTTTACCCAACCTTGAAAATTAACAGGTTGGGAAAGGCAGGAGCGAAACCGTAACGGATTCGACTCTCAAACCTTATTACTTAGAGTAGAACTCGACGATGAGCTGTTCCTCAACAGGAGCATCGATCTGATCACGGTTAGGAAGAACGATAACCTTTGCTGAGAGAGCCTCACGGTCAACATCAATCCACTGGGGAACAGGACGAGCACTGTTAGCTTCAACTACAGCCTTAATCTTGTCAAGACCGCGAGCCTTTTCACAAACAGATACAACATCGCCTGCTTTGAGGAGATAAGAAGCGATATCAACACGCTTACCGTTAACCTCAAAATGGCCATGACCAACGAGCTGTCTTGCTTCTGCACGAGAAGAAGCAAAGCCTACTCTGTAAACTACGTTATCAAGACGGCTTTCAAGAATTCTTAAAAGGTTATCACCAGTGATACCCTGCTTTCTTTCAGCAATCTCAAAATAGTGATGGAACTGATTTTCCTGAACGCCATAGAAACGTCTTGCGGTCTGCTTAGCGCGTAACTGCAAGCCGTATTCAGATGACTTCTTTCTACCTTGTCCGTGCTGACCAGGAGCATAACCTCTGATACCTACGGAACACTTATCAGAATAGCAGCGTTCACCCTTTAAGAACAACTTCTGTCCTTCACGGCGGCAAAGTCTGCATACTGCACCGGTATAT
>JAZPYL010000010.1:0-10805 GCA_045544175.1 Acutalibacteraceae bacterium | reverse complement strand
ATCGCGCTCGGCAAGAGCTTTTTCGTATTCAGAGTCGATACGGGTGAGTGTTTTTTCTTCATTCATTGTGGTGTCCTCCATAAAAATAAATTTCAGCAGATTTCTGCCGACATACGCTTTTGCGTTATGTAATGAGGAGGTTTGTCATAAAGGCGAATTCTCATTTGGGGAATGTGCCAATGGGGTGGTGAATTACCACCTCGTCGTTATTTCTAAAGTTGGATTTCACGACTTTTGAATTTCGGGTGTCATTGAAATGATGACTCCTTGAAAAGGATGCGGTAAAACGACGCTCCCTTACATCTGATTTTTCATAAACCACTGTCGCAATCTGTGACGGTGGTTTGCAGAGTCATCATATGATGTCACTCCTTGCACTCGCCCTGAAACGGGGCGTGTGTCTTCTCTGCAACCACCGCCCTGAATCAGGGCGGCGGTTTGAACGGTGAACAATTCGTTCACCGTTGGTATATCCTGAAACGATACATCAATTTTTTCAGGCAAAACAAAAAGCCGTTACACTCACATAACTACAACAAGCCAGACGCAACAGTTTTTCTGATGAGTCAAGACTTGTTTGATTGTTATGTTAGTGTAACGGCTTTAAATTTCCGTTATCATTCGGCTAAAAAAATTACAGCCGACCGCCTGAGCAAAATTGCTCGACACAATATATACGCTGCTCTTGATAGAGTGCAAAATGCAAGAACACTCGTTCTGCTACGTTTCCTATTTTACAACATTATTCGATTTTTGTCAACCCTAAAATTCCAAGAAAACTTCGTAACCAAGCCGTTTGCAAGCTATGATATAGCGGTGGAGTAATAGGGATTTGATTTGATTTTTTCGCTCTGTTTCTGAGAAAAATATATCCACTGTATCATTTTTGAAACTGGGTAGTGGGTGGAGACAACTCCAATATTTCACAAAAATTTCACATTTAAAATTAAGGTGTAGCATTGATTTTTTGAAAATTAGCACAAGTGCGTAACGAACTGCGGCGGAGTTATATCCGCCTGTATGTGCAGGTGGGAATACTGATTTAATTCTTCTTGACAACTCCACACATATCTGCTATAATAAAAACAGATGTTACGCAACGAGTGTTACAGATAGGAGAAGGATAATGCCGCCGAAAGCTAAATTTACAAGAGAAGAAATAATAGAGGTTGCCCTTGACCTTGCCGCAGAAAAGGGTTTGAATTCACTTACTGCCCGTGAACTTGGGGCTGCACTCGGCAGTTCTACCCGTCCGATATTTACTGCGTTTAAAAATATGGAAGAGGTTCTGCTCGAGGTTCGTAAAGCTGCACTTGAACGATTTGAGGTTTACGCAAGACGGGCAATGAATTTTACCCCTGTGTACAAGGAACTTGGCGTTCAGATGGTTTTGTTTGCGGTAGAACAGCCGAAGCTTTACCGTCTGTTATTTATGACCGAGAAACCAGAAGCACAGAATTTTGACGACGTGTTTGCAAATCTCGGTGATATGGCAACGCTTAGTGTTGAGGTCATACAGCGTGATTATGAGTTAAGCTATGAAAACGCAAAGCTTCTGTTCAAGCACAATTGGATTAACACCTATGCAATAGGTGCGCTTATTGCTACGGGTGTGTGCAGATTTACACCTGACGAAATTCAGGATATGCTGAGTCGTGAGTTTGTAGCAATGCTTATGCTGATTAAGTCAGGCAGAGCAGAGAGATGTACAACAATTCCTGAGAAAAAATAATGAGGTATGTTTAATGAACGGGAAGATAACTATTATTGATGGGGAAAACAGATATATAACCGATTGCACGGAAATATTACAGAATTCCGAGCTTGGCAATGCATACTTTAGTGACGAGCAAAAAGCAAAAGCAATGCTTCAATATGCACTTGAAAAGAAGGAACTGTACATTGCTCTGAATGAACAAGGCGAATGTGTCGGATTTATTTATTGTATGCAAAATGGTGTTTTCGGTAGCTATCCTTATCTGCATATCATTTCTGTGAAAGAGGACTGCCGTGGTAATGGAATTGGCAGTCTGCTGATGTCTTATTTTGAGGAAAAATATCCGTCGGATAAATATTTTCTTACTGTTGATGATTTCAATATCAATGCTAAAAAATTATATGAAAGACTTGGTTATCAATGTGTAGGACAGCTACCCGATTTCTATAAAAAAGGTGTTGATTGTTATCTTATGATGAAAAGACTTTGAACTTACGAAATTGAAAAAAATTTGTAAAGGAGAATGATTATGAAGCTTATTATGCAGCCTACTCCTGAAACCTGCGGTCAGGCGTGTATTGCAATGATATCAGAGAAAACAATTGAAGAAGTTATAAAAGATATGAAAACAAGCGGTCCCACAAGTATCGGACAGCTTATTGAAGCACTTGATTTTTACGGAATAACGCACGCAGAGAGGAACACCCGTATTTCCAAGAAAAATCCTGTTCCTCACGAATTTTCAATATTAACAGTACATACAAACAGTGGCTATACCCACTGGACTTTGCTGTATGACGGTAAGTACTATGACCCTGAGTTAGGGCTTGTTGAGGGTGAGTATACACACGGAAGAATCACATCGTTTTTAGGAATTTATAAATAGGGTGATATAAAATGAAACTTACATTAGAAACGCAAAGATTGATATTAAGACCGTTCAGAACAGAAGATGCGGAGGCGATGTTTTCCGGATGGGCGAGTGATCCGGAGGTAACAAAGTATCTCACATGGAATACCCATGAAAGCATTGATGATACCAGAGCCATCCTCGAGCAGTGGATCGGAGAATACGAAAAGCCAGAAAGGCTTAACTTTGCCATCGTGTTAAAGGATACGAAGCAGCTGATCGGCGGAATTGATGTGGTCGGATATCTGGGAGGTACTGGCGGAACTCCGGTGATCGGCTACAATCTGGCAAGGGCATTCTGGAACAAGGGCTATATGACCGAAGCATGCAAATGTCTGGTCGCTCACCTGTTTTCCAAGGGATACCGTGAGATCAGGATCGATGCAATGTCAGAAAATATCGGTTCGATTAAGGTGATCGAAAAATGCGGAGGAATACTGCTGAAAACAGAAGAGGAGTATTTACCGTTGAAGAATATAACTGTGTCTGTCAACAGATATGTTGTGAAAGCTAAGTGACTTACGATGAAAGGGGCGCATACTATGAACGAACAGATAAAAACATACCTTAAAAAATATCCGCAGGAAATTGTCGATATGTTTACAGCACTTCGTCAGCTGATTTTTGACAGCGTAAATGTTGTCCCTGATGAAACAATGTGGGCAAAGTTACCGAGTTATTATAACGGTGAAAAGATTGTAAGGCTGATACCCTTTAAAGATCATATCAACATTGAAGCAAGTGCAGTAATTCAGCACAAGGACAAGCTTGCTGATTACAAAATTACTCCAAAGGGAATGCTTCAGATTTATGTGAAGCAGGTTATTCCGAGTGATATTTTACAGCAAATATTTGTAGAAACTTTAGGATAATAAAAGGAGGAAAAAGCTATGAAATCATTATGTGGTGCGGACTGCATTGATTGTGGTTACGGAAAAGAAAATGGCTGTAATGGCTGTGAAACATCAAACGGTTGTCCGTTTGGAAAGAAATGCTTTATTTACGATTACATAAAAACAGGGGAAATTAACGCTTACGAGCAGTTCAAGCAGAGGCTTATCAATGAGTTCAACGTACTTTCGATATCTGGTATGCCGAAAATCACGGAACTTTATGCAATGAGCGGATCTTCTGTAAACCTTGCGTATCCTATGCCAAACGGCGAATACACAAAGCTGCTTGACGATAAAAATATGTATTTATGCAATCAGGTCGAATGCGAATTTGATGACGGCACAAGCGGCAGGTGCTTCGGACTTGTTGCAGGTATGGATTTTCTACTTGTGGCTGAATATGGCGAAAATGGTTCAGATGCAGAATTGGTTATGTATAAAAGAAGATAAGGAACACGATATGATATACGAACTTGAAAATAAAATGTGGCAAGCCGCCAAAAACGGCGACAAAGCTGAATTTGCAAGGCTTGTTTCCGCTGACGCAGTTATGGTCTGCGGCGGTTATCGTTGCACGGGTGCGGAGTACGCTGAGTTTGTCAGCAATTTCGGCATTTCCGATTTTGAAATTACCGACTTTGAAATTGTGCATGAAACAGACAAGACCGTGCAGGTGCATTACATTGTAACAACAACTGCTGACGTACCCGAAAATGCCGATTTGGCAGGGACTTTTCACGTTACTTCTACTTGGGAAAACCTTAATGGTGAATGGGTGCTTGTGTTTAATATGGACTCACGGATTATGGAGACATTTTTTCAACAGGGCTCATGAGGTGGTTTGAGAATAATATTGAATTGGCGACGGAGTATATTGTAAATGGAAATCTTTGATTATTTCAGCAATGAACATCAAATTTGGATTGATAAAATCCGTGCCTGCGATTGGGGTGCGTCAAAGTTTCTTGCCGACCTGCTGGAGCAGAACAAATTTCATAATGTCCTCGGAAACGGCAGTCTGTTTATTATGGCTGACAGTGAAAAGCTTGTATCCTTCTGCACGCTTACTAATAGGGATTGTATTAAAGATGACAGTTTTTTTCCGTGGGTCGGATTTGTATTTACTGCACCTGATTATCGTGGGAAGCGTTACAGCGGTGAGGTTATTGAAGCAGCATGCAAAAGAGCACTGCAGCAGGGCTTTGACAAGGTTTATCTTGCAACAGACCATATCGGGCTGTACGAAAAATACGGCTTTACATATTTGGAGAGCAGTACCGATATTTATGGTGAGGAGAGCAGAATATATTTCAGAAAACTGAGGTGATAGCCGTGTCAATGTGGAATCCATGGCGAGGGTGCAGAAAATGCAGTGAAGGTTGTCTGCACTGCTATATACATAAGGGCGACGCAAAGCGTAATGTTGATACAAATCAGATCATAAAAACCAAGGATTTCAATAAGCCTGTGGAACTTTTGAAAAACGATAATTATAAGATGAAATCAGGAATCGTATACACTTGCTTTTCAACTGATTTTCTTATTGAAGAAGCGGATGATTGGCGAAGTGAATGCTGGCAGATGATTAAGGAACGTCAGGACTGCACATTCCTCTTTCTTACAAAGCGTATCGACAGATTTATGCAATGCATTCCCGATGATTGGAGCGATGGGTACGAAAATGTAGTTGTCTGTTGTACTGTCGAAAACCAGAAAAACGCTGATTACAAGCTTGAAATTTTCAGTAAGCTACCTATAAAGCATAAGTGCATAACCGCTCAGCCATTGCTTGAACGCATAGATATTGAAAAGTATCTTGATGATATTGAGCTTGTGATAGTTGGCGGCGAATCAGACCGCAACGCAAGACCTCTTGACTACTCGTGGGTGCTTGATATAAGAGAGCAGTGTATCCGTAAAAATGTTTCCTTTGAATTCAGACAGTGCGGGACTTATTTTATCAAGGACGGCAAGCCATATAAATTGCAGACAAAAGACTTATGCTCACAGGCTAAAAAAGCAGGAATAGACTTTAAAAGAAAGGAAACGTTACCATGATAAGGCAAATGCAGAAACACGACATAACAGCCTGCGCAGAAATTCTCTGTGCGGTTTATAACAATGAAATGTGGCAGTGCCATTGGACAATGGAAACAGGTACCGCTTATCTTGAAGACTATTTTGAGGCAAAGAAATTTGTCGGCTTTGTCATTGAAGAAGATGGAAAAACTATTGGTGCGATGTTTGCCCATGAAAAAATCTGGTGGAACAACAGCGAGCTTTATGTTGATGAAATGTTTATTATTCCCGAAATGCAAAGAAGCGGCTATGGTAGTATGCTGATAAATGCGGCGGAAGAATATGTGAGTAAGCATAAGCTTGCGGGACTTACTCTCTGCACGAACAAGCATGCACCTGCACCGAATTTCTACCGCAAGAACGGATTTACCGACAACGAATTTATTATGTTTATGTATAAGGAGAATTTATGAGAAACGATATTACGATAAGACCCGAAACGCCAAAGGATTACAAGGACATTGTTTCGCTGATTTTACGCTCATTTAAAGAGGGCACGGATTACTCTGACGGAAGCGATATTATTGCGCTGATTGAGGAAATACGAATGTCGGAATATTATATCCCTGAGCTTTCCTTTGTGGCTGAGCTTAATGGAAAAATCGTGGGGCATTTCCTGTTTTCACATTTTCCGCTTTCCAAAGCAAAAGAGGGCGGTCATATAAATGACGGAAGTATTGTTATGCTTGCCCCTGTTTCTGTTCATGCTGATTATTTTCACAAGCATGTCGGAATTACAATGCTGAAGCTTGGTATTGAAGAGGTTAAAAAGCACGGTTTTAAGGGCATTACTGTTGAGGGAGACTATCATTTCTACAATCGCGTCGGCTTTAAAACCTCATCGGAATACGGCATATATCCTACAAGCGGAATACCTATGAATGAACCCAGATGTATGATGTGTATGGAAACATACGAAGGCTCACTTGAAAATATCAGCGGTTATGTAGTTTACGATATGTATTATAATGCGTAAGAGAATGGAGAGAATGATATGAAACCAATCAATTTACTTGATGAGGTCAATGCGGTTGAGAAACTTTATGTTTACGAGAAAATAGGACGCCTCAACGGGAATGTACTGAGTGTTGTAAACGTGGAAAACAGAACTCTTGATTTTCACGTTCACGAAAATTCCGATGAGCTTTTCTATGTAATCGAAGGCGAATTCAGTCTTGAAACAGAAGAAGGACTTATTCCCGTAAAAAGCGGCGAGTTTATTATTGTTCCGAAGGGTACAAAGCACCGTCCTGTAGTAACAACGCTTACAAAGTTTTTGATGATTGAAATGGACGGAACGCTCAACAAGGAAAACAGCGGAGATTTATATGAGGATTAAGCTGATATTAACAAATTAATGGAGCACTATTTTTAACAACAATAATAATTAAAATGCAGAAAAGGAGAATTAATTATGATGAGATTAGACGGATTTGGTTTATTTGTAAACGATATGGGTAAAATGATTCGCTTTTACCGTGACGTGCTTGGTTTTGAAATCAAGGAGGGCGAGGATACCTCAAATGTGTATCTTGTAAAGGACGGAACATTATTTTTGCTTTACGGCAGAAATGATTTTGAGAAGATGACAAGCCGTAAATATGAGTATATCAAGGGGCTTAACGGACATTTTGAGATTGCGCTTTACGTTGACACCTTTGAGGAGGTTGACAAGGCTTATGAGGACGCAATCGCAAAGGGGGCAGCTTCGGTACTTGAGCCTGAGACAGAGCCGTGGGGACAGAGAACCTGTTATATAGCCGACCCTGAAGGAAATCTGATTGAGATAGGTTCGTTTAACAGACCATTTGAAAGATAATCGATAATTATTGATGTGCAACTGGCAGTTGCAGATATTCCAATTCTGATTGGTGGACTAATTCTTTTGGATATGCTACAATATTTCAAAAGGAGGCTGATAATATGACAATCGGCGAACAGATACAAAATCTGCGCATTCAGAAAGGCTTGACACAAGAACGTTTAGCGGAAATGCTGGAGGTTTCAAGGCAGTCAATTTCCAAATGGGAACTGGGACAGGCTATACCCGATGTAGATAAAATCATTCGTATGAGCGAGCTGTTCGGAGTTTCGACAGACATCTTACTGCTTCGCAGCAGCGAGAATAATCAGACTGACAAAAATCCACTTCATCTTGGAAGCATTTATCTTGTTGTCAAGGATTTTGAGAAGTCCATAGAATTCTACGAAAAATTTCTCGGTATAAAGGTTGATGACCGATGCCGCAGTGGAAACAAATTCGTGGAATTTCATTTCGACAACAAGTGCATATCTTTAATGAATGAAAATAATCTTATCGGACATTGCACAGATTTAAGCAGTCCGTATAAATTTGTACAGAACTATTGGGTTGAGGATTTGCTGACGGAATATGAACGTGTCAAGAAACTGGATATCGGTGAGATGACGGATATACTTGAAGCATATCCCACATATAATTATTTTCATCTCATTGACCCAGACAGGAATGTTATTGAGGTGACGGGTGGATATCACATCTGTCAAAGCTGCGGAATGGAAATGCAAAAAAGCGATTACGGCAAAAACGCTGATGGAAGCGTAAACACAGATTATTGCATATACTGCTATCCTGACGGCAAATTCGGAAAAAATGAAACTATGGAGGAAATGATAAAAAGCTGTATTCCGTTTCTTGTTGGTAAACGATTTGAAACTGACGAAGGAGCACGGGAATATTTGAAAAAACTTTATCCTACTCTTAAAAGATGGAAGGTTTAATTGAGAGTGGCTTATTTATGGTAGGTTCAGTAAAATCAAATTTCTCTTGACAAACAGCAAAAATTGGTGTATAATAGTAGTTGATATAAAACATCTGTTTTATATTGAGATTCTACAGAAAGCGAGGTAATTAAGATGACCTACACAATGATGAAAAACGAAAACAGAATGAGCAGAATTACCTCGGCAATATTGAAGTAACCATTTTTGCATGAAAATGATTATGCCGCAGCGGATTTTGCTGCGGCTTTTTTGCGCCCAAAATTACTGGGCTGTCTTTTCTTTTCTATGCCGCAGCTTTGTTTCTCGGGTATTGCCGAGGTTATGCTCAAAGAAAAAACAGGCTTTAATTTGAAAGGAATGGTTATTACAATGATTAGTAAAAACAAAATCACATTTGAAAAATTCAGCGAAAAACATATTGACGAGGCTGTCAAGCTTGCACTTGCAGAACTTGAAGCAGAAAGAACACATTGCCCCGATTTACCCTGTGAGGATTTCAGCAGACATCTGACAGGAATTCTGCACTGGCTAAGCAGTCAGCTTTTTGGCAAAGCCGCATTGTGCGACGGAAAACTCGTGGGCTACCTTATTTTTGCAGGTCCTTGGGACGGCTTTTTCGGAGATGTAAAAGGCGTGTTTTCGCCTCTCGGTGGAAGTGCGTTTTCCTATGAGTACGAAAATCGTGGCAGGCTGGCTTCAATGATTTTTGCAAGCGTAGCAGAGGAATTTGTGAAGCAGGGAGTTTTCAGCTGTGCTTTAAGCCGATATTCTCGCGATGAGGAGATTGCGAAATCCTTTGTACTGAACGGGTTTGGAATACGGTGTTCAGATGCTGTGAGAGAATTTTCAAGACTTGCTCTTTCGCATAGTTCGGACAACATTCATTTTGTTGAATTGCCGTCAAGTGAATTTGAAAGAGTACGGAAGCTAAGGAGCGGACTTGTAAAACATCTGGAAAGAGCGCCTGTATTCTATCCGACAGATATGGAACGATATGAGCAATGGTTCCAGAAGGAAGGTATGCGAGTGTTTGCCGCAGAGGCAGACGGTGAAATAATCGGCTTTATTTCCTTGGAAGATGATGCGGAAAACTTTATTACCGAACACGACACGATGAAAAATATATGCGGTGCTTATTTCGACGTGAATTATCGTGGCAATGGAATAGCACAAGGCTTGCTTGCCTTTATCATTGACACGCTGAAAGCGGAAGGCATAACGCACCTTGGTGTGGACTGCGAAACCCTTAATCCTACCGCCCTTAATTTCTGGGGCAAGTATTTCGAGCCATATACTTATTCTTTTGCACGGAGAATTGACGAGCGTGTAGAATTGTAACAGCAAAAATAGTCGAGAAAAATCTTATCTTTTGTGGTAGAATAGTATCACAGGGAGGCGAAAAGATGAACGAACAGGTTTTAGCGGTACAGCGAATGCAGGACTACATAGAAGCACATATCGACGAGGAAATCACTATGGCGGAATTATCAAAAACAGCGCTGTTTTCACCTTGGTATTCCTATCGTATTTTCAAAGCACAAACAGGACTCACTCCGTCCGATTATATCCGAAGATTAAGACTTTCAAAATCGGCAATGAAACTAAAAAACAAAGCTTGCAAAATTGCAGATATTGCATTTGAGATGGGCTTTGGAAGTGTTGACGGATATCAGCGTGCGTTTTTGCGTGAGTTTGGCTGTAACCCTAAGGAGTATGCTAAAAATCCTGTTCCGATAACGCTATTCGTTCCCTACGGAGTAAAATTCAGAAAACTGCGAAAGGAAAAACCAACTATGGAAAATGTAAGAAACGTATTTATTCAGCAGATACACAAGCCCGCAAGAAAGGTTATTATCAAGCGTGGTAAAAAAGCAGACGAATACTTTGCGTACTGCGAAGAAGTCGGTTGCGATGTGTGGGGTATGCTTATGAGTATGGATTCCCTCTGCGGCGAACCTGTGTGCCTTTGGCTTACGGAGAAGTACAGAAAACCTGATACTTCGGTTTATGTTCAGGGTGTGGAAGTGCCTGCCGATTATAGCGGTGAAATTCCTGACGGTTTTGATGTAATTGACCTGCCCGAATGTGACTATCTTATGTTTCAGGGCGAGCCTTTCAAGGAAGAAGATTACTGCGAGGCGATAATGGCTGTTCAGCAGTCTATGGAAAAATACGAGCCGTCGGTAATCGGCTTCAAGTGGAATGATGACGAACCGAGAATTCAGCTTGAGCCTATCGGTGAACGTGGGTATATTGAGCTTAAAGCGGTAATGCGCTGAGATAATGGATATATGGGAACAGGCGTGTGCGGAAAAGCATACGCCTGTTGTTTGTTTTATTAGCCACCGTTAAGTCAATAACCATTAGTTTCTGGAAAACTTCTCTGGCTCTATACTAAAAGTTGGGGAAACCAGATAGAGCCTACAGAAAAAAAGAGCAAAAA
>JAZPYL010000009.1:0-31253 GCA_045544175.1 Acutalibacteraceae bacterium | reverse complement strand
CGCGTTACTCACCCGTCCGCCACTAAGTCATAAAAGCTTCACCCCGAAGGGATTCACTTAAATGCTTCGTTCGACTTGCATGTGTTAGGCACGCCGCCAGCGTTCGTCCTGAGCCAGGATCAAACTCTCTAAAAATTGTATTAAGACATCCGTAGATGTTCTAATCATTTTCAGAGCTTGTTCGCTCATTCTTTCCGTCATCGCTGACGTTTTATACTTCACTTTCGTTCCGTATTACTGTTTGAAAAGTACTTTAAAACTCTTCTGATGGTTTTTTACCATCGAAATCTCGGGTTCCTTTTCTTATCTCGTTGTTTAATTTTCAAGGTCCATTCGCGCCGTCTCTTTTTCCGAGACAGCCTAAAGAGTATACCATATATACTCTCTGTTGTCAATACTTTTTTGAAAGTTTTTTCAAGAAAAGTTTTCGACATTTTTTTGTGTTTTCCACATATCTCCGCGGAAAGCTTTGTTATAATATCACTTTGAAATTCATTTGTCAACAGTTTTTCCGCACTTTTTTATCAAGTTGAACACTTTGCCGTGTGTTTTTGATTGTATACCCTTTTGCACCGCTATATATTGTGTAATTTTATACTTTATGAAAGCTTTGACTATATGTAGAATGCTTATACAATTATTTAAAGCAAAAGAATCCCCTCTTTTTACGGAGGGGAATCGTGAAAACATATATGGATTATTTAACTTCAATTGTATAAACAAGACCGTAATGAATCCATCGGAAAACATCTGCATCACCGTCAAGCTTCTGGAATAATACATAACAGTAATTATCTCCCTTCGGAAGCTTAGTTGTGTCAAGATTAAGAGTAAGCTCTGTCTGCTGACCGTGAACAATATCTGCATCAACATAAGCTGCGCCGTCAAAGACATTCTGTATTTCATTATTAATATATACGCTCGCTCTGTATCTGCCCGTTGCACCGTGGAGATTTACGGTAAACTCATCGTTCTCCTTTGCCTTGGTTTCAATTCTTGTCTTGTGTACATTTACACCCCACTCCGAAACATAGGATGTTCTGACTGACTTATATAAAACCGCTGCTAAACTCTCTATAGTGTCATAACCATTGTGTTTGTTTTCGTATGAGTCTTCGTATTCGTAGCCCTTGTAAATTCTTTTGTTCAGACTGTCAACCTTCATTCCCGAAAAATTATCAACAGTTACTGTCTGAACGGGAGCATCTTTCTCCATAATTACTCTCATCATCGTTTCTGAATGGAGGGTATAAGATGAGGGACCTGCCGGAATTTCATTAATGTTAATTAAGCAGTCATCACATATTCTGTCCTTATTACCGTCACGGTGACTTACGAAAAGCTCTTTATACTCACCCTTACACTGAGGGTAATATGTGATATCGGGGTCAAAGACAGCTAAAACCGAAAGGAACATTTCGTCACCCTTCTTGCCGATATTTGGTTCAAAAACAAGTTCGATTTCCTTTACGGTGCCCTTTTCATTTTGCAGATGAAGCATATCGATACCCTTATACTCTTCATCACCTACCCTTGCATCAAAGGTCTGTCTTACACCGTCGAGATAAATCATTATTCCTCTGTCGGGCCAATCCCAGCTTTCGCCTGTATCAATAGTATACTTAAGAGTAACAGGCTCGCCGGAATAAGTCAGTGTGTCATAATCTTTTTCACTTACAACAGCACCTTTCGCTTCAACCTCAACTATTTCATATTTTTCGGGATCGGGCGTAAAATCAAAGAACTTCCACAGACCGTCACCTTTAACAAATGCCGATGCAGTAACGCTGAAAATCACTGTCATCATCACTGCTGCAATAAGTGCCGCCCATCTGACCTTTCTCTTTCTTACAGGCACTGTCTTTTCTGTCTGCTCGCCGAAGGAATCGAAAAGCTTCTTCATTTTACCTTCAAATTCATCGGTATAGGGTCTTACTATCTGCTCTTCTTTGGGGAGAGAGTCGATTTCTCTCCGCGCCGCTTCTTCAAACGCTTTTTCAAGCAATGGATTCTTTTTCATTTTCTTTAGTCTCCTTTCCTATAAGACTGATTAGTTTCCGTCTGCCTCTTGAAAGCTGTTGCTTGACGGTGCTTTCTTTACGTGAAAGCGTCTCTGCAATCTCTTTGGTGCTGAGCTCGTTGAGATAATAAAGGCTCAGAACATCTCTGTACCTTCCGTCGAGGGAGAGAATACAGTCAACAATATGAGAATAATTTTCCCGGGAGCAGATACTGTCAAGGGCATTCTCCTCACTGCGAATCTCCTCTTCGCTTACGAGAACAGGAATTTCTCCGCTGTTCTTTTTTACCATATTAAGCGCCGTATTTCTCGCTGCCTTGATTACATAAGATGCCGTTTTTATTTCACCGACACTGCCGAGCCTGTGAATATTACGTGAGATAGCAATAAATGCTTCGTGAACTGCGTCTTCTGAAAGATAAGGGTCCTTGAGAATTCTGCAAGCGGCGATATACATTCTGTTTCTGTAGGTGTTGTATATCTCCACAAGCTTTTCCTTGTCATTTGCAGACTGCATTTTTTCACCTCCGTCTCTTTTAAAAGGCCTTTCATATATATAGACAATTTTTATACTCCTTTGGTTACATTATAAGGAAAGTTTTTTATAAAAAAATTAACGGCAGAAGAAAACAGTGTCATACTGAGCTGACAGAAAAGAAAATGTCATCCTGAGCAAAGCGAAGGCTCTTAAGATTCTTCACTGCGTTCAGAATGACAGAAAAAAAGCCCCCTCAATTAAGAGGGAGCTGAAATTTCTATAACCGATACAGAATTAAAGAGCTTTGATACCCTGAGCATCGCTGGGAATCCACTCTGCACCACCAAGGGTATTGCCTGTAACAACAGCGTTAGCTGTCTTAAGCTCAAACCACTTGCTGTCCTTGCCGTCATGACCTGCACAGTCAGCACCTACAACATTGTTTGTAAATGTGAAGGTCTTATCTGCTGCGAAAGCACCATTCTTTGAAATACCGTCTTCACATGCTGTAAAGGTACAGCCGTTGATGGTAAGATCGCCGAGGAAGCCATACTGAACAAGAATTACCCATGAGTAGATGTTATTAAAGGTGCAGCCATCAAATGTAAGAGCTGCAAAACCGTCTTTGCTTACTGACCAGATAGCATAACCTACTCCGTCAAATGTGCAGTTTTTAACTGTAAGAGTTGCATTGGGGTTGTTGCCAAAGATACCTGCACAGCTCTTAAATGTTGCGGGTCCTGTAAAAGCAGTATCCTCGATAACAAGATTATCAATTTTAGCTGCAGCATCAATTAATAAACCGCAGTCTCTTGTTTCTCCTGCAACTTCAAGGCTGAAGCCTTTGATTGTAACGTCTGAAACAGCTGTTTCAGCTGTTGTAACAACCTTATCAACTAATGCGCCTTCTTCGGCTTCGATAGTAACACCGTTAAGTGTGCCGAGAGTAATAGTCTCATATTCGCCTGCTGTAAGAGAAACTACTTCGCCTTCCTTAGCTGTTGCGAGAACATCAGCAAGTGTTTCGGGAGTAGCAGGAAGGATAACAACAGCTTCTTCCTCTTCTGCCTTTTCATCGCAGAAAGGACAGTCGAAATCAAAGATGTTGCCGAGAGTGTGAACAAGAGTATGAATTGCTCTTGCAAGATCTTCAGCAAAAACAAATAAACCGTCAAGTGCTGCGCCATAGTCTTTTTCAGTAATGCTTTCATAAATATCCTTTGCAGACTCAAAAGCTGTTGTAGCATCATCCTTAATGCTGCCGACTGTTGATTCAGTCTCTTCAACAGCAGCATCAGCCGCTGATACGGGCATAACAGCAAGAGAGAATGCCATTACAAGTGAAAGAACAAGTGCCAGAATTTTTTTCATTGTTAATTCCTCCGTTTCAATTTTAATAATTTGGCAATAATATTATATATTGCTTTTTTATGCTTGTCAATATTACTCCTACTTTTTTAAAGTATTAAAAAGTCTCATATTGTAAAATATTTAAGTGATAAAATGATTTTCTAAAGAAACAACCACCGCACAGCCTCAGACTGTGCAGTGGTTTATTTGCTCGTAACTAAACTATATTAATATAAGTTCCGGAAAAAACTCAGATTAATTTTTATTACTTAAAAAACTGTTTCAAAAAATGATACTACAAGTTTTACAAATTCTGTAAGTACACAGATAACTTCGCTAAGGAAATTCTCATGAATTCCACCGCAAACTGTACACTTTTCTCTGTTGCAATAATCACAATGTCTGTCGTTGTCAGCATCCGTGTGAGACTGTCTGGTTCCTTGTCATTTGCAGACTGCATTTTTTCACCTCCGTCTCTTTTAAAAGGCCTTTCATATATATAGACAATTTTTATAAGTGTTTGGTTACATTATAAGGAAAGTTTTTTATAAAAAAATTAACGGCAGAAGAAAACAGTGTCATACTGAGTAAAAAAAGAAAATATCATCCTGAGCAAAGCGAAGGCTCTTAAGATTCTTCACTGCGTTCAGAATGACAAGATATTATAAACTTTAAGTGGGAAGGCAATTAAACCTTCCCACTTAATTTTTTATTATTTTATATTACTGAACCGCTGCCCGCTCAGCTATGAGCTTTTCACTTATGAACCTGATAAGCTCAAGCATCCACACAATGATAGCTTTAACAGAAGCAAAAATTTTCTGATGCTTTGTTGTAGGATTATCATAAGAATTATTTGCATCCCATGATTCAGTTTTATAATTATCTTCTGTCATAGGATATGCGCGCATTGTATCATGGTCAAAAACAACAAACTGAGTCAGATTGAAATCATCAATTGTTAACTGTTCATCTGCAGTAATAACCTTATAGAGAAGCGCAGTTTCAAAATCAGTCCACTCTGAGTGTGTGATACCCTTAGTAAACCATGTTGAATCAGGGAAGAAGCATGTTGAAGCATCTATACGCTTATCAGGTGAAATATACTTACCCTTACCCTCTGCTACTCTTGCTGCGATGTATTCTTCATCGAGAGGCTCATAAACAGTTGATGTAGTAGCACCGAAGGATGCCTTATTTACAGTTGCAAACTGGTCAGCAACTAAATCTCTTGATTCGGCAACGGGAGCTAATTGGTAACCGTACTTAGCAATAACACCAACCTTGAGCTCGTTATCCTTGATTTCCTGAAGAAGATTATCCATCTCGCTCATAACCAGTGTGTGATAATTATCAATTTTATCTATGAGTTTTTTATATGTCTCTCTCTTTTCGCTACCCTCTTCACCGAATACATAGTAAAGTGCATCTTCATAGTCCTCTTCACAAACCAATGCCCAGTAACCCGGCCATGTGAAGAATGTTGAAAGAGCAAGAGCAGAAGTTACACCCTGAACAAGCTTACCGTATATCTCTGTTTCGCTTAATTCAAAACCAGTTACTGTAAGAGTCTTAGCAGCTAAGTCAATACTTTTTGTGACGAATGAATCGACGTCAAACCAGCCGATTGCTTCAAAGTCACTGATCATTCTGTTAATAGCATTAACATCAAGAACAAACTTACCGCTGATTGTTTCGCTGATAATTTCACCGCCTGCTGCCACACTGCCGTTGAAGCTGATACCGTGAATGCTGTCTGTGCCATATTTAGCGATATAAGCCATAACAACTGTTGTACCAAGGCATCTTGCAAGAATAGACACCTTCTCTGCGCCGGTAATTGCTTTAACGCCTTCAATATAAGCATGGAATTCGTCAGCTGTCTTTAAA
The DNA here is from genome assembly GCA_045544175.1 of Acutalibacteraceae bacterium. Classification (GTDB taxonomy): domain Bacteria; phylum Bacillota; class Clostridia; order Oscillospirales; family Acutalibacteraceae; genus UBA6857. The sequence goes on along the minus strand of JAZPYL010000009.1, from coordinate 25,515 downwards.
GGATCCTGACGCCAGTCATACCAGAACTGATAGTCATAAACTCTGTATGAACCGCTTGTTTTCTTTGTGTCACGCTTAAGGTAGTCTTCCATATACTTTCTGACATCCTTAGATACGTCAGTACCGTTCCAGTTTTCACCGTTTACATCATATCTTGCTTCAGTGAAAATCTCACCGATTTCCTTTTCGAGAGCAGCATAATAGTTATCCCACTCATCATTAAGGATACCTTCAAGAAGGAAGGGAGTGAGAATATTCATTGTTGCCTCACCTAAGGCGCCTTCTTCACCTCCGGTAAGCATACTGAACATTTCTTTGAAATGGAATACCTTGTTTCCTTCAGTGTCATAAATAGCCTCACCGTCACCGAAAAGTGAAACTACAGGAATATCGCTGCCGGTGAAGATATACTCGTCAAGGGCAGACACTGCAGGAACAGTAACGCTGAAAAGCATTGTCAGAACAAGTACGAAAGAAATAATCTTTTTCATAGTGATTCTCCAATCTTTAAAAATTAACACAGATAAAGCTGAAATTTTCTGTTACAGATACAAATTAAATTGATTTTTCCGATTGAAATTTATATATATTCTTTATGGAAACAGTATAGTGTTTATAATAGATTTATAAATAGTTTATAATCAGTTTATTATATTTATGTTAGCATATCAAAAAATTATTGTCAAGTATGTAAAATTATTTTATGGTAAATATATAAAAACCTTAACACTATGATATCCGTTACGTATCAATGCCTAGTATAGAAAAACCACTGCACAGCCCTTTCGAACTCTGCAGTGGTTTATTTCTTTGTAACAAAGCTATATTAATATAAAGCTCCGACAAAATGCTTGGATTAATTTTGATTAATTAGAAAACTGTTTCAAAAAATGATACAATGAGTCTTACAGAAGCTGTAAGTACACAGATAACTTCGCTAAGGAAAGTCTCATGAATTCCACCGCAAACTGTACACTTTTCTCTGTTGCAATAATCGCAATGTCTGTCGTTGTCAGCATCCGTGTGAGACTGTCTGGTTCCTTCGTCAGCTACTGTATCTGTTAAACCGCAGCCGTATACACAGCTTGCTGTCTTTGTGCCGTCAGCTTCGCATGTTGCATTGTTATCTGATGCATATTCACCTAAGCTATGATCCTTGATAGCATCAAGCTCTGTCCCGCATACTGTACAGATCTGAGCAGCCTGACAAGTAGCAGCAGCACCGGGAGTATGAGCCTTCTTTGTACCTTCATCAGTTATTGTGTCTGTTAAGCCGCAACCGTATACGCAGCTTGCCGTCTTTGTGCCGTCAGCTTCGCATGTTGCATTGTTATCTGATACATATTCACCTAAGCTATGATCCTTGATAGCATCAAGCTCTGTTCCGCATACTGTGCAGGTCTGCGCAGCCTGACAAGTAGCAGCAGCGCCTTCTGTGTGGCTGAGAACTACAGAGTACTCGTCTGCAGCAGTCTTAACAACATAGTAGCAATCGGGGAAATAAGTTTCGCCGTGATAGTGAGTCGGGTCTATATTATAGGAACCGCCTGTAACAACGATAGCCTTAACGCCGTCACCCTCAGCATTGAACATCCAGGGCTGGAAGGGAGCACCGGGTGTGCCTGTATCCTTTGTTCCTGCATTGCCAATAACAAAGTCGCCGCCTGAAACAGTAATCTGCTTATTCTGATCGGAGTAAATCATTGACTGACCTGCTTTAATTCTGTCAATTGAATAATTACCGCCTTCGATGCTCATCTTGGCACCGGCATCGAGAGCTGTAAACATTGAGTAAGCCTCTGTGCCCTCAGCAAGTGTTACATCAACAGTACCTGTCTTTTCTTCAGAGCTGTCGGTAAGAGTAATTGCACCTGTACCGCATGCATAGAAAACAGCAAGAAGATTTGCATCAAGTGAAAGGTCAGCAACTGTAATTTTTTTACCGTTAAGATCGATAGTAATTTCCTTATCTGTTACTGCTATAAGAGGATACATACCGTATGCTTTTTCATCTACATCCTCAGCAGTAAGTGCACTGTCACCTATAAGTGTGATAACATCACCACTCTTAGCAGCTGCAACAGCTTCCTTGAGTGTTTCGTATGTTTCGTCACCGATTTTTACGCAATCGTATGAAAGCTTTACAAGGTCGCTGCCAAAATCAAGAGGCTCGTCACCGAAATAGTTCTGGCCCTTGAAGTGGAAGGTTGTTTCTTTTGCAGCAGCTCTTTCCCATATCTTAATCGGGTTTTCAATATCAAATTTACAGTCTTCAAGTGTGATTGTCTTTGCACCGTAGTTTGAGTTAAGAATACCTGCAACATAGCAATCTGTAATGGTTACATTTTCCATAGTAACACCGTTACTGTAGTCAATCTTGAAACCGTAGTTAACGTTGCTTACTTCTACATTCTTTACAAGAACTGAGTTATTTGTAGCAGGAACCTGAAGCATACCGTAACCGTAGTTCTTTGCTGTACAATCTTCAATGATGATACTTGAAGTACCGCCAAGATTGATAGCATAATTATTCATACCCTGACCGTCAAAATTACAGTTTCTGATGGTAAAGTTATAACCTACACCGGTCTTCTTGTTCTTATAGATATTACCTGCAACAAAATTTACATTTTCAATTGTAGCTGAAACTCTGTTGAGGGTCATGGTGCCTGTGTAATCATAACCGTCACCGTTAATAATAATTGACTTACCGATTGTAACATTTTCTTCAACGTCAGCAACAAGTGTAATTGTATCGCTGGCTACACTGTCATCAATAGCGAGCTGAAGAGAAGCATAAAGATCATCGCCGAGTTTTGCTACAGGAGTTGCAGCAAATGCACTTATTGACATCATAGAAAATGCCATTACAAGTGAAAGTACTATTGCCAAGATTTTTTTCATTGTTAATTCCTCCGTCTCATTTTTAATATTTTGGCAATAATAGTATATACCTCGTTTCGTGGTTTGTCAATACGATTTGTGTTTTTTATAATAGTAAAAATAAATTATATGATAGATTATTATAGGTGATTTATATGAGATTTGGTGATAAATTAAGAGAACTGTTGGAAATTAATGAGCTTTCACAAAAGGAACTCGGATCAAAGCTTAACATTGCTCCTTCAACAATAGGCAATTATGTAAGAAATATCCGTGAGCCCGATCATACGACACTTCTGGTATTTTCAAAATTTTTCAATGTTTCCATTGATTATCTTCTCGACAATACCGTCGTTTCAAACAGTTCTTCTGAGGAACAGTTACTTGTTACTACCTACAGAAAGCTGAATGAAAAAAACCGCAAGATACTTTCAAGGCAGGCTATAACTCTTTATCAGATACAGAACGAAGAATAAAAAAATCTCCCCCGTTTTAACGAGGGAGATAATTTTTTTGTAATTATTCAGCTGTGTTCTTCTTAAGAGTTTCAAGCTCTGCCTTAAGCTCTTTGGGAAGCTTGTCGCCGAAGTCCTTATAGAACTCTTCGATTGCCTTTGCATCTTCAGCCCAGAGAGTCTTGTCAACGTCGAGAATTGACTTAAGACCGTCAAGAGTAACTTCACCTTCAAGACCTTCAAGATTGATGTCTTCAGCGTTGGGAAGATAACCGATAGCTGTTTCCTGTGCGCCAACCTTACCTTCACATCTGTCGATGATCCAGTCAAGTACACGAAGATTGTCACCGAAGCCGGGCCACATAAAGTTGCCTTCGTCGTCCTTACGGAACCAGTTAACATTGAAGATCTTGGGAGCCTTTTCAGGATCAAGAGTCTTACCGATATCAATCCAATGCTGCCAATAATCTGCCATATGATATCCGCAGAAGGGACGCATTGCCATGGGGTCACGGCGAACAACACCAACAGCACCTGTTGCAGCTGCAGTTGTTTCAGAAGCCATAATTGAGCCTACGAATACACCGTGGTTCCAGTCTCTTGACTGATATACAAGGGGAGCAAGCTTTGCACGGCGGCCGCCGAATACGATAGCTGATACGGGAACGCCCTGTGTGTTTTCAAATTCACTGCTGATGCAGGGGCAGTTCTTTGCGGGAGCTGTGAAACGGCTGTTGGGGTTAGCAAGGTTCTTGCCTTCTGCCTTCCACTCTACACCGTTTGTCTTGATGCCTGTCCATTCCTCTGCGTCAACGGGAGGATTCTTGTCAAGGCTTTCCCACCATACTGTATTGTTTTCAAGATTACGTGCAACGTTTGTGAAGATTGTACCCTTCTGAGTTGAAAGAAGAGCGTTGGGGTTAGACTTCATATTTGTACCCGGTGCAACACCGAAGAAGCCGTTTTCGGGATTGATAGCATAAAGTCTGCCGTCTGCGCCCTTACGGATCCAGGCAATATCGTCACCTACGCACCATACCTTGTAGCCCTTCTTCTTATAGCCTTCGGGAGGAATAAGCATAGCAAGGTTTGTCTTACCGCAAGCTGAGGGGAATGCTGCACAGATGTACTTAACTTCGCCGTCGGGCTTTTCAATGCCGAGAATAAGCATATGCTCAGCCATCCAGCCTTCATTCTTACCCTGATAAGAAGCAATACGAAGAGCAAAGCATTTCTTACCGAGAAGAACGTTTCCGCCGTAGCCTGAGTTAACAGAGATAATTGTATTGTCTTCGGGGAACTGGCAGATCCATCTGTTTTCTGCGTCAATGTCGCACTTACAGTGAAGACCGCGAACCCAGTCATTGCTCTCGTCACCGAAAGCATCCATAACAGCCTTACCTGTACGGGTCATAATAATCATATTAAGAACAACATAGATTGAGTCTGTAAGCTCAATACCTACCTTAGCAAGAGGTGAGCCGATGGGGCCCATTGAGTAAGGAATTACGTACATTGTTCTGCCCTTATAGCTGTCACGGGCAATATCATAAAGCATCTTATATGCCTTTTCGGGATCCATCCAACGGTTTGTAGGACCTGCATCCTCTTCTCTCTTTGAGCAGATAAGAGTTCTGTCCTCAACACGTGCAACGTCATTAACTGCTGTTCTGTGATAATAGCAATCGGGAAGAAGCTCCTGATTAAGCTTAATCATTTCGCCTGTACTGCAAGCTTCAGCTCTGAGAGCTTCTACCTGCTCCTCTGAACCGTCAATCCAGACAATTTTGTCGGGCTTTACAAGTTCAACCTGCTTGTCAATCCACTCAAGGATACTCTTGTTTTTTGTGAGTGCGTTCTGCATGATAAATCATCCTTTCACAATTAAATTTAATCGTAGCCTAAAATTACTCCTCGTACTCCATACTACTATTCTTAGTTATTATACTGATTTTTATCCCCCATTTCAATAGTTTATGAAGATAAATATGGGGTTTTTTCAAATATTTTTTTATACTGCAAATAAGCGACAAAGAAAAGCTGCCATGCCGAAGCATAGCAGCTCTTTTTTATTGTTTCAGCTTATAGGGGGAAAGCTGACAGGATTTTTACCAGTGAACTGCACCGCATTCACAGGATTTGCTGATCTTGAAGATCTTCCAGAAGAAGTTGAGAATCTTATAGATAATTCTCATAAGCCAGCTATCCTTATGGCAGATACAGCCACAGCCCTTTGATGAATCTGAATCATCGTACATTTTGCCGAAGCACTCGTCGCACTTCTTGTCACCGTTAGCATCCTTATGACCTAATGCATCGCTTGTCTTAACCTTCTCAACGTAATTACATTCGGAGCAGGTATATTCCATATAACCGATGGTTTCGCAGGTTGCTTCGTATTCTACACCCTTATTGAAGGCGTGCTGAACACCGAATACCTCGTCAAAGTCATACTTGTTAACGAAGCCGCAGACTGTACATGTCTGTTCCTTATGAGCTGCTTCTGTGCAGTTTGCAGGAACGGATGTTTCTTCACCGTAGGTGTGCTCAACGGGTGCAAGTGTCGGATCGTCATCGCAGGTGATAACCTGTTCAGCCTCACATACGTAGCATACTTCTCTACGGATACCGGGCTGTGTGCATGTGGGTTCAAATGAATAGGTTGCATGCCAGTCATGGTTACCTGTAACTACAACTGTCTTAGCTATGTCGCAGACTTCACAGCGGTTCGCGAGAGTAACACCGATGCTGCAGTCACCGCCTACATATTCCCAACCTGTTGTATCGTCTAAATCATGCTCCCATACGTGAGCATTTGTATCAGCCTTAACTACCTTTGTTCTATAGTATTCACATCTTGTACAGTAGCTGATTGAAAGGCCTTCTTCACTGCAGGTGGGTTCCTTGATTTCTTCACTGAAATCAGCAGGCTTATTTGCCCATCCTTCTGTTGAATAACCGTAAGCTGTCATATTGTGGCCAAGCTTTGTGCCTGTTGCAGTTATTGTGTGAGTTGCATTTGTATCACAGTTGTCACATTCTGCTGTCTTTGTACCGTCTTCAGTACAGGTTGCATCATTATTGTACTTATAATCTGTAAATACGTGATCAATTGCTTCACCGAATTCACCGTGACAAACATCACAGATGTTCTTACTGCCGCAGGTTGTTAAAGGTGTTTCTGTTGAGCAAGCTACTGCATCTTTCTCATAGTCACAGCCGTCTCTGTTACATTTTACAGAGTGAGTGCCGTCACCGTTGGGTGTAGCTGCTTCTGAAAGGTCATGGTCGAGAGCATCAACAAAGTTCTTATACCATTCTTCATCGCAATCAGGACACTTATACACGTCATAACCCTTATCTGTGCAGTTAGGAGCTACAGTTTCAACAAAAGTTTCAACGTCTGTATATGCCTTTGAGGATTCGTTGCCGCAAACGCAGATAAGCTTATGGCTATGGATACCGTTTTCGTCTGTGTTTGCTAAAGAGTCCTTATCGTAATTACAGCGCTCGCCGCCTTCGATTACATAATCAAGGCCGTCATATTCTACTGAATACTTAACACCGTCAATACCGTGTGCCTTTTCACCGTCTGCGAGACAGTTTTTGTTTACACAGTATCTGCTGTGGTAGCCGTTGACTGCATCATATGTGTATGCACCTGTAAACTTATGGCCTGTTGCCTGATAAATCTTGTCGGGTGTAAGTGCACCTTCATGGCAGCGTTTACACTCTGTGTACTCTGCGTGACCATCTTCTTCACAGGTTGCAGCCTTAAAAGGCACGGTAACGGTATCATGACCGAGAGCACTGATTTCTGTCTTTGATATTGCATTTTCTCCATCTTCATCGCTGAAGGTCTTATTGCAGTTGGAGCAGGTGTAGTATTCTACATTACCGGCTTCAGTACAGGTAGGCTCCTTAGCTTCGGTCTTTGTCAAATTATGACCGATCTTTTCGCCGTATTCAAAGGTTTCTGTGCTTACATCACCGCAGCGTGAACATGACTGGTAGTAAATTGCAGGTGATGTACAGGTTGCTTCGCTCTTTCTGTTCTTTGTAAGGTCGTCTGCATCAACGATATCCTGATAGTCGTGACCGAGAGGTGAACCGTATTGGAAAGTAGCTTCATAAGCTGTATCCTTGCTTGATACCTCACATACGGAACATGACTTATAATACTTCGCAGAGGCTGTACATGTTGCAGCTGATGCAAGATATTTTTCATCAACAACTTCGCCTTCCCACTTATGACCTGCTGCTGAGCCGTTTGACCAGTAGATTGATGCAAGGTTGTCTGCATACTTATCTGCTTCTGTACCTGCACTTACAGTACAGTTGTCACAACGGTACCAGTAGGTTTCAGCTTCGGTACAGGTCTTATCGCTTCTCTTATAAGCTGCATCGAGACTTCTGAGCTTCTTAGTATAGGAGTGGCCTGTTGCAGGAACGAAATCTGCATCCCATGTGTAGTTACAAACGGTACACTGATATGTTGTGTAGCCCTGTTCTGTACATGTAGCGGGTTCATAACCGAATGTGATAGCTGACTCAGCACAGTTAAGTGTTAATGTTTCATCACATACCCAACCGTCAATATTTTCATTATTACAGGTTAATGTATGAGTACCGTCTTCGTTACATACGGGGTCAACCCAGTTATGATCAGTAGCATCAGTATAATCTGTATTCCATTCGTATGAGCATTCCTTACAGGTCTGGGTTGTATAGCCCTGTTCTGTACAAGTGGGAGCTACAACTTTTGATGAGCCTGATACACAAGCTTCGCTCTTCTTGTGTTCGTTGTTGTATTCACAAGTATAGATATGCTTGCCTGCGTTGTCTGCATCAGCAACGGGGGTTTCGCACCACTTGTGGTTGTCTGCATCGAGTTCACCGTAGGTGTCACTACACTTTTCACAAACTGCATAAGCAGTACATGTTGCATCGCCGCCGGAGCAAGCTTCAGTCTTGTTCTGAGTTGTTCCTACACCGTAGATGCTGTCTGTGTTACAGTATTCGCAAAGGTATGCGTGAACGTCGCCTTCAAGTTCCTTTACAGTGCCCTTGAAGCTGTGGTCTGTTGTTGTGCCGTAAGCTTCGTGACAGAACTGACATTCAGCCTCGGCTGTACATGTTGCAGTACCGCCTGAGCAGTTCTGTTCTTCTGTGTTACCGCATACGCAGGTAGCTGTATGCTTACCGCTTTCCTTGTTAGCATAATTCCATGAACAGGATTCTGTTTCACCTGCAGTTTCACCTACACCGTAGGTATTGCATCCGTTAGCACAAAGCTGCTGATGTGTGTCAGTGTCTGCATTATACTTATATTCACCTGTGTAGTTATGACCCGTTGCTGCTTTACCGATTACTGTGTAACCGTGGCCACATTCGGTACAGGTGTATGTTGTTGTTTCGGGTGCTGTACAGGTTGCATCAGAATGTGCAGTCTCTTCGTAAGTACAAGTTTCTTCTTCAACTGCACCACAATCTGAACATGTGCGGGTCATCTTGCCTGCTGCAGAACCGCTATTGTCTGAAGAAGGTGCCCATTCATCCCAATCGTGAGTCTTGGTGTAACCGCAGTCTACACATTCGCACTTGACTGCAGTTGCGTTTTCTTTCCAGCTTGAGCAGTCTACAGTGCCGCCGTAGTTACCGCAGTTGTTCTTACAGAGATATGAATGTGTACCGTCACCGTTATTTTTGATAGCACCTGTGTAATCGTGTTCGAGAGCTGTGCCTTCTGCTTCAATTGTGTCTTTTGTACCGCAACCGTGATCGCAAGTTGCTGTCTTAGTGCCGTTCTTTTCACACTCAGCATCGTTGTTGTATACATAATTTGTATACTCGTGTTCGAGGGCTGAACCGGTCTTTGTTCTTGTATCAGTCATATCACAGCGGTCACACTTAGCTGTTTCTGTGCCGTCGATTCCACACTTAGCATCATTGTTATATACATAGTCTGTGAAGCTGTGACCGAGCTTAGGATCAACCTTACCTTCTTTGACCGTCTGCTTACAGTTGTCGCAGTAAGTATCGCCTGTGAAACCGTCTTCAGTACAGGTGGGAGCCTTAACATTGATTAAGCGTGTATTGTTATGAGTATTAGAATCGATCTCGCCTGAAACCTTTGTTTCCTGACCGCAAGCACATTTCTTTGTTACGGTGCCCGGAGTCACGCAGTCTGCACCTTCAGTTTTTATAGTACTATCGAAGCTATGCGCTACTCTTGTTGTACCGTTGCAGCTTTCAGTGTAGAAATACTTACATCTTACTTCGTGAGTTCCTGTTTCGCCGTCTGATGTGTTTGTTACTGCTGACTGACCTTCAAAGTCATGACCGAGAGCAATCCATGCTGCTTCAGTTGTACCGTCATAGGGCTGACCCTGGAAGAAATAGTAATTACAGCCTGAGCATCTCTTGTCAACGATTGCATTAGTTGTACAGGTTCTGCCTGATACAAAATCGTAAGTAACTGTATGAGGTACTGTTTCGAACTGAGGAGTTACAGTAATATCTCCTGTTACATTTGAGAAATCCGTATCCCATGAACTGAATTTATATGAACCGTTTGCATCCGCAGCTTTTGTGGGTGTTGCCTGAGGAGCTGCTGCAGCTTCACCGTTTCTGACACTTACTGTACTGAGAGCAGAACCGTCACCGTTAAGGAAGGTTACTGTCCAGAGCTTTGTCCACTGAGCTGCAAGAGTTGCATTACCGTACTTGCCGGAAACCTGCTGGTTAACGTTGTAGGTGTCGCCTGCAACCCAGTTGCCGTCAGCTACTGTTACCTTCCAGCCGTCAAATCCATAAGAAGTTCTTGTTGCATTAGGCATAGTAACCGTACCGGTAATATCATAAGCGGTTGAACCTGTTGCTGCTGTACCGCCGTTACCGTCAAAGGTAAGGGTATATTTAGCGGGAACCCAGTCAGCTTTAAGGTTGTAGTGATTATCTATTCCAAAGCTTTGAAGACTGCTTACAACTGTTCCGTTGCCGTCGGCAACAGTTTCGCCTGAAGCCATAACATCGTCGTTGTCACTATCAAGATACCAGCCGTTGAAAGCATAACCGGGTCTTGTGGGAACGGTGAGAGTTGAACCGAGAGCAGCTTTATATGTATAAGCCTTTGTAAAGGGACGATTACCCCAAGTCTCTAATTCGATCTCTGCTGCACGGTCAGCACGATAAACAGCAATGTTATTAAATCTTAATGTTGCGCCGGAGCCGGTGCAGTCATTATCAAAACGGATTTCTGCCTTTGTCGCAGTTTCAGGGGCAGTAAAGGTTACAGAGTGGTCACCGTTTCCGGAAAATTTTTGATTGTTTAAGCCAAGATAGTTATTGTTCACATCATACCAGAAAAGGAAAACCTCGGGAGCGATAGAATTGTCGTTTACTGAGCTTGTAGTATTGAAGCTTACAGTATAATCCTTACCACCGGTAACAGGGATAGAGTATCTGCTATCCGAATGTGCACTCGGATATGATGAACCGGTTGTAATCTCACCACCGGCAGCACTCTTGTAGATTTTAATTGTGCTGTCATTTTCTACAAGTATTTCATTAGGTGATCCAACAGAGTTGAATGAATCAGAATAACGCCAGTCTGAAAGTGAGAAAAGGTTCTCAAAGGTAACGTCCTTCTTAGGTGCAGTGAGAGTTACAGTTGATGTTGATGTTCTGCCTGCACCTGTAGCTGTAAGAGTAAGGTTGGTTGTACCTGTTGCGTTGGTAAAGTTAGCGAGAGCCGCATTTGAAACAGTTACAGAAGCTGAGTTGCCGCTCTGGTTAACAGTTGCACCTGTGCCGTTGATTGTGTATGTAAGAGGCCAAGAATAACCGTACTGGTCCGCCATAGAAGCAGTAACAGTACCTGTAGTTTTTGTTCCGCAAGAAGGAACCTGAACAGATAAGTCGGCTGCCTTTGTGGTTGTTATTGAAGGCACATTCCAGTTGTTGAGATATCCGGAATAGCCACTGTCATTTTTGTAAGTGTAAAGAACCTCTTTCGTACCGCCTTTTACCGACCAATAACCGGTATTGACTACCTGTACACCATTGATATACATAGCTTTAAGAGCTAAAGTAACACCGCTTGCGGCGTACATTTTTACACCATATGGCCAGCCGTTAACGGGACCGTTTTCGGCACTGGTATCAGTACTAAGCCTTCTTGTACTATCATCTGCTGTATCAAATGTCCAAGTCGTTGTAGAATACTGCTTTGCTGAATGTATCAAAATATATTCCTGCGGTGAAGATGTGTTCAGCGTACCGTCAGAATTAACAGGATAGTACAAGATTTTGACGTCACCGCCATTTCCGACGCTTTTAAATTCCATATCAAGTTTAACATGATAAGATGCGTATGATGTAACGGTTGACACGTCCTGAGATACGGCCTCTGCCTTTTCAGGTGCAAACCATACCCAACAGGTCATAAGCATCATTACCGCTAAAAATACAGATAAAGTTTTCTTACCTAAATGTTTGTTTTTCATTTTTTAATTTATCCCCCTTAATTGAGATATTTGAAACTGCCTTTCATCCTTCCACGGTAAAAGGTGTTTCAGATTTTCCCGGGTCCTCCCCGGATGAATAATTAAGCTGAAACCGAACTGTTCCTTTTCCGAACACATCTGACCTCCTTGTGTTTTGACCGGAAGCTTCACAATTCGTTTTCACGGTAAATGGGTATACTAACCCATATAATTACACATATCCATTATAAAGCAACAATCAAAGAAAATCAATATTGTTTTAACAATTTATTAACTGTGTAAAAATAAAAAAATGCACTTTAAATTTGTGCATTTTGACGGAGAGGGCTCTCTCAGTCACTTTGTGACACCTCCCTTTCAAACCCATCCGCCCTGCGGGCACCTTTTCTCCGAAACCGGAACCCTTTTGTCTGCTGACGCAGACATTTCCCCTAGAAGGGGAATAACCTTTCAGTGAAGGCTACCTGATGTTTAACTATATGTAGGTGTATTACTGAAGATGGCTCTCCTGAAAGGGGAGCTGTCAGCTATGCTGACTGAGGGGTGCTCACCAAAACAGCCCACTGCATAACACAGTGGGCTGAATCGTTTCTTATTCGATTGCTTCGAGTCTTTTTCTGAACTCTTCAATCTTTTCCTTAGAATACATCTTGCCGAGAACTACCATTCCCATGTTAGGTGTGAAGCCCATTGCAAGAGCCATATTCTTCATAGGATGATTCATAATTTCGGGACAAAGGTCATCAACGATTTTCATAACCTCGGGGTCCTTCATAAGAACGCTGAATTTTGTGTCAAAAGTATACTTAGGCATAATTTTTCTCCTTTTCTGTTTTTTGTATTATATTATAATAGTATACACAATATGATTATTTTGCACTTTTGCCTGCTTCAATGCCTTTTTCAAGAGCTGCAATATTAAGTGCCATTATTTCGGGCTTCTTGGACTTGAACTTATCTTCAAGCGAAGCGATAATTGCTTCCTTGCTTACTATTCCCGTAGCGCCTACAAGAGCACCGATAAGAACTGTATTTGCGACCTTTACATTACCAAGCTCAAGTGCTATATCATCAACGGGAACCGCAAGAACCTTAACATCGTCACGGTTAATTTTGTCTGTGATGCGGCTTGAGTTGATAACAAGAAGGCCGCCCTCTTTGACTGAGTCAGAGAATTTGTTATATGCCTGCTCATTCATAGCAACGAGAGTGTCACATTTCTTTGTCAAGGGAGAGATAATTTCGGTGTCGCTGATAATAACCGTACACTTGGCACTGCCGCCTCTCTGCTCAGGACCGTATTCGGGCAAGAAGGTTGAATGCTTTTCCATATCAATTGCAGTGTGAGCAAGAGTGATACCTGCACTCATAATACCCTGACCGCCTGAACCTGAAAATACAAATGACTGCTTCATTATTTGTCACCCTCCTTATCTTTATAGATTCCCGGCTTGAAATAAGGAATGGTGTTGGTGTTCATATAATCGAGAGTTTCAAGAGGACTCATACCCCAGTTAGTAGGACAGTTGGTAAGAAGCTCAATGAAGGTAAAGCCCTTGCCTGCTAATTGTAATTCGAAGGCCTTCTTGATACCCTTTCTTGCATCGGAAACACCCTTGGGAGAATTAAGTGCATATCTTGCCACAAAAACGGGAGCCTCAAGAACAGAGATAAGCTCACACATTTTCAGAGGATAACCTGCTGTCTGAGGATCTCTGCCGAAGGGAGTTGTAGTTGTCTTCTGCCCGACAAGTGTTGTGGGAGCCATCTGACCGCCCGTCATACCGTAGGTCTGATTATTAGCGAAAATAACGGTGAAGTTTTCACCTCTGTTGGCTGCAGACATAATTTCTGCAAGGCCGATGGCGGCAAGGTCGCCGTCACCCTGATAGGTGAAAACAAGTCTGTCAGGGAGACATCTTTTGATACCCGTTGCAACTGCAGGCGCTCTGCCGTGTGCGGCACCGATATCATCACCGCTCCAGGAATAAAGGTTAAGAGCAGAGCATCCGACAGACACAACATTGATTGCATTCTGCTGCTGATTAAGCTCATCAATTGCATCGGCTACAAGTCTTGTTGCAAGACCGTGGAGACAGCCGGGACAATAGCCTGTACTCATTGGCATAAGTGAGCTTGGTCTTTTATATTCAGGCATAGTCGTTCTCTCCTTTCACTACCTTTTCAATAGCTTCATATACGCCCTCATCATCAAGCAGAATACCGCCTGAACGGCCGTATTCGTGTACGGGACAGCGTCCTTTTACCTGAAGCTCTATATCCTCTCTCATCTGAGCGGGAATTGTCATTTCAATATCAATAATACCCTTGACCTGTTCATAGTTAAGATTGTCAAGACTTGCCCTGGGGAAGGGATAAAGGGTAATAGGTCTTATCATACCTACCTTGTGCCCTTTTTCACGAAGGTTGTTTATAGCTTCCTTTGCAACTCTCGCTGCAATACCGTAAGCCACTACAACATATTCGGCATCCTCGAGGAGATATTCCTCAACCTTCACATCAGCCATTTCCCACATCTTATAGGTCATACCCTTGAACTTATTGAGCATTTCAAGAGCAAGCTCGGGAAGAATGGGAGTAATCATATGGCTTTCTTCTCTGCCATTCACTCTTGCAAGACACCAGTCTTCAGTGTTTGTGTAGTTTAATTCCTTCATCTCGGGAAGCTCAACCTCTTCCATAATAGCGCCGAGACAGCCGTCCATAAGAATAAGCACGGGGCCTCTGTCTCTTTCGGCATATTCCCAGGCATTGTATGTAAGGTCAACGGCCTCCTGAAGAGTTGCGGGAGCAAATACCATTGCTCTGAAGCCGCCGTGACCGAGAGCCTTCGTAGCCTGAAGGTAGTCAGACTGTGCCGGCTGAATTGAGCCCAGACCCGGACCGCCTCTTGAAATATTTACTATAACTGCGGGAAGCTGTGCAGAGGCAAGATAAGAAATACCCTCTGCCTTAAGGCTGATACCCGGGCCTGAGGAGCTTGTAAGAGCTCTTGTACCCGTTGCCGCAGCACCGTATACCATATTAATGGATGCAACCTCACTTTCACCCTGAACGAATGCTCCTCCAACCTCAGGAAGTCTCCATGAAAGATACTCGGGGATTTCGTTCTGGGGAGTAATGGGATAGCCTGCAAAAAAGCGGCAGCCGCCTCTTACTGCTGCTTCGGCAATAGCCTCACAGCCCTTCATAAATCTCTTTTCCATCTTATCCCCTCCTTAAGCCTTTTTCTCAGCAGTAACTTCAATTGCTGCTTCGGGGCACATAAGTGCACAGATTGCACAGGTTGTACATTTGTCCGGATCAATGTTCACCGGGTAGAAATGACCCTTCTGAGATCTTTCCTTACCCATTTCCAGAATGTGCTTGGGGCAGAATTTTATGCAGTAGCCGCAGCCCTTACACATAAGTTCGTTAATAGTAACCATCTGATGATTTCTCCTTTTTATTTCTTACAGAAAGAAATAGTTTAATGTTAAGAATAACAAAAGCCACCTTAAACAAGTTAAACACTATTATAGCACACTAAACCCCATTTGTAAATTACAAACGGAGTTTATATGTTAAAATTTATTCCTTAATCTTTCTGTCTGCTCTGAGTTTTTCGGGATCGGCAGCCGTAAGCTTCATAAAGTCAATTTTCATAAGGGGTGTTTCGGGAAGCTTGTCCATAAAGACAAAATCTCTGGGTACATAGAACTTTGAGAAATTGTCTTCAAGTATCCTTGCAATCTTTGCCTTTGTCTCTTCTGTTTCCTTGCTCTTGTCAGTAAGGGTGAGATAAAGCCTTACCATTGATCTTTCATTTTCCCAGCCCTGAACTGCACAGCATTCCTTAACCTCGGGAAGCTCGCCTACAACCCTTTCAATATCAGTGGGATATACATTATAGCCTGAGATGATGATAAGTCGCTTCTTTCTGCCGGAGAAATGGAAGTACCCTTCTTCATCCTCATAGCCAAGGTCGCCGGAAAGAACCCACTTTGTTCCCTTCTCATCGGTGTAGAGACCGTAGTCCTCTGCCTCGCCTTCCATATAATAGCCCTGCATAATTGTAGGGCCCGAAATAGCAAATTCACCGACCTCGCCTGCAGGAAGCCTGTTATGGTCATCATCCCAGATTTCAACGGTTACGCCTCTGATAGGCTTACCGATCGTGCCGCGCTTGAATTCCTTGTTGGTGTTGGTTGTACATACTGAGCCGATTTCCGTAAGGCCGTAGCCCTGACGGAGTCTGCCCGTTGCGCCCCACTTTTCAAAATATGAATTGAACTCATCAATAAAGCTGTCGGCAATATCGTCACCGCCGCAGAACATAAGTCTTACATTCTTAAGGTGAGGACCGTCAAATTTCTTATCTTTCATAAGCTTCTGGAACATAAGAGGAATGCCGCCGAAGCCGATAACATTGTTCCTTCTCATAAGGCTTAAGAAAATTCTTGAATCGAACTGCATCATCGGAATAATACATGCGCTGTTACATAAAGCCATGTGCACGGCAACACAAAGACCGAAGCAGTGGAAAAGAGGAAGAACGATAACCTCATATTCATTACCGGGATCGTGAACTTCGTCAATATCGGAAACACGCCATGAAAGCTCGTTGACAGCACTGTTGGTAAGCTTTATAGTCTTGCTCTTTCCTGTTGTGCCGCCGCCGTTGAGATATACGGCAATGTCTTCACCGTTACCCGATACACACTCGGGATTCTTATGCATCTTAAGGGCATCCTTATAATATGTAGCTTTTTTATACTTAGGATAAATCTTCTTAATAAGGGCCTCACCAAACTTACTGCCTGCTCCCTTATAACCGGCCGAATAGTCTGAGCTGTGGCAGACAAGACAGGGAAGTCCGCTCTGATTGATAGTTTCGATATGATCCTTTACAAGAAGGTCAAGAACCATAACGCCCTTTGTATGAACGAGCTCAAGCTGCTCCTTAAGATAATCGGCGCCCATAAGAGGATGAACGAAGCTCGTAATTACGCCAATCTTGTTAAGTGCATAAAAAGCAATAATGCTCTGCATAGTGGTGGGCATAAAGATTGTATAAACGTCGCCCTTCTTAAGACCTAACTCCTTCTGGAAATACGCGGCAAGACTGTCGATGTCTCCTAAAATTTCAGAACGAAGATAATCAATTCCGAAATGCTGCATCATATTTACATCATCAAAACGTGAGGTACAGAATTCAAGATATTCATAACAGTTTAAATTATTCGGTGCAGGTAACATAGTATTCTCCTTTTTTCCTTACATTATCTTCGGTTAATGTACAGACTGAGCTTTTGTCTGTATCATTGTTACAAATATATTATATCTGTTAAAAAAATTAATGTGTTAATATATTTGTTATCATCTTTTAATTCTTTTTGAAAGTTGTAAACTTTAGATGAATTTATTCTACATTATAAAAATAATTTGATTTTTATATACAAAAGCAGAGGAATTGTCTTTTAACTCCTCTGTTTTTTATCCTTATTTAATTTTTAATTTATTTACTCTCTGTCAGCGATCAGCTTGGCTTTCTGCAGAGCAATAATTATAAGCGGTATGAGCACAATCTGAATTATAATACCCGGAACTGCATTTGCAACGGCTCCCGCCCAGAAAGCAGAAAAGCCGAATTCAGTACCTGCAAGTCCCATACACAGAAACTGCACAAGCCCCCACACAAGTCTGCCTGCCGTCATAGATATAAGAAGTGAGCAGTATATGTATGCTTTTTTCTTCGGGAAAATACGGTATAAAAAACCCGACATAAAGCCATACGCAGCAAGCTCAAAGGCCATTGCAAAAGCCTTCGGAAACAGAGTAGGCATACCTAAGGTAAGAGATCTGAAAAGCGGTGCAACAAACCCTACTGCAAGTCCCCATGGGCCGCCGCATACATAACCGCACAGAATAACGGGAATATGCATCGGGCAAAGCATTGCTCCTATTTCGGGTATCTGTCCCGTAATAAAGGGCAGTACATAAGCGAGGGCTAAAAACATAGCCGACAAAGTGAGATTGCGTACATGCTTCTGAGTTTTCATAAGAAGACTCCTTTCCAAAACAAAAAAAGATGCTGCTTCTCTTCTGAGAATACAACACCTTCATAGTATCGTTTTAAATTAAATTTACAGTATGAAAAGGAACTTCTGTTCCGCTGCCTTTCTTCTGAAAAGCCTTAAGTATTATATCACTGTTTTATAAATTCTGCAAGTGTTTATTCGGTAATATTTCCGAGCTTTACCATTGCATCCTCAATAAGCGCAGTAAGAGTAAGATTAGGCACACCTGCAACTAAGTTTTCACACTTATTTATAGGTATAAGAATACGGGTGGCTGCACTCTGTCCCACTGCTACTGCTGCCTTCGGAGTTATTTCACCGAGAAGAGAGTCAGCAATAACAATTCCGATAGGGCCGATAATAACGTCAGCCTTACGGGAAGCAACTGCTATGGGGTTTTCTCCCGTTGCCGCCTTCCTTGCGCCTGCCTTCATCATTGCCGCTGTTGCAGTGGCATTTGTGCCCACTGCAGTAATATCTGTATCGGGATAACGGGAAGTTATCTCCTTTATAAGCTGTGAGCCAAGCTGTCCGCCCTGCCCGTCAATTATAAGTACATTCATTTTTCTTTCTCCTTTTGCAGTCTGAACCCATTCTACACCAAAAAAGTGCTTTTTGCAATAAAAAGTGGGCAACAAGCTGTCACCCACTTAGTTTCAGTTATTTCTTACACTTATCAAAGGCAGGGTTGAAGGCATAGAAGTTCTTCTCGTTAAGCTTATCTGTAGCTATTCTGAGGCCTTCACCGAATCGCTGATAGTGTACAACCTCTCTTGCACGAAGGAACTTTATTACATCGCACACATCGGGGTCATCTACAAGACGGAGAATGTTGTCATAGGTCGTTCTCGCCTTCTGCTCTGCAGCCATATTTTCGTGAAGGTCGGTGATTACATCGCCCTTTGACTGAAGATAAGCCGCCGTAAAGGGCACACCTGCCGCACTTGAGGGATAAACGCCTGTAGTATGGTCTACAAAATATGCATCAAAGCCGTGCTTCTTTATATCCTCACAGGAAAGGTTTTTGGTAAGCTGATAAACAAGAGTGCCTATCATTTCAAGGTGGCCGAGCTCTTCAGTGCCCACATCAGTAAGAAGACCCTGAAGCTCAGGCCAGGGCATTGCAAATCTCTGACTGAGATATCTGAGGGATGCACCCAGTTCACCGTCGGGGCCGCCATACTGACTTATGATGATTTTCGCATAGGTCGGGTTAGGCTTTTTGATGTTGATCGGGTACTGTAAAATTTTCTCGTATTGGAACATCAGCAATCACTCCCACTGTTCACCCAAGGGAAAGGTGTTTTAATCCAAGGGGCACCGTGACCTTCATCAGCAGTAAGCGGACCGTACTTACACTGATATTCCCTTAATAATTCACGGTATTTTTCCTTATATCTTTTTATAAGTGCCATTGCTTCTTCATCGCCGCAGTGCGTGTCAAGGTAAAGATGCAGATCCCAAATTGCAAAACGCACTGCCATAAGCCTGTGTTTAAGATTGGATTTTGTGTTAATCATCTGACACACCCCACAAAGGGAAGGTTAAGGCAGGGAAACATTGTTCCTACAGAAAGGCCTTTATCGGCGGCATAAATCTCGTTCCACTGCTGAAAGGGAACGTATGCCATAGCTACCGAAACGCATTCAGGCAGAGCAGCTCTTTCTTTACAGCAAGGATTGCTGCAGGTCATATCTGCCGCACGGAAGTTACCGGCGCAGTCGAAAGTATCCATTCTTCCTCGCTCCTTTTATAATATTATTAACAGCATAAAGCCATCAATATATCATATTCAGAAAAGCACACTGTGTGACACTGAGTTAAAAAACAGCAGAAAAATAAAAGACCGTACCTTCAGGTACAGTCCTTCGTTTATTACTGATCAGTCTTCTTTACCTACAAGCCAGTTGAGCGATACACCGAGTACATCGGCAATTGCTACAAGCTCATAGTCGCAAACACCTCTGATCTGACCCTCAAGCTTTGATAAGCCCGATGATGTGAGCTCGACACCTCTTATCTGAAGCTGTGTGAGAAGATCAATCTGTTTGATACCTAATTCTTTTCTTTTTGCCTCTATTCTTGCGCCCACAATATTGCGGTCACCGAGAGACTGTTTTCTTACTCTCATATTTTTTCACACCTTATTAATATTGACGCACAGAGTTTACCCCTATGCTTCTATATACTATATGATATCATAATGTGGTTTTTATGTCAAGAGCGATTATGGTAACATTTAACACAATTATATTGAGATATAGTAATTATTTTAGGTATAATTAATACAATTCTTTTCGATATTTCTGCAAAAAAGCCTTTATTTTCTCGTTTTTTATGATATAATATACCTCAGTACATTAAAGGAAAGGGCTGTTTAAAATGAGTAACACTCTTGAGTCAAGAAATCTGACAATGCTTATGGACTTTTATGAGCTTTCTATGGCAAACGGATACTTTACCAACGGTATGAAGGATAAGATTGCCTATTTTGATATGTTCTTCAGAAAGGTACCTGATAACGGAGGCTTTGCTATTATGGCAGGCCTGCGCCAGCTTACAGATTACCTTAAAAACCTTAAATTTACTCAGAAGGACCTTGAGCTTTTCAGAAGAAAGGGCTTTAACGAGGATTTTATCGAATATCTGCGTGATTTCAGATTTACCTGCGATGTATGGGCAATCCCCGAGGGCACACCTATTTTCCCCGGTGAACCTATTATCACCGTAAAGGGACCCGTTATTGAGGCTCAGCTTATTGAAACAATGGTTCTTCTTACCATAAATCATCAGAGCCTTATCGCAACAAAAGCCAACCGTCTTAAAAGAGCAGCCGGCAATCGTACTGTTATGGAGTTCGGTTCAAGACGCGCTCAGGGCTATGACGGTGCAGTCTACGGTGCAAGAGCAGCTTATATCGGCGGTTGCGATGCGACGGCTTGTGTAATTGACGAAAGAGATTACGGTGTACCTGCCGTAGGTACGATGGCTCACTCCTGGATTCAGCTTTTCGGTGATGAGCTTGAGGCTTTCTGCGCCTATGCAAGACAGTACCCCGATAACTGTACCCTTCTCGTTGATACATATAATGTTATAAGCTCAGGTATTCCCAATGCTATAGAAGCCTTCAGAAGAGAGGTTCTCCCCCGCGGCTTCAGACCTAAGGGAATAAGAATCGACAGCGGTGATATCACCTATCTTTCAAGAAAAGCAAGACAGATGCTTGACGAGGCAGGCTTCCCCGACTGTAAGATTGTTGCAAGTAACTCTCTTGACGAAATTATAATCCGTGATATGCTCATTCAGGGTGCGCAGATTGACTCCTTCGGTGTAGGCGAAAGACTTATTACCGCTGCATCAAATCCCGTTTTCGGCGGTGTATACAAAATTGTTGCCGTTGAAGAAAACGGTGTGCCCGTACCGAGAATCAAGCTCAGCGAAAATGTACAGAAAATCACTACACCCTGTGCCAAAAAGGTCTACCGTCTTTACGATAAGGCTACAAACAAGGCTCTTGCCGACGTTATCACCCTTCTCGACGAAGAAATTGACGACAGCAAGCCTTTTGAGCTCTTTGACCCTGACTATACGTGGAAGAGAAAAACTGTTACCAATTATACAGCAAGACCTCTTCTTGTAAAAATATTCGAAAATGGTCAGTGCTGTTATAACAATCCCGATATCATAGATATCAAGAACTACTGCAACGAGCAGGTTGAAACTCTCTGGGACGAGGTGAAGCGCTTCGAGAATCCTCACACCTACTACGTTGACCTTTCTCAGAAGCTCTGGGACGAAAAGCACAGACTCCTTGACGAATACGCACAGAAAGGCAAATAATATTGAGAACCCTTGAATATAAAATAGAAAAGCCCGAGCACGACGGCAAAACCGTCGAGAGCTTCCTGAGAGGCTATGTGAAAATCTCTCTGGCACTTCTCCGTTCACAGAAGAGGGTGGAAAGAGGAATTCTCCTCAACGGCGAGCACGCCCGTTCAATCGATATAATTCACTTAGGTGACACCCTTACCCTCAATATTCCCGATGACGAAAAGGTATCAATTCCAAGCGACTACCCTCTTGAAGTCATTTACGAGGACGAGGATATACTTATTATAAATAAGCCTGCTGAGCTACCAATGCACGAATCCCACAATCATCAGGGTGATACCCTTGCAAATGCAGTTGCAGGTTATCTTGCAAAGAAAGGAAAAGGCACTACCTTCAGAGCTATCGGCAGGCTCGACAAGGGTACATCAGGTGCAGTTGTATGTGCACTCAACACCTTCGCTGCATCAAGACTTTCCGGAAGGATAGAAAAGGAATATATTGCCGTACCTACGGGAAGGTACACCGAAAAGGGTACAATTGATAAGCCCATTTACCGTCCCGACCCCATGAAGACCTGCCGTACCGCCGACGACAGAGGCGACAGAGCAGTGACACATTATACCCCCCTTGAGTTCGGCGAAAGCTATTCCCTTTTATCAATCCGACTTGAAACGGGAAGAACACATCAGATAAGGGTGCACTTTGCATATCTCGGTACTCCCCTTTACGGCGACACAATGTACGGCGAGGAGGATAAGGATATTCCTCATCAGGCTCTTCACTGCAGAAAGCTGATGTTCACTCACCCCGTAACAAAGGAAGAAATGACAATAGAAGCAGATTATCCTGAAGAAATGAAAAAACTGCTTGAGAGACTCAGAGCAAGGGCCAAGGGCCAAGGGTCGAGGGCCGAGGACGCTCAACAGTGCGATGGGCGTTAATTTCTACCCGCAAAAAAACAAACAGCTTAATGATAAAACCATTGTATCACAATGCCGATACAATGGTTTTTGTTTTTTACGGATTAGTAGCTTCAAGCGTTATTGTCGCTGAATTACATCTTTTCTTTAATCTTTTTCATTTCCTTTTTCAGATGGGCAAAATCAAGGTCTTCCCAAAATGGTACAATATATCCGCCCTTAAGCCTCATTGATGCTTCATGCATGGCTCCGTAATAAGCAACTCTGAAATCGGTAAATTCAGACATTTCACATTTTCTTTTATAGGTTTCATAGAGCCCGTATGCATCGCCCCACATATTGCGGACCTGGAACAAATCGTATTCTCTGTCTGCCCATATACTGCCACAGGGATCTATGAAAGCAATAAGCTTCAGTGTATTCGGATCAGCCATTATATTCATTATATTAAGGTCGGCGTGTATAAGTACGGGAGTCGAGTCCTCTTTCGGAAGATTATTAAAAAGCTCTGTCGCTTCAAAAAGAAGCTTCATTTTCTTCTTGCTGAATTTTCCCTTATCGGATAATTCTTTTAAACCCTTAAGCCACGGCTCTTGTTTTTCTGTTTTATAGTAGTCATACCAGCTGGCATATACGGGTTCCGATAAAGAGCCGAATTTATCGTTTGTAACACTATGCCACTCCAACATACCCGAAATGACCTCATCAGCGAATTTCTGCTTCTGACTTTTGCTCTTTAATAAAAACACAGGACTCAATACATTCTGACCTTCGAGAAAACTCATAGCCATAACTGCCGTATCCTCGTCCTCATATGTAAAAAGCACTTCGGGCATTTTTACAGATGTGTTTTCCGATAGAAGTCTCAGCTGCCGGGCTTCCTCGTTCTGCATTTCCTGAAGAATATACCCTTTAACCGCAATAATTTCACCGTCAGAAAGTACAGCTTTATAAACTCTTCCGTAACTGCCTCCGCCGATAAATTTGAGCTTATCGACCTTCTTGTTAAGCTTTTCAGAAACAATACCGGGTAAGACAGACAGTAAATGCTTGTCGCTGTTATCAAGAATTTTCATTATATATCCTCCGATATCTTTACTTACAACCTGATTATATCAAACCTTCCTGCCTTTTGCAACATAAAAGGACGAGCAACGCTCGTCCCAACGCTAATATTAATTTTCAACCCAACGAAGCGGGCAAAACCTTTGTGTTACGACACGGTCGGGCGGCCTTGGCCCTCGGCCCTTGACCCTACATTATTCTCCTCTGCCTTTTTCGGCAGGAATTTTCGGTTTATCCTCCTTGGGCTTGATGTCTCCTGCCTTCGTAAGAGCTATCTTTGTCATAAGAGGTCCGAAGAGCTCATATATAAGCACACCGAAAAGAACAATGTTTCTGATAATAACACCGGGAGCACCGATTTCAAGAGCTGAAATTGACATTCCCAAAGCAACACCTGCCTGAGGAAGAAGGGTGATTCCGAGGTATTTCTTTATATTCGGCTCACACTTTGCCATATCTGCACCTAATCTTGCACCGAACCACTTACCGAATGAACGGGCAATTATATATACAATACCGATACCTACAACGGCAATATCGCTGAAGACGGAGAATTCCAATTCTGCACCGCTTAACACGAAGAAGAGAATGAAAAGAGGCGCTGTCCAGCGGTCAGTCTTTTCCATAAGGTTAGCCGAGAAATCGCAGATATTACAGAAAACCGTACCCAGCATCATACACACAAGAAGAGGGCTGAAGCCTACTCTTACGGGGCCCATTTCAAAATGAAGCTTTGAGAGAGCAACGGCAAGGAAAATTGCCGTAACAACAATTGCCTGTCTTTTTGACCTTGAGAAGAAGAATTTTTCTGCAAAGGAAAGGAACCAGCCGAGTATTGCACCGAGAACAAGTGAGAAAACAATCTCAACAAGAGGGTCAACTATAATTGAAACAAGACTGAGCTCACCGCTTACAAGGGTTTTTGCAATACCGAAGGAAACAGCGAAAATCACAAGACCGACTGCATCGTCAAGTGCAACAATAGGGAGAAGCAGATTTGTAAGCTTACCCTTTGCCTTATACTGTCTTACAACCATAAGTGTTGCCGCAGGAGCTGTTGCTGAAGCAATTGCACCTAAAATAATTGCTGATGACAATGGGAATCTTTCTTCACCTAAAATGAAATGAAGACCGATTAAAGCTGCATCAACAACAACAGTTGTAAACACTGCCTGAAAAATACCGATTATGGTTGCCGCCTTACCTGTCTTCTTAAGCTGTGAAAGACGGAATTCGTCACCGATTGCAAAAGCGATAAATCCCAAGGCAACATCATTGATAATACTCATTTCACTTACACTTGCGACACTTGTAAATCCGATTCCGTCAAAGCCAAGTCTTCCTAAACAATAGGGACCGACAAGAATGCCGGCAATAAGATAGCCCGTAACTGCAGGAAGCTTAAGGACTTTTACAATACGTGACATAAATAAGCCTGCGCTCAGAGCAATGGCTATTGATAAAAGAGTTTCCATTTATATACCTTCTTTATGTAATTTTACCAAGGTGATATTATAGTCTCCTGCTGATATAAAGTCAATGATGATATTGACAAAAATCGGCACCTTTTTCAGTAATAATTTATGTAGTTTTTGTCAGTGAGGAAGAGTGGCGGAAAAGGGTGCTTAAAAATCAATAGTCTGCTGCCTTTTAAGCTTCGCTGACTGAGACGGGAAAGCTCAGCTTTAAGGTGGGGGGCGGCGGCGAGCCGCGAAAATGCCCGGCGCAGCCGGAGCATTTTCCAAATGTGTGCCAAGGCACACATTTGACCTGC
>JAZPYL010000008.1:0-4813 GCA_045544175.1 Acutalibacteraceae bacterium | reverse complement strand
GACATTCAGAAGAAGATCCGAAACAACGCCTGCGTGATGAGATAACGGGGATTGTCCGCAAGTATGAGAAGAAAAGTGCTTCGGTCTGCGAAATATGCGGTGCGGATAATGCCGAGCGCAGAAATATGTCGAGGTACTATGTGCGGACTGTTTGCGATAAATGCTATGATGCTCATATACGCAAGCAGGCAGAGACAACTGAAAAACAAAAGAATGATATAAAGGAATATCTGGAATAAAAATACAAAGACACAGGGCTCATGAAACATTCTGGGTCCTGTGTCTTTTGAGTTTTAGCTCTACTCTTCTTTAAATTCAATCAACTCATCCGGTGTCTTCAGCCTATATACGGCATTGTCTTTTATCAAGTGAAAACCAAGGGTGGCAAGAGTTTCTATGAAAGAGGGATATCGGGGTGATATAATAGCAAACTCCGGCCTTACATAGGCTTCAATTAAGCAATGTAAATAGTAAAATAAGCCATCCTCTTCATCAGGATCTACATTACAAATTTTGAGCGCTTTACAGTAGTGCGAAAACCTTTGAACAAATTCCGGATCAGCTCCAAACTGAAGAAGCTCATCAAGAACCTCATTTATCTCATACTCATTCAGAACAAAAGTGGTTTTGAGCAGCTCATCGACATATTCGCTTGGTGTTTCGTAGTCTTCATTTTCAAGAATTTCTTCCCAGTTGAATTTATTCATATTCCTTCTCCTTTACTTTATTTTGTATCGTGCTGGCTTTGTGTGTGGAATTAATTCTATAACAGCATATACGGCAGTATTCTTGTTTTGAGCCATAAGGGCGAATGTGCGTCCTATGGGTATAACATTGACGTATTGAGCATATTCATGTCTATCAAATAGTGCTGAAATAGTGGTGATATCGCCAGTGCTCAGAAGATTGGATGTTTTTAATTCCTTTATTCTATTGAGTATTCTGTCGATAGTCAAGATATTGTGAGCTTGTGAAAACAGGGCATTATGTATGTAGTCGGTCATGCTGACATTAGCTTGAAGCGCTTTGTCTTTGAGGGATTCGAATTCTGATTCTGTCACTCTGATAGCAACTGTCCTAGTCTTTTTCATGTAGCCTACCTTTCTGCAAACGATGTTATACATAGATTGTACCAGAAATCTGCTTATATGTCAAGCTTTTTTGAAATAAGATGCAGCGGTGCTGTTAGAATGTGATGAAAAGGAACGTCGACAAACGCCCTAAAATCTAGTATTGCTCAATAAAAAATCGATAGTTAGTTCTGATTCATTTCAGGCTGATCTTAGATAAACAAGGAGTTCTCAAAAAATCCGAGGATTTGCCAGAAATTGTGCTGTCCTGGGAATTCAGAATCGACTTTGAAACCGCAAAGGCTTTCCGTAGATCTCAAGGTAACTACCTTCGTGCTAAACAGTGGGAGGATATGACCGTTGAAGTGCGGGTAAGCTGATGTGAATAAGAACAAAATGACCTCCTCATTCCGAAAGGAATGGGGAGGTTTTTATTTATATACGGCATACATTGGGCTACGCAATTTTGAGCAAGCCGCGAGCAGGTTATTATTTCAGTAATAACCATAAAGACAGACAAAATTGTTTGCGTTGGATTAACGCTTGGAGAAGTTCTTTTGGTATAACAAAGGCCTTTAACTTCAAGAAAATTATCTGTTTTCAGATTACAACAAAAATGACCTCCCTTAACTTTGCTTTAAAGTGGATTGCATTACCTGAAATGTTGCCCTGATGTTTCCTTTTCTATTTTCCTGAGAGGTGAGTAACAAAACGGAGCATTGTTTTGAAAAGTCATAAATTTATCGACATATTTCTATTGAAAAGTTGGTTTATATGTGGTATAATATCATTGAAAAGTCATTACGGAGGTGCTTTTTATGTTATATCGCAAGATCGAAAAGGTAATTGAAGCTCATCTGACGTCCGATTCAAAGAAAATTCTTCTGATAGACGGCGCACGTCAGGTTGGCAAAACCTACATTATCCGTCACGTCGGTAAAAAGCTTTTTGAAAATTTTATTGAAATAAATATGGTTGAGGATTCTCTCGGCGACCGCCTTTTTGCAAATACAAAATCTATTGAGGATTTCTACTTGCAAGTGAGTATGCTCTTCGGTGAAAAGATGAAAGAAAAGGATAACACGCTGATATTTATTGACGAAATTCAGGCTTACCCTCATCTGCTTACGCTTCTTAAATTCTTATCGCAGGATAACAGGTTCACATATATTGCAAGCGGTTCTCTGCTTGGCGTTACGCTTTCGCAGACATCTTCCATTCCTATGGGAAGTATCCGCAAGATGAGAATGTTCCCTCTTGATTTTGAAGAATTCCTGTATGCAAACGGAATGAACGAGCTTGTTATCACTTCTATGCGGAAAAAGTTTGAACGACTTGAAGCACTTGACGAAGCGATGCACAATAAGATGATGGATATGTTCAGAAAATTTCTACTTGTGGGCGGACTCCCCGATGCTGTGAATTCTTACCTTGAAGAAAAAAATATACAGTCTGTCCGTGAGATACAAAAAGAAATTCACGACTATTATGCCGCAGACGCTTCAAAGTATGACGAGGAAAACAAGCTGAAAATACGCAGAGTGTATGACCTTATTCCGTCGAATATGGAGAATAAGAAAAAGCGTGTCGTTGCACAGAGCATTGAAAATAAGAAAGGCAAGACCTTCAACGATTACTGCGACGAATTCGAGTATCTTATCAGTGCAGGCATCGCACTGAATGTTCAGGCAATTTCAAATCCTGCATTCCCTCTGATTGAGTCAATGGGCAAAAATCTGCTGAAACTCTATCTTAACGATGTGGGAATTCTCACAGGTATCCTCTACGGCAACAACATCCGTGCTATTCTTGATGACGAAAGAAGCATCAATCTCGGCTCGGTTTATGAAACTGTTGTTGCAAGCGAGCTGATTGCTCACGGACACAAGCTATTCTATTATGACAACAGAAACAAGGGTGAGGTTGATTATCTCATTGATGATTACGACAGCCTTTCCGCTGTTCCGATTGAAGTGAAGTCTGGCAAGGACTACACTGTACACAGTGCGCTGAATACTTTTGTATCAAACGAGGATTATCATATAAAGAAAGCGTTTGTTGTTTCCAATGAAAGAACTGTAAAGCAAAAGGGAAAGATAACCTACATTCCGATTTATTATATTATGTTTTTTAATGCAGAGTCAGGCGGAGAAAAGCTGACATTCTGAAAAAAGTGATATGCACTGCTTTAACGGTGAAATGATATAATGATGGTAGACACAAAAAGTGTCTACCATCATTTTTATGATAAGCTGATGTGAATAAGAAACAAAACGACCTCCCCTTTCCGAAAGGAATGGGGAGGTTTTTGTGCGTACAGTAAAGCCGTATTCGTTATGAGTACGGATGATATTTATTGGAAAAAACGTATTATTATCATTCTGCTTCCTTTTCCATACAAATAGCTTTCCAACCATTTGGTCGTATAACTGTTTCTGTTTCAGAAAATCCGCATTTCTTATAACACTTAAATGCCGCAATATTAAAATCAAATACAAATAATTTGATTTTTCTTATGCTGTATTCTGTTTTGCAGAAATTGATAAAGGCGTTTAAAACTTGAGTGCCTAATCCTTTTCCTGTAAGTTCAGGGTTTAATAAAAATCTACCGATTAAAGCAACTCCTGTTTCACTTTCTCTTGTAATAATCTCTATTGTACCAACCATTTTGTCATCTGAATCTGCTTCATAAATTTCCGCACCATCAGATAACCTTTTTTCAATCTGTTGTCTGGTTAATGGATATTCATATCCTATTCCTGCCCATTGATTGAGAAAATCAGCATCTTTATTCTCACACCATTTAACAATATCATCTATGTTATCTGCTTTAAGTCTCTGTATTTTCATAAAAATATCACTTCCTTTATCGCTATAGTTATTCGAATAAATATCGAATTGCAAGTACATTATACCACACTGCCGCTGAAAAAAGCAACTCCCAGTTCCGTGAGGATTGGGGAGGTTTTGTGTTTGTCGGAGATTTCCTCATTCAAAAAGTTTTTACCTCTATACAAGTAAAAACTTTGGATTTTGCTATAGTTTTTCGGTTATAGAAGTAAAAACTTCGAGATTTGACATAGTTATTCGGTTTAGATGCAGAAAAACGTCCCTACTTTTATGAGTTGGGACGGTTTTTGTGTGCTGTAAAGCATTTGATTCATCACACCTGCATCAGTTCGAAAATTATCACACCGACACCTACAAGCAATATAACAATTGCCTGTACGATGACGATAATCTCCAATCCTTTCATGGATTTGCGTTTTTGGGCTTCCTTTTCCTTTTCGATGTCATCGAGTGTACTGCCATTTACAAAGGCAAGCACCTCCCGATAGGTCTGTCCATCATTCTCGCTCTTGATCTGTTCGAATCTGTGCCACGCAAGAAATACACCCACAGCCAGTGCACCCCAGACAACGCCACCGATGGTACCGCCATATTCCAACAGCGGCACGCCTGTCACAATCAGCAGCAGGATTCCCAGCCCACAGATCAGTTGGAGCTTCTTGAATGTTCTTACGTCTTTGCTTTTTACCTGTTCTTTCATAACCGCAACATCTCCTTTGATCAATTCGTCAAGAGAAACACCAAACAGATCGCTCAGAATCAGCAGGCTATGCACATCGGGATAGCTTTTCTCAGTCTCCCAGTTGGAAACAGTCTGGCGGCTGACATAGGCTTTCTCCGCCAGTACCTCCTGTGACCAGCCAAGCTCCGTTCTGTGCTGCTTGATCGTTTTT
>JAZPYL010000007.1:0-14220 GCA_045544175.1 Acutalibacteraceae bacterium | reverse complement strand
TTATTGCATCTAGTCCATTTTGAACTAATTCTCTAATTACAACCGAACTGTCATTGTAAAGTGTATGACCAACCAGCATCTGCAATATACTATTCTGATCTAGTTCAAATTTGAGCAAATGATTGCTAAAATTCTTTGTTTTAATACCTTTATCATCTACATTTTTCCATGGATAAAGATAATCATCGGTACCTTGCTTTTTTATTGAATTTTGTATCAAATCATAATTAGTCTGTAATTCACTTTTTACATATCTTAAGTAATCCATTAATGCAAAAAATGCTTCAGCTTGATTAGCTTCTTCAAAATATGCAGTAACAGAAATAGAGTCGCTTTGAAGAGTTTTATCAATATCTCCGTCTTCATTTCTCATTTCAGTTGCTTTAACTGCTCGTACAGCCATTTGTTTTTGCCATTCAATTACACTAACAGGGTCCGTAGGACAAAATGTGTGATATTCTATGGCAGGGGTTCTATCCATTGTAATGTGCAGTAAATCAACAGTTCTTAAAATTATAGCAATGTATTGTAAATTTACTTTACCGTCATTAGATGATTCGTAACACTTATTTGTATCATAAATCGAGTAATCATCTAGGTTATATAGGTGGTGACTTTCACATATTATAGCTAAATCATGTTTAAACATAGTGTCGATAGAAGACATCAATTTTTGGATTTCTTCTGCAATTTTTTTGGTAAAATAGAATTCTTCATCCAATTCACCTGTAATCCACATTTTTATTCTTTTTGCGTGGTTCTTTCTAACATATTCTTGGTATAAAAATTTATCAGGATCTTTCAAGCTTTTGATTTTTTTAGCATATTCAAGACCGAAATCTCCATTATAAGCACTTTTTCTATAATTAATAAAATCTGTTTTTTCTCTATTATCATACTCTTCTTTTGTTACTAACATACCCATATCGTGAAAGTATATAGATAAAACCAACATCATCCATTCAGAAGCAGACATGATGTTCTTGGTTTTTTCTGGAATAATCCATTCAACAATTTTTAACATTTCATCAATATGAGATATATCATGTTTAGTGTATTCAGAAAAAATGTCATTGTCTCCTATATGAGATAATAGTTTTTCTACTTGCTTTTTTATATGCAAAAGTTTTACTCCACTAAATATTCGCAAGTTTTCTGCTTCTTCAGCTTTCTTTTCTGCAAAATAAGATAAAGTATTGACCATTTTTATCATCCTCTTTTATTGTATATATCACTCATTATACAATAACTAAATAGCAGGACAACAAGCAATACAAAAATGTTGCATTTTTCGACAAAAACGCTTATTTTTTACCTTATTTTGCATCTGCACCGACACCAAACTCCATCACAGCCTTTTTAAACGCCCCTATTTTCCTCATTGAAGTATAAACCTTATACTCCTTCTCAGCACATTTGAGTATAACGAAATCCTTTGTTACTTCTTCTACATAATTCAGATTCACTAAATAGCTGTAATGCGGCTGAGCAAAAGATTTTTCATCAAGAACTTCTTTCCAATGCTCCATTGAGTAGTGTGTTTCAATTTTTCTTTCCTTTAAATACAACACAGATTTTCTGTCTTCAATGGCTATGTACAGAATTTCGTGGGGATAAACTCTGCAAATATCCTTGTTACACATGGTTACAGATAATCCGGGATAAGTGAGGTTGTTTGCAGAAATGAAAAATCCCTCACATCCACGATATACAGTAGGGAAGTATGATAATCCGTTGTTGTTCAGGATTTCTGCTATTTCATCTTTGGTTTTTGTTCGTCCGATTTCTTTTGTTTCCATAATTGCTTCCTTTATATATTTCTCTTATATCTATTAAGTGTCACAAAACGGAAAAAGTAACACAAAAAAACTCGAAATTTGTCGAATTATCCAAAACCATAGGTCTATTTCACAGCAAAACCACCAACCCCAACCTTACAAAATCTTAAGATTCCCCACATTGAAAATCCTGCAAAAAATTTGTATAATATAACTAGATTAACCTCAAGGACGGTGAAATGATGAAAGCGAAAATTCTCATAGTCGAAGATGACATATACCTTCGTGAAGGCTTGTGTGAGCTTCTTTTAAAAGAAGACTACGAGCCTGTTTCAGCGTGCAACTGTAAGGAAGGCAGAATGCTTTTCACCGAAGACCGCTTTAACCTTGTTATTCTTGACGTTATGCTTCCCGACGGAAACGGTCTTGATCTTTGCTCTTTCATTCGCTCTACGGGTGCAGATGTGCCTATACTCTTCCTTACCGCCTGCGATGAAGAGTTTCAGATTGTGCGAGGACTTGATGCAGGAGCAGATGATTATGTAACCAAGCCTTTCCGTTTGCTTGAGCTTCTTTCCCGTATCCGTGCACTTCTCCGTCGTAAGACTGCCAGTACAACCTACCAGTTCGGTGATATTACCTTCGATACGGCGAATATGACGGTCAAAAAGGGTGGAGAAAACCTTTTCCTCACACCTACCGAATATCAGATTTTGTCTGCCCTTGTGCAGAACAACGGCGTTATCGTGACCCGTGCTTCACTTCTGCAGCGCATTTGGGACAGTGACGGCAATTTTATTGACGACAACACTCTTTCGGTACACATCAGCCGACTTCGTGACAAGATAGGTGCTAACCATATCGCAACTATTCGTGGTACCGGTTACAGATGGGAGGAATAATATGAAAGATATTTTTCTCATTGTCGCTCTTGCTGTTATGACGGTGCTTTGTGCAGTTTTAATTGCACTTCACATTATCAACAAAAAGAAAACCCTTGCTTTGACACAGAGCATTGACAAATTCATCAAAGACGGCACTATGACCGAACTTTCTACCTCTGACGGAGCTTTTGCTCACCTGCAGAGTAATGTCTGCGAGCTTGAAGCAAGACTCATTCAGGAGCGAGAATACACAAAGCTTGAAGCCAAGAACAACACCGAGTTCATCTCCGATATTTCGCATCAGCTGAAAACACCTCTTGCGGGGCTTCGTCTTTACTGCGAAATGGAGCATAATTCTACTCCGAGCAGTCATACAGAAAAAGAGCTTGTACTTATCAGCAAAATGGAAAAGCTGATTAATAATGTGCTCAAGCTCGAAAAAATCCGCAGTGATACCTATGTGATGAACTTTGAAGAAACAGAGCTTTCCGATCTTTTATTTGACCTTAAATCAGAGTTTTCCGCTCTCTTCTCGGATAAAACTATCACCGTTAAAGGCGGTGGTTCTCTTCGTACAGACAAAGCCTGGCTTCGTGAGGCACTTGGTAATGTTATCAAGAATGCCTGCGAGCATACAAAAGCTGACGGCAAAGTTGATATTATCATTGAAGAAGCAGAAAAGTCTGTCAGCGTGATAATCGAAGATAACGGCGGCGGTGTAGCAGAGGATGAGCTTTCTAAGCTCTTTCGCAGGTTTCACCGCAGTCAGAATGCTTCGCCTGACAGCGCAGGTGTAGGTCTTGCCATTACCAAAGCAATAGTTGAAAAACACCACGGCACAATCACTGCTGAGAACAGTGAAAAAGGATTGCGAGTTAGTATGTGTTTTCCCATAATCGATGCAAATCTTAAGCTATAAATATCAATCGGGTACAGTTTACCTGTGCCCGATTTTCTTATCTTACGAAATCTTAAGGTAAAAGTCACCCAATCGTAAGGTTGACCGTGTAGAATAGAGTTACAAAATCAAAAGGAGTGTTATTATGAACATTATAGAATGCAAAAATCTAACAAAAGAATACTTAAGCGGTGAAAATGTGGTTAAAGCCGTTGATGATGTAACTGTCAGCTTTGAGCAGGGCGAATTCTGTGCTATCACAGGTCCCTCAGGTTCGGGTAAGTCAACCTTTCTTCACGTGCTTTCTTCTCTCGAAAATCCCACAAACGGTAATGTTTACTACGGCGGAAAGTCCCTTTCGTCCTACAACGACAATCAGCTTTCTATTCTCCGTCGCCGTCGTTTCGGCTTTGTTTTTCAGGCGTACAACCTCGTTCAGGAGCTGACGGGTTACGAGAATGTTCTGCTCCCCGTTATGCTTGACGGTAAAAAGCCTGACGAAGAGTATCTTAACAAGGTTATTGATATGCTCGGCATCCGTGACCGCTTAGAGCATCTGCCCTCTGCGCTTTCAGGCGGTCAGCAGCAGAGAATTGCTATCGCCAGAGCACTTGCTAACAGACCTGCTATCCTTTTTGCCGATGAGCCTACGGGTAATCTTGACGGCAAGAGCGGCAGAGAGGTGCTGTCGCTTCTCAAATATGTCAGTAAGCAGCTTGGCGTTACCCTTATCCTTGTAACCCACGACCTGCACGTTGCAGAGCAGGCGGAGAGAATTCTTACCATTGAGGACGGCAAGATAGTCAAAGACACAAGACCTGTCAAGGACATATAACTTAACGGCAGGTGAAAAGCAATGACTAAAAAACTTACCGTAAATACCCTTGCCTTCGGTAATCTCAGGACAAGAAAAAAACAGTATACGCTTATGATTATTGGTATCATTCTTGCAATGATATTTACTTCGGGTGTGCCGTTTTTTGTATCCTGTATGAATTCTTCGCAGGAAGAAGCAAGATTCAGACAGCAGGGTAAACAGGATTATATTATAGTAAACGCACAGAATTACGATTTTGCCCCTGCAATGAATCAAGGCACTATTGCCGGCGAAATCGGTTATGCTCATATACTTTCTTATGGTTGGAACGAAAAGGAAGATTTTTCTGACGGAACAATGATCGGCTGGCTTGACGGCAGAGCAGAGGAGCTTTATTATCCACTGGTTACGGAAGGCAGACTGCCTGAAAAAGAGGGCGAAATCATCTTTGAAAAAAATGCCCTTTCAAGAATGAAAATTGAAGCCAAGGTTGGTGAAAAGGTTACTCTAAAAACTCTCACCTGCAACGGTGCAGAATTTCTCAGTGAAGAGAAGGAGAAAACCTACACTCTTGTGGGTATTATGTCGGATAAGAAATCTAACATTGAGAATTTCAGTGACGAATCGATGAAAAAAGCCGCTTTGCTTCCAGCTGCTTTTGTTGCGAAAAACACTCAGACAAATGTTGGCGGCAAAGAGGCATTGGTTGCTTTTTTAAAAGAAAACTATATTGAAGTTGACAACAACCTTCTTTGGTCAACAATTAATAGCGATGATGAAATCTCAACCTCTTATATTCATGCAGTAAGTATCGGTGACGCTTATTCAAACATCGCCAATAACACAACTGTATCAGCCTTCCTTTCGGTTCTTCTTGCCTTTTTATCCTGCTTCGGCATTGTGAACGCCTTTAATTCAAACCTTAAAGAGCGTAAAAATCAGATAGGTATGCTCAAGGCTGTTGGTGCAACAAGAAGGCAGATAATCAATATTTTCGGCAGAGAGGCTTTTATTATCTGTGCTTTG
Organism: Acutalibacteraceae bacterium; assembly: GCA_045544175.1. Classification (GTDB taxonomy): domain Bacteria; phylum Bacillota; class Clostridia; order Oscillospirales; family Acutalibacteraceae; genus UBA6857. Next base: position 8,817 of record JAZPYL010000007.1, on the reverse strand, counting down.
ACAGCTCCCGTCAGTATCGGCGTTTCCTACATCGGAGTAAAGCTCTTTGCAAGGCTTATGGGTGACGGATTTATTTTCAAGCCCGACATCACCGTTCTCCTTTTAGGTGTACTTTTCGGCGTAATCTGCGTTATGCTTTCGGCACTTATCCCTTTATGGAGCATATCAAAACTATCACCTATGCAAGGGATAAGAGATATTGAGCTGATGCGAAAGATGAAAAAGAAAAAAATAAAAAGTCAGAATAAATTCAATGTTTCCCGTCTTCTTGCAAAAAGAAAGCTGACTTTTTCAAAAGGCAGACAGGTAAGTGTTACTCTTATAATCACCTGCTCAACAGTTATCTGCTGTATGGCAATGTCCTTTCTTTATACAACAATTTCAGACACAAGCAGCTTTTATAATGCTGACTACAAAATTCAGGACCATGGCGGTTACGGTTCAAGCAACTCTTTTATAAACTTTAAAGCCAACGGTACAGACATTTCGGAAAACTCCATATATGAAATTCTTGAGCTTCCTCAGGTTAAAAATGTTTACGGAACAAAAAGCATAAATGTCAACATTGTTATAGAAGGTGAGGTTCCCGAATATCTGCAGGTAAACGAATATGTAAGCTCTTCTCAGATGAGCTCCCGCTTTTTAACAGCGCAAGATGTGGCGTATAATGATGCTTTATCCGTGAGCGGTCAGAACATTTCACAGCCCGAAACTCCTGAAGTAACAAAAGACAGCGTTAAAGAATATATGCAGGCAGCCGTGAACCCTGACTACACCTACACAAAGCAGGTTACAGGCTTTACCGACGAGGAGCTTATAAACGCAACTCTTACTGCAGAAAGTGCCGGCATTTTTGATATTGATGAGGACGAAATAATTGACGGTAAAATCAATCTTGAAAAGCTCAATTCAGGCGAAGAGATTGTTGTTTACGCACCGCAAAAGATTGGCTTTTATCATGAGGCTTACAACAACGGTTATTCTTATGGGATTCATAACCTGTCCGAAGAGGCAGAAAGAGATAACCTTGCTGATGAGCTTATGATAAAGAATATTAAAGCTGAGGCCGAAAGTCCTTTTAAAGCCGGTGACACAATTAAAATTTCTCTGCTTTGCGATGACGGAAGCGGTAATGTTACAAGAGAAGACAGAGAATTTAAAATCGGTGCTATCATTGGCAGAAGGAATTCATCGGGATACTTTAAAATGCTTACAACCGTAGAAGGAATGAACACCTTCAAAACAAAATTCAATTATGAGTATCTTGACATTGCATTAAAAGAAGAGTGTACTGCTGAAATTGATGAGCAAATGCTATCAGAGCTTTCGGCAATGTTCCCCGGTAAATATATCGGCTCAGCATTCGCTTTCAATGAAGGTGAAAAGCAGGAGTTCCGTACTTTAGTTCTTTCCATCGGCTCACTCATTCTCGTTTTACTTTGTGTATGTATTTCTCTTATTAACAACTCAATTTCTGCTCAGATACGTGAGGGTAAGCGTTCAATCGGAACACTTCGTGCCGTAGGTGCATCGGAAAAAGAACTTGCACTTTCCTACGTATTACAAATAGCAAATATGCTTCTTTGGGGCTTTGGTGCAGGAACACTTGTGTATATTGTTTCTTACCGTGCAGTCGGATTGGTTGTAACGGCAGAATACTGGCCTGTTGTATTATGGCCTGCATTCCTTGTGTTCGGCATAATAGCGATTTCCTGCTATATCAACCTCAGAGCAAAAATCAAAACCGTAACAAAACACAGCATAGTTGAAAATATCAGAGAATTGGGGTGACGGAATGAAGAAGAAAAACAAGCTAACAATAAATACCCTTGCTATGGGTAACCTGAAGCAGCGTAAAAAGCAATACACAATTCTCATTATCGGCATCGTGCTTGCTATGGTGTTTTCATCGGGAATAATGTTCTTCGTTTCTTGCCTTCAAAGCTCAATCGAAGAAACCAAGCACAGACTTTACGGAACACAGCACGAGATATATCTTAATGCAACAGACATCGATTTTGAAAGCAGTGAGCTTTCTGAATTTGTCCGTGAATACAGCTTTGCCCACACCATAGGCTTTGCTTATCATTCGGAAGAAAAGAAGGATGTGGGAACTGCCGTTTCGTGGCTTGAGGACAAGGCAGAAGAAATGTATTATCCTTTCCTATATGAAGGCAGAATGCCTGAAAAAGAAGGCGAGGCTGTTATTGAAAGAGAAGCCATTATGACTTTAGGACTCGGCGACAAAAAATTAGGTGATAAAATCACCCTTACAATGAAGATACCCGATGGAAAAGGCTTCAGCAATAAAACCGAAGAAAGAACCTATACCATTGTCGGTATTATGTGCAACAAGAAAAGTGCTATATGTGAATGGAACAGCAACGAGAGAGCAACCTACCTTCCTTCCGTTTTTGTTAACAAAGGTGAACAGGCGGCCGTTGGTGGAAAGGAACTGCTTGTTGCGTTTGTCAATCTTAATTTATATGACAAAGGCATAAGCAAACCGGAAACCTTCAGTAACGAAGACTTCGAGAGATATTATAAAGTTACAGATAAGATTTTAAGAGAAACAACATACTATCACGATAGCACCAGCGACGGAACAAGCGGAACGGACATCTGGTCTGCTATGCTTTACAGTATTGCTTTTGCTGCTATGCTGACACTCGTTTCCTGCCTTACCATAGTTAATTCCTTCTCTAACAATCTTCGTGAAAGAAAAAAGCAGATTGGCATGCTTCGTGCCGTAGGTGCTACTAAAAGGCAGATTATATCCATTTATGCCCGAGAAGCATTTATAATAAGCCTTATTTCTGCTCCGATAAGTATTCTTATCTCATATTTCGGAGTAAAGCTCATTATAAAATTGATGGGTGATGACCTGGTATTTCTTCCTGAGGTATGGATACTTTTTGTCGGCGCCTTACTCGGTGTAATAGTTGTTATGCTGGCGGCACTTATACCGCTTATTCCCATTTCGAAAAGCTCGCCTATGCAGGCAATCCGTAATGTGGAATATATGAGAAGACTGAGAAAAAAGAAAATCCGCTCACAGAAAAGCTTTAATGTGTCTTCACTTTTAGCCAAGAGAAACATTATGCTTTCCCGTTCGAGACAGCTTGTGGTAAGCATTCTTTTAGCTCTTACGGTTATCGGCTCCTGCTTCAGCTTTTCGGGACTCAACCATGAAGCATCACAGGTGAATACAAGAAAATATCAGTATCATATCTCTGACAATGCCGGTTACGATAAGGATCTTGCTGACTGCACTCTTGATTTCAGCGGCTTCAGTAATAATGATGTTGCAAACCTTGTCGCTTCGGGATATTTTGATGAGGTTATAGTAACAAAAAGGGCAAATATAAATATCCTGAAGGACAGCTTTAACGATTACGAGCTTTTAATGCTTTTAGGTGACAATAGCGGCTACAGCATGTATAAGGAGGTTGACGAAGGACTTACAAAAGAAAACTACAAAGAAAAATGTACGGCTGAATTTTATGAAGACTACACAGAAGCGATAGAGAATTATAATTACAGCTCTCTCGTTCTTCCGTCAACTCTGCTGAGCATTAATGAAGAATACTTTGAGCTTTTTGAAGATAAGGTTATCGAGGGCGAGATAAATATAGACAAGCTTAATTCAGGTGAGGAAATTATTCTCGTTGCGCCCGAAAAAATAGCTATCGGCCTTAATAAGTTTGATTTAGAGCAAGGATATACCTTTTTAGAGAGTGATTACTTTTCCGAAACCGACCCCTTGAGCGAATACATTGATGTTTTTGAAATTCAGGAGTGTACCTACAAGTTCGGTGATGAGCTTTATTTAAGCAATGTAAACGTTTCTCAGAAGGACGAAACTAACTTTGTAAGAACCGATAGAAAGGTTAAAATCGGTGCAATAGTTCACACCACCTATGATAACGGCATTGAATTTGATATGCCATATGTTACAAATTTAGGTATTCTTACAACAAACAGTGCAAGCTTTCTTTTCGCTCCCGAGACAGATTACGATGACATTCAGCTTAGTGCAAAGAACATAAACGACGAGAAGAATATGATAATTGCACCCTATCTTGAAAAGCTGACTCTTTCGGTTGCGGAAGGTTATTTCAGAAACTATTATGAAATGGACAGAGATAGCGAACAGGATATGAAAATACTTTTCTTCGGTCTTTATTGTCTCGTTTCTATCTTCCTTATCATCTGCGGAAGCGTTGTCAATAATGCTCTTACTGCCCGAATCAGAGAGGGTAAAAAGGAGATAGGTACACTCCGTGCCGTAGGTGCCGACCTTAAGGTACTGTCTTCATCATATATCAGACAGTTACTCGTAATCTTTGGTTGGGGCTACGGAATGGGCTTCGGACTTTATATTGTCGGCTATCTGCTTTATATAGCTATACGAAAGTCTATGGAATGGAATAAGGATATTTTTGAACTTAGAATGGTTGAAACTTTCGTGCTTTGCAGTATTCTTTTTGTAATTTGTGCGGTAAATCTTATCCTAAAAATTCGTAAAGAAATGAAGCACAGCATAGTTGAAAACATCAGAGAACTGTAAAAGAGGTGGAAACAATGAAAAAATTAACAGCGTTTATCCTTTGCTTTTTCCTCTTATTAACACCTATGCTCGCCTCTGCGGCAGAGTACAAGGAAGAAACCGTCTATGCCACAGAAAATGTAAACATCAGAACTGAGCCCAACACAGACTGTGAAATCATCACCGTACTGCAAAAAGGTAGCTCTGTTACTCGTATCGATGAAGTTGACGGTTGGAGCAAGGTAGTCTATGAGGGCGAGGAAAGGTATATCACAAGTGAATATCTTGCCCTGACACCTCCCGAAGAAAAGCCTACGGAGGAAACCGAAGAAGAGCCAACCACCGAGGATAACTCTACACCGAGGTTTATGGTGACGGGTTATGAGCTCAGTGAAAAGAGTCTTTCTCCCGAAAAAACAGCGGTGCTGAAGGTGATCTTCAAAAACTACAGCACCACCAAGGCTCTCTATAACATCAAATTTAGCCTCACAGACCCCAGCGGTGATATTCTTACGGTCGGTATGCCTACCAAATATGTGAAGAGTATTTATGCCGGTAGCAGCTACACTTGGGAAATCGAGCTCAAGGCAATCAACACGGCTTCCATCGGTCAGCACGACCTGCAAATCACGGCAGAGTACGAGGATAAAAACTTCGGCTCTTACTCTTCAAGCGACACAGTGAGAATTGATGTTAAGCAGAGTGTGAAGCTCAGCTACAGCGGTGCAATCTTACCGAAAAAGGTAATTCAGGGCGACACACAGACCGTTACTCTCGAGCTGATGAACACGGGCAAGAGCAGAATTTACAACTGCACTCTTGATTTCGACATCGAGGGTATGCAGTCGGGTGGCAGTGTGTTTGTGGGTAACATTGAGCCTGCACAGAGTGCCCAAGGCTCGGCTAATCTGCGAGTTGACAGCGACTCTCTCGGCGAGGTGACAGGTAAAATCACCATAACCTACGAGGATGACTACGGCAAGGAGTGCAAGAAAACCGTAGATGTCAGCACGGTCATCGAAGAAAAGGTTGAGCAGGTTGCAACAACAACCGAAGACGAAAAAGAGAAGAAGAATCCTCTTTGGTGGCTGTTCATTCTCATAGGTCTTGCCGTCGGCGGCGGTGCAGGCTTCGGCATTCCTTGGCTTATCAATGATAAGAAGCAGAGGAAAGAGGACGACCTCAGGTTATAACCGAATAAAATTTAAGTGCAGTAGTTTCGGCTACTGCACTTGTTGTTTATATGTAAATTATTGAGTCGAATACTACTTCCTCGGCACAGTGGCGGTAGTTGTTCATAAGGCCTACCCATTTCATTTGGTCGTTGGCTTTTAAGGCTTCGTCCGTACCGTCAGCCTCTGCCATATGTGACACTATGCGATTAAACATTTCTTCCGCCTGGTCATTGATACTGCAAAGGTAATCGTGAAGGGTGCCGTTCATAAGGTAGGTGTAGTAGGTTGCTTTGCAGTGTTTTTTGAGGTGGTTGAGGTGAAGCTCACCCCATTTGCCAATGGGGCTATCTTTTGGTTCGGGTAAGGCTAAATCGGGCAAATAATAGTCGCCGTGAAGGGTGTAATGGATACCGGTTTGTTCGTTGGTGATGTGTTTTGGTAATGACATAGTGAAGCCTCCTTATTTCTCACTTTTATCAATGATTTTCAACAATAACTCATCAACATCCTCGGTGGGCAAATCCTCTGCCAAAAGCATATTGCGAAACTCATTCATACCGTTGATAAGTAAATTGCACTCAAAATCCGTAAACTTGATTTTTGCCTTTCTGCCCATAAAAATGACCTCCTGTTATTTGTTAGTTTTATTCTACCGTATAACAGGAGGTTAGTCGAATGTGTGGATTTAAAAATAGTCGAAAAACAAGCGTTTTTGTCAAAAAATTGAACGTTTTTGTAAAGTGGATTGAAGTGGATAGCTGCTATTTGTATACTATATGAGTAAAAGGATAAACTAGCAAGAAAAATATTATAAGAATATTTTTGAAAAATCTAACAGGTGAACAACATGGAAAAAGACATACAAAAATTAGCTCAAGAAGAGTTTGAATTTATTCTTAATGAATATATATTACCATTGTTTGATACAAAGGGTAAAATTAAATTCAACAATTATCCTAGGAAAAACAAGGAATTAATATCAATACAAAAAATAGATGAAAATGTTTCAATTGCTTATTTTTATCCTTGTAAATCCACAAGAGAAAAATTAACCCCCTTTAACTATAGTATAAAAATACATTCAAGTTCAGCAATAAAAAAACGTGCTATATGCATTTTACGAGAATTAATAAAAGTAGCGGAATACAATTGCTTAACTTATTCAAAACAACGCGACTATGGAAAAAAGCAAGAATCTGAATCAACCTACAAAACTAGAACATTTGATTTAGCTTTTGAAATCGGGATGTGTAAGTGGCTTACAAATTCAAATGAAAATGAAGCGGTTACATTACATAGATTAATTAGCCGATTGGAAGAATGGGCTGGAAAAACATACGAAGGTAAAAAAACAGCATTTGGCATAGTAATGAATTTTGAAGAAGAAGCAATTGAAACTGCTGCTGATTATTTGCACTTTCTAGAAAATGATAACAGTGCTGTTTTTACTGATGGAGTCTATAGTGGAATCCTTCTAGACAAAAAAGGCAAAGTGCTTTCATTCTTAACGAAATATAGCGATAGTGTACATTTTGACGAAAAGCAGCAGGAAGTATTTGTTCCTTTTCAATTTGTTGATATTGCAAAATTTTGCGATAAGTTTTCGGTTGGGATAATTGCATTAACTAATGGTGAACTAATTATTATTAAAGAATACTCAATTTGTTTTGCCAAAAGAGGTAGAAAATGGGTCACTTTTGATTGGGATAGAGTATATGTTAAACTAAGACCATATTTTTTGCTTTCTAAATATGAAGATGAAGTTCAAATTGAAAAGGATATTAAAAAATTATACTGTACAATGTTGGATGTTTCTTTTTCGCATACAGGTGCTTGTATTGCGTTGGTAATTCCAGAAGAAGAGGAGAATATTTCAAGTGTAACCAACGAAAGGATAGACTTATATATAAAAGGTTCTTTGCCATCAGAAATAAGTAAAGAAAGCCGAGAAAAGATAGAAATATTAACTTATTTGTTATCTTATCCAAAATTGCCCATAAAATCTTTTTTTGAAATAGAGAAACCGTTTAGAAAAGAAATATTGAGTTTAGATGGAGCAACAGTAGTTTCTTTAGATGGAAAATTCTATTGTGCTGGTTCTATTGTTTCCGTTTCTGGTGGAAGCTCTGGCGGTGGCAGAACTGCTGCTGCAAAAAAACTTGCAAAATATGGTGTAGGGATAAAAATTTCTGAAGACGGATACATAGAAGCTTATGGAAAAAATATGGATAGTTCAACCCCAAGGATTTTATCATTATTTAAATTTAAATAAATTCCAGATGCAAAAAGTACACTTGACTTTTTATTAAACATATTGTATAATCAATATGCAATGAATAAAGTAGTTGCATTTTGAGTATAATGATATTGAGTTTTACGAGGAAGGTCGTAAAGCTCCGACGTTCTTCCTGAGTCATGATCAAACTCTCTATTTATGGAAGACGGAAGTTCCTTACGAAGAGGATCGTAAGGGCAGGCTACTATAGATTAAACTATAGTAGCCTTTATTTTTTTATGAATGTATATGTCGGAAGTTAATGATAATTATCACGATTCACCTTGCAATAAATATTGGGGTGCGTTTTTAGGTGTATCGGGAGAGCGCTTGAATGGCATTCAAGAGGTCAAGAGTTCGATCCTCTCCGTCTCCACCAACAGCATACTGAGTAATTATTTTTTTGCCCACTTTTAAGTGGGTGTTTTGTTTTTATCGGGTTGTGTGCCGATTTGTTGAAATGTTAATATGAATATGTTATAATAATTCATTAGTGAGCGAGGAGGATTAAAGTAGTGGTAGTTTACGATATTTTATACGATAGTATTTTTGACGCCCCGCGTTTAATGGATGCCATTTCAGGTGTTGTTATGTGTGCATTGTTTTTGTTATTGTTATTTTCAACAAGAAAAAGTTTTAAGAATAAAAAGATATTTTTAGGAACATTAGTTTTTCTTTCTGTAATAACCATCTTCCAAAGTGTAGGATTAATCGGAGAATGGTCAGAATATAAAAATAACGATTATTTATCCGTGTATAAATCTGGTGAATATGAAGTTGTTGAGGGAAAGGTTAGTATTTTTGATAAAGAGGAAGAA
>JAZPYL010000006.1:0-16897 GCA_045544175.1 Acutalibacteraceae bacterium | reverse complement strand
ATCATAATTCCTGCAAAAACTCTTTTCTTCATAATATATATGTGTATTGTTCACAACAAAGTCATTTACAACCTGTATAACAACATCACCCATATCTTTTTTTACAAAAGCCTTAAGAATTCTTTTTAGCTGTTTCCTGTTTTTAAGAAAATCTTCATAACTGATATCCTTATGTTTTGTAACGGACGTTTTGTAAACCAGAACTTTATTTACAGGCTTAAAACTATCGATACCCGAATAAAACTTAAGCAAAAACATCAATTGAGAGATATATTCAAGATTTTCAAGGTAAAGTCCCTTTTCCACAATATATTCCGTATTATAGACGGTATTCCATATACCCATACCATTTTTCAAACACACAGCAAGTCCGAACTTTTTACGATTAGTAGGATAGGCCTCTTTAAAATTACCTTGTGAAATTCTTGCAATATTAAATAGTACCGCCTTCTTTTTTGATTTGATAAAAACATCAACCGCATCCGCCTGAAAAACAGTTTCGCTGTGCACAAAAGCAAAATAAGTTGTATCTATCTTTTTTATACACTCATTTGCTGTAGCGATATATTTGTCTTTATGATCCACATATACACATTCAATGTTTTCATATCTTTCCGACAATTCCTCCGAAAAGCCTTCTATATCGGTAATAGCAATAACTCTGAACGCTTTGTTTTTCTGTCTGTAAAGACTGTTCAGACATCTTATAGTCCTTGATTTATCAACCATCGCTCTGACTATAAATGTAACTGCTTTTTTCACAGTTTTTCCCCCTTTTATCGTCCGGATTACCACAAATCAAAACAGTAACCTTTCAATTCTATCGTCTTTAACACATCTTTTATCTTATCTGCTTCTCACGAAGCCATTGAAATTCCGGTATACCTACCAATATGCATCTGCTTAAAACAGACATACCTATAATTATACAAATATATTATCGTTATTATTCATATTTGTCAATGGTTTTTGTTCAAATCATAAACCCAGACCAAAGAACCCGTAAGAACCTTTAACGCTTTATTTCTTGACTTAATTGTATGAAAATGATATCATAATATGTAACATACTCTCAGAAGGAGTTGAAAAATTATGACAATAGAAAAGCTTGAGGCTCTTGAACCTATTTTCGGTTCCTGGTATATCGATTCAAAGCTTGCCGAGGGCAGAAATTCAAAGGTTTTCAAAATATACAAAACCGTTGAGGGAAGCCCTAAATTTCAGGCACTTAAGGTAGTCAGATTCCCTTCCGGCGATAAGGAGCTGAGTCGTGTAATCGAATCGGGAAAATATAAAACTGTCAACGATTATCTCGATATGCTTGAAAAGGCCGTTTCGGATAATATGAACAAAATGCTTTCCCTTCGTACAAACCCTCATATTGTACGCTATGACAATTTCAGAATTATCCGTGAGAAATCCTGCTTTTACGTTATTATGCTTATGGAGCTTCTTTCTCCGTTCAGTGATTACGTAAAAGCTGACAGCGTTACAAAAGAGCAGGTAGTTAAAATCAGCAGTGACCTGTGCAGCGCCGCTGAGGGCTTCAGAAATGCAGGTATAATGCACCACCAGATTAAACCCGAGAACATATATGTTGATGGTAAGGGCAATTTCAAGCTCGGAGATTTTGGCATATCCAATGTTGCTGACCGCATAAAAACCGAAGCCTCACCCTACATGGCTCCCGAGATTTATAACAAATCCGAATATGATACTACATCGGATATATATTCTATCGGCGTTCTTATGTATAAGCTTCTCAACAGGAACCGTCTGCCCTTTCTTCCCGCATTTCCGAATCCTGTCTCCCTGAGTGACAGAGAAATTGCTTTCGAAAAGCAGATGAGAGGTGCAAAGCTGTCTCCCCCGTTAAATGCGGACAGCGAAATGACGGCTATTATTTCAAAAGCACTTGCACATAATCAGACTGACAGATACTACAGTCCTCTTCTTCTGCGCACAGAGCTTGAAAGATATCTCGAAAATCTCAACGCTCCCAGCAGCCTTCAGGTTCAGCCTGTCCCCGTTTTCATACCCGTAACACCTCCTCCCGTTATGGTATCCCCCGATGCTAACAATTTTGCCTCCCCTGACAGCAAGGATGTTCACTTTGCATCCTACGCAAGACAGAAGGACCCTGCCTTTTCCGTTACCGATACAGAAAAAGCGGCTTTTAAGGCAGCCTTTGCCGAAGAGGAAGAGAATACAGAAGATGAAGACAAGTCAGACAACAAAAAGCTTTATATAATAGTAGGCTCCATAATTGCAATTATCGCAGTTGTTATCGGCATTTTCGCTTTTGGTCTTTCAGATAAAAAAGACACCTCGAGTCCCACTGTACAGACAGTTTCTCCTTCAACGGTTGCAACAACACAGCCTCCCACGGTAGCACCTACAACTGCGCCGACCTCAACGACGGAGACTACTACCGAGACAACCACCGAAACCACAACTGAGACAACAACCGAGACTACCACTGAAACAACAACTGAAACAACAACGGAAACTACAACCGAAACCACTGCAACTACAACACAAGCTGATATTGAAGCGCCCATACTCATAACCTACAATTATGACAACGGTGACAAAGCAGAAGACGGAAGAATTTACACAGACATTGAGGATTATGCAATTATTGAAACTCCCGATGATGAATTCTTCGATCAGGTTGCTCTTGATATTACCACTCCCTTAGGTGAAAATGTTGTTTCAGACGGACCTGCATACGTCTATGAAATGTCAGGACATACTGTAATTCAGAAGATTCCTGCAGAGCTTATCTGTATTGACTCAGAAGAAGAGGAAGCAATTGTCTGCTACATATCTGTCGCAGACGGTGATTTCTATTACTCTCCCGACCTTTATCAGTATTATATATGTCTTGAAGAAGGTGCCATTCAATCGGACTCAATAATCAGCCTTCCCCTTCAGATAGAGGTATAAAAATCATCCCCGGTAAACACCGGGGAATTTTTTCAAAAAAAATAAAAAAATTTGAAAAAAGGTATTGACTTTTCATTTTTTTGGTGTTATATTATACAAGCACTTGCGAGACAAGTTAATATGCGAGAGTGGCGGAATCGGCAGACGCGCACGTTTGAGGGGCGTGTGGGGCAGCTCGTACGGGTTCAAGTCCCGTCTCTCGCACCAAACCAGAAAAATCCGAACCAAATTTTCCCAATAGGAAAAGGGTTCGGATTTTTTATTTATATCTAAGTTGTACATATAAAAAGCTCCGTGGTATGCGGAGCTTTTTAACTACTCATTCCAATATTGAATTTGTCGGTATAACTGTTCGATTTGCTTTTTCAAATCAAAAACATTTCTAGAATTCTCTTCAGTTAAGTATTCTTTGATTTTATTAGCAAAAGGAACTTTTTTATTAGAGAAATTCTTATAATATTTTTCAACATAATCAGGAAACAACTGATATTGACCACATTCTTTTTTTATTTTAACACTCTGCATATTTTCTATTGCTTGTTTAGGTAAATAGTTTTCTATCTCCTTGCCTTTTGTTATCCAATAAAACATTTGCAAATTATCAAATTCTTGCATAATACGCTTCTTTGTATCATTCAGCGTTGCAGATTTATATCGCTTATCACTGTCAATAACAATAGCAGCATTCCTATTTGTGGTGATAATGCTAATCAAATCAGTTTCTTCTTCTGCAGAATATTGTGATAGCAATCTTCCGCCATAGTACAAGAACTGAAAGTGCTTACCCTCTTTGTAGTTATTAGGCGTAAATAATTCAAACCATCGTTTTATGTATATTCTGTCAGATGGTCCCTCTACCCAAATAATGCCATTCGCTTGTAAAATATCACTTGCTTTTACATCTAAATCATCCAATATTTCCGTTTTATCAATATGAGTTTCAATACATTTAATACTTGCACTACCGTTTTCTTTTATCACATGATAAATTGATGTGTTTTCTTTATCAAAAAAAGCATTAATAGCAATATGGGAATGAGTTGTTAAAAACAATATAACATCATTTTCAAGTGAAAAATCATATAAATATTCAAATAGTCTTCGCTGTAATGCAGGGTGTAGATTGTTTTCCAATTCTTCAAATCCATAAACAATCCTTTTTCCACTATACGCTTTTATATTAGGGATAACTAACAGATTCAATAATACCAAAACTATTGTTTTTAATCCACTTCCTGTTTTTGAAAGAGGCACTCGTTGAGCGCCCTTTTCCTGCAAAAATACTTCCCATAAACGTTTGCCGTCATAATTTACTTGCTGCACTCTTATACTCTCAAATTCAGCTTCCGGTTTCATTATGCGATTTAAAGCATCTAAAAAATCAACTTCAATAATATGTTCATCATAATTACTATCGTTTAAAAATGTCGCAATTAAGTTGCTTGCACCTTCGCCTTCGCTATAAAGATTCGGTTCACTTTCGGCTTCAGGATATACATTTCGTTCTGCAGAAATTTTTCTAAAACTATAGTTTCCTCTTCTTGAAGCAAGAACTCTATTGGCACCATTAATATGCTGACTTAATCCAAAAGAATTATCCGCTATTTCAACGGTTTCTCCCGCCTTTAAATTTATTGGATATAATTTTCCTTCTGTAGCTTCTGCCAGTTTAGTCGCTGTCCATTGACCTATTCCTGAATAACCAGAGAAAATACCATCTACCATAGTTTTATCAAAGGGCACATCAAACTGAATATTTTCAACATCTATCCCAGGACGGAGCAATGATTTGCAGCTAAAAATAGTTTCAATAACATCTAATAAACTCGTTTTTCCGCAGTTGTTTTTACCTATAATCACATTAACATGAGAAATATCTTTCATTTCAACATAATTATTCTTAGTAAAAACTTTATATCCTTTAAAGCGGACATTTTTTACATTATGCATATCTATATCCTTTCTTTAGTTAAAGCAAATACAAAAATACACCTAAATTATACTTCAATTTAACAGTTTTTTCAATAACCTGCATTTGTATTAAGTTTCAACTATAATTCTTTGTGAAAACAGCATTCAAACGATCTACACATTCGAATACCTCCCGTTATAAGGTAGAAAGAAGCTACCAATTAACAGTAGGTCTTTTTTATGAGCAGAAATGTAAAAAATAAGTTTACAGATTTTGGGTGCAAAGTTACTCGTCAACGGTATGAATGAGTTTCGCAATATGCTTTTTTAGCTAAAAATTTACCCACCGAGGATGTTGACGAACTGTTATTGAAAATAATTGGCAAAAGTGAAAAATAAGAAGGGAAATACTATAATAGATAAGTTCATATTTAATGTATTCCAAATTATCATTAATCACAATCCTTATTGCAAAAATGTTTCTATTTTCGACAAAAACGCTTATTTTCTTCCTATTTTACCACACTACATAATCCACACATTCGACAAGGCCTCCTTTAATTTGTAAAATGAACTTACAAAATTAAAGGAGGCTATTTTTATGTCAAACAAAAATTCTATCAGTTACCGTCAGGTTGGCGACTATCTCATCCCTAACCTCATCATCCCGCCCGAAGAAGCAAATATCACTCTTGGCAAATGGGGAATGATACACAAAGATTATCTTGAAAAGCATAAAAAGGTACTGTTTAACTCGCTGTTAATGCAAGGCAAACTTTATCAACACTGTTTTGAAGTAGGAAATCAGGCACGGGATATGTTTGATACTCTCATTGAGCAAATGAAAGAGGCTGAGGGCGTCAATGAACAACTGAAAGAAGAAAATCAAATGGAATGGGTGTGCCGTATGGGTAATATTGAGCAAAGGGCAAGAGAAATTGTTTGTGCAGAGCTTATCTATACAACCTAATATCACAACAAAAAGCAACGGGATTTTTCTCGTTGCTTTTTGCGTACAATTATTTGAAATCTTAAAAATTCATTACATCCATAGACTTTATCCGATAATTTTGTTAGTGTAAAGAAAAAAGAAAAAAATATTTTATAAAACCCAATACTTTGACTTTTTTCAGCGTTTATTTAAGTGAACGGGTACAGGAGGTGAAATAATGACAAATCACGAAACAGATACACTGTTGAAACGAATAGGTACCGGTGATGTTAATGCAATAACAGAGCTGTACGATAAAATGCGTACTCCTATATATTTTTACATTCTTCAATTGCTCGGTAATGAAGCTGATGCCGAAGATGTTATGCAAGAAACTTTTGTTTCTGTAATCAAATACAGCAGGAAATATAAATCAAAAGGTAAAGCAGCTGCGTGGATTTATACTATTGCTAAAAACAAAACATTGGACTTCTTACGAAAACAGCACCCCACTGTACCTATTGATTTTGTTGCTGAAGAACTTTTCAGCGACAGTCCTCCGGTAGACGAAGAGCTTATTTATCTTCAAATGCTTGAATGCCTGAACGATAAAGAACGTGATATTGTCATTCTCCGTATTATATGCGGATTCACTCTCACTGAAATTGCCCGTGAAAAGAATCTGCCGAAAGGGAGTGTTTTCTGGTCATATAATAACGCAATGAAAAAACTAAAAAAATATCTAAAGGAAGATGGTGAATTTGATGTACGGTAAAATTAAAAGAGAAATTAAAAGACAAGCAGAGAAAAAAACACCTGACAACTTAAATGAAATATTATCGGTGTCGGGGATAGATATGTCAATACCACAATCCAGTGTTAAATCATCTTTTTGGAATTCATATGTACCGAGAAAAGTAGTTGCTGTAGCTGTTGCAGTTGTACTTCTTGTCGTGTCAGCATTCGGAAGTGTAACATTTTTACCGTTTTGGCCAAATGATACTTCACACAAAAGCAATAACAGTTTTGGTCTTTTGTTGGTATCTGCAGCCGAAGACGGAGAGCCGTACACCGTTTCTGTTTCAGGCAATACAACAATGGAGTTACCTGTGAAGGGCATTTTACAGTTGTATGATGTTTCAACACTTACAGATGAGGAGCGATCCGATTTCGCTGAAGAAACTTTCAGGACTATGTGTGAAGATCTGAAACTTTATTCGGAAGAAAACAGAAGTCGTAGAATTACAAGCAATTACAATGAATCTATTCTTCTGCGGTACGGATGCATAAATGATTTTTCAATAAACGGTATCGACTGCGATAGGTTGTCTGAAATAGAAATCACCCTTGACGGAATTGGTGATATTGAACTGGACCGTACTTCTTTAGGCGGCGAATCTGAATATACAAGTAAACATTTTGTAATTCCTGCAAAACAGTATGTTGAACTTTACGGCAACCGTAACGAGAATGAACAGGGCATGTGCATTTTCTGGAATTGGAGCAGTGAGCTTTTTGATATGCTTAACGAAAATCCAAGTTTACTCCTTTCTGCCATTAAAGATATTATAACATTTACCGTAAAGTATAACGACGGAACAAGTGATAGTTTTACGGTTGAAATATCCTTCGACGACAGTGGCGAAATGCATGCTGTTTATTCAAAAACTAAATGAGATTAAGCGAGGTTAAAATATAATATGAAAAAGTTAATAGCTGTTTTTATGGCTGTAGCGATACTGTTTTCGCTGACGGCTTGTGGTTCTGTTGTCAAAAATAGTGAAACAACAGAAATAACAAAAGAAAATCTCTTTGAAAGCGAAAGTACAACCCTGTCAGAAACAGAGAAAGTATTAAACAATAATTTTTTCTACGGCAAGTCATTTGCAGGCGGTACAGGATATGTAAAACTTTCTGACGGCACGGAATGTTATGAATATACCGGCGGAAGAATGAAAATTGACTTTACTTTTGATAATGGCGGAGATGCAATGGAGTGCGGTGTTACTCTTGTTCTTGACGGTATATATCAGGCTTTTAAATTAATAAGTAAAGACGAAAAAGCAACCGATGAAGCATATATGCACACTATAAATGCAGGTGAAAGCGAAAGTGTAAGTTTTTCTCTTGAATTTACACCCAATACCGGAAAAGCCGGAGATGAACTTAATATAGCTGTGGGAACAATGGTTATGCCGTCTTATGAGAACACATATAACGGAACAAAAGATAGCTACGGACTTTACATTTATCATGCTTATAATGCCAGCAGTGGTGTTGTTCTTAAAATGAAAACTGATGCACCTACACAGCAAATTGGAGCCACGCTTAAAACCGAACAAGCAGAGATAACAGAATTTTATAAATCAATGTTCTCCGAAACAGAGCTTGACCCCTTTAAAACTGACTATAAGTTTTTAATTTATACAGATAGGGAAACTCTCGAAAAAGGTGCAGAAGTGCTTCGTGCCTCTGACGATAAAACAGCGGAGATAACCCTTGAAGTTTTTGGAAAGTCTGACGAATACAGAGCCGCACTTTTTGTTAATCATCAGCTTGTTCAACTTTCTGACGGTAGCACATATGTGGATTTTGCCGTTGATTCAAAATCAGTTACGAGAATTAATTTGCCGGTGGATATTTCTGCTCTCGGAGAAAACAATCATGCTTATGTGGTTTTATTCAGTAAAAATAATGGTGAACTGCCTATGACTGACAACACTTACATTTATGCGGATAAAACTAATACACACTTCTTTATTGTTGAAAAAAATGATAAGGAGGTAAACTGAAATGGGTTTCAAGAAAGCATTAATTATTTCTGTCGCACTTGTTTTCGGTGTGCTATCCTTTGCTATATTTATAATTCTAAATATTGATATTTCACCCGACAGCGAAGAAACTTTGATTTATACTACCGAAGAAAAGCATACTCTAAAAACCGTTGTTCTTGACGAATCAAGTGTAGAGCTTACAGAAATACTCGATAACAAAACAATACTTTACATTGGAAAAGTCAGCAAAAGTATTATTTGCTGTGTTACTGCAGACTTTGATGAAAACAATGAATATATAAATAACTGTGCTGTTTTTTATGATACAAGCAAGAAAAAACTTGTGGAACGGTGCACACTTCCGGACAAAGTAAAATATTACCATACTGCAAGCGGTCATTTCTTTGCAGCAGATAATACACTTATGGAAAACGCTATGGTTTATGATTATTCTTTTGATGGTACTCTCCAAAATTCATTTGTTTTTAACACGGGCTTTTCAGCTGATAAGTATTTTGAAGAGTATATGAAAGCTTATTATCCTGATTTTGCAACAGATACAGCTGATTTATCCGATGAAATGAGAAATAAAGAGTATACGCAAATTAAAGAAAGTGCATTTTCAGGCAGTGAACTTTTAAACATATTTTTTTGCTGGAGTTCTGATGGTGAAAGCCTTTTTTACAATGAGATTTACGGAACAGAAAATACCCCTTATAAAGTAAATCTCAAAAATAGTGAAAAAGAAAGATTTGTATATGATGATACAATGCTTCGACACTTTGTTGGTTGTTCTGAAGATTCATATCTTACCTATTATACCGAGGACGGCAGTACGGTTGTTGAACTTTGCTCTTTAAACGGAACTGTTCAGAAAAAGTGGTCTTACGGTTCATATAAAAGATGTACCTCAAACGGCAATTATGCAGTTATTTATAATTACAATGATAATCAGGAAGTAAGCCCCTCAGTAACAGTTTTGAATCTGCAAACAGGAAAAGATGCAGATGTTACTCTAAAAACTAAAACGGAAAGCTATTGGGCAAAGGTCAGCAAAGACGGAAAGGTTATTTTGACTTTTAATAAAATCGGTACATTCAGGCTATACGATGTAAAAACGGGACATCTTTTAAGTGAATTTGAGGTTACTTATGCTGTCAATGTCACAGAAAATATTGTCTGCATCGATACCGAAAACTCATTTGTTTATATAGCCATTCAAAATGGAAGTGAATTCGGCATAGCCGCAATAAATTATTGAGGTGTAATATGGCTATTGAAATATGTAATGTAAAAAAGAGCTTTGGCAAAAAAGAGATACTTCACGGTATAAATCTCAATTTCGATAAAGGCATCTACGGATTACTTGGTCCCAACGGTGCAGGAAAAACTACATTGATGAGCATTATGGTGGGCCTTCTTGATGCGAGTGAGGGAGAAGTAAAGTATAACGGTAAGAACACAACTGATAAGGACAGCGTTTTTCTTTCAAAGCTCGGTTTTTTACCGCAGTACCCCGGATATTATAAAAACTATACTGCTTATGAATTTCTTGAGTATATGTCTGCACTAAAAGGCATTAAAGGTAACAACAAAAAGCAAATAAATGAACTTTTGGAGTTTGTAAATCTTACTGAGCACAGAGATAGAAAGGTTGGCACATTTTCAGGCGGTATGCTTCGCCGTGTAGGTCTTGCACAAACACTTTTGGGAGAGCCTGAGGTAATAATACTTGATGAACCTACTGCAGGACTCGATCCCATTGAAAGAATACGCCTTAGAAATCTCTTATCTGAAATCGCCCAAAATCGTACTGTAATTGTAGCAACACACATTGTGTCTGACATTGAATACATAGCAAACGAGGTCGTTTTGCTTTTCGGCGGTCAGGTGGTATCTTCAGGTTCTCCCGAAAAACTTACAAGTGATATTTCAGAAAAGGTATGGCGAGTAGAGGCTAAAACAAACGAAATGGAAGACTATGTAAAAAAATATAAGATAAGCAATATTTTCAGTGAGAAAGATAAATATGTTCTGCGTGTTGTAAGCGATGAAAAACCTTGCGCAGAAGCAATACAGCTTTATCCTAATTTAGAGGATGTATTTCTCTATCACTCCATAGGCAGGTGACACTATGGGAAAACTGATTTTATTTGAATTAAAAAAACTTATTCATCAAAGATATTTATTGTTTTTTATAGTGCTTTTGTTGTTTGTAAATGTGGTTAATATATATTTTAACTATGATTTGCTTGTAACACCAAAAGAAACTATGCTTACTGAAGATGCTGTTGCAGAAACAGATGTAATTAAACTGCAAATGGACAAAGATTATATGGGAAATATCACAGCAGAAAAACTTGAAAAGCTGAAAAATCATAGTAGTATCGCCTTAGAAATATCTGAGGGTAAGACACAGGAAAGCATAAATCTTTATTTCCCACTGGCTTATACAGATATGGTCTATTCAAAAGAAATAATTGATGAAATGCAAAGACTGTATACATACTCCGACAGTATAATAAACCCATTACTTAATAAGAACAGCGAAATAATAATACAAGCAGAAACCCATGGCGATACATATAGCATAAGAACTGCCGACTTAATAGAGAAGACTTATGGTCAAAGGGATATATCGGAATATTACAGAATAAACGAATTTGAATATCTTCTGACTTATCATCTTTCAGCATTGTTTGTCTTACTTCTTAGTGTTTACTGCGCATCCAATCTTTTTGCAGGAGAAAAAGAAACACAGATGCTTTCTCTTGTAAAGTGTTCGCCAAACGGAAAAAAGAATTTGTTTTGGGCAAAGCTGCTTTCATTGGCTGCATTTTGCGTTGTTGTCGGTGCGATATTCTTCATCACAGATTTACTGGCATTCTGGGTTTGCCGCAGACCGAGCGGATTTCTTTTGCCCATATATGCTATTGAAAGCTTCGCGTATTCACCGCTTAATATAAACATCGTTTCATTCTTTATGTTGATTTCTTTTTTGAAAATATTTGGAGCTTTTATTGTGGGAGTTATTGCTATTTTGTTTTCTGTGTTCTTTTCAAAATCTTATCAGGCCTTTGTAGCAGGTTTTTTAAGCGTTATTGCATTAATGGGTATAAACCTTTTTACAGACGGATTTTTCGGTATAATAAGATATTTCAATCCGGTCACCATGTTTATAAGCGTTAGGCTGTTTGAAACTCTGCGGATTGAAAATATACTCAATTATCCTGTATATATGTATGTTCTCTCTTTGATCGGTACTTTAATTTTCGGCGGAGTTTTTCTGTTACTTTCTTGCCACCTTTACCAAAGGAGGAGAAATAATGCTTAAACAGGAACTAAAAAAGATTTTTTTAAAGCGGTATTTTCTTTTATTTGTTATAGGGGTACTTGTTATAGAATTTGCTATGTGCATAGCTCAAAGCGAAGATTATTTCAACTCTGATTATGATAAAGAGGCTTATGAAAAATATGTTGCCGCATACAGTGGTGAGCTGACACAAGCAAAAGCAGAGCTTATGGCACTTAATTTTGAGTATATAAATAATCCGGATGAGTGGAAAAGTAAATGCAATGAGCTTCTTAGAAAAGGCAAAATAACTAATGAAGAATATCACCTTATTGAAGAACTGTTCCAAGAAAGTAAACTCGGAAGTCTCGGTGTCTCTGTATTTCAGGAAGATTACGAATACTTTTCTTCAAAGACCGGCAGGGAGATCATACACGCAAAGGCTTGGTCATTTATTTTCGGCTCAGAAAAGATAGACTTTTTCTTGGTACTGCTCTGTATAGTTTTTGCTGTAAGTGCTTACGTTTCTGAAAATGAAACCAACATAACCTTGATGAAAAACACTGCACCAAAAGGCGGTAAAAATTTATATAGGAAAGACTTATTGTTGGGTGTTTCTTTTATAACACTATTTTCATTTGTGATAGATGCAATGCGTTTGTGTGTGGGTATTGCTCAGTTTTCTGTTAACGATTTCACATCATCTCTTGAAAGCCTGTCACTTTTTGAAAACACAAGCTACAATATTTCACTGATGGAAGGTTATATTCTTACAGTAACAATAAAAGCTGTAGGTTACGGTGCATTTGTGGCATTATGCTTTGTTTTAGGCAATGTGTTTGATAGTGCTGTAACGGTCGTTATGGGCGGTGTACTTTCCATATTGCTACCTCAATATGTGTTTAAAGCCCCGAAAATTTACTATTTCTCACCGATTTCGCTGATGCTTTCCAATGGATTTTTGTTCGGTGATTCTGTGCTCTCAGGTGAAGACTACGGCGGCACTGTTGTGCTGTCAGTAAGTAGTGGACAATGGGCACTGCCAATTTCACTGATAACGGCAACACTGATATTTTCGGTAGCCTTTTTCTATGTAAAAAAACGAGGTGAGAGATGATGAAGAAAAAGGTAGTCATACTAATTCTAATAGCAGCAACAGTTTTCGCGTCAAGCTTTGGTATACTTGCCTTTGCTAATAATGGCGTTAAAATCAACGAAGATACCGTGTTTAATTATCTGACTTCAACTGACATGCTTTCTATAGGAGACACATTTATTACTCTAGGTGATGAATCAAAAACTATAAATCTGATAGAAACAAATGAAAATGGTACACAGATTTACAAAGTTCAGAAAAATGCAGTTGATGAAATTCAGAACGAGCATAGCCGCATATATAGCCTTATTTCAGCGGATGATAATTCATTTTATTATTATATAAATTCTTTTTCAAATGCCTATGGTGTTTCAAATGGTACAAGGATTTACAGATACTTTATTAAAACAGGTAGGAACGAAATTGTGTATAGAGATGTAAGCCTTACTAATTTTGATGCCTTTCTCGGCCTTGATGAAATACTGAACTTTTATGCACCTACAAGCAATGTTTCAGGTGGTTTGTCAGGTTACTGTGTAAACGGTGAACACATATTAACACAAAGCAATATAGTTGAGTTGCTGCTTAACAATACCAAAGTACAGGATGTTGACTTGAATATTGATAGCCGTGCAATCAGATACTGCATTTCAAACCGAAAAGTTTTCTTTACTGATGCGGATGATAATTTGTGGGTTTATGATAGTAAAACAAAGAAAACATACAATTTACCCTTTTGTGATATATCCGCCTTCTTTGTAACACAAAGCAATCTGTTTGTTATTCCGTCGCTCGGTGATAATATTTCCGTTTGCGACCTTGATGGTAATTTTATTAAAGAGATAGAAATATATGGAGCGAAATTTTCTGCACTGAACAGTCTTCAGATAGAGAATAACAGAGCATATTTCAAAGATGAAAACAACATAGTTTGGGTGATAGATGAAAATTTGAAAGTTGTAGATGCAAGTCTGATTGAACCTGAAGCAGAGTGGACGGTAAAAAAAGGCGTAGTTTACATTTGGAATAACGGTGAATTAAAACCACAAACTAATATTTAACTATGATAAAAGCCACCTTGACCCGGTGGCTTTTGTTGTTATAGTGCATAATCCATAGGTAGTCTTCATTGTGCAATTCGACAAAGTTCGATATTTTTTTGAAAAATGGTGTTACTTTTTCCGTTTAACGGCACTTTATCTATATAAGACAAATTTTATTTTAAGGAAAAGTAACTATGGAAGTAAAAGAAATCGGACAGCCAAAAACCAAAGAGGAAATAACGGAGCTACTGTCAGATAACGATCTGGCGTGCATCCCAATTACATATTACGGCTGCGACGGCTTGTTTGTACCCGTAAACGACAACGGAAACTGCGACCTTACTCCCGGCATCCCGGTGACTACTTGCAGTAAGGACATTTGCATAGTCTATCCTCACGAGATTGTGTACATTGCCATTGAGGGCAGAAAGTCCGTGATGTACCTGACAGACAGAAAGCTCGAAACCTACCACCCCATAGAGCATTGGAAAACCGTCCTCGACGAAAACTCCTTCGCCCAGCCTCACTACAGTTACATTGTCAACTTGAACTATGTTGCGGAAGTGACAAAGGATTTCGTTAAGGTAAGATACAGTGATAAGGAAGAGTTGGTTTATACTTCGTCAAGGAAGATTGGTTCGTTTAAGAAGGCTGTGGTCGAGTTTTGTGAAAAGTAAGCGTTTTTGTCGAAAAATGAAGCGTTTTTGCAAGGCGGATTGAATTGATCTCCATTTTGCGATAGTTTTAACATATATGTACCTATATATAATTACAGTTTATTTCTATAGTTATATTTATTAAGCACTTGCTTCTTTCTCTTGGTTGTTACCTCGGTGTAGATCTCTGTCGTAGCAACACTGCTGTGTCCGAGAATTTCCTGAACTGAACGCAAGTCAGCACCGTTTGCAAGAAGATTTGTAGCAAATGTATGCCGCAAGTAGTGCGGTGTCGATTTTTCGTTAATTCCGCAAGCTCTTTTCGCAGAATTATAGATGTATTCGATACCATGAATGCTTAGTTGTTCACCAAAGCGATTTACAAATATCTTATCTGTATTTGTTGGTCTGATTTTACGGATTTTCAGCCATCGGGTAAGATTGTTCCAAGTGTCGTTACAGGATATGTAAATAAGCCTTTGTTTTCGTCCCTTGCCGTGAATGAGAATTGTCCGTTCGGTAAAAATCACATCATCAAGTGCGATGTTTGAAGCCTCTGCGATTCTAATGCCGGTACTGATTAATATATCAATCAAAGCAAGGTTACGGTAATTCTTCCAAGAATCAAAAACGGTTGTTTCCTTTTCGGTGCAGTTTGTTAAATATGTGAGTAGTTTTGAAGTTTCTTTCACAGCTAAAGTCTTTGGGAGCCGTCGCTCTTTCTTATAGCGAAAGTGGTGATTCTGATAGTAATTTATATCAGTATAACCTTGCTCATAAAGAAAGCTGAAGAACATTTTCAACGTAATTAACTTTCGGCAAATTGTGTTGTCTTTGAGCCCTCGCTCTTTAGATAACACTTGCACATATTTCAGGATAACTGCGTCGTCAAGCTCATTGTCTTGCAGAAACACCTGAAAATCTTTTAAATCCGAACGGTAAGCTGTTATCGTTTTATCGGATAAATTTTTTGTAGATTGGATGACTTGTATAAATTCATCACTTGCTGTTTTTATACTTTTCATTTGATCACTCCTCGAAATTTTGAAAATGTGTTCGCAAAATCATTTTAACAGAATTTCGGGGAGAGTTGTGTATAGAAACTGGCAATAACACCTAATTATTGTGAGTGAATATTAATTATACATTATATTTATTGTTCATAAAAAGGAAATCATTTGTATGGAAGATGTAAAAAATTTTTTTAAAGAGGTTGATAATGCATTCACAATTTATGTTGTTGAACATAGATTCGTTGTTGGTAGAGGAGACGAATATTTTCGTTCATATAGAGGTAAGATTAATTTCATAGATTCTGAAACAATTATGAATAAGAGAATTGGCTCTATATTGAAAACAATAAACAAACATATCCCCGATACTGCTGAATTAATTAAGTTGTGTTTTGGTTTAATGTCTCCATCAAATATAATAGATATTATTGCTGGTTTAAGTAAATTATTTGGGGTGAATGAACATCAGGCCGCTGGTCTAGATGCAATCGACCCAATAATTATTCAAGAAGGTAATATCTTGCCCAAGTATATTAGTAAAATTATATCTCTGCATAAAAGTAGCATACTCAGACCTATAATAATCATTATGCTTAAAGATAACGACTTTGAAAGAGCAAAGAAATTACTGTCAGGGTGTCCACACAACACTAATATTAAGATGATTCGTAACAGCGGAGAAACAGAAATTTATAAAGTAATAAACTGTGGTGCTGACAACCCAGATGACTTTTTAGATGCTTTCGCAGACCAGTGTTTTAGCACTTGCTCTAACACCCAACGAGGAGTATTATATAATGATGAATGGGCGGAAAATTCGCTTTTAAGGCAATACGGACCCACTATATTGAGATTAAGAACTTGTCTATTGTTTAGGGATAAAACACTTGTTAGAGATGAACTCAATGATACAATTACTAGCATTAGTACAGCTATAAAAGAAAACCCTAGCGAAGCAAAAATATTGCTTTCTTTTGAATGTATGTTGAAATTATTTCGTGTGTTTTGCAATGATGGAGGAACTAAAGACATAAATGATGCATTACATATAGCAAAAGAGCTCAATAACGATATATTGCTTGCACATGTATACAAGAATGCATATTTTTTAGAGCAATTTTCGCTTGAAGAAAAAATGCAATTAATGGATGATGCATCTAAAATATTTTCCAATAATGGAATGGAAGACCATGCTATTTATTGCAAAAATAATAAGTTAGTACGCCAATTTG
>JAZPYL010000005.1:0-6340 GCA_045544175.1 Acutalibacteraceae bacterium | reverse complement strand
CGGGCATTTTCGCGGCTCGCCGCCGCCCCCCTCCGCCCACATAAACCCTTTACTGTCCGCTTCCCCTCCACGCCCCCAACCTTACGTGGCGGGTACAACTTATTCTCTTCCACACCCATTGGACGCGATTGCGCATTTCGAATTGTGAATTGCGCATTAATCGGTCCTTGGCCGATTCAGTTGACATAACCCAACAACTGATATATAATTAAAGTTAACAAATAATAAACAGACAAGGATGTAAAATATGAAAGTTTTAGTAATCAACGGAAGTCCCAAGGGTGACGGCAGTGTAACCCTTCAGTCTACAGAATATCTTAAAATAAAATTCCCGTGGATTGACTTTGATGTAATTCACGCAGGTCAGACTATTAAAAAGCTTGAAAGAGATTTCTCTGAGGCTAAAGAAAAGCTCGAAGAGGCAGACCTTATATTCTTCTCTTATCCCGTATATACCTTTATTGCTCCCTGTCAGCTTCACCGTTTTATTGAGCTTATGAAGGAGAATAAGGTCAATGTGAAGGATAAATTTGCAACTCAGATTTCTACCTCCAAGCATTTCTATGATGTTACCGCACATAAGTATATTGAAGATAACTGCAAGGATATGGAAATGAAATTTATAAAAGGCCTTTCTGCCGATATGGATGACCTTACAAAAGCTCAGGGACAGAAAGACGTTGTAGCCTTCTGGAAATACATTATGTGGTGCTGTGAGAATGACAGCTATGAGCCCGTAATGAAGGCAGAGAAGGCAAAAAAGCCCGTTAAGGTAACAAAGGGCGAGCCAAAGGAAAAAACAGAAATCGGCGAGATTGCAATTGTTGCCGATTTTGATGAGAGCGATAATCAGCTCAAGGCTATGATTGAACGTTTTCAGAACAGCCTTACTATGAAGAGCAAGGTTATCAACATTGCCGAATATCCCTTCAAGGGCGGCTGTCTCGGCTGCTTCAACTGTGCCGTTACGGGTAAGTGCGTCTATAAGGACGGCTTTGACGAATATCTGAGAAATGAAATTCAGTCTTCATCAGCTATTATTTATGCCTTTAAAATCAAGGATCATTCAATGGGTGTGCGGTTCAAGATGTACGATGACAGACAGTTCTGCAACGGCCACCGTACCGTAACTATGGGTATGCCTGTAGGCTATCTTGTAAGCGGAGAATACAGCAAGGAAAAAAATCTTCAGACTATCCTTGAAGGCAGAAGTCAGGTAGGCGGCAACTTCCTTGCAGGTGTTGCAACTGACGAAATTGACACAGACAGGGCAATTGACAGGCTGGCAGACACACTTGTATATGCTCTTTCACACAAGTATGTGCAGCCGTCAGATTTCTACGGTGTAGGCGGTATGAAGATTTTCCGTGACCTTATTTTCACCATGCAGGGTATGATGAAGGCTGACCATAAGTTCTATAAGGAGCATAAGCAGTACGATTTTCCGCAGAAGAATATGGGCAGAGTATTATTTATGTACGCAGTCGGTGCAATGCTTTCTTCCGATAAGGTCAAGGGTAAAATGGGCAATATGATGACTGACGGAATGCTTATGCCCTACAGAAAGGTTCTTGAGGATGCAAGAAGAGGTGCAGGAGAAATAATCAATAAGGAAGATACTGTCTTCGCAAAGATGGCAGCAAACTTTAAGAAATAATGCGTCGCATTATTTCAAATGCAGAATGCAGAATTGCGTCCGACGGGTGTGTAGAGGGTAGGTTCTACCCGCCCCGTCAGGTTAAAATAATTTGATATATGACAGGTAGGGGCGGCCATTGGCCGTCCTTTGCTTTTATCTTATATTGTGGGTATTGCCGTAGGGGCATGATGGCCCCATAACGCCTTATGCGTATTATTGCAATACGGTGCATTAATGCGGACACTACGGTTATTCCGACAACATAGATAATAAAAAGGCGTATTTGCCATCCTTACGGGGCGGGGACAACTTGTCCTCCGGCACATCCGTCGGACGCGATTGCGCATTGCGAATTGTGAATTGCGCATTCTGCACTCTGCATTCAAAAAGGTCTTGCCAAATCTTCTTGTATATGATAAAATATATTGATTATTCCAATGGGGTGATATTTTGGCTAAGAAAAAAGAAAATATAAGAAACTTTTCTATCATCGCCCATATCGACCACGGTAAAAGTACCCTTGCCGACCGACTTCTTGAAATGACGGATTCCGTTGCAAAAAGAGATATGTCGGCACAGATTCTTGACGATATGGACCTTGAAAGAGAAAGAGGTATAACAATCAAGGCTCATGCCGTAAAGCTTGACTACAAGGCCAAGGACGGCGAAACCTATGAGCTTAATCTTATTGATACACCGGGCCACGTAGACTTCAACTACGAGGTTTCCCGTTCACTTGCCGCCTGCGAGGGTGCAGTGCTGATTATTGACGCTTCTCAGGGTATCGAGGCACAGACTCTTGCCAACACCTATCTTGCCCTCGACCACGACCTTGAGCTTGTACCCGTTATCAATAAAATCGATCTTCCTGCCGCAGAGCCCGACAGAGTTGCCGCTGAGGTTGAGGAGGTAATCGGTCTTGACTGTATGAACGCTCCCAGAGTTTCGGCTAAGACGGGCGAAAATATTGAAGATGTTCTTGAAAGAATTGTTGCAGATATTCCCGCTCCCTCGGACTGCGATGACAGCGCTCCCCTTAAAGCACTGATTTTCGACTCAGTCTATGACAACTACAAGGGCGTTATTGTTTATGTGCGTGTTATGCAGGGAACCCTTAAAGCAGGTGAAACCCTTCGTATGATGGCAACAGGTGCGGAGTTCACCGTTGTTGAGGTCGGCTATATGAGAGCTACGGGACTTGAACCCTGCAAGGAGCTTTCTTCAGGTGAGGTCGGCTACATCACCGCTTCAATCAAAACCGTCCGTGATGCCAAGGTCGGTGACACTGTAACGAAGGTGCAGAATGCTGCCACAGAAGCTCTCCCCGGCTACAGAAAAGTTAACCCCATGGTTTACTGCGGTGTTTATCCCGCTGACGGTGCAGACTATGAGGCACTGCGTGATGCACTCGAAAAGCTGCAGCTTAATGATGCTTCTCTTTCATACGAGCCTGAAACCTCAGGTGCTCTCGGTTTCGGCTTCAGATGCGGCTTCTTGGGTCTTCTTCATCTTGAAATTATTCAGGAAAGACTTGAAAGAGAATATGACCTTGACCTTGTTACAACGGTTCCCTCAGTTGTGTATAAGATACATCTTACGGACGGCACGGTAGTTGAGGTAGATAACCCCACTCACTATCCCGAGCAGGCAGTAATCGACTACTGCGAGGAGCCGATTACAAATGCTCATATTTATTCTCCCTCAGATTATGTCGGTTCAATTATGGATCTTTGTCAGGACAGACGAGGTGTTTTCAAAGATATGAAATACATCACTCCCGACAGAGTTGATATTCATTATGAACTTCCTCTTAATGAGATTATCTATGACTTCTTCGATGCCCTCAAGTCAAGAACAAGAGGCTACGCTTCCTTTGACTATGAGATTTTTGAATACAGACGTTCATCTCTTCAGAAGGTTGATGTGCTTCTTAACGGAGATATTATTGATGCTCTGAGCTTTATCATTCACTCCGATAAGGCTATGTCAAGAGCAAGAAAGATTGCCGAAAGACTTAAGGAGCATATCCCCAGACAGATGTTCGAAATTCCCATTCAGGTGGCAATCGGCAGTAAGGTTATCGCAAGAGAGACTGTCAAGGCTATGCGTAAGGACGTTCTTGCCAAGTGCTACGGCGGTGACATTACACGAAAGAAAAAGCTTCTTGAAAAACAGAAGGAAGGTAAAAAGCGTATGCGTCAGTTCGGTACTGTTGAAGTGCCTCAGGAAGCATTTATGGCAGTTCTTAAGCTTGACGAAACAAATTAACCCATATGAAAAAAACAGGAATTTATATTCACATTCCCTTTTGTAAGACAAAATGTCCTTACTGTGATTTCTATTCCTTCAAAGGTGACGAAAAACAAAAGGACAGCTATTTATCGGCTGTCCTTTCCTGCTTGGAGGGCTACAGAAACGATTCTCTGACCGTAGACACAGTCTATTTCGGCGGAGGCACTCCGTCAGTTTTCGGTGGTAAAAGAATCGGCAGAATCATAGATTACTTAAGGGATAATTTTAATCTTGAAAGCCCTGAAATAACTGTAGAATGCAACCCCTCCTCTACGGATAAAGCCTTTGTCGGAGAGCTTAAGAAAAGCGGTGTCAACCGCATTTCAATGGGTATGCAGTCAGCAGTAAAAAAGGAAAGAGAAGTCCTCGGCAGACCTTCAGATAAAGAAGATATCCGTCGGGCTGTCACTCTTTTCAAAGATGCGGGAATAGACAATATCTCTCTTGATATAATGCTCGGTGTACCTTATCAGACGAAAGAAAGCCTTGACGAAAGTATTGACTTTCTGCTGGAAAGTGATATTAAGCATATCAGTGCATATATGCTGAAAATCGAAGAAGGCACACCCTTTGCTAAAATGGAAGAAAAGCTCTCTCTTCCCGATGAAGATACTGTAGCTGAGTTTTATCTGCACACAGTGAAAAGGCTTACGGAAAAGGGCTTTTCCCAATACGAAATCTCCAACTTTGCTCTCGGCGGAAACGAAAGCAGACACAATCTTAAATACTGGCACTGCGAGGAGTATATCGGCATAGGCCCCTCGGCACATTCCTTCTACAAGGGTAAAAGGTTCTTCTATCCACGTGAGTTCGGACTTTTCCTTGAAGGTGTGTCTCCCGTAGCAGACGGCGACGGCGGCAGTGAAGAGGAATATATTATGCTTGCTCTTCGTCTCAAAGAGGGTTTGTCGGATGAAAGGTTCAGGGAAAGGTTCGGGAAAAATCTCCCGGCCGAAATATACAAAAAAGCGGAGAAATATGAAAAAATGGGACTTGTCTGTCTTCACGGCGACAATATTTCCCTTACGGCAGAAGGCTTTCTTCTGTCTAACACCATTATCGGTGAGCTTATTTTATAAGGTGGTGCAGTTATGATTTTTAAAAAGTACGGTCTTGTTCTTGCAGGCGGAGGCGGTAAAGGTGCATACCAGATAGGCGCATGGAAGGCTCTTAAGGAAATGCACATATCCTTTGATGCAATCGCAGGTGTTTCAATCGGCTCTATCAACGGTGCTCTCATCGCTGCAGGGGATATGCAGAAGGCTACGGAATTCTGGCATAACATTTCGGTTGATAAGGGTATAAGAATTGAAAGCGAGCTGGTTGAGCCCGAAAATCTGTTCAGCAGAAAAAACTGGGGTGTTCTCTTTAAAGAATTTCTCAGAAACGGCGGCTTTGATGCCTCACCTGCCGAGGATTACATAAGAAGCTACATAGACGAAGCCAAGGTAAGAAAAAAGAAAATACCCTTAGGCATTGTTACCGTCCATCTTACCGAAAGTCCCACTCCCCTTGAAATCTTTGTAGAAGACATCCCTCAGGGCGCACTTGTGGACTATCTTCTCGCTTCGTCGAATATTCCTCTTGCAACCAACATCGGTCCTGAGGGTGAAAAGTTCCTTGACGGCGGTGTCTACGACAATACTCCCGTTATGACACTTAAAAAACGTGGCTACAACAAGCTTATTGTCATTGATATTTCCAACATCAAGGGCGTGGCTCACAATCTGAATTTCAACAACTCTCAGATTGTTTACATAAGACCCTACGACCTTGAGGATCTGGGTGCTTCCTTTGATTTCAGCCATGAGATAATTGACCGACGTATTCAGCTTGGCTATCTTGATACAAGAAAGGCTTTCGGACATCTTTCAGGTAATATTTATTACTTTATGCCTGATGTCTTTGAACAAATGGTGTCGGAATTCGGCGTGAATACACTCTATGACCTTGAGCGACTTGCTCACGAATTAAAGGTGGATAAAATCGGCATCTACACTAAAGAAGAATTTCTCACAGCCACAAAGGCTGCACTTGAAGCAGCAAGAGCAGAAGACGCTGCCAAGGCTAAGGAAAAGGAAAAAGATACTGAAAAAGGCAAGGAAAGAGATTTTAAGGACAGATTTGCTTTCTTCAGAAACTATACTCAAAAGAAGGAATACACGGATTTTGTCGATGCTATAGCGGTGCTCGACGGGTATGTAGTATAAGTACAATTCACAATTCGCAATGCGCAATCGCGGGGCAGAAATGCCTCGCTTTTTTCTTTTCCCCGCCCGGAAAGGTGGGGCGTAGACATAGCGGAGGGAAAGTTGTGCTTTACGGTTTACAGGGTGGATAAAGGAAGGCTTTGTGGAGGGAAGGTTGTGCTTTTACTTTCAGGTGGCGGTGGAGGGGCGGCGGCGAGCC
>JAZPYL010000004.1:0-9187 GCA_045544175.1 Acutalibacteraceae bacterium | reverse complement strand
TCCGCGCTTCACGCTTCCATCAAAAACAACAGTTTCACCATTTATGTAAAGCCAATATTTTGAGTCGGCCGAGATGTGAGCAATAAGTTCTTCAGGAACATTTTCAAGAGTAACCTTTTTGTTAAAGCACATCCATGTATTTTCTTCTGTCAGATTTTCTTTGTCCCAAATCCAATAAGCCTTCCAATCAGTTTTTTCGCCCGTAGAAATTACTTGGTATTCGGGAATGCTTTCGGGAATCTGGTAATCATTTGTAAATGGTGTCATGGTCAAATCTCCCAACAATAAAAGTGGGGAAAAATATGAAATAACAAGACCTGCCACTATTAAAACAACGGGAATGATTAATAACAGTAATTTTTTCACGGTAACATCTCCTTTACAAGATAATTATACCACCCACACATAAAAAAGCAACAGCTTTCAGGATGTTGTATCTAAGGTTTCAGTCCGATTGGAATTTATCGGTTAAACTCTACTGAAAACGCAGGAAAGAACAACAACAAAACACTACCCAAAGCACGACAACCTGTGACTATATTTGCAATATGTTTTATCATCTTTTCTCCTAAGGATCTAGTTTTTTCAACTGTTAAACAAATTGGAAGTTATCTTGTTATTCTTCACAGTCTTGTTTTGCCTGAATCTTTCGAATTAACATTCCGATGCCTAATCCAAATAAAGAAATTGCTAATCCGACAGGCAGTTTTGCAAATGAAGGCCAGAAAATAGTGCTTTCTACCGTTCTTTGGGCCATTATCGCTGTCGCATAACTACTCAGTGTATACATGAGACTGATACCAAAAACGATAGCCCACGTAAATCTCTTGAAATAGTTATGTCGTCCAACGATTGCAGATACAGTGAAAAAAGTTACAGGCAACACCATCCACATTATAATCAAACTGTATCCTACGGTGTCCATGCCAGTCTTTACAAGTCCGATAGCAATAAGAGATAGTGCCCATATTCCTAATGTCACAAGAATTAAGGCGAGTTTTGCATTTCTATCCTTGCTTCTTACTGTGTTAGTGCTTTCTTTAAGAAATTCGCGATAAGTTTGTTCCATTGATGTTTCCTCCTTTAAGAGGCAATCAAGACTTACGGAATATAGGTTACTCATTTTAAGGACACTGAGTATATCTGGGTACGTTTTTCCATTTTCCCAATTCGAGAGAGTTTGCCTGCTAACACCAAGTACCTCTGCGGCCTGCTCCTGACTAAGATTTGCTTTTTTCCTTGCATCCCTAATGATTGTTCCTAATTCCATAAATAATGCCACCTCACAGATAATTGTATCGTTCATGAACAATTAAATCATAGTCGAAAACGAATGGAATGTCCACCAAACTACTTTTACATTTCAATTAAGCAGAGTCAAAATGCTTTTACATTTCAATAAATTCTAATTTATCAATCTGATTATATCACACTATCAGCACAGCATTATACCGCTTTTTCGGGTTCAGGTACTCATTGTTTTTTTGTTTCTGCTATTTTGTCAAACATCTCAGAACATGCTATTGTAACCTTCCACGGAACAACAGGACTTTCGGTTTCACCTGAATTAATACATCTCATAGCCTCGCTGATTTCATAAGTGAAGCCGTTTACCGTTTCTTTATCTTCAAAATGTTCCTTGATATTTCCGGAAATATCATATAAAAAGCATTCGCTTGAATGATGGGGATTCGGGATAATAATTTTTCCGTGTTTTCCGTATATTATCATTTTATCGTCAACAGAGGTCACAATAGATGCCGCCAGATCTGCCAGGGTATGCTCAAATTCAATACTGATATGATTATTGGTATCTACACCGCTGTCACTCCATGTAGCAGAAACATATATGTTTTTAATTTCCTGCTCAATCAGATATGTAGTAATTTCATAGGCGTAAACCGTAATATCTTTTGATGCACCGCCACCAAGTAAGGGGTTAAAGAAACGGTTACTGTTATCTTCGGCAGCCTTAAAACCGATTGAAAACTGTGAGATTTCAGGAATACCGATTTCACCGTTATCTATCCACATTTTCGCCTTGTTGACGGCAGGTAAAAAACGGCTCCACATAGCCTCCATAACGAAAACCTTATTTCTTGCAGCTGCTTCAAAAACCTTTTGCGCCTCGTCTGAATTCTGAAACATAGCTTTTTCGCATAATACAGGAATCCCTCTTTCAACGCACATCATTGTAAGACGGTAATGGTCATTGTTTGTAACAGCAATATATACGCAGTCAGGTTTTTCAGCTTCGAGCATTTCTGCGTAATTATCGTAATATTTATTTATGCCGTGCTTAGTCGCAAGGTCTTTTGCCCTGTCATAGCTTTTGCTTGAAATTGCACATACTTCACAGTTATCAAGTAACGAAACTGCTTCACAAAACTTGTTTGCAATTTTAGCTGCACCCATAATACCAAAGCGAAAATTACTCATATCAATTCTCCTGAATAATGAATTTTTAATTACCGAAGATAATTATACCACATTCAAATAGAAAATGCCACCCTTACGGATGGCACAGAATTCATTTCTTACAGCTCGACAGCTTTGCAGATTTCGGGAACGATAAACTCAATTTCAGGATGCTTCTTTTTTACTGAATTTGCCAGTCTCCTGACGCTGACTTCTCTTGTAACCGGAGGAAAAGCATCGTCAAAATGGTCTACAAAAATTTTCTTCGGATGATATCTATCTATAAATCCTTTTGTTTTTTCCGGTACGAAAATGCTTCCTCCGTTAGCAAGAATCAGAAGGTCAATATCCTCCGGATATCGATCACCGGGATACTCACGGAAGGAGCCGGTCAAAAAAATCTTTTTTCCGTGACCTTCAATCTCATAAGCAACAATTTCTCCGCCCTCGGGATATTTATGATTAAGATATGCCTGCCTTAACAACTGAGGGAGCATCATAATACTTTTAGGCACAACAGTGAGAATGTATATCGGATCAAAGACAATATGTCTGAAACGACGTGGGCGAATGGTGTAATCGCCTATATGAATCTCATCGTCAGGTCTGATAACTCTGAATCTTCCTTCAGCCACCCCTTTTCCCATAAGCGTTTTCTTCGGGGTTTCAGTACAGTAAATCGGAACGGTTTTATCTTTTTCAGCAAGCTCAGGAATACTGTATATGTGATCAAAATGTCCGTGGGTTACAAAAACTGCATCAAAGCCTACAAAGCCCTCTACAGGCGTAGTTTCAATGCGCTTATTCATTCTGACAAAGGGATCAAACAGCAGCCTCGTTTTTCCGTCATCTATACCTATAGTAGCTGTTCCGTACCATGTGATTTTCATATCTGACATCCTTTCCTGTTTTTTGGAGTTTCATAATTTTATTATACAAAAGCATCAGGTTTGTTGAATAAAAAACTGTAAATAATCAATGACAGGTCTGTTAATGATATGAACGTAACTAAAAATGCCACCCTTTCGGATGGCACAAATTTAATCATTGGTAATTGCAATCTTAATAACCCCGTCAAGCTTATTTTCGAAAATATCATAAGCCTTTTCGATGTCTTTAAGAGCGAACATACTATTCAATACACAACAGCAACGCCTTCAGAAAGTCTGCATCATTCTGTGCAGTTCTCTTTTTCGGGCCCTTTGTTCTGTTTCCTGCCATTCTCTCCTTTTTACCTATAAAACGGGTGAAAAGGAGATTTTCTATATTACTGTCAGTGTAGATAAGTCCGTTCTGATTAAGAGCCTTAGCGCACTTACCGAGCACAAGAGCAGCAAGACCGTAATCCTGCGTGACAACCACATCACCCTTTTCCGTAAGGTTTGCAATACGGCAGTCGGCAGAATCTGCACCCTTATCGACTACAACGGTTTTTGCACCGTCTCTTTCAATATAGTGAGTATTATCGCAGACAATGATACACGGTAGACCTCGCTCCTTGGCTGTCCCTATGGTAATATCTACAACAGGACATGCATCGCCGTCAATTATTATTTTCATAGCATCACCTTAAATTTATATGCTTCAGCATTTTTATTATATCATATATTAATGCTTTTTCTCAATGCTTTACAGAAAAAAACAAAAACCCGAAAGCCCTTGTAAATACTAAGGTTTTCGGGTATTGGTGCCGGTGACCGGACTTGAACCGGTACGGTGTTGCCACCGAGGGATTTTAAGGGGATGAATTCTTCTCGGATTTTTAAGCTTTTTCGTTGAACCTTGCGGTCACTGCAATCCGTCTGAAACATAGACCGCACAAGGCCTCAGAGCCTCCTGATAATACAAAAAACGGCTCCAAAGTCCCTCGTTACAAACATTGTTGCCCTCCGGAAAAATCCCGGAAATCGGAGGGCAAACGGAGGGCATTTGGAGGGCAAAATATGAATCAGCTGCTGACAGACTAAAAAATGGAGTTGATTTATATGACAAAAAGACAGTATTATGAAATTCAATTTTCAACCTATCCTGACATAGTTAACCTAAAGCAGTTCCGTGAAATGCTCGGTGGCATAGGAGAAGGCACAGCACTGAAGCTGATGCAGGAAAACAGAGTTGAACATTTTAAGCTGAGGAATGTGTACTACATACCAAAAGACAGTGTTATAGACTACCTGCTCGGCTATCATTACAGAAGGTATAAGAAACTTCTTAAGCAAAAGATTGAGAGGTGATTTTTGTGTCAAATGTTATTGAAGAATTATACTACGGCAACCTTGAGCCGCAGGAGCTGACAACGGAAATTTCACCCAAGCTCAAAAAGAAGCTGAGTTCACTTGCAAAGAAAGAGGAAGAGCTGTCAGCCATGCTCCCCGAAAAGGAAAAAGAGCTGTTTGCAAATTATGTGAATGCTCACAATGAGTTTTCGAGCTTAAGTAATTCTGATAGTTTTATATCGGGATTCAGATTAGGGGCAAGGTTTGCGTACGATACTTTTGTAAAGGGATAAGCTGAAATGTTACTGCATTTGCCGTTCTCATAATAAACTACCGACAACAACCAAACTAATTGCTTATAAAATATGGATTTATTTTGCAATGTATGGTATAATTATTGAGTAATTAAATTATATCGGAGGAAAAAATGAACGATATATTTGAAGTGTATCTGAGAGAAAAAGAGCCACAGAAAAAAGAAAAAGGCTACGCCTGGCATACAGCGATTGGTCTTCAGGCTGTAGACGGGCTTAAAACAAGTGACTATCTGATAGATACAGCAAAAAGAAACATCGAAGGAGACATCACTTTTGAAGAGGCCGACCGTCTTATTCACAGCTATTATAAAGAGAATATATCTCATACAGGAAATGACAGAACGGAAGAAGCAGACAAGGTTTCAGTGCGTATCGCTCAGCTCATTTCAGAGAAGTCCTTTGTTATGTCCCCTGCACAGTATATATCAATTCATGCAAGACTTTTTGAAGGCGTTTACAAACACGCAGGCAAAATAAGAGATTATAACATAAGCAAATCCGAATGGGTTCTTGACGGTGATACCGTTATGTATGGCGGTGCTTCAGATTTAAGAGCGACTCTTGATTACGATATTTTGCAAGAGCGTGACTTCAGTTATAAGAATCTTTCCTTGGAGCAAACAATAAAACACCTTGCTGTTTTTATTTCCCGTCTTTGGCAGATTCATGTTTTTTCAGAAGGCAACACCAGAACAACTGCAGTTTTCTTTATAAAATATCTTCGCACACTCGGCTTTGATGTTACAAATGATATTTTTGCTGAAAACGCATGGTACTTCCGCAACGCCCTCGTCAGAGCAAATTACACCAACTTGCAGAAGGGTGTTCACGAAACCACAGAATATCTTGAAGCTTTTTTGAGAAATCTGTTGCTTGGAGAAAAGAACGAGTTAAAGAACAGATATTTGCATATCAGTGGCACTTTAGAGGATCCAAAGTGCCACGACAATTCAAAAAATGTCACTTTGGATGTCACTTTGGACGAATCTGTTATACTGGAGCTCATAAAAACCGATCCGCAAATAACACAGGAAAGAATTGCATTATCAATAAACAAATCTTCCAGAACTGTGAAACGTACAATTGATTCATTAAAAGCAAAGGGAATTATCTCACGAGAAGGCGGAAAACGCTTCGGATATTGGAAAGTAAATAATTAAAACAATCAACTCTCCTTAACCTTGCACGACAGTACAGGATTAAGGAGAGTTTTATATCACTTTTGCATCAAGATTTAACACCAAATCAGTTGCCTTTACCTTACTTATGATATATAATTACACTATCAGTAAACTTAAATAGTGCACTTATTAAAGCAAACAGAAAGGAAACGGTACTTATAATGAAAAGATTTTCGGTAATACTGATATTGATAATTACGTGTACTGCTATACTTTGCGGCTGTACATCGGGTGGTGAAAACAAAATGGAAAATTCATACGAACAGATTACTCCTGCCGAGGCAAAGGAAATAATGGACAACGAAAACAGCTATGTTATTCTTGACGTCCGCACACAGGAAGAATATGATGAGGCTCATATAGACGGTGCAATTCTCATACCCGACTATGAAATCGCCGCCAAGGCTGAAAGTATACTCAAAGACAAAAATCAGCTTATTCTCGTTTACTGCAGAAGCGGCAGACGAAGCAAGAATGCCGCAAGTGAGCTTGTCAGGTTGGGATACACCAATGTTAAAGAATTCGGCGGAATAATCGACTGGCCTTACGAGACGGTTTGATAGTGACTATCCCTAATCATCCAAAGCAATATTGCAATCGTTATACATCTCACACATTCGACAAAACCTCCTTAACTTTGTACAATGAAGCTACAAAGATTAAGGAGGAATATTTATGTTACCCAAACACTACACAAACGAACAAACAGGCATCAGCTACACCCTTCACGGCGACTACTATTTGCCGGATTTGGTCCTCCCCGAGCAAGAGGATAACCGTCCGATAGGCAAGTGGGGCAACCTAAGAAAAAGCTATCTGCAACGGCACAAAAGAGCTATGTATAATTATCTCGTCTGCAACCTCACTCTCCAAACTCACCTTGCCGATGTAGACGAACAGGCACGGGATATGTTTGATACCCTCACAGAGCAGATGATGAAAAGTGAAGGTATCACGGAAGAGCTCAAAGAGCAGAATCAGTTGGAGTGGGTTGGTCGTATGAACAACATCAAAGAACGGGCAAATGATATTGTATGCATTGAGCTGATATACGCATGAAAACGCCCCTGACTTTCAAAAGTCAAGGGCTAAATTTTACTCCTCATCATCTTCTTCAAATGAGTAATCATTCAGTTCGTCAAAATCAAGAAACTCGGCTAATGTCATATTAAAGGCAATAGCGAGCTTGTGAATTGTCATCACTCCGGGATTCTTAGTGATACCTCTTACAATATTATCGAGAGTTGACTGGCTGACATTGCTCATTGTTGCAAGCTTGTTTATGGCAATTCCTCTTTTTTCGCAAAGACTTCTGATTCGTCTTACATAAATATCTGAATACTCCATTGTCTGCACCTCATAATTACGATTACCCATTTACGGGTTGATATTATGATAACTGCAAAACTATAAGCAATTACCCGAATATGGGTTGACTTTGTAAATATATTTATGTTAAAATTCATTTACCCGTTTATGGGTAACGCGAATCTTATTGACCGCTATACACACAATTATTATTTGAAGATGCCTCATGCCAACGGCGGGCCGGTCTTCGTACTCTTAAATGAGTCAACAGAGATAGCGAGGTCATAAGATAGCCCACCGAGTTCAAACTTCGGTGGGCTTTATAAATTGGAGGAATATTTATGACGGTAACCTTCTTCGGTCACAAGGACACCCCAAAAGAGACAGAGCCGACCTTACGGACGATTCTGATATATTTGATTGAAAATAAAAATGTAACTGTATTTTATGTAGGCAACAACGGAAACTTTGACACTATGGTTCGCCGACAGCTTGAAGATTTATCTCAAACCTACCCCATAACCTACAGTGTAGTTTTAGCCTATCTGCCAACAGAGAAAAACAAGAACGATAACCTAACAAACACAATTTACCCCGAAGGTATCGAAACTGTACCCAAACGCTTTGCAATCTCTTACAGAAACAAGTGGATGATTGAGCAGGCAGATGTGTTTGTAACTTATGTTACACACAGCTTCGGCGGTGCGGCACAGTTTAAGGCTATGGCTGAGAGGCAAGGGAAGACGGTAATTGAACTCAGTGAATGAAACGCCCCTGACTTTCAGAAGTCAGGGGTTGATGTTTAGCATAACTCGCACCAATTTGCAAGTTAATTTGATAGTTTATTGCACCTTTTAACAGGTTCTCAGAATGCTTTTTCCACAATCTCGATATTGCCGATTTCGTTGTTTACATATTCGCCGTTTTGGTAATATGGTACAGAATTGATATTTACAGCAGCATTTGACGGCACATATAAAACAGCGTTCATATCTTGTGGGAGAGTAAGGTTGATAATGTAATTATCTGAATTCTTTTCGTAGTCCAGAGTAATCAACCCTTTTACACTCGGAACGGTACAGTTCATACTATCGTAAAGAGTGTATTGCGGGTCGATTTTAACCTTTTCATAGCCTGCTTCAATCGGAGTGATACCTGCAAAATGCTTACTCATTATAACAAGAGGTCCACCGGTCGATGCGTGATTTTTAGAGCCTCGCCAAGCGGGCCAAAACTCCCATAAGGTTGAATAATCCTTGCCTACCATTTTTTCATATCTGTCTTTTATTCTGTCTTTGGCAAGGTCATATTCTCCCATTTTGCAAAGAGCTTCAAGAACATAATATTCCATATACGGACCTGAATTTTGAGTAGTTGCGAGTACATTTGTTATGGTTTCATACTGCTCTTTTGTTGCAAGTCCTGACAAAACTGCAAGAGCATTGGCTCTGTCATCGGGTTTTTTAGTGTCTTCGCTTTTGAATCCATCTTCTGTCCAGAGTGATTTATAGCCCTTTGCGATTGCTTCTTTTCTTTCAGTAATAAATGCGATATCTTCATCTTTTCCTAAAGTTTTCGCCATTTTTTCTGTGGCGGAAAGAGCATGATAAACCCATGCATTTTCAATGGCGGTCACATCTGCTTTGTATCCCCAGTCAACCCAATCCCATGAGCCCTCACGGTGAACAACAAGATTATTCTCTCCCATTTCCCAAAGCTTCAGGTAATCGAGTGATGCATCATAAAC
>JAZPYL010000003.1:0-2714 GCA_045544175.1 Acutalibacteraceae bacterium | reverse complement strand
TTCAGCTCTTTAAGCTCAAATTCATAGTGACCAACCTCACATCTTGCCGCATTGTACTTCTGCTTCATAACCTTGGGTGTAAGC
Organism: Acutalibacteraceae bacterium; assembly: GCA_045544175.1. Classification (GTDB taxonomy): domain Bacteria; phylum Bacillota; class Clostridia; order Oscillospirales; family Acutalibacteraceae; genus UBA6857. The sequence continues at coordinate 2,630 of JAZPYL010000003.1, read as the reverse complement.
TTCAGCTTCTTCTTTGCTTCTTTTAGATTTTCTTCGGTTGTCTTAATATCATCCTGTAGCTTATGGAAGTACACATAAAACTCATCAGCATCACGGACCTCATTCATAGCCTGATGCTTCATTCGGTTAATACTCTTTCTTTCACATTCAAGGATAATCATACCGACACGGATACCCTCAAGAGCATCTGCAAGGGCAGGTATGAGCATCTTTGCCGCAGTGATAACAAGCTCTGTAAGTGCCTCAACAGTTTTGCGAAGGCTGATAATTAGACTGTTATCTTTACGGATAAGAATATTGATTCTCATTTTCTCTGTGACTTTGCCTTTTTTCTTCATTTTCTTGCTTGAAACACCCTCGTGAATTGTAGGTTGCAATAAGATTCCTCTTGCCGCAAAGCTTCGATGGTCAATAGGCTCAATGTTCTGTTTTTCTAAATCTCTGTTTACAATATCTGCCCACAGCTTTCTCCATTTACATAACTGCTCGTCACTGTTCCAACGCTCACTTATGGGATTCTGTCTGCCATACTTGGTGCTTTTCGGATATTTGTTTACTCGCTCATAACCGTCAGCCTTAGACGGTGGAAGATATATCTTCTTGCCGTCAACATAATACTGATACTGCTTTTCCCAACCCTCATTTTTTGCAGATAAAAATTCAGAGGCGGTAAAGCCTTGCTCCTTACCGTCTCTGATACATAGATATTCTTTTTCGGTTTTTCTCTGCCAAGTACCGTCAGGGTTTAACGGTCTGACAGTTGCCATAATATGAGCGTGAGGATTGCCTTCGCCCGTATCGTGAATACAGACATCAACACACATACCGTCATCTACAAGAGCTTTTGCAAATTCTTCTGCCTCTGCAATCTGCCTTTCACGGCTGACTTCAACAGGTAAGGCAACAATGAACTCCCTTGCTAAACGGCTGTCTCTTGTTTTCTCCGTTTCTTCAACTGCGTTCCAAAGCTTACTTCTGTCGCACCATTCAGGCGGAGCGTGTAACGGGAGAAAGATTCTCTCATAGACAAGACCGCCTTTCCGGGTGTAATCGTGCTTTACGCCGTCATACTCGTTAGTGATTTCACTGCAGCTCATATATGCACTTGCGGCTACGGCTGAGCGACCTACACCACGGGTTATGACTTTGGCTTCAAGGTGATAAATTGCGGGTATCACGTCCTTTCGGTTTGTTTTTATTTGAAATTAGTGCTAAAATGTTTATATAATTTTAGAATTCTCATTTTATGTCGTGTACTTTATCCTTTATCCGAACTACACTTTTACTGAAGGGAGGGCTATCAATGGATATGAAAAAAATAGGTAGCTTTTTAAAAGCCTTGCGAAAAGAAAAAGGTCTTACACAAGAACAGCTTGCTGAAAAACTTGGTGTAGCAGGCAGAACTGTATCAAGATGGGAAACTGCCTCAAATATGCCCGATTTAAGCATACTGATTCAACTTGCAGAATTTTATGACGTTGAAGTTGGTGAAATTCTTGACGGAGAAAGGAAAGATAAAGTTATGGATAAAGAGGTAAAAGAAACATTGAACAAAATTGCAGATTACAGTAACGATGAAAAACAAAAGGCAGTTAATGTTTATAAGTTTTCTCTTATGACGATGTTTTTTATAGGGTTTATAATTATACTGATAGAATTTGCTATGCTTGTAGATTTCAGATATATTATTGCGGAAAGTTTACCCTTATTGATAGGCGGTTGCACTTGCGTCATTATGACGATAAAAAACGGATTGTGGGATATTTTTTCAAAGAAGAAAATCACCCCTGCAAGAGATGCTTTTACAAGTATTATTATCACTTCTATTGCTTCATTTTTTTGCTATATTATGCTTTTAAACAGAACCGAAGATTTAAAGCGTTCAATTACAGTATCATTATGCTTTTTTGTCGCAACTTTTTTGGTCGGTTTTGTTGTTCTCAGGTTCTTAGCTATATTGAGCAAAAATAAAGGCAGAAAAAACAAGCGATAAAACTATATTTAAAAACATCTATTATATGCAAATTCTACGATTCATAGGTTGATAAATTCAGCGTTTTTATGATATTCTTTTGTAAAAGGTGGTGTTAACATGACCTCAAAAGAATGCGGTAATTTTATCACTGAACTCCGGAAAGAAAACAAGCTCACACAAAAGGACCTTGCAGCGAAAATTAATGTTTCTGATAAAGCTGTTTCAAGATGGGAAACAGGCAAAGGTTATCCAGATGTTACTTCGCTTGTATCTTTAAGTGAATACTTTGGTGTTAGTGTAAATGAACTGTTAGCAGGCAAACGACTATCTATTGAGAATATTAAAGAAACAGCAGATGAAAATTTGATTTCTGTTTTTGAACAAGTACAAAAGAACAAAAAGCATCAAAATTTTCAGGTCGCTATATATACATCCGTTCTTATTGTTGTTTTGCTTCCTGTATTGATAATAATAGGTAAAGAATTGTTTGTTTCAATGGCAACACAAATACTAACTGAAAATATAATTTCTGCGGTTGTTTCAACTGTTGTCGGCATAGTATTATTGATTGTCGGATTTTTAATCAGAAAAGGAAATGTTTCTATTCTGCATTCATATCACTATAAAAATGTTACTGATATAGATGCTTATTCAA
>JAZPYL010000002.1:0-8681 GCA_045544175.1 Acutalibacteraceae bacterium | reverse complement strand
GTGCCTGCGAAGCAGTGCACAGGTCAAATGTGTGGCTGTGCCACACATTTGGAAAATGCTCCGACTGCGTCGGGCATTTTCGCGGCTCGCCGCCGCCCCCTCCACCCCCCTAAACCCTCTCCCCCTCACTTTCCCTCTTTGCCTTCCCTGAAAGGGAAGGTGTCAGCTATGCTGACGGATGGGTTCCAATGGACGGACCTACCCGTCACAACCCCGTATCCTCTGCGGAAAAGAGCAAAAAAAGAAAGGTCGCGGAAAACCCGCGACCATAATTGCGAAGCACTTCATTGTTCCGCAAGGAACAACTTCATTTGCCCTAAGGCAACTTCATTCGCTGTGAGCGACTTCATTTTACTAACCCAACGGGGTGGGTACAACTTATCCTTTTCCACGTCCGTACGTCGCGATTGCGCATTGCGAATTGTGAATTGCGCATTCAAAAAGCTTTACTCATCATTCTCATTAAGCCTTTTATATATTCCGTCCATGGCCATAAGCTCATCGTGAGTGCCCTGCTCTTCGATTCCCTTTTCCGTAAGTACAATAATTCTTGAAGCGTTACGGATAGTGGAAAGTCTGTGAGCAATAGTAAAGGTTGTTCTGCCCTTTGTAAGCTCGGCGAGGGATTTCTTGATATACTGCTCACTTTCCGTATCAAGTGCAGATGTAGCCTCGTCAAGAATAACAACGGGAGGGTTTTTAATAAACACCCTTGCAATACTTATTCTCTGCTTCTGACCGCCTGAAAGCATTACGCCTCTTTCGCCCACATAGGTATCATAGCCGTCGGGAAGAGATTCAATAAATTCGTGAGCACCTGCTCGTTTTGCGGCGGCGACAGCCTCTTCCTTTGTGGCACCTTCCTTGCCGTAAACAATATTTTCAAGAATTGAGCCTGAGAAGAGATAAACGTCCTGCTGAACAACACCGATAGCTGAGCGCAGAGACTCGAGACTGATTTCGTTTATATCCTTGCCGTCGATTTTGATTTTACCGTCGGTGAGCTCATAAAATCTTGATACAAGACTGCAGAGAGTGGTTTTACCGCTGCCGGAGGGACCGACAATGGCAATATTTTCGCCTTTTTTGACGGAGAGATTTATGTTGGCAAGGACATTTCCTTTTTCACTGCTGTAGCTGAAGGTGACGTTCTCGAAGTCGATATCGCCCTGAACATTTTCGATGATGCCGGTGGCCTCGTAGCCCTTCTCGGAAGGCACCTCCATAATTTCTGCAAAGCGCATAATGCCCGTTACGCCTTTTTCAAACTGCTCGGTGAATTCGACGATTCTTTTAATAGCTGCAATAAGCATACCTATGTAAAGGAGATATGCCGTCATATCTGCTGCAGTGATTTTACCTTTGATAAGGAAAAATCCACCCAGAAGAATCATAATGATGTACATAAGACCGTCGAAGAGTCTTACAACGGCATTGAGTCTTGCCATATATTTGTAGGAGGCTGTCTGCACTTCAGAAAGGTGAGTGCTTTCCTTGTTGAACTTACCTCTTTCTGTATCCTCGTTGCCGAAGGATTTTACGACTCTGATACCGAGGAGAGTTGTCTCAGTCTGTGCGTTGACATCACCTGCAATCACTCTTCTTTCAGCAAAAACCTTTCTCATCTTGCGTCTGAAATACACAGTGCCGTAGAAGATGAGGGGGATTACAATGAAGGTTGAGACTGTCAGCAGGGGATTAATCATCGTAAGAACAGTAAAGGAAACAACTACCTTTATACCTGCAATGAAGAATTCCTCGGGGCAGTGATGGGAAAATTCGGCAATATCGAAAAGGTCTGTAGTAATTCTTGACATCAGCTGGCCGACCTTGGTTTTGTCGAAGAAGCTGAAGGGCGTTGTGAGAAGGTGCGAGAACATATCCTCTCTCATATCCTTTTCAATTTTTACGCCCATACCATGACCGACGTAAATCATATAGTAGCCTGCACACATATCTATGATTTTAAGCACGGCATATATAGCAGCCATTGAAAGAATAAGCTCAAGGGTAAGCTTTGAAATATCCGTTGTGGCTATGCTTGTAATTTCCCTCACCATCATAGGAAGAACAAGCTCACAGCCTGTTGTAAGGGAAGCACAGAAAAGGTCAAGGATAAGTACCTTTTTATGCTTTTTAAAATATGGGAAGAACCATTTTGTCATAAGTCCTTTGTTTTTCATAGGGTCACCTCAGGGATAAAATTGATTATATTATGCTGAGTACTTTGCTTTGAGTGATTCATATTCCTCGTATGCAGTCTTCAGCTTAATAAGGTTTTCTGCGTCAATATAAGGCTTTGCGGCAATATTATAAAGCTGTAATTCCTTTTCAAGCTTTTTCTGCGCAAGCTTTTTCTGTTTTCTTTCTTCCTTTGTGGTCTCACTCATACGGCTTATACGGTCAGCGGCACCGGCTTCGGGAGTACGCAGTCCCTCCGGGTAGTGTGTGCTGATAATTTCTGCGCTTCTTTCAAGAGACTTAAGATAGGAAAGCATTTCTTTCTTTACCTTCTTTTCTTCCTTTGTGCCTGCCGGAAGTCCTTTTGCTTCTTCAAGAGCATCAAGGCTGAAGGTGCTCAGTGAGGAAAGTCCGCCTGAGACAAGCTTTTCTGCCCATTGAAGCTTTACGGCGTATTCGTTACTTCCGAATTTCTGAAGCTCCTTGAGAGTAAGCTCTGCCCCTTCAATATCTTCGGCGCCGTAGCAGCTCTTATCGGAGAGAATTTTTTCTGCCTCACTGATGTCCTTTACGACCTCAGTGAATTTTTCTTCGGAAAATACACCGTTTATATAGTCTTCGAATACGGCACGGATTTTAAGCACCTTAATCATATTTGCTCTCTTCTTTTCGCTCAGATCATAGAAGAAGAAGGGTATTGCTGACATAGCGGTGCCGATAAGACTGCAGAAAAGTATAGCCTTTACTATAGGATTACGGAAGGCCTCATCGTAAAGGGAATCGTAGTTGTTGGTAAGACCGAGGCTTTTGAGTATCAGGGGGATAGCGTAGCCTGTGGCAAGAGAAATTACAGAGGTGAGAAGAGGACCCGTCTGACCGATGAATCCCTCAAGTCTGTCACCGGTTTTATACTGCTGATAATCCATCATATCCGCATTCATAGCGGGGATATAGATTATGGAAAGTGCGCCGAACATATCCTTAAGGAACATAAAGACAAACACAAGCACATAGTTTTTGTAGCAGACAAGCATCATAGCGATGCTGAAAACCTGACCGAATATTGACAGGAAACAGATTTTCTTTTTACCTATCTTGTTCATAATCGGCGCGGCAAGAACCATACCGGGTGTAGATGCTTCACCCTTAAGAACAACCATAAGGGCATAAAGTGAGGGATTGTTCATTCCGTAATAGAAAATCCACTGGAACAGATTGCCGTAGCCTGTATTGAGGAAGCCCAGCCAGCCGGAAGAGTTGATAATCCAGAAGTATTTGTTTTTAGAAACCTTTTTAAGACCCTCTCTGAAGCTCGTTTTCTGCACATAATTTCTGGGTACAATAATTTTTTCTTCCGTACCGAAAACAGCTGCCATACTTACGGCAAGACCTAAAATGCAGAATATGGGGAAGGCCTTTCTGTAGGTGGAAAGGTCCTCAAGCTTGCCGATAAGAGGAAGGGTGGGGTTTATTACAGTAGGGGCAAAGGAATAAATAATTGAGCTGATTTCTATTATCCAGCCTCTTTCACGGGAATTCGGGGAAAGCACCTGAACAAGACTGACATAAGCAGACTGATAAAAAGGTGAAAAGAACTGTAAAAGAGTATAAATTACAAAAACGGTAACACATTTTTCATTGTATGTCATACTTTCATAAGGCATAAATACAAAGGCATTACCAAGAATAGCCGTAGGCAGACCCAGATAGAGTATATAGGGCCTGAATTTGCCCATTTTGCTTCGGGTGTTATCAAACATCATTGCTCTGGTCGGAGCAATAAGCAGACTGAGAATAACGGAAAGTGCATTCATTGTCTGAAGGTCAATAGCCTTGATACCTATGGAGGCACCGACTATCATACTGCCTGCGCTCAGTGCAATCATTCCTACAAGAGAAAAGATGAAATATACACCTGCACCGCCGACAGAGTATGAAACAAGCTCTTTATAGGATACATATTTTCCCTCAGGTGCCTTTTTCCAGTGGGTTTTTATTTCCTTGAGCTTATCTTTTATGATAATTGGTATATTTTTCCGTTCTTTCATATTTATCTCTCCTTTCACAGAAAGATTTTACCATTTTAATTTTCACATTTCAATAGATAAAGCAAAAAGGCCGCCGTTAAGACGACAGCCTTTTAATTATTAATTAGCCGAAGAATGCCTTATGAACAGCTGAAACAGCCTTGTCGGCAAGCTCCTTATCGATAAGTACGCTGATTGTGATTTCGCTTGTGGAGATCATACTGATGTTGATGCCTGCCTCATAAAGAGCACCGAACATCTTTGAAGCTGTACCTGAGTGAGACTGCATACCTGCACCTACAATTGAAATCTTAGCCACTGTTGTGTCAGCAGAAACGGTTGCGCCCTCCATAGCGAAGATATCTTCAAGAATAGCAACTGCATCGTCTGCACAGCTCTTGGCACATGTAAAGGAGATATCCTTTGTACCGTCACGGCCGACGGACTGGAGAATTACGTCGATGTTGATTTTCTTCTGTGCAAGCCTTGAGAACATTTTGAATGCATTACCGGGAATGTCCTTCATACCTACAACTGAAATTCTTGCTATGTCTGTATCTTTTGTTACGCCTCTGATTAACATTTTTTCCATATTAGCTACCTCCCTGACAATTGTTCCTTTTTCTCTTACCATACTGGAAAGAACTTCAAGCTCTACGTTATATTTCTTAGCCATTTCTACTGAGCGGTTGTTGAGAACCTGTGCGCCCAGTGTTGCAAATTCAAGCATTTCATCATAAGTGATGTCTGCAAGCTTCTGTGCATTTTCAACCTTTCTCGGATCAGCGGTGAATACACCTGTAACGTCGGTGAAAATCTGACAGCGGTCTGCATGAAGGGATGCTGCAATAGCAACTGCGCTTGTGTCGGAGCCGCCTCTGCCGAGGGTTGTGATATCGTCATACTTGTTGATGCCCTGGAAGCCTGCAACAATAACGATTTTCTTTTTGTCGATTTCGCTCTGAATTCTTTCAGCCCTGACCTCGTGAATTCTCGCAGAGCCGTAAGCAGAGTTCGTCATAAAGCCTGCCTGCCAGCCTAAAAGTGAGATAACGGGATAGCCTAACTTTTCAATAGCCATTGCGAGAAGTGCAATTGAAATCTGCTCACCGGCAGTAAGGAGCATATCCATTTCTCTTTTTGAAGCAGAAGGATTGATTTCCTGAGCTTTTTCGATAAGGTCGTCAGTGGTATCGCCCTGAGCGGAAACCACAACTACAACACTGTTGCCCTCTTTGTAGGTGTCGGTAATAATGCGGGCAACATTCATTACTCTTTCTGCATTTGCAACAGAAGAGCCACCGAATTTCTGTACTATGAGTGCCATACTCTTCCTCCTAAATATTAATAATCAACGGTTCTGATTGTATTAACAACAGAAACGGATAATTTAGCAAGTGCTTTTCTTAAATCTCTTTCCTTCATAACGGGTGTTACGAAAGCCAGTTCGTCAAACTGCTGATTTTCTCTTTCAAGGTAAGTTACCTGACCTATGGAGTTCGCAATTTCTGCCTTTGCATTTTCCATGCTTTCGGCAGTGCATCTTACATAAAGAGCTGTTTCATCCTCAAGATAGTCGGCAACGAAGCCTTCCTTCCTGTCGTCCCAGCCGAAGAATTTTCTTTCCTTGGTGTTTGAAGCACAGTCAATAACGTCACCTACAACGGCAGAAGCTGTTGCAAGCTTGCCTGCGCCCTGACCGTAGAGAATAACATCACCTACGGCGTCGCCTCTTACAAGACAAGCGTTGAATACACCGTTTACTCCTGCAAGCATACTGTCATTTTTTACGAAGCAGGGTGAAACCATAAGTGTTATTTTATCCTCACTCATTCTCTTCGCTCTGGCGATAAGCTTGATTACACAGCCGTATGAGGCAGCAAAGTCAACATCTTCAAGGGTGATTTTTGAAATACCTTCACAGTAAACGCCGTCGGGATAAACGTGGCTGCCGAAGCAGAGAGAAGCGAGAATACAGATTTTTCTCAGAGCATCAAAGCCTTCAACATCGGCAGTGGGGTCCTTTTCGGCATAGCCCTTTTCCTGAGCGAGCTTAAGAGCATCGTCAAATTTCATATTCTCTGCTATCATTTTAGTAAGAATGAAATTAGATGTTCCGTTAAGAATACCTGCAACCTCGCTGATATTATTACCTGCAAGACAGCGGCTGATAGGTCTTATAATGGGAATGCCTCCGCCTACAGCAGCTTCAAAGAGGAAGTTTACATCCTTTCTTCTTGCAATTTCAAGAAGCTCAAAGCCTCTTGTAGCAACAAGCTCCTTATTTGATGTGACAACGTGCTTACCTGCCTTAAGGCACTTTGAAACAAATTCAAAAGCGGGATTTACTCCGCCCATTGTTTCAACAACAATATCAACATCACTGTCATTTAAAATATCGTAGAAGTCCTTGGTAATAATATCCTCAAAGGGACAGTCTTCAAAGTCTCTTATATCGAGAATATGAGTAAGCTCCAAGGAAACATTACTGTTTTTTTTCATAATATCGGCATTTTTACTGATAACTTCAGCAACACCTGAACCTACAACTCCGTAGCCTAAAATTGCAACGTTCATTTTTTCACGACCTTTCCGGTTTTTTATACGGTAAAAAAATGTCTCCGTACAAAAATATAAAGGTATAATATCACATTTTACCGATTAATGAAAGTATTTAGTTAAAAATTTTTTTAGTTTTTCTTAAATAGATTGATTTTAATGTAATCATAGGTTAAAATATATATATTCCGTAAAAAAGAGGTGTTGGAATTGACAGACGTTGAAAGAAAGCGTAAAGCTATAATTAATATTGTTTATTACGGATTGGTGCTCGCCTTGTGCGTTTTGTTATTCAAATACGCTATGGGTACTCTTTTTCCCATTCTTTTTGCTTACATTATCGCCGCCCTTCTTCAGAAACCGAAAAACTTTCTGCTTAAGAAGACTCCTCTGAAAAAAGGCTTTGCCTCGACACTTTGTGTGCTCGGACTTCTTGCAGTTGCTGTTTTCCTTATGTCTCTTATCGGCGTAAGAATAGCCGAAGAGATCAAAGGCTTTATTGATTATGTAATTCTTCAGCTTCAGAATGTTGATGAATTTATAAACACTGTCGAAGATGCAATAATGAGCCTTATTTCCAATCTGCCCGCATTTTTAAGTGAGTCACTCAGCGACGGTGTCGGAACTCTCTTTACTGAGCTCAGAGAGTGGCTTGCAGGCTCAAGCACAACTCTGCCTGACGAGCTGGCAGGCTCCATAGGCGGTTCCTTCAGTCTCTCCTGGATTACTACTCCTATTTCGGGTGTTATCTCCACGGCAAGACAGATTCCTTCTGTAGTAATCGCTGCAGTTATTTCCATTGTTGCCGCCTGCTTTATGACGGCTGACTTTAATCTTATTACAGAATTCATTATCTGTCAGTTCCCGCCTGAGAAGGCTCAGGACTTTGTAAGAGCCAAGACTCTTCTGAAGTCCTCTCTGGGCAAAATGGGCAAGGCATATCTTTCGATTATCTGCATTACCTTTGCAGAAATGTCCATAGGTCTTTCTATACTCAGTCTGCTCGGTATTTTCTCGTCAAATTATATTGCCGTCATTTCTCTTGTAACAGCAATTATTGACATTATTCCCATTCTCGGCACAGGTACGATTCTTCTTCCCTGGGCGGCATATTCTCTTATTGTAGGGAATTACGGTATGGCAATCGGTCTTATTATTCTTTATGCCACCATCACCGTTATACGTCAGATTATTGAGCCGAAGTTCGTTGCAGGTCAGCTTGGTCTTCCGCCCTTCCTTACAATATCCATTATGTATATCGGTCTTAAGTTTATCGGTGTGCTCGGTATGTTCATTGCACCGATTATAGTTGTTATGCTCAAGCTTCTTAACGATGAAGGTATTCTTCATCTGTGGAAGTCACCGTCAAAGGTGATGGCTGAAAGAGAAAGAGCTGAGGCAGAGAAGGCTCAGCAGGAGACGGAAAAAGATGAATAAAACCGTAAGGGCGGCCGTTGAGCCGTCCTTTTTTGAGGTAAGAAGTAATAGTGAAGAGGGAATAAGTTCGGTCGCGGGTTTTCCGTGACCTTTCTTTAATGCAGAATGCAGAATGCAGAGTGCAGAATTGTGGTCGCGGATTTTCCGTGGCCTTTCTTTTTTGCTCTTTTCCGCAGAAGGATGGGGTTGTGACGGGGAAATCCGTCGGTTTTATATTGTAGGGGCGGCCATTGGCCGTTTTTTATTATCCTTAATTGTAGGTGTTGAGGTAGGGACACGGCTTGCCGTGTCCGAAATGATTGTGCCGTTTCGGTTCTGCTTAAAAATGTTTCGGTGTTAATTATAAAGGTCCGTCTTTTCTGACGTATCGGGAAAGTTGCCTTTGTCATTCTGAGCTTTGCGAAGAATCTTAGGGCTTTTAGTGCTGACTTTAGGGTTGTACTTTTGATATTTATATGGATATTTCTTCCAAGCTCT
>JAZPYL010000001.1:0-9190 GCA_045544175.1 Acutalibacteraceae bacterium | reverse complement strand
TTCCCCCACTAAATACGCATAATACTTCCCTATGGACAGTACCCTTAAAAGCTCCGCTTTTGTTTTGTATTATCAGATACGAAAATCTTTATACTCTGAAAATATTTTTCACAAGATTATAAAAATGAGGCTGTATGCTGTTATTGTCGTGTCCTCCGCCGGGAATTGAATTCCAGATATGGTCTACTCCGTTTGCTGTAAACATATTGTGATAGTTTTCAGGACAGTTTCCTACAACTCCGTCATAGACAGCTCCGCTTACAAGCACCATATAGGGCATATTTTCAAATCTCATTTCACTCTCGCTGAGCATTCCGGGAGCTACTCCCGGAGCTGTACATACGCTTCCTACATATCCTATTTTGTGCGAAAGCTTTATACCGATGTAAAGAGATTCTCTTCCGCCCATTGAAAATCCGCTTATTGCAGTATTCTCACGTCCTGTCTTTACAGAGAAGTTACTCTCAATCCAGGGCATAAGGTCAGTTTCATGGTCGTAGATGAAGTTATCGTAATTCTGATTGTTTATATCGTCCATTCCTGTGCAATAGGGCATATCCTTGCTTGTGTAGATATACGGGAATACCACAATCATTTTCTCGGCTTCGCCTTTTGCAATCATATTGCCGATTATGTTCTGAAGTCCTGAGTCGGACGAGGACAGGGTTGTCTCGTCATTCCAGTAACCGTGAAGCATATAAAGCACGGGATACTTCTCATTCTCGTTGTAGCCTGCGGGAAGAAGTACTCTTACGGGAGTATTTCTCTCTCTTGTTGTGGAGTAGTATGTACAGCTTCTCATTTCACCGTAGTCTACTCCGCTTACTGAGTCTGTCAGACCGTATGGCAGACTGTCAACTATATTGCTTCTTGCAATATTCATATACTCAGTTGGAGTAATCTTTGATTCCTCCTGTGGAGCATCATTGTCCTTAACTATCATTTTTCTCATATCAATCATATCAAAAACATCAATTATTCCGTCTTCGCAAAGGTCGCCCGCCTGCCAGTCAGTAAGGTTTCCTCCTCTGAGAAGGAAATTCTGAAGCATTGTAAGGTCTGCCACGTTGAATTTTCCATCAGTATTGACATCTCCCTTGATTTTTTCTGTTTCAGGCTCCTGAGCCTTGTAGTTATAAACGTCAGGAAGCTCGTCAAGAGTAAGCACATAGTCGCTGTTGTAGACCTTATTTACGTATGAAGAGGTATTTATATCGTGATTATCAATAAATGAGGTATGCCAGGTCATAAACCAAAGCCACTTTGAGCCGTCTGCCTGAAGCTTATCAGGGTCAGGAATGGGTCCGTTTTCGTGGAGACATACAGGCTTGTTTGCTATCTGAGCTGTCTTCTGATACATATTTATAAGGGAATCTGTATGATTTACATATGTATCTGCTCCGATAATATCAACATATTCGTCCCCCGGATACCAGCCGTCGTTTACATCTCCGCAATAGCCGAGATTCCAGATAAGATTATTCAGTCCCCAGTAATTTGTGTAGCGGTCATACATTATGCGCCAGAGCTTCTTGAAATTTTCTGCTCCCCCTTTTCCCCACCAAAACCACTTTCCGTCAAGTTCGTGGAAGGGACGCCAGATTACAGGTACACCTGCATCCTGAAGCTCCTTGAGAGCCTTTGCTCCCTTGTCCATACCCGCAATAAGAGCGTTGTATTCGTTGGTTCCTTCTGTAAGAGCGCGTTCCCAGTCAAGATTAGTTTCAAGAGATTCAGTGTGACTTCCTCTGAAATCGCTTCCGCAGTGCCAGCATATAGTTACAATACCGCCTTTTTTATACCAGTCAATCGCTCTTCTGTTACAGCCTGAAAAGTCATCGCCCATATAGTCAAGACCTCTTATGGCGGGATATTTTCCGCTTGAATTCTTTATGATATCAAACTCATAGTTTTCACTGCCCATCCAGGTAGACTCCTGCTGTCCTGAAATAACGTAATTGCCGTATGTATCACACAGGAAGCTGTATAAGGCCTTTGTCTGAGCTGTTGCATTTGAATTTGAAAGCACTCCGCTGACTGAAGTGTTACTACCGCTTCCCTCTTCAACTGTAAGCTTATCAAGATATGTCCAGCCCCACGAGCCCTTTACCTCTACAGTGTTGCTTCCGCTTCTGAGATTAGCAGTTATGCTTACGTCGGAAAAGCTGTTTTCACCGGTAAAACCGCATAAAATCTGTCCGACATTCTGACCGTTCACTATAACGTCCTGATATTTTCCGTTTTCGTCGTATGGCTGACTATATCGTATTGTAAGCTTGTGGAGTCCTGTATCAGAAGCATTGACATTGAGAGTTACCGAGTCTCCCGAATCCTTAAGGTCTATAGCCTTTCCACCACTTGCTCCGGATAAATTCACAACAGAGGTAACATTATCACCTGTATCATAGATAACTCCGCTTTCAAACTCATATGCTGAGCCTGATGCTGTTGCCGTATCAAACGGAGCCAAAAGCAAAGTATTCAGTGAAAGAGCTGACGCAACCACTACTGAAATAAAATGTTTCATAAATTTTCCCCCTTAAACAAAATTTTATCTAATATAATTTTACTTTATTTCACTCATTAATCAAATGACATTTCGGCTCATAATACTTACATTTTGCACCACTGTAATAAAGCAAAAGAAAAAACCGGTCTCCCACATAAGGGAAACCGGCTTATATCAGATTAAATTATTGAGTAAGGAACTCTTCTATAGTCATTATGATTTCATCTGTTGTAGTTGAAATATACGCATAGTAACTGAGTATGCTTGCAGCATCGGTAGGAGTTATCTTTCCGTCCTTATTTACATCTGCAACAATTATCTGCTGTGCATCAAGTCCTGAGCTACCTGTTGTCTGCTCATCTGCATAAGCTGAAAGTGCCTGCGCAGCGTCAGTAGGTGTGATTGAACCATCGCCGTTTACATCACCCAGTGTAACTGTTACATCAACAGGAGGTTCTGTTGTTGAAGTGCTTGTGCTTGTTGATGATGTAGTTGAAGTTGATGTTGTAGAAGTTGTACTTGTTGTAGATGTTGATGTAGTTGAAGTTGTGCTTGTTGTTGAAGTTGTAGAAGAAGTAGTTGTAGTAGTAGTAGTAGTAGTTGTTGTTGTTGTTGTTGAAGTTGTAGTAGATGTTGTTGTAGATGATACAGGAACAAGTGCGAACTGGCCTGCAATATCAGTACCGCAGTCATAGTTGTAGCTTATTTCCTTAGTATCGTCATTAACAGTAAGAATATTGTCTTCTACAACAGCATTTGTCCAGTCAAAAGCCTTTGAAACGTCAAAGCCCTTAAGAGTTGAAAGGTCAAATGTACCGTTAGTAAGCTCAATTTCAAATGTGTTGTCAGTACATTCAAAGTAATTAATAGCTGAGTTACTTACATCAAGGCTTGTGAGATTATTGAATGAACAGCCAAGATTTGCAAGCTTTGTATTCTTACTTAAATCAAGAGTTGTAAGCTTGTTGTATGAACAGTAAAGTGCTATAAGTTCTGTATTATTTGTTACATCAAGACTTGTAAGCTCATTGTATGAACAGTACAGATATTTAAGCTTTCTGTTTTTGCTTACATCAAGCTTTGTAAGGCCATTTGATCCGCAGTAAAGAGATTCAAGCTCAGTAAAATGCTCAATACCTGTGAAATCCGAAACAGTAAAATATTCTGTATCGATGTATTTTACTGAAGCAAGTTCCACTACTGAAAGCTCGCCGTTTTCATCCTCATCATAAATACTTGCGATGTATTCACGCAGGTTATCATCAGGGAAGTTTTCTTCATTGATGGCAACGCTGTAATCTGAATCAGGGATAAGCATAAATCTTCCTGTATATTCATATCCGCAGTGATATGTATATGTGATAGGTGCATTGGGATTTACAGGGGTAAGAATTGTGCCGTCAAATGTTGCGTTATCCCAGTCTGATGAATTTACAAGGTGGAAATCTTCAAGTGTGGAAACATCGAATGAACCGTCTGTAAGCTTGATTTCACGGATATTATTATAAGCAGAGAATGACTCAAGCTTTGAATTGTTTGTTAAGTCAAGAGATGTAAGGTTATTATTTTCACAGTAGAAGTATACAAGCTCAGGATTATTGCTTAAATCAAGAGTTGTAAGCTTATTGAGTGAACAATATAAGAACTGAAGATTTTTATTATTGCTTACATCAAGAGATGTAATCGCATTGTCATCAACATCAAGTCCGATGAGAGCTGTATTCTTGCTTACATCAATGCTTGTGAGCTTGTTATTATAAGCTACAAGCATCTGTAACTTAAGGTTCTTGCTTACATCAATGCTTGTAAGTTTGTTTGATGAACAGTAAAGTGTTTCAAGCTCTGTGAAATACTCAATACCTGTAAGATCAGAAATATCTCTGTATCCGACATCGATATATCCTGCGGATACTATCTCTGTTCTTGAAAGCTTGCCGTCATCTGTCTTATCAATAGTTTTCTTTACAAAATCACGGAAGTTTGCATCAGGGAAGTTTGTTTCGTTAACCTCTACAAACTCATCTGAAGCTACTACAAAAGTAAATTCAGCTTTGTAATCGTAACCGCAGTGATATGTATATGTGATAGGTTCATCAGGGTTGACAGGTGTAATGGTTGTTCCTTCGATTGTAGCATTTTTCCAGTCTGAAGCGTTTACCAGCTCTAAGCCTTCAAATGCAGAAGCGTCAAATGAACCGTCTGTAAGCTCGACTTCACGCACGTTATTCTCGCAGTAAAAATCGTAAAGATTTGTCATCATAGATAAATCAATACCTACAAGATAGTTGTTTGAACACTCGATATAATTCAGTTCAGGATTATTGCTTACATCAAGAGTTTTCAGGCAGTTATCTGAACAGAGAAGATTTTCAAGATAAGTATTATTGCTGATATCAAGTGATGTAAGATTATTTGCACTACAGTTCAAGTAGTATAATTCAGAACATTTGCTCACGTCAATGCTTGAAATCTCATTATTATTGCAATTAACAGAGAGAAGATTTGTGTTTTTGCTTATATCCAGATCAGTAATCATATTATCTGCACAATACAGATACACTAAATCAGGATTATTGCTTAAATCAAGCTTTGTAATCTGGTTATAATTAACTGAAAGCTCATCAAGAACTGTATTCTTGCTGAG
The DNA here is from genome assembly GCA_045544175.1 of Acutalibacteraceae bacterium. Taxonomy (GTDB): domain Bacteria; phylum Bacillota; class Clostridia; order Oscillospirales; family Acutalibacteraceae; genus UBA6857. The sequence continues at coordinate 4,037 of JAZPYL010000001.1, read as the reverse complement.
ATCAAGCTCTGTAAGCATATTGTTTGAAGCATAAAGACGATCAAGATCAGGATTAGCTGTTACATCAAGATCAGCGATATTGTTGTATGAACAATACAATGTATCAAGCTTTGGATTGTTGCTTACATCAAGAACTGAAATTTCGTTTTCTTCACATGAAAGAACCACGATTTCAGGATTATTGCTTACATCGATGTTCTTAATCATATTGCCGTCAAAAGAAAGGAATGAAAGAAGCTTGTTATTGCTTACATCAAGAGAAGTAAGCTCATTGTAATCGACTTCAAGAGTTTCAAGCATTACGTTCTTTGATACATCAATGCTTGTAAGATTATTACTGCGTGCTTCAAGAACAGTAATTTCTGTGAAATACTCAATACCCTTGAGATCAGTTATTCCACTGTATGAAACATTGATTGTCTCAACAGAAAGAAGTTCTCTTGAAGAGAGCTTGCCGTCTTCATCAAGATCAAATCCTTCACTTACGTAATTACGGAACTCTTCATCAGGGAAGTTTGTTTCGTTGATTTCAACAAAATAATCATAAATGGGAAGAAGCTTGAATTTTGCGGTGTATCCGTTACCACAATCGTAATAGTAAGTAACAGGTCTTGAAGTATTCTCAATATTAAGAACACTGCCGTCTAAAGTTGCATTTGTAAGATTTGACATCTTTGCAGTATCAAATCCGCTGAATGTTGATAAATCAAAGGTTCCGTCTGCAAAATCAACTTCACAAATATTATTTTCACAGAAGAATGATTCGATGTTACTGCTGTTTCTTGCATCAATGAAAGCAAGGCAATTGCTATCAGCAAATAAAACATTAAGACTTGTAGCATTCTGTAAATTGAGTGATGTGATCTTATTGTCTGAACACATAAGAGACTGAAGATCAGGATTATTGTTTACATACAGATCTTTAATCTGATTATGATTACAATTCAGGTAAAGAAGCTTTGTATTATATGTCATATCAAGAGCTGTAAGGTTATTATATTCACATTCCAATTCAAGAAGTTTTGGATTATTATACAGTTCAAGCTCTGTAAGGCTGTTTTCTGAGCAAGTAAGATACTCAAGATATTCATTCTTAGTTAAATCGAGCTCAGTAAGCTTGTTATTAGAGCAGTATAAATTCTGAAGATCAAGGTTATTTGTCAAATCAAGCTGTTCAAGATTGTTGTCACTGCAACTGATCTGATAAAGCTTTGTATTTTTGCTTGTATCAAGAGTTTTAAGACCGTTTGCTGTGCAATTGAGGTAACTTAAGTTGACGTTATTGCTTAAATCAAGCTCTGTAAGCTGATTGTATTCACACTCTAAGGTTTCAAGAGCAACGTTTTTGCTTAAATCAAGAGCTGTTAAATTATTTCTTCCGCAATCAAGAGAAAAAAGCTCTGTATTATTGCTGAGATCAAGATTCTTAAGCTCACTGCCTGAACAGTTTAAACTCTGAAGCTTTGTGTTCTTTCTGAGATTAAGCTCAGTAATATCGAGATATCTACAGTTAACATAAGTAAGCTCAGTATTGTTTGTTAAATCAAGATTTTTTAAATTGTTTGATGTACAGTATAATGTATCCAGCTTTGTATTCTTGCTGAGGTCAAGCTCTGAAAGGCTGTTATAATCACAATCAAGATATACGAGCATTGCATTATTTGTAAGATCAAGGCTTGCGATATCATTTGAATAACAGCTGAGATACTCAAGAGCTGTATTCTTAGTTACATCAAGCTCAGTAAGATAGTTGTTTGAGCAGAAAAGATCTACAAGACCTGTAAAATACTCAACACCTGTAAGATCATAAATATCTTCATTTGATACATAGATTTCACTTACTGATAATAATTCATAGTTAGATAACTTTCCGTCACTTGATTTGTCGAAAGTCTTTACATATTCGCGGAAATTTTCATCAGGGAAGTTTTCTGCGTTGATTTCAACAAAGTAATCTGAAGACGAAACAAACTTGAATACACTATAAATTTCATTTCCACAGTTATATGAATATGAAACAGGCTTTGCAGTGTCAGTTACAGTAAGGATAGTTCCGTCAACTGTACCGTTCTGCCAGTCTGAAGCCTTTGTAACATCAAAGCCATCGATTGTTGAAAGATCAAATTTTCCGTCAACAAAACTCAGCTCGGAAATATTATTATCACAATAAAATTCTCTGATGTTTAAGATATTGCTGAGATCAAGATTTGAAAGGCAGTTATTACTGCAGTAAAGATTATAAAGATAACCGTTATTGCTTAAATCAAGGCTTGAAATGTTATTATGCTGACATGAAAATTCAGATAATTCAGTAAGAGCAGTCAAATCAATCTCTGAAAGCTTGTTTTCATCAATATAAAGATAGTTAACATTTGTACAGCCGGTTAAATCAATGGTCTGAAGCTCATTATAACCTGCATCAAGATAAAATATTCCGGGATTATTGCTGAAGTCAAGAGATGTAATGAAGTTACCTTCACAGTCAATGGTTCTAAGATTCTGACAAGCACTTAAATCAAGCTCAGCAAGCTGATTGTTGTAGCAATATAAATATTGAAGATTTACACAATTGCTTAAATCAATGCTTGTAATCTCATTTGAGTTACAGGTAAGCTCCTCCAAATTAACATTCTTAGTTAAATCAATCGATGTAAGATCATTTGATCCGCAGTAAAGATTGAGAAGCTCTGTACAAGCACTTACATCGAGGGAAGTAAGGTCATTGTAACCACAGTAAAGATACTTTAAATTAGTATTATTGCTAATGTCAAGGCTTGTAAGGTAGTTATCACTGCAGTACAGGGTTTCAAGAGCTGTAAAATACTCGATACCTGTAAGATCATACACGTAATCATAGCTTACATCAATTGCTGTTGTCGATGATATCTCTGCGTCTGTAAGGATTCCGTCACTATCGTCATCTAAATAGCTGTTGATATAGTTTCTGAAAGCCTCATCGGGGAAATTTGTTTCGTCAATCACAATGCCTTCAACTGATTTTGCTGTAATCCCCATCGCATTGTAATTCACTGCGTTTGCAGAGACAACAAGCGTATTACTGCACATTGCCACTGCTGAAAGAACTGCAAGAGTTCTTTTGTTTCTTCTTTTCAATTTTAACCCTCCTCATTATCTTGGTTATACATAATTTTTTATAATTTCAACCAGTTCGCCCCCATGATTGATTACAAAAGTATAACCATATTCAGTATATAACAATTAGCAGGAAATGTCAATAAATAATGAATAAACACCACATATTTTACTGAAAATTCAATAAATATACGCATATTTCAGTTAATTTTAACTACAGCAATAAAATACTGATTTCACAAAAGAAAAAGTGCAGTCTGTCATTAATCAGACTGCACTTCAGATTATAATTTACGGTTAAAGAACACATTATTCAAGAACATAATAGCCATCGCCGTCAATGTACGCAATATCGGCTGAAATGGCTGAATCTATGACGTAATCGCTGTAGATTTCGCCTTTGAATGTAATTTTTACAAAATCTCCCACATGAACAACTCCGCAATCAACATAACGTGAAATCTGAATGTCATTGAGGAGTATTGTAAACTGTATTCCCTCTTCGGAATTTTTACAAAGCACTGAATCATCAATAACCATATAATCATCGGTTATCTCAACAATTGTTCCCGCAATTGAATTCATATACGGTTCAGATTCTGCATCTTCCGAATTTTCCATTGCATACTCAATTATTTTCGCTGAGGCTTCTTCACCGATATAAAAAATATACTGAAAATGACTTAACATATTTGTACATAGGTATCCGTCCTTGGTAATATACATTGCAAGCTTATATGCGCCCAATGACTCAGATGTAATTGTAAAGCCGAAGCCTCCCTTACGAAGATAATTCCAGCTGGTATCGTCAATATACGGAGCATCTCTGCATTCCGAAAGCACTTCCCAGATGTAATCGTCATTCAACAATGAATAGTAATTGTAAGGAGATTCATCATTATCGTGGAATTTATCCAACTCCACCAACTTCGGCAAATCAACCT